>NZ_JBCIYT010000002.1:0-649819 GCF_050455485.1 Neorhizobium sp. BT27B | reverse complement strand
GGCCCGCCCGCCCGCAAGGTCTCGAACCGAAGGTCGGCGGGATCGAGAGAGTTGTCGACCTGCTCGGCGGCAAGATCGACCGGCTGCACCGCCACGAACCAGTTCTGCCTCTTGTGGCCCGGCCGGACCGGGCTCTTGAACATGAACTTGATCGTGCCGGCATAGTCGCCTGCGAGAGCTGCGGCACCCTCGCCGTCGAGATTGACGATCGCCGATTTCGGACCGTGCCTGTCCGGCATCGGCCCGAAACTGACCTCGAAACCGCAACCGCGATTGCCCGCCTCGACGCGCAGGATATCGACCAGCTTCGTGACGGCAATCCGGCATTCCACCGGACCGTCGCCGGAGGTGACGAGAAGATCAACGCCGGCCATTTTTCTGCCTCCTCATCTCCCGATGCCCGGATTTGCGGTCGCGGCGATCGGCCTCGGCTTCGTCCACCGCCTTCTTGTAGGTGACGAGCGGACGCAAGGTCGCGACCGGCTCGACCAGCCCGGCGGCAACAAGATCGGCCACGACATGGCCCGAATCCTTGTAGGCGGCAGCCGCCTCCTCGATGACGAGATTGCGATCATCGCAGATCGCCACGCCACCCCAGGCATTGCGCAACAGCTGCTCACGATCCGAACGCGTCTTGCCGACCCGGCCATGCATGGTGGCGCGATCATATTTGCGGCCCGCACCATGCGAGATAGCACCGAGAGCATTCGCAACGCCCTCAACGGCCCGGACAATATGGCTGAGGCTGGCGCGAGAGCCGGCAACCGGTGCGAGTTCGCCCGGCTTCACCGCAGCCGCGCCCTTGTGGTGAACGAAGCCGCGATCCGACACCCGCACGAGATTGTGCGGGATATCTGCGATCCGTTCGACATCGGCCCCAAGGGAGAGACCGGCCCGTTCCGCCACCAGCTGGCGATTGAGCGAAGCCCAGGCAACGCAGCGGTCATGCGCGGCAAGCCACGCCTGCCCCGCTTCGGACGCTGGATCGATGCCATCCTTCACCGAGGGGTGGTTGGTCAGCATCGTTTCAAAGACCGACGCACCAAAACCGCGAGAGCCGGAATGAACAAGGATGTAAAGACGCTGATCGTCAAGATCCTTGCCCTCCACCAGCTTGTCGATGGCCTGCAACTCGCAGAAATGGTTGCCGCCGCCAATCGTGCCGAGCGAACTCTCGAAAAGTTCTGGCGGGAGGCCGGCTTCCTCAAGACGCGCGGAGACATCACTGAGCTCCTGCGCCTCGAAGGTACGCAGACGTGCGGTCGCCTTGTCGATCTTCAGCTTGCGCAGCGGCAGATCCAGCGCAAACAGCGACATGCCGCAGCCGATATCGTTGCCGATCAGCAGCGGATGAAGACGATCAGACAACAGCGCGACACCGGTCGCACCGTATTTGCCGGGATGAAGATCGGGAAATGCCACGATTTCCCTCGCTCCCGGAAGACGTGCCATCTCGTCAAGCTGGTGAAGGGCGGCGCCTTCGATCCAGGCCCTGTCCGAGAAGACACGGTGAATGGCCGCCGGCTGCACCGACGGCGTGTGGGAGCTATCGCTCCCGATGGAAGTGCCCATTTTGAAAAACTCTGGATAGGAGTGATCGTCTGCCGAAGAGCCGAAAAATCGGCGCGGCAGGTCAATCGGCATTCATCGGCACAATGACCGAGTTAAGCCGAAACCCCATTGGGGCGTGCGGAGATGTTTTGCATCGGGCGCTCCCTTGTTCCAGAAATCAGTGAGGCTCAACTAGTACAGGCGTCTTTCAGAAGCAAGCAGCGACGAAAGCGTGGCACATGACTTTGGGTCAGGCTGTGGCGAAAAGGTCGCCGTCACCAAGGAACACGTCATGATGCCGACCGGCTACATGACAAAAGGCCGAGCAATCATCTTTTTCGAATTTAAAGCGAAAATTTATTTGGCCATATCGCAGTGGCCGACTATTGTGCAGTGCAATATATTCCGCGACGCAACATTTTTCGCGGCATGCGCGAGATATTTCGCATCACATGCCGGAAAACGAAGTATCTGCATTCAAAAG
Organism: Neorhizobium sp. BT27B; assembly: GCF_050455485.1. Classification (NCBI taxonomy): domain Bacteria; kingdom Pseudomonadati; phylum Pseudomonadota; class Alphaproteobacteria; order Hyphomicrobiales; family Rhizobiaceae; genus Neorhizobium; species Neorhizobium sp. BT27B. The sequence goes on along the minus strand of NZ_JBCIYT010000002.1, from coordinate 647,784 downwards.
AATTTTAGACACACCTGCAATGAGCAATTGCCCGAATAATTTACATTTATTCGGTACAATATTGGTGGGACGTTACTTCATTGGCACAACAACTATCAGTCTGCATTTTAACCTGCAATTAGTGCCAACCTGCCATTTTGTCGCACAAGCATGCTGTCGCGCCTCCCTCAGAGAAGAGCTGCGCCACGCGCCGTTGTGTTGTGCAGATTTATGGGTGGGGTGTAGCATTATGGCATTCAAAGATATGGCCATTTCAAAGAAACTCGGCATCGTCACGGTTGTGATGGGCCTGTCCTCGGTCGTGATCGCCGGCGTTGCCGGCAGCGGCCTTTACGGTCTCCAGCAGGCAATGGTCTCCGTCGGCTCCCGCGAGGAAGTGGCCCGCGAAGCGATGGACCTGCGCGTCGACATCATCGCCATCAGCCGCATGACCTACCAGCTGGCCGCTGCGCCGGAAAAGGCCAAGGATTTCCGCGCTGAAACCGACAAGCGTTCGACCGAAATGCTCGGCCGCCTGCCCAAGATCGAGTCGACCGCTGACGCCACCGAAAAGGATCAGCTGAAGACTATTCGCGGCGCAATGGAGAGCTATTTCGGCGAGATCCGCAAGATGGTCGATATCGCCGAAAAGAACCCGGCCGATACGGCAGCCATCGGCGCCGGCCTCAAGAAGGCACTCGATGGCCAGAAGGTCGTCACCGACACGGTCAAGGTTTACAGCACCTATTCCGGCAAGTCGCTGGCGGAAGCCCGTGCATCCGCCGTCGAATCTTCGTCGACAGCCATGCTGATCTCGGCACTGGCTGCAATCGGCTTCATCATTCTCGGCAGCGTCATCAGCACGCTGGTTGCCCGTCGCGGCATCATCCGCCCGATCCGCGACCTGACCGACGCCATGAGCCGCCTTGCCAAGGGTGATCTCGATGGCAGCGCCGTCGATGCTGCCCGCAAGGACGAAATCGGCGAAATGGGCCGCGCGGTCGATGTCTTCCGCAACAACGCGATTGCCATGAACCAGCTGAAGGCACAGGAAGCCGTGCTGCATGAGCGCAGCTCCGATCTGCAGTCCAGCATCGCCACCGTCGTCGCTTCCGCCGTTGCCGGCGATTTTACCGCCCGCATCCGCAAGGATTACCAGAGCGAAGACCTCAACCGCTTTGCCGGCAGCGTCAACGAACTGGTGGCCAGTGTCGACAGCGCCGTCACCGAAGTCCGCCGCGTCATCGCAGCGCTCGCCGATGCCGACCTGACCCAGACGATGGAAGGCCAGTTCCAGGGCGCCTTCGCCGAACTGCAGGGCAACGTCAACGCCACGATGGTGACGCTGCGCGCCACCATGCACAATGTGCGTGGCGCTGCCGGCACGATCAACAACAACTCGGCCGAACTGTCCTCGGCTGCCAACGATCTCTCCAAGCGCACCGAGCAGCAGGCCGCCTCGCTGGAAGAAACCGCCGCAGCACTGGACGAAATCACCGCGACGGTGCGCGCCGCCTCGGCCCGTTCCAACGAAGCCCGCGACATGGTGCATCAGACCAAGCAGAGCGCGTCGAAGTCCGGCGACATCGTCCGCTCGGCCGTCACCGCCATGGGCCGCATCGAGGAATCCTCCAACAAGATCAGCCAGATCATCGGCGTGATCGACGAGATCGCCTTCCAGACCAACCTGCTCGCGCTCAACGCCGGCGTCGAAGCTGCCCGCGCCGGTGAAGCCGGTCGTGGTTTCGCCGTCGTCGCTCAGGAAGTCCGCGAACTGGCACAGCGCTCCGCAAACGCTGCCAAGGAAATCAAGACGCTGATCAGCGCCTCTGCCTCGGAAGTCGAAGGCGGCGTCAGCCTCGTTCGCTCCACCGGCGATGCGCTTCTGGAAATCGAAAACCTCGTCAACCGCGTCAACGAACATGTGGAATCGATCGCCACCGCCGCCAAGGAACAGTCGATGGCGCTGGCCGAGATCAACTCCTCGGTCAACCACATGGACCAGATGACCCAGAAGAACGCTGCGATGGTGGAAGAAACCACTGCCGCCAGCGAAACGCTCGCCGAAGAAAGCCGCCAGCTGCAGTCCATCCTGCAGAACTTCAAGCTGGAAGAAGGCCACGCCTCGCATACCGGCCATCGTTACCGCTCGGCCGCCTGATCATCATCGGCACATCGAGAAAGAAGGCCCGGAGAGCGATCTCCGGGCCTTTCGCTTTTCAGGTTTTAGGGATTGCCAGCCCGCGCATGAAAAGCTCTTCGAGAAAACGCGCGGCATCCTCGAAACGCCCCTCACCCGACAGGTTCTGGCCGAGCACGGCCCGCACCTGCACGTCGAAATCCGCATAATGCTGGGTGGTCGACCAGATCGAAAAGATCAGGTGGTAGGGATCGCATTTGGCGATTTTTCCCGAACGTGCCCAGGCGCGGATCACCTCAGCCTTCTCATCCACCAGTTCTTTCAAAGGGCCTTTCAACTCGTCCTCGATGTGCGGCGCGCCTTGCAGAATCTCGTTGGCGAACAGCCGGCTTTCACGCGGAAAATCGCGTGACATTTCCAGCTTGCGGCGGATGTAGGAACGGATTTCCGATTCCGGCCTGCCATCGGCATCGAACGCCTTCAACGGATCGAGCCATGTGAACAGCACCCGGTCGATCAGCTGCCGGTGGATCGCCTCCTTGGTGCGGAAATAATAGAGCAGGTTGGGTTTCGACATGCCCGCCGCCTCGGCGATCTGATCGAGTGTCGAGCCGCGAAAACCGCGCGCAGAAAACACGTCGAGCGCCGCCTCAAGGATGCGCTCCTGTTTTTCCTCCTGAATGCGGGTGCGCCGCTGTGTCTGTGCCGCCCTTGGAATGGCCATATCTACCCTTTCACAGCGACCGCTGGCTCGCTCGAAACCGCCGCATTTTCAGGCATTCTGCCTTCAATTTCAGCGAATATTTTTCACGATTCCCGTCTTGAGTGCCAGCTTGAAAATTGCCATGTTTTACCAATCGGTCAAATTATCGGCGACCATAAAAACAAACGCAATGCCGATGTTGTTTCGACTGCAAAAGACAGGTTGCCAAAGACCTGCGGGGAAAACGCAATGCCGCCGAACGGCGGTTGATAACAGGCGAGGAAGATCACGATGGTGGCAGCACCCGGCGAGAACATGCGCGTCAATGGCGACCGCCTGTGGGACATGCTGATGGAGATGGCGAAGATCGGCCCCGGCATTGCCGGCGGCAACAATCGCCAGACGCTGACCGATGCCGATGGCGAAGGCCGCCACCTGTTCAAGGCATGGTGCGAGGATGCCGGCATGACGGTTGCCACCGACCAGATGGGCACGATGTTTGCGACCCGCCCCGGCACCGACCCGGATGCCCTGCCCGTTTATATCGGCAGCCACCTCGACACCCAGCCGACCGGCGGCAAATATGACGGCGTGCTCGGCGTGCTGGCGGGGCTGGAAGTGATCCGCTCGATCGACGATCTCGGCGTTAAGACAAAACACCCGATCGTCGTCACCAACTGGGCCAACGAGGAAGGCGCGCGCTTCGCCCCGGCCATGCTGGCATCGGGCGTGTTTGCCGGCGTGCATTCGCTCGACTACGCCTATTCGCGAAAAGATCCCGACGGAAAGACCTATGGCGACGAGCTGAAACGCATCGGCTGGCTGGGCGAGGAAGAAGTCGGCGCCAGAAAGATGCACGCCTATTTCGAATATCACATCGAACAGGGACCGATCCTCGAAGCGGAAGAAAAGCAGATCGGCGTCGTCACCCATTGCCAGGGCCTGTGGTGGCTGGAATTCACGCTGACGGGCAAGGAGGCCCATACCGGCTCGACGCCGATGGACCGCCGCGTCAATGCCGGCCTCGCCTTCGGCCGCATCCTCGAAGCGGTACAGGAGGCAGCAATGGCCGAACAGCCGGGCGCGGTCGCCGGTGTCGGACAGGCATTCTTTTCGCCCAATTCCCGCAATGTGCTGCCCGGCACGGTGGTCTTCACAGTCGACATGCGCACGCCGAGCCAGGAGAAACTCGACCGCATGCGGGCACGGGTGGAAAAGGCAGCCGCCGACATGTGCGCGGTCCTCGGCGTCGATTGCGCGGTGGAGGCGGTCGGCCATTTCGATCCGATTACCTTTGATCCGACCTTGGTCGGGCGCGTCCGTCATGCGGCGGAAAAGCTGGGCTACAGCCACATGGATATCATCTCCGGCGCCGGCCACGACGCCTGCTGGGCCTCGAAAGTGGCACCGACAACGATGATCTTCTGCCCCTGCGTCGGCGGACTTTCGCATAACGAGGCCGAGGAGATTTCCAAGGACTGGGCATCGGCCGGCTGTGATGTGCTGCTGCATGCGGTGCTGGAGACGGCGGAGATTGTGGTGTGATGCAGTGGGGGACACCGTGAAATCATTGACCACTACCCTTGCAGCAAGATCCCCCTCATCCGGCCCTTCGGGCCACCTTCTCCCCGTTGGGGAGAAGAGGCATTCATCGGCCTCATACCTCTACACCACCCGTAGCAACGCACGGTTGGAACCCATGACGGTACGGCTTATCTTCTCCCCCTCGGGGAGAAGGTGGCCCGCAGGGCCGGATGAGGGGGTACGCATCATGCCCGATGACCACATCACCAAACGCCGCGCCGGAAAGACGTCTCAAGCCCGGCGACTACGCCGCAACGAAACCGAAGAAGAATACCGGCTCTGGAGCGAACTCAGAAACCGGCTGCTGAATGGCTACAAGTTCGCCCGCCAAGTGCCGCTCGGTCCATACATCGTTGATTTTCTCTGCCGCGATAGAGGACTGATTGTCGAGATAGACGGTTTTCACCACGCGGACAGCATGTCCGACAGGATCCGAACCCAATGGCTGAATGCCAACGGTTACGCCGTGCTGCGGTTCTGGAACCATGAAATCACCGGCGAGCGCCGCGCGGTCCTCGATACCATCCTCGCGGCCCTCGCAGGCGATCTGGCCGCCGCTTGCGAAACGACACGTTTCTATCCGCCGGAGGTTTCTTATCATCGCATACGGGAGGAGAATGCATGACCAAAGTCATCAAAAACGGCACCATCGCCACCGCCGACCTCACCTACAAGGCCGACGTGAAGATCGATGGCGGAAAGATCGTCGAGATCGGCCCGAACCTGTCCGGCGATACCGTGCTGGACGCCACGGGCTGTTACGTCATGCCGGGCGGCATCGATCCGCATGTGCATCTCGAAATGCCGTTCATGGGCACCTATTCCGCCGACGATTTCGATAGTGGCACCCGCGCGGCCATTGCCGGCGGCACGACCATGGTGGTGGACTTCTGCCTGCCGGAACCCGGCCAGTCGCTGCTCGATGCGCTGAAACGCTGGGACAACAAGGCGAGCCGCGCCCATTGCGATTATTCTTTTCACATGGCGATCACCTGGTGGGGCGAACAGGTGTTTGACGAAATGAAAGCGGTGGTGCGCAACCATGGCATCAACTCGTTCAAACATTTCATGGCCTACAAGGGCTCGCTGATGGTCAATGACGAGGAGATGTTCGCCTCGTTCTCCCGCTGCGCCGAACTCGGCGCGCTGCCACTTGTCCACGCCGAAAACGGCGATATCGTCGCCGCCCTGCAGCAGAAACTGATGGACGCCGGCAATGACGGCCCGGAGGCGCATGCCTATTCCCGTCCCGCCGAGGTGGAGGGTGAAGCCACCAACCGCGCCATCATCATCGCCGACATGGCCAAGGTGCCGCTCTATGTCGTGCACACCTCCTGCGAACAGGCGCATGAGGCGATCCGGCGTGCCCGACAGGCCGGCATGCGGGTTTATGGCGAACCGCTGATCCAGCACCTGACACTCGACGAAAGCGAATATTCGAACAAGGACTGGGACCATTCCGCCCGCCGCGTCATGTCGCCGCCATTTCGCGACAAACGCCATCAGGATGGTCTCTGGGCCGGCCTTTCGGCCGGTTCCCTGCAGGTGGTGGCGACCGATCACTGCGCCTTCACCACGGCGCAAAAACGCAACGGCATCGGCGATTTCCGAAAGATCCCGAATGGCACCGGCGGATTGGAAGACCGGTTGCCGATGCTCTGGACCCATGGTGTGGTGACCGGCCGCATCACGATGAACGAATTTGTCGCCGTCACCTCCACCAACATCGCCAAAATCCTCAACATCTATCCGCAGAAGGGCGCCATTCTTGTCGGCGCCGATGCCGATATCGTTGTGCTCGATCCAAAGGCCTCGAAAGTCATCTCGGCGGAGAGCCAGCAATCGGCGCTCGATTACAACATCTTTGAAGGCCAAGAGGTGAGCGGCCTGCCGCGCTTCACGCTGTCGCGTGGAACGGTCGTTTATGCCGATGGGAAAATCCTGTCCAAGGAGGGCGACGGCAGGTTTGTCTCCCGTGCACCCTTCCCCGCACCGGCAAAGGCCTTGTCCAACTGGAAGGAACTGACGGCGCCTCGAAAAGTCGAGCGGTCCGGCATTCCGGCAAGCGGAGTATGATGATGCGCAAGCTCAGTCTCGCACTTCCCTTTTGCCTGTTCGCCCCGCTCAGCGCCGAAGCCGCACAATTCCTCGACGGAGCCTATGGCAACAAGGAGGGCTGCATCTACGCCAAAACAGGCGAATCCTCCGGCGCCGACGTATTTTTCCTGCTCAACGACGAGGGCGTGACGACAGCCGCCTCCTTCTGCGAGTTCAAGAGCGCCGCCACCAAGACCAGCAGCGGCTTCACCATCAAGGCACAATGTGATGCCGAGGGCGAAGTCGGGCCGGTCCACACCATGACGCTGACGAAATCGGCGAAGGGTTACACGATCACCGCCAGAGACGGCACCAAGTGGGGACCACTTCCCAAATGCAAATGAGCAAGAAGATCAGCACCGCCGCGGCAAAAACCTATTCGGTCGTCAGCGCCCAAAATCTCGGCCTGACCTTCGACACCAATGACGGCCCGGTGCATGCGCTGTCCAATGTCGATCTCGACATCGCCAAGGGTGATTTCGTCTCCTTCATCGGCCCGTCCGGCTGTGGCAAGACGACGTTTCTGCGGGTGATCGCCGATCTCGAACAGCCGACATCCGGCACGATCTCCGTCAACGGCATGACGCCGGAAGAGGCACGCAAGGCACGCTCTTACGGGTATGTGTTTCAGGCGGCAGCCCTTTATCCCTGGCGCACGATCGAAAAGAACATCGCCCTGCCCTTGGAAATCATGGGCTATTCGACTGCCGAGCGACAGGAGCGCATTTCCCGCGTGCTCGATCTCGTCAATCTGACCGGTTTCGGCAAGAAATACCCGTGGCAACTGTCGGGCGGCATGCAGCAGCGCGCCTCGATTGCCCGAGCCCTCGCCTTCGATGCCGACCTGCTTCTGATGGACGAACCGTTTGGCGCGCTCGACGAGATCGTCCGCGATCACCTCAACGAACAGCTTCTGGACCTGTGGTCGCGTACGCAGAAAACGATCTGCTTCGTGACGCATTCGATCCCCGAAGCGGTCTATCTGTCGACCAAAATCGTGGTGATGTCGCCGCGTCCGGGTCGGGTGACCGATGTGATCCACTCGACCCTGCCGAAGGAACGGCCGCTGGAGATCAGGGAGACACCGGAGTTTCTGGAAATCGCCCACCGGGTGCGCGAAGGTTTGCGGGCGGGGCATAGTTATGAGGAATGAGACTCAGCGATTTCAGTTTACCCCCCTCTGCCCTGCCGGGCATCTCCCCCACAAGGGGGGAGATCTGGGGTGGCAAGACCTTCCCGGCTCAGATCTCCTATCGCCCGCTGAAAGGCTGATTGTGGAGAGGAGTTCATGCGCCCGGCCGTTCTCCCCCCTTGTGGGGGAGATGTCCGGCAGGACAGAGGGGGGTGACGAAGGGCACAGGGCGGGAGATGTCGGAACATGAATATGACCACGCTGCGCCACCACACCCTGCCCGTCCTCACCATCGTCATCGCCATCCTCGCCATCTGGTACATTGCCGCCTACGCCCTCAACGCCCCCTTTCAGCGTGATCTCGACCGTCGCGGCAATGTCACCTCGACACCGATGGAGTTTCTCGCCAAAACCATGGCTCAGCCGAAACCGATCCTGCCGGCGCCGCATCAGGTGGCGCAGAACCTCTTCGAAAACACGGTTCTGCGCAAAGTCACCTCCAACCGCAGCCTCGTCTATCATGCCGGCGTGACGCTCTCCTCGACGGCGCTCGGCTTTATCATGGGCACGGCTCTCGGCATCGCCATTGCCATCGGCATCGTCCATGTCAGAACGCTCGATCGCAGCCTGATGCCGTGGATCATCGCCTCGCAGACCGTGCCGGTTCTGGCGATCGCGCCGATGGTCATCGTCGTGCTCGGCGCCGTCAACATCACCGGGCTTTTGCCGAAGGCGCTGATTTCCACCTACCTGTCGTTCTTCCCGGTCGCGGTCGGCATGGTGAAGGGCCTGCGCTCGCCCGATCGCATCCATCTCGACCTGATGCGCACCTATCACGCCAGCGCCTTGCAGACCCTTTTCAAGCTGCGCCTGCCTGCCGCCATCCCCTTCCTGTTCGCCTCGATGAAGGTGGCAGTCGCCGCAAGCCTTGTCGGCGCCATCGTTGCCGAACTGCCGACCGGCGCTGTGGCCGGTATCGGCTCGAAACTTCTCGCCGGCGCCTATTACAGCCAGACGATCGATATCTGGGCGGCGCTGATCGCCGGCTCCATTCTCGCCGCACTTCTGGTGGCCATCGTCGGCCTTGCCGCCAAGCTGGTCGATCGGGCCATGGGCGCGAGGACCAGTACGCGAACAAGCGGGAGGCCGGCATGAGACGCCTGAAACGCAACTGGCATTCGCTGTCCGCCGCCCTGCTGGCCCTTGCCGCCACGGCCCATATGCCGCTCACCCTGGCCGATGCCGCCAATCCGGCCAGCAACGGCATGCTGATCGCCGGCGGCATCGTCACCACGACGCTGATGTTGCAGGCGTTCGAAAACAGTGGTCCGGCGCTGCGTGGAATCCTTCTCTTCCTCGGAGCACATTTCTGCGCTTTCGCCCTTCTCTCCGGCCTCACCGGCAACGAGGGAAAAATGTCGGCCGCCTTTTTCCTGGCTATTGCCGCCGCATGGCTGCTGGCCTGGGGCAGCGCCTCGGAATTTGCCCACATCGAACCACGCGCCCGTGCGGCGAAAACCGTGCTGCGGCTGCTGATCCCGGCCATCTTTGGCGCCTGGATCCTCATCCTCTGGGAAGCCCTCACCCGCGGTTTCGGCGTGCCTTTCATCCTCCTGCCGCCACCATCGGCCATCGGCGTGCGCATCGCCTCCTCGCTCGCCATCCTCTGGGCCGATGTGCAGCAGACCATTTTCAAGGCGGCGCTGGCCGGTTATCTCCTCGGCTGCGCCTCGGGTTTTGTCACCGCCATCCTCGCCGACCGGGTGGATTTTTTGCGTCGCGGCCTGATGCCGATCGGCAATCTGATGTCGGCGCTGCCGATCATTGGCGTGGCGCCGGTCATGGTCATGTGGTTCGGTTTCGACTGGCAATCCAAAGCCGCCGTCGTCACCATCATGACCTTCTTTCCGATGCTGGTGAACACGGTGGCAGGCCTTGCCACGACGGGCACGATGGAGCGCGACCTGATGCGCACCTATGCGTCCGATTACAGCCAGACGCTGATGAAACTGCGCCTGCCGGCCGCCATGCCCTTCATCTTCAACGCGCTGAAGATCAATTCGACACTGGCTTTGATCGGCGCCATCGTCGCGGAGTTTTTCGGCACGCCGATCGTCGGCATGGGTTTTCGCATGTCCACCGAGATCGGCCGCATGAATGTCGACATGGTCTGGGCGGAAATCGCCACGGCCGCCGTCGCCGGCTCTCTGTTTTACGGTCTGATCGCGCTTGCCGAGCGGACTGTGACCTTCTGGCATCCGTCCAGCCGCGCGGGCTGAACGCAAAAGAATACCCGCCCCGCAGAAGGGTGGGCCAATACCCAAAGCAAAAACCACAGAGGAACAAGGAACAGACCGATGAAAAAACTTCTCTTCGCATTGATGGCCGGCGCGATGTCGCTGTCAGCCGCTGAAGCCAACGCCGCCGAAAAAGTGACGTTGCAGCTGAAATGGGTCACCCAGGGCCAGTTCGGCGGTTATTATGTCGCCAAGGACAAGAGATTTTATGAGGAAGAAGGCCTCGACGTCACCATCAAGCCCGGCGGCCCGGATATTGCCCCCGAACAGGTGATCGCCGGTGGCGGCGCCGATGTCGTGGTTGCATGGATGGGCGGCGCGCTGGTTGCCCGCGAAAAGGGCGTACCGCTCGTCAATATCGCCCAGCCCTTCCAGAAATCCGGCCTGCAGCTGATTTGCCCCAAGGATGGGCCGATCAAGACTGAAGCCGATTTCAAGGGCCACACGCTCGGCGTCTGGTTTTTCGGCAACGAATATCCGTTCTTCGCCTGGATGAACAAGCTGGGCCTGAAAACCGATGGCGGCGCCGATGGCGTCACGGTTCTCAAGCAGAGTTTTGACGTGCAGCCGCTTGTGCAGAAGCAGGCCGATTGCATCTCGGTGATGACCTATAACGAATATTGGCAGGCGATCGATGCCGGTTTCAAGCCGGAAGACCTCACCGTCTTCAACTTCTCCGCCATGGGCAACGACCTTCTTGAAGACGGGCTTTACGCCACCGAGGACAAGCTGAAGGACCCGAAATTCAAGGAGAACATGGTCAAGTTCGTGCGCGCTTCGATGAAGGGCTGGAAATACGCTATCGAAAACCCGGATGAAGCGGCCGAAATCGTCATGGACAATGGCGGCCAGGACGAGAACCACCAGAAGCGCATGATGGGCGAGGTCGCCAAACTGATAGGCACCGGCACCGGCGTGCTCGACACCGCCACCTATGACCGCACGGTTAAAGCGCTGCTCGACCAGAAGATCATCACCAAACAGCCGGAAGGCGCCTATACCGCCGACATCACCACGGCCGCGAAATAATCGCGACAGGGCCCGACAGTCTTAGCAATGCCGCAAACAGCGGGCATCCATTCGGGTGCCCGCTGTTACAATTTGCAAAGAAACTGCAAAGCGGGTGATACGCTGCCCTGATTGATTTGCGCTGCCCGAACCGGTAAATTCACGCAGGCGTGAAGCCGGTACTTGCATTCGCAAATGCCGCTGCACATTTGATCGGCGACGTTGCGTTGGGAGGCGCAGTCTCGATCGGCAGCGATTGGATTCTCTCCCATATTCATGAAAGAGTCCGTATGTCCCGACGCCGCCTTGAAATTCTGCCCGCCGCCATGTTTGCGATCGTTTCGACCTTCGCAGTGCCGTCCTTCGCACAGGAACAGCAGCCGAAACCCGCCGCGAAACTGCCGGCCATCGTCGTGACAGCGGTGACCGAGCGGCCGCTCACCGACCGCGTCATCGCCACCGGTACGATCCGCCCGATCAACGAGGTGTTCGTTCAGCCGCTCGTCGATGGTCTGCCGATCAAGACGCTGAATGTCGATGTCGGTGACCGCGTCGAGGCAGGCGCCGTGCTGGCGACACTGGACGGCGATGCGCTCATCCTGCAGAAAAGCCAGTATCAGGCCAACAAAGCCAAAGCGGAAGCAGCCCTTGCCCAATCGAAGGCGCAGGTGGTGGAAGCGCAGGCGAGCTATGACGATGCCATTCGCCAGCGCGACCGTACCCAGCGCCTTGGCCAGAGCGGCACAAGCTCCACCGCACAGGTGGAACAGGCCGATGCGCAGGCGCAGGTCGCCGACGCCAAGCTGAAGGCTTCCCAGCAGGCGGTCGGCGTTGCAGAGGCCGACATCAAGGTCGTCGATGCTCAGATTGCCGATATCGACCTGAAACTCGCCCGCACAGATGTTCGGTCGCCGGTATCAGGCGTCATTTCGGTCCGGACCGCCAAGGTCGGGGCGATTGCCGCTGGCAGCGGCGATCCGATGTTCAACATCATCCGCGATGGCGCCATCGAACTGGTCGCAGATCTGGCCGAGACCGATATCGGCAAGATCAAAAAGGACCAGAAGGCGACGATCCGCGTGGCCGGCAACCGCACCGGCATAGACGGCGTCGTGCGCCTTGTCTCTCCGACGGTCGATGCCTCGACCCGTCTCGGCGCAGTCCATATCGTCGTCGATGCGACGAGCGGCGCCCGCGCCGGCATGTTCGCCAGTGCCGAAGTGATCGTTGCGCAGACGACCGCATTGGCGCTGCCGCAATCGGCGGTGACCAGCGGTCGCGACGGCTCGATCGCCCGCAAGGTCGAAGGCGATGTCGTCAAGCAGGTGAAGATCGAGACCGGCATTCAGGATGCAGGTTTTGTCGAAATCGTCAGCGGCCTTGCAGCCGGCGACAAGGTGGTGGCCAAGGCCGGCGCCTTCGTAAGTGACGGCGACCGCATTGCGCCTGTGGAAGCCAAGAGCGCCGACACATCGAACCAAGCGTCGAACTGAGGGATTTCTCCATGAATTTTTCCGCCTGGTCGATCCGCAACCCGATCGCGCCGATCCTCGGTTTTGCGCTGCTGATGTTCGTCGGCATCCAGTCCTTTTATGCGCTGCCGATCACCCGTTTCCCCAATATCGACGTGCCGGTCGTGTCGATCACCGTCGTCCAGAACGGCGCCGCACCAGCCGAACTGGAAATGCAGGTCACCAAGGAGGTCGAGGATGCGGTCGCCTCGATCAGCGGCATCGACGAGATCCAGTCGACGGTGGTTGATGGCCAGTCCACCACGACCGTGCTGTTTCGCATCGAAAAACCGACCAACGAAGCGGTTCAGGACACCAAGGACGCGATCGACCGCATCCGCAGCGATCTTCCCGCCGATGTCGAGGAACCGGTTGTTTCCAAGGTCGATGTCGAGGGTCAGGCGATCCAGACCTTTGCCGTCTCCTCCCCCAACATGACGCTCGAAGAGATTTCGTGGTTCGTCGATGACACGGTCAAACGCGCCCTGCAGGGTCAGGCTGGCGTCGGCCGTATCGACCGTTACGGTGGCTCAGACCGCGAAGTGCAGGTCATGCTCGAACCCGGAAGGCTCGATGCCTATGGCATTACCGCATCCGAGGTGAACGAGCAGCTGCGCGGCACGAACGTCGATCTCGGTTCCGGCCGCGGCCAGATCGGCGGCAATGAGCAGGCGATCCGCACGCTGGGCGATGCCCGCAGTGTCGCGGAACTGAGCAATACGACGATAACCCTGCCCACCGGCAATTTCGTAAAACTCTCGCAGCTCGGCCGTGTCACCGACGCCTATGAGGAACAGAAATCCTTCTCGCGTTTCAACGGCAATCCCGCCGTCACCTTTGCCGTGTTCCGCGCCAAGGGCGCAAGCGAAGTCTCCGTCGCCGAAACCGTTGCGAAAAGTCTCGATCAGGTGCGCGCCGCCCATCCGGACGTCGCCATCGAGATGGTGGATGATAGCGTCTACTTCACCTACGGCAATTACGAATCCGCCCTGCACACGCTGGTCGAAGGTTCGATCCTTGCCGTCATCGTCGTGTTCCTGTTCCTGCGCAACTGGCGTGCGACGCTGATCGCCGCCGTCGCCCTGCCGCTGTCGGCCGTGCCGACCTTCTGGATCATGGACGTGATGGGCTTTTCGCTCAATCTCGTCAGTTTCCTAGCGCTGACGCTGGCAACCGGCATTCTTGTCGATGACGCGATCGTCGAGATCGAAAACATCGCCCGCCATATCAAGATGGGCAAGACGCCGTATCGGGCAGCGCTGGAAGCTGCGGATGAAATCGGCCTCGCCGTCATCGCTACCAGTTTTACCATCATCGCCGTCTTCGTGCCGGTGTCGTTCATGCCGGGCATTCCGGGCCAGTATTTTATCCAGTTCGGTCTGACGGTTGCGTTTTCGGTGTTCTTCTCGCTGATGGTGGCGCGGCTGATCACGCCGCTGATGGCCGCCTATCTGATGCGCTCAGAAGACGCGATGGATGACCATCACGACAATGACGGCCGGCTGATGCGGGCATATTCGAAGGTCGTCTCCGGCACCACCCACAAATGGTACTGGCGTTATGCGACGCTGCTCGGCGCCATCGCCTTTCTCGGTGCGTCGCTGTTCCTGCTGTCGAAAGTGCCGGGCAGTTTTCTGCCGCCGGAAGATTCTTCACGCATCGTGCTTTCGGTGGAACTGCCACCCAATGCGACACTGGAGGAGACCGATGAAACCAGTGCGCAGATCTACAATACGGTAAAAGATCTCGACGGCGTCGAAAGCGTCTTCGTGCTGGGTGGTGCATCCCCCAAGGGCGATCTCGAGCTGCGCCGCGCCACAATCCGCGTCATCCTCGGCAACATGGATCACTCGCTGCTGAAGACCATCGTCAACAAGGGTTTTGGCAACATTCCGCTGATCGGCACCTGGCTACCGAAAATCGAAGACCATGGCCGCACACGGCCGCAATGGGATATCGAGAAGGAACTGTTCGCCAAGGTGGCATCCATCCCGGATGTGCGCATCTCGAAAATCAACGATCGGGCGGAGCGCGAACTCACCTTCAATTTTCTCTCCGACAACAATGACGAGCTGAACGAGGCGGTCGCACTTCTGGAGTCCAACCTGCGCGCCTCGCCCATCCTCGCCAACGTTTCGCAGGATGGCGCCCTGCCCCGCCCGGAACTGCAGATCCGCCCGCGCAAGGATGAAGCCGCCCGTCTCGGCGTCACCCCGCAGCAGATCGCCCAGACCGTGCGCGTGGCAACGATCGGCGATATCGATGCGCAACTGACAAAGATCTCGCTGGATGACCGGCAGATCCCCATCCGCGTCCAGACCTCGCTCGATACCCGCCGCGATCTCGACCGTATCCGCGCGCTGAAAATCAAGACGGCATCGGGCGCCACCGTACCGCTCTCCAGCGTCGCCGATATCGATTATTCGGAAGGCCCAAGCTCGATCAAGCGCAATGCCCGCAACCGTGTCGTCGCCATCGGTTCCGACGTACCGCAGGGCACGGCGCTGGAAACCTCGACCGCCGAGTTCAAGCGCATCGTCGACGAGACGAAACTGCCGCCGAGTGTCAAACTGGCAGAAAGCGGCGATGCCAAGGTGCAGGGCGAAATGCTGTCCGGCTTTGCCAATGCCATGCTGCTCGGTCTGCTGCTGGTTCTGGTCGTCCTGATCCTTCTCTTCAAGGACGTGATCCAGCCTTTCACCATCCTGTTTTCGCTGCCGCTTGCCATCGGCGGCGTCGCAGTGGCGTTAATTATCACCCAGAACGCGCTGTCCATGCCCGTCCTGATCGGCATCCTGATGCTGATGGGTATCGTCACCAAGAACGCCATCCTGCTGGTCGATTTCGCCATCGAGATGAAACATGCGGGCATGAGCCGCGTCGACGCCATGGTAGAAGCCGGCCGCAAACGCGCCCGCCCGATCATCATGACCTCGATCGCCATGTCGGCCGGCATGCTGCCGTCTGCGCTCGGCGTTGGCGAAGGCGGCTCGTTCCGCGCACCGATGGCGATTGCCGTGATCGGCGGCATCATCGTCTCGACCGTGCTGTCGCTTCTCGTCGTGCCGGCCTTCTTCCTGATCATGGACGACCTGTCGCGCCTGCTCGCCCGCCTGTTCGGCCGACTGGTCGGGAAGAAGGACGAGGAAGAACTGCCGATGACGGAGGAGGCGCTCACCAAGGCAACGCGTGAACAGGCCGGTGATATTGCGGCACTACAAGAACGGATCGACCGCCTCGAACGCGATAGAAGCGATGACCGTTCACCGGGCAGCCAGGGTAACAACGTCCTGAGATTGCCGCCTATGGCCGCCGAATAAGCAACTCTCCTTGCCTGCCGGAGCGCAAGGAGGGGTAGCAGCAGGGTTTGCAACACCCGCAACTGCGGTCAAATGACACAAGCGGCATTTTCCGGCAGGCAGTTTGATGAACATCAAATTGCCTGTCAGGCCATCCGCTATCCTCCTCCTATCGAAAAACCGCCGGCCCTTTAGCCCCCGGCAAAGGAGGAACTGCTACGATGAACAAACACGCCATCACCGACAGCGAGCGCAGCCAGCTCCTGAAGACGACACTGCTCACCGGCCTTCAGGGACGTTCCCTGCAGCGCATGCTCGACAGCGCCATCGTCGAAGAACGCGAGGGACGTTCCTCGGTGTTCCGTCAGGGCGAAAATGCCGACGCATTCTACTGTGTCCTGAACGGTTACGTCCGCCTGTTCCGGCTGAGCCGCGAAGGCCGCCACGCCGATGTGCGCATCTGCCAGCCGAATGACGTTTTTGCCGAATGCATGATCTATGGCGGCGATGATTACACGTTCAACGCCCAGACCGCCGATACCGCAACGCTTGCCCGCTTCGACCTCGGCACCGTTCGCCGTCTGGCGGAAGAAGATAGCAATATCGCCCGCTCGGTGATGACCTGCCTCTCCCAGCACCTGATCGACACGATGCATTGCGTCGGCAGCGATCGCCTCAACACCGCGCCGCAGCGCGTCGCCGACTATCTTCTGGAACGTTGCCCGATCGACCGCGGCCCGGCCTCCGTCCAGCTTCCCTTCCAGAAAAACCTTCTGGCCGGCATGCTGGGTCTGGCCCCGGAAGCTTTGTCACGTGCCTTCTCGACACTTCGCCCGCGCGGCGTGACGGTTCGCGGCCGCATGATCCAGATCGGCGACGTTCAGGCTTTGCGCGAAGTCGTCTGATCAGGCACACCCGATCAGGGGCAGCTCACAGGCCGCCCTGCACTTCCAGAAACCGCACGACATGTTCGATGCCTTCGCCGCGCTTCAGATCGGTGAACACATGCGGTTTCTGCTCGCGCATACGGGCGGCGTCGCGGTCCATCACGTCGATATCGACATCGACGTAAGGCGCCAGATCCTTCTTGTTGATGATCAGAAGGTCCGAGCGGGTGATGCCCGGCCCGCCCTTGCGCGGGATTTCCTCGCCCTGACAGGTGGAGATCACGTAAATGGTGATATCGGCGAGATCGGGCGAAAAGGTCGCCGCCAGATTGTCGCCGCCGGATTCGATGAACACCACGTCAAGATCGGGAAAACGCTGGTTGAGGCCGGCAATGGCCTGCAGGTTGATCGTCGCATCCTCGCGGATGGCGGTATGCGGGCAACCGCCCGTCTCGACGCCGACGATGCGATCTGAGGATAACGCCTGCATCCGCACCAGCGCCTCGGCATCTTCCTTCGTATAGATATCGTTGGTGACGACGGCGACCGAATATTTCTCGCGCATCGCCTTGCAGAGTTTCTCCGTCAGCGCCGTCTTGCCGGAACCGACCGGACCGCCGATACCGACCCGCAGGGGACCGTTTGCCGATTTCATGAAAATGTCCTTGTCATTATGCTGCGCGCGAGAATAACGCCGCGCAATTGTGGTGCAATGGGGAAGATGCCGGTGGTGGGTTTTGCTGCCCGCCCCCCGCCAGTCGCAGGGATGCCGCATCTGGAATTGGGACAGAACCACGACCTCCCTTCGATCTCCCCCCATGTGGGGGAGATGTCACCGAAAGGTGAAAGAGGGGGGTGAGCAACGGAGCGGCAGGTAAATCCAAATCGGCCCCTTTGCACCTAGATTGCCCCCCTCTGCCCTGCCGGGCATCTCCCCCACATGGGGGGAGATCGGGTGAACGGTGCCCTCCGCAATCCATATCTCTGCCGTCGAAATCAGAAAAACAGGCCGCATTCGAATGAAAGGCAACCGGCAACCCGCTCACCACACCTAGGACCGGAACAACCGCGAATGCTGCACCTCATGCCTGAGCGACGCAATTTCCGCCTGCACGGTCGCCGTACCCAGATCGTCCAGCGTCAGCGCCCCTGCCCGCACCGAAATCGCGCCGATATCGGCCTCCGTGCCGGCCAGAACCCGCACGCCATCGGCCTGACCGCAGACACCGAGACGGATGGCTGCCGAAATCCATTGCGACACCGCCGCATGCAGATAGGCGGCAAGCGCCTTGTCGGCCGGCACGCCATGCGCGGCGGCAACGGCACCGACGGCCACCGGAAACGGCAAATCCACAGGCAGACGGGAGAACACCGGATGCGGCCATGCCGCAGCACCCGTTACAAACGCCTTGCCGAGCGACAGCGTTTCCGCATGGCGTTCCGCCGAGCCGGCCAGCGCCAGCCCAAGTTCGGAGACAGACGCCAGCGCCTCTTCATCCTCAGAACACCGCCAAGCCTCGCAAAACAGCACCGCATCGTTCAAAAGCGAACCATGCGCCAGCACCGTTCGCAGCCAGCCCGTCAGACCATCGGCATCCGTCACCAGCCGGTCATGCACGGCCCGCTCCAGCCCGCCAGACCAGGCAAAACCGCCCACCGGAAAGGCCGGCGACAGCCATGCCATCAGCCGCAGCAGGGCTTGCGTATCGAAGGTGGATGTCATGCCTGCTCAGTCATGATTGCAGTTGGGGCCATGCACATGACCGTGGTCATGGCCATGCCCGCCATGCGCATGATAGGCGCCACGCGCCGGCTGAAACGGTTCCTCGACATCATAGACCTTGGCGCCGAGGCCTTCCAGCATGGCGCGGATGACATGGTCGCGCAGGATCAGAATGCGCTCTTCCTCAATCTGCGCCGACAGGTGGCGGTTGCCGAGATGCCAGGCGAGTTCGATCAGATGCAGCGTGTCGCGCGCGTTGATTTCATAAAGCTTTTCCGGCGCCGCCTGCACTTCGATCGTGTCGCCATTGTCGAGCACGAGGCGGTCGCCATGGTGGAACAGCACCGCTTCCTTGAGGTCGAGCATGACCATGTCGCCATTCGACAGATGCAGCAGCTTGCGGCGCAGATGGCGCAGGTCGTGCGGCAGGCTGACGGTGTCGATCGGCGGATCGGTGACGACGCCGGCGGGGCGATAATAGTGAATGTGCTGCATGGTCTTCCCACTCGAATACGGTTGGCCGCATCATTGCCAACAGTGGCCGCCAGCACAAGCCCGACGGCAAGATGATCCGCAGAAACAAGGAGGGCTCACCCGGGAGGGGCACCGGGTGAGCCTCGCGCGTCACACCACTTTGTCAGCGCAACAGCGCCAGGGCCTCGTCGATCCCCAGCGCTGCCGGCTGAGTGCAGGTCGTGGTGGTCGCGACGAAACTGCCATCCTGGCCTGAACGAAGGATGGAGGTCATGACATCGACGCCATGCAGCGCCCGGTCGATCGAGCAACGCACATCGCGTCCCTCGATCAGCGCCGTCGCCATGTCGGCAAGGCCGGCTGTACGATAGTTGGCGCGCGGCCCTTGCGGGCTTTCCTGATTGGCCTTGCCGAACGGATGATCCCAGTCCTTGAGCGACTGGATATCCTTGTCGCGGCCGCTTGCTTCCACCACGCCGCCAAAAAAGTTCGGGTCAGGCACGTAGATCGAGCCTTCTGTGCCGTAGAGTTCCATATTGGCATGGCGGTGCGACCACACATCCCAACTGGCCGACAGCGTGATGGTGGCGCCATTGCCGAATTCCAGAAGCGCATGGATATTGGTCGGTGTCTCGACCGGAATGCTCTGGCCCTTCAGCGGCTCGCTGGTGATCAGGCGCGTCGGGCTAGCCATCGAGGTCAGCGCTGCAACCCGCTTGATCGGGCCAAGGAAGTTGATCAGGTTGGCGATGTAATAGGGGCCGAGATCGAGGATCGGCCCGCCGCCATTGAGGAAGAAGAAGCCGGGATTGGGATGCCACATCTCCATGCCGGGGCTCATCACATGGCATGTGCCCGAGGTGATGCGGCCGACCCTGCCTTCATCGATATACTGGCGGGCCAGCTGATGCGCACCGCCCAGAAAGGTGTCGGGCGCGCAACCGACGGCCAGTCCCTTCGACTTGGCGAGCGCCTGCAATTCCTTGCCTTCCTCCAGCGTCACCGTCAGCGGTTTTTCGGAATAGACGTGTTTGCCGGCCTCGAGGATCGCCTTCGACACGGTGAAATGCGCCGCCGGGATGGTGAGGTTGACGATCACATCGAGCTCGCCATTGGCGAGCAGCTCGGGAATGGTCTGCGCCTTCACGCCATATTCCTGCGCCCGAAGTTTTGCAGCTTCGGGGTTGAGATCCGCGCAGGCAAGGATTTTCAGGCCCTTGAAGAGCGGTGCAAGAGAGAAATAGGCAGTGGAAATGTTGCCGCATCCGATGATGCCGACGCCCAGTTCCTTGGACATGGAAATACTCCGCGATCTGAAAAATCAGTAGGTGTTGAACGAGGCGATGGAACGCTTGGCAAGTCGCACGACATCGTTGGGGTTGTCATGCTCCAGCACGAAATGTTTGGCCGGCGTCTTTTTCAGCGCCTCCAGCAGATCCTTCCACGGCACGGTGCCATGGCCGAGATCGGCCCAGCCGTCCTCGTCGGTATTTTCACCGGCCGGTGCGATGTCCTTCACATGGACTGCGGTGATCTTCTTGCCGTAGCTTTCGATCCAGGCGAACGGATCGGCACCACCGCGGATCACCCAGGCGATATCGGCTTCCCAGGCAAGGTCGGGCCCGCCGGCAAAGATCTGCTCCTGCGGGGTGGAGCCATCGGGCAGCGCCTTGAACTCGAAATCGTGGTTGTGCCAGCCAAAGGTATAACCGGCATCCTGATACCGCTTGCCCACTTCGGCAAGACGTTTGCCGAATGCATACCAGCCCTCGGCGTCACCCGGCCGCTGGTCAGCAACCAGATGCGGGCAATAGATGCCGGTAATGCCGAGCGTTTTTGCGATCAGCAGCGCCTGCGCCGGCTCCTTTTCCAGCAGGTCGAGACCGAAATGGCCGGTCGGCATGGTCAGGCCATTGGCATCGAGTTCGGCGCGGAAGGATTTGAGGGCAGCCTCGTCGAGCGTGGCGTAAAGACCGCCATAACCTTCGACTTCCTTATAGCCTTCGCTGGCCACGAGTTTGAGCGTGTCGGACAGCGGCGGAAAATTGCGGGCGCTGTAAAGCTGGAACCCTAAAGTCGTCATGTCATCCTCCTTGAAATGAAATTTTGGCTTGTGGGAGAAGTCCCCCTCTGGCCTGCCGGCCATCTCCCCCACAAGGGGGGAGAAAATTTGTGGCGATCTCTTGCCTCGAAGTAGGCTTCGGCGGATCGGCTAGATTAAGCCCCTCCCCCTTGTGGGGGTCCGAAGGACGGGCGAGACCCGTGGCTCGCCCCGGCCGGGTTTGGGGCGGGGTCTTATTTATCCTGAAACCCATCAAATCCGCTCCTCCGTCCCGGCATCAAAAACCGACGCCATACGCATGTCGAAACCCAACCGCACCTCAGCGCCAATGGCATAACGCCGCGCGCCACCGACACGCACCGAGATCGTATGGCCGGCGAGCTTCAGCCAGATGAGGTTATCGGCCCCCATCGGCTCCTCGATATCGACGACCGCCTCATGCACTTCCTCACCGGCGAGATCACCATCGACCTTGATATGCTCGGGACGCACTCCGAGCACGACCTTGCGACCGGCCTTCAGCGTTTCCGACGTCTCGTAGCCATCGAGCGAAAAGCTGACGCCATGGGTGCTGAAGACGGTGCGACCGCCCTCCTCCACCAGTTCGCCGCGCAAAAAATTCATCGAGGGCGAGCCGATGAAACCGGCGACGAACAGGTTGTTGGGGCGATTGTAGATGGTGACCGGATCGGCGAGCTGCTGGATGACGCCCGACTTCATGATGGCGATGCGGTCGGCCAGCGTCAGCGCCTCGATCTGGTCATGGGTGACGTAGATCATCGTGTTCTTCAGCTGCTGATGCAGCCGCTTGATCTCGACGCGCAGTTCGGAGCGCAGTTTGGCGTCGAGGTTGGACAGCGGCTCGTCGAACAGGAACACATCGACATCCCGCACCAGCGCCCGGCCGATCGCCACACGCTGCCGCTGGCCGCCCGACAAGGCCGCCGGCTTGCGTTGCAAAAGCGGCTCGATCTGCAGGATTTCCGCCGCCCGCGCCACGCGTTTGGCGATATCCTCCTTCGGCATGCCGGCCACCCGCAGCCCGAAGGAGAGGTTCTTTTCCACCGTCATCTGCGGATAAAGCGCATAGGACTGGAACACCATGCCGATGCCGCGATCCTTTGGCTCTTCCCAGGTGACGTTCTTGTCCTTGATGAAAATCTGCCCTTCGGTCGGCTCCAGCAGGCCGGCGATGCAGTTGAGCAGCGTCGATTTTCCGCAGCCGGATGAGCCGAGCAGGACGAGGAACTCGCCATCATGAATATCGAGATTGAGATTTCCGAGAACCGTCAGCGCCCCGAAGGAAAGTGTCAGGTCACGCACCGAAACGCTGTGATTGGCCTTGGAAAATTGCATGGGAACTACGTTCATGGGGGTCATCCCTTCACTGCGCCGGCGGCGATGCCGCGGACGAACAGGCGGCCGGATAAGAAATAGACGATGAGAGGCACGGCGCCGGTCAAAAGCGTCGCAGCCATGTTGACATTATATTCCTTCACGCCCTGCACGGAGTTGACGATGTTGTTGAGCTGCACCGTCATCGGATAGGTGTCGGGCCGGGTGAAGACGACGCCGAACAGAAAGTCGTTCCAGATGCCGGTCACCTGCAGGATCATCGCCACCACGAAGATCGGCAACGACATCGGCAACATGATGCGCCCATAGATCTGCCAGAAGCCGGCGCCATCGATGCGAGCTGCCTTGAACAGTTCTTCCGGCAGCGATGCAAAATAATTGCGAAACAGCAGCGTCAGGATCGGCATGCCGAAGATCGTGTGGACGATGATCAGCCCGGTCAGCGTGCCGTAAATGCCCAGTTCCCGCAGCACGATGACGATCGGGTAGATCATCACCTGATAGGGAATGAAGGCCCCGATGATGAGGATCGAGAAGAACAGTTCCGATCCCTTGAAGCGCCAGTTGGCCAGCGAATAACCGGTGACCGAGGCAACGAAGATCGACACCACCACGGACGGGATCATGATCTTCACGGAATTCCAGAACCCGCGCGAAAGCCCGTCGCAATTGAGACCGGTGCAGGCTTCGGCCCACGCCTTCACCCAGGGCTCGAAGGTGATTTCCACCGGCGGCGAAAAGATATTGCCGAGGCGGATTTCCGGCATGCCCTTCAGCGAGGTCACAACCATCACGTAAAGCGGCAGAAGGTAATAGAGCGCGGCCAGCCCGAGGATGCCGTAGAGCATGATGTTGCGGCGCGACAGGACACGTTTCGGCTTTCTGCCGCGCGGACCTGCGGACAGTCTGTTTGCAGCAGCGCCGGAACCGGCGGCAACCGTCTTGAGAGTGGAAACGTCAGCCACGCTTGCGCCCTCCGAATTCGAGATAAGCCCAGGGAATGATGATGATGGCAACGGTGAGCAGCATCATCGTCGATGCGGCAAACCCCTGCCCCAGGTTCTGCGCTTGGAACATGTAGTCGTAGACATATTTGGCCGGCACTTCGGACGAATTGCCCGGCCCGCCAGATGTCTGCGCCACGACGAGATCGTAGAGCTTGACGATACCGGCACCGATGATGACCAGCGTGGTGACGAAAACCGGCCGCATCATCGGGATGACGATGAAGATATAGGTCCGCCACATGGGAATGCCGTCGACGCGTGAGGCCTTCCAGATATCCTCGTCGATGCCGCGGAGCCCGGCCAGCATCAGGCACATGACGAGACCCGTGCCCTGCCACAGGCCGGCGATCAGGATGCCATAGATGACGATGTCGGGATCATAGACCGGGTTGAACTCGAACGTTTCCCAGCCGAGCGAACGGACGATCGCCTGAATGCCGAATTCCGGATTTAGGATCCATTGCCAGACGAGGCCGGTGACGATGAAGGACAGTGCAAAAGGATAGAGAAAGATGCTGCGGAAGACGTTTTCGAAACGGATCTTCTGGTCCATAAGCGCCGCCAGGACAAACCCCACAACGAGCGAAAAGATCAGCGACAGGATGCCGTAGATCGCCAGATTCTGGATCGAGACGATCCAGCGCGCCGAGGCCCACAGCCGTTCATACTGGTCGAGGCCGACAAAATTGGTGCGTGGCAGAAGCCGCGAATTGGTGAAGGAATAAACGACGGTCCAGACGGAGCCGCCAAGGAAAATCACCAGGGCGACAAAGATCATCGGGATGGAGGCAATCTTCGAATTGAGATTGCGGAAAAGCTGACTGGGTCGGGCAGATGGGGTGGATTGTGCCATATGTCTTCCTCGATCGGCCGGCGGCGCATTTTCGGCCGCGGTGTTCCGTCCGGCCCCACAATCAAGCGGGGCCGGTCAGGTTGAGCGATGGAAAGCGGTTGTCAGTCCGCGGAACCGATGATCTCGGCGAACCGCTCCTGCGCGGCTTCCGGCGTCATCTCCTTTGAGAAGAACTCCGCCATCAGGTCTTCCTTCTGCTTCTGCGTATCGGCAGTCACAAGCTGGTCGACGCTGGTGGTGGTGCCACCTTTGGCGATGATGGCGATGCCCTGCTTCATGCAATCATTGGCGGACGCCATATCGACGTCACCGCGGATCGGCACGGAGCCCTTCTTGAGGTTGAAAGCGACCTGCACTTTCGGATCGACGATGGTTTCAGCCAACGCGTCCTGAGCCTTGATCTTGGCCTCGTCCTTGAGCAGTGGGAAATAGATGGCATCGCCACCCGTCGCCAGAACCTCGTTCAAGCCCAGGCCTGCAAGGCAGGTATATTCCTTGCCGGCGGTCTGGCCGGCCTGCTGGAATTCACCCTGCGCCCAATCGCCCATGATCTGGCCGCCGGCCTTGCCGGTGATGACGAGATTGGTCGCCTGGTTCCAGTCCTGCACGTTGTTGCCCTTGGCAAGCTCGCGTGCCTGCACGGCTGCGGCAAAGATTTTTGCCATTTCCGGGCCGGCGGCGGCTTCCTCATCCTTGTCCTTGTAGACCTTTTCGAACAGCTCCTTGCCGCCAAGCGAAAGAGCGAGTGCATCGAACAGGTTGTTGGCCTGCCAGGGCTGGCCGCCAAGCGCCAGCGGCTGTATGCCGGCTTCCTTCAACTTCGGCGCGGCTGCAACGAACTCGTTCCAGTCCTTCGGCACCGGCACACCCGCCTTTTCGAAAGCGGCATTGGAAAGCCACAGCCACTGCCAGGAGTGGATGTTCACCGGGGCACAATAGATCTTGCCCTCGAATGTGCAGCTGTCGAGCAGGCTCGCCGGCTTGATCACCTCTTTCCACTTGCCCTTCTCCGCCACCTCGGAGAGGTCGCGCATCAGGCCGGATTGCACCAGTTCCTCGGCTTGACGGCCATGGTTGAACTGGGTGGCGCCCATCGGATCACCACCGGTAATGCGGCTGATCATGATCGGACGCGCCGTGCTGCCGGAACCGGCAATGGCACCATCCACCCACTTGTTGCCGGTTGCGTTGAATGCGTTGGCCAGTTCCTTGACGGCGGCGGCTTCACCGCCTGACGTCCACCAATGCGTGACTTCCAGATCAGCCGCCTGAACGATACAGGGCAGCGCCACTGTGGCAGCCATGACAGCTGCAAAAGCACGTATACGCATGAGTCTCCTCCCTCACTGAAACGTTGCAGTAAAAAGCTAGGGCAAAGATTTCTGGGTGGCAACCCGAGATTGGACGAATAATTTTAACCCGGCGATGTTTTCAACCGGAGACTGAAATCACTCACATCAGGGAATTCATAAAAAATGTTTAATTTCAATATTTTATGACGTCATCTACATCACACTTCTTCGCAGATGCAAAAATGTTGTGCGTCTGCGTTGTGTCTATGTAAAATTGCAGGTTGTCGTACCTGCGAGAATATCCGGTCTGAAAAATCACTGTAACGTTACAGTTTTTTACCGTAAGAAACGGTTTGCATCGACACGCAGCTTTCCAAAGCGGCAATTCCAGCGCGAACGGCAGCCATGGACGACGAAGACAGAAGATTTTCCCGCGGGGCATCCGTCACCGAGCGGCCGACCCTGAAAACCATCGCCTACATGACCGGGCTCGGCATCACCACGGTGTCGCGCGCCCTGAAGGATGCACCGGATATCGGCGCCGATACCAAGGAACGTGTACGCCTCGTCGCGCGCCAGCTCGGTTATCAGCCCAACCGCGCCGGCGTGCGCCTGCGCACCGGCAAGACCAATGTCATCGCGCTGGTGCTCAGCATCGAGCAGGAACTGATGGGTTTCACCAGCGCCATCGTTCAGGGCATTTCGGAAGTGCTGGGCGGCACGCAATATCACCTCGTCGTCACCCCGCATTCCTTCGAGAAGGACCCGATGGTGCCGGTGCGCTATATTCTCGACACCGGCTCGGCGGATGGGGTGATCATCTCGCGCATCGAGCCGGAGGACCCGCGTGTCCGGTTGATGATCGAGCGCAATCTGCCTTTCGTCACCCATGGCCGCACCGACATGGGCATTGCCCACCCGTTCCACGATTTCGATAATGAGGCCTATGTCTATCAGGCGGTCGAGCGACTGGTGAAACGCGGCCGCCGCCGTATCGCGCTGCTGGCACCACAAAGCCGCTTTTCCTACCACCTGCACAGCCGCATCGGCTTTGAGCGGGCGCTTGCGGATTTTCAGGCGACGGAAGTCTCCATGGGGCGCCTCACCACCGAGACCCCTCTGGACGAGCTGCGCAGCCATTCCGAGCGATTGTCGCGCCTGCCGGAACCGCCAGATGGCATCGTCTCGCTCAGCGGCTCATCGACGATCGCGCTGGTGGCCGGCATAGAGGCGGCTGGCCGCAGGCTCGGCCATGATGTGGATATCGTCGCCAAACAGTCGGCCGAGTTTCTGAACTGGATCCGCCCGGAAATCCTCACCGTCACCGAGGACGTGCGCCATGCGGGACAGGAATTGGCCAAGGCGGTGCTGGCCCGCATCGACGGCGTAGCGCCGGATCTCCTGCAAAGCATTGCCGGCCCGATCTGGTCCAGCATGGGGCCAAGGGACTGAACGCAAAAAGCCCGGCGCGCGGCCGGGCTTTCGAAGTTTGTGCAGCCGATCGAACCGAAATTATTCGGCAGCGATCTTCATGGCGCGCAGGTTTTCGAGAATGTTCTGCGGCGAAGACGCACCGTAAGGGTCGCTCTCGCAATTGTCGGAATAACCTTCTTCCTCGAACCACTGCTCGACGACACCATCGTTGACGATGGCGCCATAACGCCACGAGCGCATGCCGAAACCGAGATTGTCCTTGGCGACCAGCATGCCCATCTTGCGGGTGAACTCGCCCGAACCGTCCGGGATGACCGTGACGTTGGCAAGGTTCTGGCTCTTGGCCCATGCGTTCATGACAAAAGCGTCATTGACCGACATGCAGTAGATGGCGTCGATGCCTTCGGCCTGGAAATCGGAAAAGAGCTTTTCGAAATCGGGCAGCTGGAAAGTCGAGCAGGTCGGTGTAAACGCGCCCGGCAGCGAAAACAGCACGACGCGCTTGCCGGCAAAATAGTCGGCCGAGGTGACGTCCTGCCAACGGAAGGGGTTGGGGCCACCAACGGCTTCATCGCGCACGCGGGTGCGGAAGGTGACTTGGGGAACGCGTTTGCCCAGCATGACTGTCTCCGAGATAAAATGAACATTTGCCCCGTAGAGAGGCAGAAGACTTTTCTCTAAAGACAATTTTCCCGCAGCGCAGCAATCTTCTTAACAAAATCCTGCACTGCACAGCAGCTATTCACAGGAAGCATTGCTCGGGCGACGGACGCGCTCATTTTTCGGCCGGATTGAAGAGATCGAGCGACAGAACCAGCGTCTGCGGCAAGGGATTCCACACACCGGTGCGCAGGCCGGCGGCGCGCAGCGCACCCGCCGTCCAGGTATTGCAGCCGACAAGGGCGTTGAACGAACCATGGGCTTCGAAAAACTGGTCGTAACCGCCATAACCGGCACCGGGGATGAGAGCGACCTCACCCTGCTCGCGGACAAAGCTGCCTTGGATGAAGCCGGACAGATTTTGAAATTCGACGGGTGAAAGATCGAAAGCCCGCACCGAAGGATGGGTTTCGTCGATCGGTCCGGCGATATCGACATGCATGACCGAGCGATCCACGGTCAGCGCCCGAAAGACCGGCATCGGCTTCAGATCGGCCCAGGTCGGCGTTTCCAGATAAAACGACCGCCCTCCCCAGCCGATCACCAGCCATTCCGCACGAGGATCAGCAACGGGAATGCCGGAGGATCCGAGGTAGGCGTAGGCGGCACGGGTCTCATCGTTCAGCGGGATGGCGATATCGGTGTGGATCGGGTTGGACAGGACGAGAATGCGCCGCGTATCGCCGGTGGAGACGGCACGTTCGGGCGCAAACAATGGCCGCGGAACAAATGTCCCGACGGCAACTGCAAAGACGACAACAAGGATCGCGGCCAGCAGCCAGCGACAGAACCGTCTCATAGGCTCGCCAGTCGCAAAGCCATCAGAACAGGAAATACCGCTGCGCCATCGGCAGAACCGTCGCCGGTTCGCAGGTCAAAAGCTCGCCATCGGCGCGCACTTCATAGGTTTCCGGGTCCACTTCCACATGCGGCGTTGCCGAATTGTGGATCATCGACGCCTTGGAAATACCACCACGAACATTCTTCACGGCCAGAAGCTGCTTGGCGACGCCAAGGCGCTGCGCCAGCCCGTTATCGAGCGAGGCCTGCGATACGAAGGTGACGGAGGAATTGGTGCGCAGCTTGCCGTAAGCGGCAAACATAGGCCGGTAATGCATCGGCTGCGGTGTCGGGATCGACGCATTCGGATCGCCCATCGGAGCCGCTGCGATCGAGCCGCCGAGCAACACCATTTCCGGCTTCACGCCGAAAAAGGCCGGGTTCCAGAGAACCAGATCGGCGCGCTTGCCGACTTCGACCGAGCCGATCTCATGGCTGACGCCATGCGCGATCGCCGGGTTGATCGTATATTTGGCAATGTAGCGTTTGACGCGGAAATTGTCGTTGTCGCCAGTCTCTTCCTTCAGCTGGCCGCGCTGGCGCTTCATCTTGTCGGCCGTCTGCCAGGTGCGGATCGCCACTTCGCCGACACGGCCCATGGCCTGACTATCGGAAGAGATGATCGAGAAGGCACCGATGTCGTGCAAAATGTCTTCGGCCGCGATGGTTTCCTTGCGGATACGGCTTTCGGCGAAGGCGATGTCTTCCGGAATGGACGGCGACAGGTGGTGGCAGACCATCAGCATGTCGAGATGTTCGGCCAGCGTATTGACCGTATAGGGGCGCGTCGGATTGGTGGACGATGGAATGACGTTCGGATTGCCGCAGATCTTGATGATATCCGGCGCGTGGCCACCGCCCGCCCCTTCCGTGTGGAAGGCATGGATGGTGCGCCCCTTGATGGCAGCCACCGTGTCTTCCACGAAACCGCTCTCGTTCAGCGTGTCGGTATGGATCATCACCTGCACGTCGAATGCATCGGCAACGGTGAGGCAATTGTCGATGGCAGCCGGCGTCGTGCCCCAATCCTCGTGCAGCTTCAGCGACGAGGCGCCGGCGAGGATCATTTCTTCCAGCGGCGCCGGAAGTGCGGCATTGCCCTTGCCGGCCAGCGCCAGGTTCATCGGAAAGGCGTCAAAACTTTCGATCATCCGCTCGATGTGCCACGCCCCGGTGCAGGTGGTGGCCAGCGTGCCGTGGGCCGGGCCGGAACCACCGCCCAGCATGGTGGTGACACCCGACATCAGCGCTTCCTCGATCTGCTGCGGGCAGATGAAGTGGATATGCGCATCCATGCCGCCGGCCGTCAGAATCTTACCTTCGCCGGCAATGGCTTCAGTCGAAGGACCGACGATGATCGTCACGCCGGGCTGGGTGTCGGGGTTGCCGGCCTTGCCGATGGCGTGGATGCGACCGTTCTTCAGGCCGACATCGGCCTTGTAGATGCCGGAATGATCGACGATCAGCGCATTGGTGATGACGGTATCGACAGCCCCTTGCGCGCGCGTCGCCTGGCTCTGGCCCATGCCGTCACGAATGACCTTGCCACCGCCGAATTTCACCTCCTCGCCATAGGTGGTGAAATCCTTCTCCACCTCGATGAACAATTCGGTATCGGCCAGCCGCACCTTATCGCCGGTGGTCGGGCCGAACATCGAGGCATAGGCGGCGCGGGACATCTTGTAGGACATGGGGATCAGGCTTCCTGAGAAAACGGAATGAACGGAGTTTTTTTGGCAGCCTGCCGGTCGAGCGTCACGGTGGGTGACGCGCCAGCGGCTTCGTTGAGTTCTGCAATGAGATAATCGGCAAATCCGGCACTGCCTGCCTTGAACGAGGCAAGCGCACGTTTGATGGCCTCGCCAACGACGAGACTGGTGGAGGACAGGATGCCTTCGATGACACCCGCAAGAGCCGCCCGATCATATTCTGGCCTGCGGCGCAGAACCCAGACAAGCTCGGTCAAGGTGATCGGGTTGATATAACCCTGTCTGCGCTCGGAAAGATTTTCTGCGAAAAACCGTGCAATACGAGGTGACCAAAGCGGATCATCGTCCAGAAAATAGCGCGCCAGCATGTTGGTATCGAGTCCGATCAAGGATCGTCCTCCGTGCGGTCAACAGCCGTACGACGCGCCACCGTCTCCATGATCGCCTCGTCGATATCGATCGGCGGGCCTTCGTGTTTGCCGAAAATGCCGCGCAGATGCGCAAGATCACTGGTCTTGGCAACCACCGTCACCTTCCCGTCGTCATCGACGATGAACTGCAAGGCGCCGCCCGGCTGCAGCCCGAGCACGTCGCGGACTTCGGCCGGAATGGTCGCCGTCCCGTCCATCGTCGTTTTTGCTTCGAACCTGCCCATCAGCGTTGATCCCGGTTTTCGCAATGTACCTATGTTAACCGATCTTCGTCATCTCAACAATTTTGGCCGCTCTCAGTTCTCCAGCCCATCGGCCAGACTTTTGAGCTCTTCGGTCCGCGCGCGCGTCAGTTCGGCCTGGCAATTGGCGACCAGCATCGGCTCCATCGAACCGCCACGCGCCTGAAAACCGGCCGACGTGCATTGCGCATCGCGGTCGCTGACCCAGGCGCGCTGCGCCTTGACGAGAGCATCTTCAGCGCCCCTTGTCTCCGGTATGCCATCCGCATCCTGCTGGCGCATGGTGCTTCGGGTGATCCTGTACTGGGCGTTCAGCTCGTCATCGGCATCACCGAAATCGCGCTGCGCGCAGATCGTCATGTCCGTCTGCGTCTCGGCCTTGTCGCAATCGACATCCGGCTCCTGACCATTCGACATCGGCGCATCGGTCAACAGCACGCAGCCGCACAGAAGCGGCATGATCGCCAGTTTCAGCATTCGCCGGCCCTTTCGCATCTCACGCCGCCGCCCCATCGTGATGATAGGAGGTCAGTTCGCGCGGATTGACGCCTTCCAGGCAGTTGACGTTGAGCGCTACCATTTCGGCGCCGTCGGGTGCCGTGCCATAGGAAAAGCTCTGGATGCCGCAGGTCTTGCAGAACAGGTGCTGCAGTTTTTTCGAGTTGAAGCGGTATTCGGTAAGATTCTCCTCACCCGATTTCAGATCAAACGCCGCACGCGGCGTAAATGTCAGCACGGCACCGAGACGCTGGCAACGCGAACAATTGCAGGTCACGGTCTTGTCGAGATCGGCATCCACTTCGAACGAGACTGCGCCACACTGGCAGCCGCCGATATAATGTTTAGCTGCCATATCAGAGCGCTCCCATGATTTTTTGCTGGAACCCGTAGACTTCGCGTTTGCCCGAGAGCGGGATCAGCGTCACCGAGCGGGTCTGGCCCGGCTCGAAACGCACCGCCGTGCCGGCAGGAATGTCCAGCCGCATGCCGCGCGCCTTGTCGCGATCGAAGGCAAGGCCGTTATTGGTCTCGAAGAAATGGTAATGGCTGCCCACCTGGATTGGCCGGTCGCCGGTATTGGACACATCGATCGAAATGGTCGGCGCGCCGGCATTCAGCTCGATTTCGCCTTTTGCGGCAATGACTTCACCGGGTATCATGAATCACTCCCTCAGGCGGTTAAAGCGATTTGTGGCTTGCAGCCCTCGGGCTTCAGCACCCGCACCGTCGATGCGGGATTGTTGACGAGCGCCGCCACCGGGCGCACCGGACGGCGCACCAATTCGCCGCTGCAATTAGGGCAGAAACCACCAAGCGTATCGGTGGCACAATCGGTGCAGAATGTGCATTCGAAGGTGCAGATCATCGCCTCACGGCTATCCGGAGGCAGATCCTTGTCGCAGCATTCGCAATTGGGTCGCAGGGCCAGTGCCATGGGCTTTTCCTCAGCGGATCGGTTCGTGGACGGTCACCAGCTTGGTGCCATCGGGAAAGGTGGCTTCCACCTGCACGTCGTGGATCATTTCGGCAATGCCATCCATCACCTGTTCGCGAGTCACGACATGGGCACCGGCTTCCATCAGGTCGGCGACCGCGCGGCCGTCGCGCGCGCCTTCAACAACGTAATCGGTAATCAGCGCGATGGCTTCGGGATAATTGAGCTTCACGCCACGCTCGAGGCGGCGGCGGGCAACGATGGCCGCCATGGAAATCAGCAGCTTGTCTTTTTCGCGTGGGGTCAGGTTCATGGAACGTCCAAGCTTATCGGATCAGATATGCCAGACTTTCGGCACTGGCGCGCCATTACGCAATACGGAAATTGCCGGTACGAGGATTTTTCTCAAAGCGAAGCCGTCAATGGCGGTTATTCGGGCAATCAGCTTGTTATTCCAGAGGCTTGCGCCCGCATTTGCGTCACCGAGCACGCTTCGAAGCGGCGCCAGAAGCGCTTCGGCGCGCGGCCCGGTGTAAAACAGCGTCGCAAACGCCACCTGGCCGGACAGAACCGACGACTGGTCAGACAATGATTCGACTTCACCCTCTAGGCGCAAATCCTCGGCATGGATGAGCTTTCCGCTACGCCGGATGCGCCAGCGATCCCGGAAAAATCCGCTAACGACCGCCTCGCCCATCGCCTTGCGACCAAGCAGAACCGCTTCGACGGCAAGAAATTCGGAATTTTCGTGGAGATCGACCTCAAGGCTGCGCGTCAGCGATGAGCGGTCGAAAAGAATGGTTTCCTGCGGCAGCCAGTGAACGACTGCCCCCTCGCCGACCTCGATGCGCGTATCGAGACGCGCGGTGTCGGCGGATGCCTTGTAGATCTTCTCATTGGCCTGGGTCGTGATCGTCGCCGCCGTCCCATCACCGGCGACGATCTTCCACCCCACTCTGTCTCCGCCGGTCAGCCCACCGGACGTATTGATCAGAATCGCCTCCATTTCCGGAGAAAACGTTTCCGGCAGGCGGATCTTGGCGCAACCTTCCTGATAGAATTCGGAAAGCCGCGTACGGCCCTGGAACGCCTTGGTTACAAGGCGCCCTTCGCCCCTTGCCCGTTGCGGCGCATGTCGGTGGTCTGGCTGCTGCTGCACGTCATGTCCTGGCTGTCGCCGGTTGCCATGCAATCCTTGGCAGCGGCTTCCGTTACCTTGGCCTTTGGCTGCGCGGCGGTTGCCACGACATCGGTGCTGTCGGCCTTGCCGAAGAAGTCCCACATACGATAGGCCGGGTCAATATTGGCATCGAAGGCCGGCTTCCGGGCCGTGGCCGAGACCTTGACGACGCCATTGGCGCTGTCGGTGGCCGCCGCGATGACAGTTTCCTTCTCGGTCGGCTTCGGCCAGTCATGCGTGCCATTGGCAAACGAATAGGCGGCGATGCGGGCGCCGTTCTTGCAGGTGTCGTAAACGCCGTAGGTGACGCCGTTGACGGTGTCCGTGCGGCCATTGCCGGTGCAGCCATCAAGATCGGTCCAGCGCTGGATGGCGGTCTTGAAACCATACTGCCAATAGGCGGAACCGCCACCGGAATACGGGTTCTGGCGATCCTTCTCGCCCGCGAAGGCGACAATCGAGACCGGCTTGGCAGGGCTGCAATTGGCCTTGTCAGGCCCCCACTTGCCATCGGCTTCCAGCGGACGGCCGGCGCGCAGCGAATTGACAAAACCTGCCGCTGCAAAATCGTCGCCACCGGCGCACAGATAGGCCGACAGCATGCGGCCACCACCGGAATAACCGGAGGCAAAGATGCGGTTCGGATCGACGCAGAAATCGTCCTTCACCTCATCGACGGCTTCGTCGATGAAGGAAATCTCGTCGAGACCACCCTGCCCGCCCTGCGGAATGATCGCCTTGCTGACTTCGACATGGGGAACGTTCCAGGCAAAGGTGCCGGGCGTCTTGCCGGCAATGCTGCCCTGCAGAGCGACAGCGATGAAACCGTTCTTTTCGGCAACCTTGTCCCAGGAACTGCGGGTCAACTGACCATCGGGATTGCTGTTGCTGCCGTGGAAATCGAAAACGACGGCGACCTTGTCCTTGCCCGTATAGGAGGACGGCACGTAATAGACAGCTGAACGCTTGACGCCATCGGCTTCGATCGTTGTCAGGTGGCGACCCGGCTTATAGGTCTCGCCACATCCGGCATGCGCCATTCCAAGGCCGGCGGCCAAGAAAAAAGCTCCTGTCGCAAAAAAAGTGCCAAGAGCTTGGGAACCAGATCGAGCGTTCATGCGTTCAAATGCCATCAAGCGCCTCATCATAGGGTGCGGGGTGGATTTCGACTGTCTGAATGGCAGTTGAATAGCACTTATTAGAAGCGATTTAAATAGTCGCACCGGGTAGCAGCCATGCAATAAATGGCAGCTGTGGCGCAAAAAACGCGTCAGACGGTCAGGTGACGCCTTGCTTCTGCCGTATCCAGCGTTTCGGCGCCCCCCTCATGCACAATCTCGCCACGATCCATGATGTAGACATGGTCGGCGAGTTCCCGGCAGAAATCGAGATATTGCTCCACCAGCAGGATCGCCATGCCGGTGGAATCCCGCAAATACCGGATGGCGCGGCCGATATCCTTGATGATCGATGGCTGGATGCCTTCGGTCGGCTCGTCCAGCACGAGAATTTTCGGGCGCGTGACCATGGCGCGGCCAATGGCCAATTGCTGCTGCTGTCCGCCCGACAGATCGCCGCCGCGACGCGACAGCATGGAATTCAAAACTGGAAACAGGGTAAAGATTTCGTCAGGGATGGTACGCTCGCTGCGCGCCAATGGCGCATAACCGGTCTCGAGGTTTTCTTTCACCGTCAGAAGCGGAAAGATTTCGCGCCCCTGCGGCACATAACCGATGCCGTGCTTGGCGCGCACATAGGGCGAAAGCCCGTTCAATGATGCACCATCAAACGAGATCGTGCCGGCGCTGACCGGCTTCTGGCCGGTCACGGCGCGAAGCAGCGACGACTTGCCGACGCCGTTGCGGCCGAGCACGCAGGTGATCTTGCCCATTTCGGCATGGATGGAGACGCCGCGCAGCGCCTGTGCGGCACCGTAATGCAGATTGACATTGTTGACTGCGAGCATCCCCAAAACCCTTTTCTGTTCAACTCATGAGCGTGCGCCTGAGCACCTGCAGCGCCTGCTCCTGTTCATTCGTCCGGTCACCACCGACTTCGGCGACTTCCTCGGCAATGCCGATCAGCTGTATCCGTTCGTTGGTATCCAGCGCCTTCATCCACATGTCGCGGAAGCGGCGGATCGGATCCTCCGGATTGATGGTGTTTTTCGAAGCCCATTCGCAAAACACCATCACTTCATCCATGTCGCCCGGCCGGATGATGCCGGCCATGCGGTTGCGGATGACATCCTTGGCCGCCTCCAGATAGATCGGCTTCTCCTTGGCGATGCAGAAGAAGAAGGCCACCGCCGCGATCGCCGGATCGGCGATGGAAGCGAGCGGTGCGGCCTCCGCCTTCTTGCGAAACTGCCGGCGCTTGAAGGCGCCACGCATGCGTTCGATCGAGTCGATGACTTCGCTGCCCGCCTCGCGCACCATCTTCAATCGCCAGTACCAGACGGCCGCGCCGCCGATTGCCATAACCAGAATGCCAAGCAAAGCCATGATGAAACCCCAAAGTAAAAAACGCTGCCTTTACAGCGTGTTCCATCATCATCTGCAAGACTTGAAGTTTTTCTCCACCGCGCCAGCTTGTGTCATCGACCGAGATAGTTTTCGATCACCTTGGGATCACTCGACACGAAGTCGATCGAGCCTTCCGCAAGAACAGAGCCTTCCGCCAGGCACGTCACCTTGACGCCAAGCTCGCGGATAAAGCCCATGTCGTGTTCGACCACCACGACCGAACGGCTTTTGGCGATCTCGCGCAACAGCACCGCCGTCTCGGCCGTCTCCGCATCGGTCATGCCCGCCACCGGCTCATCCACCAGCAGCAGCTTTGGCTCCTGCGCCAGCAGCATGCCGATTTCCAGCCATTGTTTCTGGCCGTGGCTTAGATTGGCGGCGAGTTCGTTTTTGCGGTGGCTCATGCGGATCGTGTCGAGGATTTCTTCGATACGCGCGGTGTCTTCGGCCGAAAGCTTGTAGAATAATGTTGAAAACACCCCGCGCGGCCGGTTCAGCGCCAGTTCCAGATTGTCCCAGACCGTATGGCTTTCGAACACGGTCGGCTTCTGGAATTTGCGGCCTATGCCGAGCTGGGCGATATCGGCCTCATCCTTTCTGGTCAGGTCGATCTCATCCTCGAACAGCACTTTGCCCGTGTCCGGCCGCGTCTTGCCGGTGATGATATCCATCATCGTCGTCTTGCCGGCGCCGTTGGGGCCGATGATGGCGCGCAGCTCTCCCGGCTCGACGACGAAGGAAAGCGAATTGAGCGCCTTGAACCCGTCGAAGGAGACGGAGACATCCTCCAGATAGAGCAGGCTTTTCGAGCGTGTTTCGGCAATCGTGTTCATCTTGGCGCCCTCTCCTATTCCGCCGCCTGCGCGACCGCGGTCACGTCACCACGGCCCTTTTCGGCATCGGCTGCGGCCCGCATCGCCTTGCGCCCGGTAAAACCGCTCTGGATGGTGCCGACGATCCCTTTCGGCAGGAACAGCGTGACGGCAATGAACAGCCCGCCCAGCGCAAACAGCCAGAGTTCAGGGAAGGCACCGGTGAAATAGCTTTTGCCGGCATTGACCAGAACCGCGCCGATGATCGGCCCGATCAGCGTGCCGCGCCCGCCGACCGCTGTCCAGACGACGACCTCGATCGAGTTGGCCGGCGCAAATTCGCCCGGATTGATGATGCCCACCTGCGGCACGAACAGCGCACCGGCAATACCGGCAAACATGGCCGAGACGACGAAGGTGAACAGCTTGATGTTTTCGACGCGGAAACCGAGAAACCGCACCCGGCTTTCGGCATCGCGAACGCCGACCAGCACCTTGCCGAATTTCGAATTGACGATGGCCGAGGCAATCAGCAGGCAAAGCGCCAGCATCAGCGCCGACATGGCGAACAGAACCGCACGCGTACCGCCGCCCTGCACGGAAAAGCCGACGATTTCCTTATAGTCGGTCAGGCCGTTATTGCCGCCGAACCCCATGTCGTTGCGGAAGAAGGCAAGCATCAGTGCATAGGTCATCGCCTGGGTGATGATCGACAGATAGACGCCGTTCACCCTTGAGCGAAATGCGAACCAGCCGAACACGAAGGCGAGCAGGCCCGGCACGAACAGCACCATCAGCATCGCGAACGGAAACATGTCGAA
Organism: Neorhizobium sp. BT27B; assembly: GCF_050455485.1. Lineage (NCBI taxonomy): Bacteria > Pseudomonadati > Pseudomonadota > Alphaproteobacteria > Hyphomicrobiales > Rhizobiaceae > Neorhizobium > Neorhizobium sp. BT27B. Next base: position 610,291 of record NZ_JBCIYT010000002.1, on the reverse strand, counting down.
CCCGTACCAGAACCACGGCAATTCCTTCCAGTTGAGGAAGACCATGAAATCCGGCAGGTCGGCATTGCCGTAGACGCCGCGAGAACCGATCTGCCGCATCAGGTACATGCCCATGGCATAACCGCCGAGCGCGAAAAACGCCCCGTGGCCGAGCGAGAGAATGCCGCAATACCCCCAGACCAGATCGAGCGCCAACGCCAGCAGCGCATAACAAAGATATTTGCCCATCAGCGACATGACATAGGTCGGGATGTGCAGGGCATGGTCAGGCGCCAGCAGCAGGTTGGAGGCCGGCACCAGCACCGCGAAAGCGAGGATGACGGCAACGGTGACGACGATATGGCCTTTCAGGGCACGAAAGATGAAGGCGGAAATCATGCTTCGATCGCCCTTCCCTTGAGCGCGAACAGGCCGCGCGGACGTTTCTGGATGAAGAGGATGATCAGCACGAGCACGAGGATCTTTCCGAGCACGGCCCCGACCGACGGTTCGAGAAACTTGTTGAGGATCCCGAGCGACAGAGCGCCCACCAGCGTGCCCCAGAGATTGCCGACGCCGCCGAACACCACGACCATGAAGCTATCGATGATGTAGCTCTGGCCAAGGTTCGGCGAGACGTTGTCGATCTGGGAAAGCGCCACCCCGGCAATCCCGGCAATGCCGGAGCCGAGCGCGAAGGTGAAGGCGTCCACCCACGGCGTCTTGATGCCCATGGACGAGGCCATGCGGCGGTTCTGGGTGACGGCGCGCATCTGCAGGCCGAAGGCGGAACGTTTCATCAGAAGCAGCAGACCGACAAAGATCGACAGCGAAAAGACGACGATCCACATGCGGTTCCAGGTGATCGTCATACCGCCAACCGGAAACGAACCGGACATCCACGACGGGTTGCCGACTTCCTGGTTGGTCGGACCAAAGATGGTGCGGATGCTCTGCTGCAGGATCAGCGAAATGCCCCAGGTGGCGAGCAGCGTTTCCAGCGGCCGGCCATAGAGAAAACGGATGACGCCGCGCTCGATCACAAGGCCAACCGCACCGGTGACGAGGAAGGCGACCGGCAGCGCTATCGTCAGCGACCAGTCGAACAGGCCGGGCGCATTTTCGCGGATCACCTGCTGCACGACGAAGGTGGAATAGGCGCCGAGCATAACCATTTCGCCATGCGCCATGTTGATGATGCCCATGACGCCAAACGTGATGGCAAGGCCGATGGCGGCAAGCAGCAGCACCGAGCCGAGCGACAGGCCGTACCAGACGTTCTGCGCCATGTCCCACAGCTGCTGTTCGTTCTGGATGGCGGTGATCGCCGCATCGAGATCGGGTTTGAGGCTGGCATCGATGGAGGAGGAAACCGCATTGAGGATGCCGAGCGCGTCCCGTCCGCCGAGCTTGCCGATGGTTGCGATGGCGGCGCGTTTGTCATCGATGGAACGGTCGGAGGAAAGCAGCGACACGGCGCGGGCTTCTTCCATGCGCGCCTTGACGGTGGCGTCGGTTTCCTTGGCAAGGGCGGCCTCGACCAGATCGAGCGCCTCGGCGCTTGGCGAGCGCAGGATGGCATCGGCGGCAGAAAGCCGCGTGCCGCGATCCGGGCTCATCAGCGTCAGGCCACCGAGAGCGGCGCGAATGGCGCGGCGTAGATTGTTGTTGATCCTGATTTTTGTCACCGCACCCTTGGCAACCTGACCGGCGCTCTCGCCCGTTACCGGGTCGATCAGCTCGAGCTGCGCACCGGCAGGCTTCGCGGCGAACACCGCCTTGTCGGACTTGCGGAAATAGAGGTCACCCTCGGCAAAGGCATTGAGCGCCGGCACGACACGGGTATCGCCGGTCGTGGCGATCTGCCCGACAAGCTTTTCAGCCGCATTGAAATCGGCATCGGCCAGCTGGTTGAACAGCGGCTTTGGGTCCGGCGCTTGCGCGAAGGATGGCGCGGCAGAGGCGAGGATCAGGAAGATGAGAGTGATGAAACGGATAAGCATATGTGTGTCCCCCGGGTGGCTGGCGTCGGGGGCATTACCCCCTCTGGCCTGCCGGCCATCTCCCCCACAAGGGGGGAGAAAATTCGCGGCACCCACTTCGGCTCATTGAAAACCTTGGCGGAGCGACTGGGTTAGAGCCCTCCCCCTTGTGGGGAGGGTTGGGAGGGGTCTTTGCCTCGAAGGAAAAGATCAGCTACCCTTGCCGCCGCACTTGCCGGTGGCGACGTTGAAGTTGCCGCATTCCATCGGCTTGCGCCAATCGGAGATCAGGTCCTTCGAGTCCGGCAGGTAATCCGACCATTCGTCGCCCACCACAGCCGCCGTTTCCTGCACGATGTCGAACTGGCCATCGGCCTGGATTTCACCGATCAGCACCGGCTTGGTGATGTGGTGGTTCGGCATGACGGTGGAGGTGCCGCCCGACAGGTTCGGCACGGAAACACCGATGATGCTGTCGAGAACCTTGTCGGTCTCGGTCGTGCCGGCAGCCTCGACGGCCTTCACCCAGGCATTGAAGCCGATATAGGCGGCTTCCATCGGGTCGTTGGTGACGCGATTGTCGTTCTTGGTATAGGCGTGCCAGCTCTTGATGAACTCGGCATTGACCGGCGCATCGACGGACTGAAAGTAGTTCCAGGCGGCGAGATGGCCGACCAGCGGTTTGGTGTCGAGGCCGGCGAGCTCTTCTTCACCGACGGAAAAGGCGACGACCGGAATGTCTTCCGCCTTGATACCCTGGTTGCCGAGTTCCTTGTAGAACGGCACGTTGGCGTCACCGTTGATGGTGGAAACGACAGCGGTCTTCTTGCCGGCCGAGCCGAATTTCTTGATGTCGGAGACGATCGTCTGCCAGTCGGAATGACCGAACGGCGTGTAGTTGATCATGATGTCCTCTTCCTTGACGCCCTTCGACATCAGGTAGGCCTTCAGGATCTTGTTGGTCGTCTGCGGATAGACATAGTCGGTACCGGCCAGAACCCAGCGCTCGACGCCTTCGGTGGCAGCCAGATAATCGACGGCCGGAATGGCCTGCTGGTTCGGGGCAGCGCCGGTATAGAAGATGTTGCGCGAGGATTCTTCACCCTCGTACTGGACCGGGTAAAACAGGATCGAGTTCAGCTCCTCGAACACCGGCAGCACGGACTTGCGCGACGAAGACGTCCAGCAACCGAACACGGCGGCAACCTTGTCCTGGGAAATCAGCTGGCGGGCCTTTTCGGCAAACAGCGGCCAGTCGGAAGCCGGGTCGACAACCACGGCCTCAAGCTTCTTGCCGAGAACGCCACCCTTCTTATTCTGCTCTTCGACGAGCATCAGCATGGCGTCTTTCAGCGTGGTTTCCGAAATCGCCATCGTGCCCGACAGCGAATGCAGCACGCCGATCTTGATCGTGTCGTCAGCGGCAAAGGCGCCGGACAGCGCGGTTGCCGACATCGCGGCGGCCAACAGCGCGCCTCCCAGTTTGCTCTTGAATGTCATTGGTCGAACCCCTCTTCTTGTTCGTTCAAGCAACGGGGGCCTGCGCCTCTTGTTAACCGTTGCTTAAGCCGACTATCGGCTGCTGCACCGCAAACTCGAATACGCAAAATGACGTAGCCGGAGGGGGAAAGCGGGAGCATTTGCGCGGCGCATGATAGCGCGGGGCTCGGCCGGCCGGGTACGGCTGCGATAGGCTCAATTCGGCGGCCGCTGGAGATAAGCGGCTGCCGGTTTTCAGGGCACCGGATATCCGGCGCAGGTCGAGCGAATAGGAATTACTTCTTTTTCGTGGAACTGTCGGCCAGTTTGACCTGCGATCCCAAGGTCGGAGCCGCGCTTGCAGCGACCTTGTCCTTCTTGGGTTTTCGCGTTTCCTTGTTGCTGCGTACCTGACCCTTGGCCATGGCGTGTCTCCTCATGTTGACGCACAAGTCTAGCCGCTGATTACGGTGAAATAGCAAGCGCTATTATCGCCTTATGGCCCTCAGTTCGGCCGATTGCGCAGCGCCTCGGCCTGCGCATAAAATTTCTTTTCCCATTCCTTGTGGTTGTCCAGACCTTCGCGGATGAAGGGCGTGAAAATCGCCATGTGCATCAGCAGCCAGTTGACCAGCCGGGCCGGGAAATTCAGCGGCTTGACGAAATCGACAAACAGCACGACGCGGGTCTTGTCGGTGTGGTTCCAGGCCTCGTGCTCATAGGCATCGTCGAAGATCAGCACCTTGCCCTCTTGCCAATGGCAGATCTGGTCCTTGACGCGGATGGCAAGAATATCGCCCGAATTTTCCGGCACGATCAGGCCCAGATGCAGGCGCAGCACACCGTTATAGGGACCGCGATGGGCGGGCAGGTGTTTGCCCGGTTCGAAGATGGAAAACATCACCGTCGTCAGGCCGGGTATCTGCTGCATCGCACTCCATGTGTCCGGGCAGGCCTTGATGTTCTGCTCCGAGCGCACGCCGAAACCGAGCAGGAAAAACGTCTTCCAGCCCTGATCGGTGGAGATCGTCTTCACGTCGGTGGAAATGTCCTGAAAGCTCGGCAACTCGTCCTTGCGCATAAGAATACGGTCAAGTTCGGCGCGGATCGCCGGAGCGGCCTTCTCGATCTCGGCAGCCCAGGGAAAGGTGGCATTGTCATAGACCGGCGGGTTGCCGAGTTTTGCGTGCCTGAAATTCAGCTTCTCCGCCCAGGCGACGATGCCCATGAAAAAGCGGGTGATGGGGCTGGCACGTTCCATCGGCGCAATGCCGGTCGTGCCGAAATCCTGCGAGGGTTCTTCTGCGTCGGGAGATGTGGAGGTCACGGGAAACGCCTGAAATATTGGGTTGATCTGGCGCGGCGTGAAAACGTTGCCGGCGGCCGCTGTGCCGGTATGCATGTCTGATCGGTTCTGACATGGAGCGCCCCAACGGGCTTGCAAGCGCTTCTGTCAGTATGTCGACCTGTCCGGCGATTTTTGATAGCCGGCACAACAATGACAAGGGAAAATCCGGCAAAACAATGGCCGTTCAGGTTGCATGTCGCTTGCCAAACGCTGCGCCGCAGCAGAAACTGCCCAAATATCAGTCTCCCTGTCAAAGGCGCTCGTTTTCAGGCATGGCCGCACGCCAACGCATCATCCCCGTCCGCCGAGAATACAATCGCTGGGTGGCCAACCAGACGCTGGAAGACTATGCGCTGCGCTTCACCGCAAAAAGCGCCCGACGGTTTTCCTCCAGCCGCATTTCGCAGACCGCCATCGGCGCGATTTCCTTTCTGGCGCTGGAGGCGATCGGCGGCACGATCACCCTTTCCTACGGCACCACCAACGCGTTTTTTGCAATCATCGCCGCCGCCATCGTCATGCTGGTCATCGGCCTGCCGATCAGCCGTTATGCCATCCGCCACGGCGTCGATATCGACCTCCTGACGCGCGGTGCCTCCTTCGGTTATATCGGCTCCACCATCACCTCGCTGATCTATGCCAGCTTCACCTTCATGCTGTTTGCGATCGAGGCCTCGATCATGACCGGCGCACTGGACCTCGCCTTCGGCATTCCGCCATGGATCGGTTACATCATCAGCGCCGTGGTGGTGATCCCGCTGGTCATCTATGGTGTGCAGCTGATCTCGCGTTTCCAGCTGATCACCCAGCCGTTCTGGATCGTGTTGAACATCCTGCCCTTCGTCTTCATCGCCTTCCTCGACTGGGAAAAATTCGACCTCTGGCGGGCTTTTGCCGGCATCGGTCATTCCAACGGTGAAATCGGTGGTGCCGCTCCCTTCGACCTCGTGGAATTCGGTGCAGCCTCCGCCGTCATTCTGGCGCTGATGCCGCAGATCGGTGAGCAGGTCGACTTTTTGCGCTTCCTGCCATCCGAAGGCGTGCACAAGTGGCGGCATCGTTTTGCGGTGTTTCTCGCCGGTCCCGGCTGGGTGGTCGTCGGCGTGCCAAAACTGCTGGCCGGTTCGTTTCTGGCGGTGCTGACGCTGTCGACCGCCGTCCCGGCACACGAGGCCGCCGATCCCGCCCATATGTATCTCACCGCCTTCGGCTACATGATCCCCAACGAGACCGCCGCCCTTCTTCTGATGGCCGCTTTCGTTGTCGTGTCGCAGCTGAAAATCAACGTGATGAACGCCTATGCCGGGTCCTTAGCATGGTCGAATTTCTTCTCGCGCCTGACCCATAGCCATCCCGGCCGGGTCGTCTGGCTGGTGTTCAACGTCGCCATCGCGCTGCTTTTGATGGAACTCGGCATCTACCGGCTGCTGGAAGCGACACTCGGCATCTTTTCGATCATCGCCATGTCATGGCTCTGCACCATCTCGGCCGATCTCTGCATCAACAAGCCGCTCGGCCTCTCGCCACAGGGCATCGAGTTCAAGCGCGCGCATCTCTATGACATCAACCCGGTCGGCATCGGCGCCATGTTCGGCTCTGCCACGATCGCGCTGGCCGCTCATTTCGGCCTGTTCGGGCCACTCTGGGCATCGCTTTCCACCTACATCACCCTGATCGCGCTTCTGCTGTCGCCGGCCATCGCCTTCGCCACCAAGGGCAAATATTACCTGGCGCGAAAACAGCGCAAAAGCTGGGCGACCCTCGGCTCCATCACCTGTTCGATCTGCGAACACCCGTTCGAACACGAAGACATGGCCTGGTGTCCCGCCTATGCCGCGCCGATCTGTTCGCTCTGCTGTTCGCTCGACAGCCGCTGCCACGACATGTGCAAACCGCATGCGCGGCTGAACACGCAGGTCGGCACTGTCGCCCGCGCCTTCCTGCCGGAAACCGTCATCACCAAGCTGACGACGCGGCTTGGACGTTACGCCACCACCGCCGTCATCTCGATTTCGGCCATGGGCGCCATTCTCGGCATGATCGCCTATCAGGCCGGCGAGGCAGCACCCGCCAATGCCGAAATCATCTATGGCACGATCTCGATCGTGTTTTTCGTCTTTGCCATCATGGCCGGCATCGTCTCGTGGTTTTATGTGCTTGCCCATGACAGCCGGGTGGTGGCGGAAGAAGAATCCTCGCGCCAGAACACACTGCTGCTGAAAGAAATCTCCGCCCACAAGAAAACCGACGCCGCCTTGCAGGAAGCCAAGGAAACCGCCGAGGCCGCCAACCGCGCCAAGAGCCGGTATGTGGTCGGCCTGTCGCATGAATTGCGCACACCCCTGAACGCCGTGCTCGGTTACGCCCAGATTTTGGAGCGAGACGACACCATCCCTGCCCCACGGCAATCCGCCATCAAGGTGATCAAGCGCTCCGCCGATCATCTCTCGGGCCTGATCGACGGACTGCTGGATATTTCCAAGATCGAGGCGGGCCGCCTGCAGGTCTATTCCAACGAGATCAACATCCAGGATTTTCTCGACCAGATCGTCGAGATGTTTTCCATGCAGGCGCAGGCCAAGGGCCTGACCTTCGAACACGACCGCGCCAAAACCCTGCCGCAATATGTGCGCACTGACGAAAAACGCCTGCGCCAGATCCTCGTCAACCTTCTGTCCAACGCCATAAAATTCACCGACCACGGCACGGTGCGCTTCGACATTGCCTATCGCAGCCAGGTCGCGACATTCTCCATCGCCGATACCGGACGCGGCATCGCCGAAAAGGATCTCGGCCGCATCTACGAACCCTTTCAGCGCGGCGAGGCCGAAAGCATTCGTCCGATGCCGGGTCTCGGTCTCGGCCTCACCATCACGCAACTTTTGACCAACACAATGGGTGGCGAGATCACTGTTGCCAGCGCCAAGGATGAAGGTTCGACCTTCAAGGTGCGGCTGATGCTGTCGGCCGTGCATCGCCCCAGCACCGCACCGGCCTTGGAAAAGAAGATCACCTCTTATACCGGCCCGCGCCGCACCATCGTCGTGGTCGATGACAATCAGGATCATCGCGAACTGATGCGCGAAGTGCTGACGCCGATGGATTTTGTCGTGCTGACGGCGGCAAGCGGGCCGGAATGCCTGACGCTGATCGAAGGCGTCAAACCCGACCTTTTCCTTGTCGATATCTCCATGCCGGGCATGAGCGGCTGGCAACTCGTCGCAAAACTGCGCGAACAGGGGCAGACCGCGCCGATCGTCATGCTGTCGGCCAATATCGGTGATGGCGCCGGCACGCCCGACGGCACAGATGGCCATAACGACGCGATCGCCAAACCGGTCAACGTGCGCCGTCTGGCCGACAAGCTCGCCGTCCATCTCGGGCTAAAATGGACCTATGAGGAGGATCAGCCACCGGAACCGGCACCCAGACCGGCAACCGTCCAAAGCCCCGGCTCGACCCATCTTCAGGACCTTCTCCAACTGGGCGAGATCGGTTATGTCCGTGGCATCGAGGCAAAACTTGCCGATCTGGCCAAGGCGGAAGAAAATCGCCCCTTCGCGGAACAGGCCGGTGTTTACGTACAGGCCTTCGACATCGCCGGTTACATGGCCTTCCTGAACCGTTTCAACGAGGAAAAAGCTGACAATGCCTGACACGACGACGCCCCGCGATATCGTGCTTCTGGTCGATGACAGCCCCGAGGCGCTCGGCTTCCTCACCGACGCGCTGGAACAGTCCGGTTTTTCGGTGCTGATCGCCACATCGGGACAGGCTGCCCTCTCCATCGTCGAGCGCATCACACCCGATCTGGTGCTGATGGATGCGGTCATGCCGAACATGGACGGTTTCGAAACCTGCCGGAGGCTGAAGGCGCATGGCGCGGTGGCGCAGGTGCCGGTGATCTTCATGACCGGCCTTACAGAGACCGAACATGTCGTCAACGCACTCGACAGCGGCGGCGTCGATTACCTCACCAAACCGATCAATATCGACGAGCTGCGCGCCCGCATCCGCGTTCATCTGTCCAATGCCCGCTCCGCCCAGAGCGCCCGCGTCGCACTCGATGCCGCCGGCCGACATCTGCTGGCAGCCCGCGGCTCCGGTGCCGTGCACTGGTCCACACCGCAGGCAACCCGTCTGATCAATGCCGCCACCGGCAGCGACGAAGGGTTGGAAATCGTCGCCGCCCGCCTCGCCGCCTGGATGGCGGAACGCGGCAAGCCGGGCTTTTCCCGCGATGCCAGCTTTTCGCTGCCCGCACCGGCAGCCAATGCGGCCGAGGCCGCCAGCCTGCAATTTTCCTTCCTCGGCGCGATTGGAGCCGACGAATTCCTGTTCCGGCTGACAGCCGCCCGCGAACGCTCCGACGATGCCATCCTGCGTCAGCATTTTCCGCTGACCCAGCGCGAATCCGAAGTGCTGCTCTGGATCGCCAAGGGCAAGGCCAACCGCGATATCGCCGATATTCTGGGGCTTTCGGCACGCACGGTGAACAAGCATCTGGAGCAGATTTACGTCAAACTCGGCGTCGAGAACCGGGCATCGGCGGCGGTGAAGGCCGCGCATGTGCTGCACGAGATGTGATGTCCCGGCCCAAAACAATTTGGAACGGAAGCGTCGCCCGTCCTGTTGTGCCTCCTAACCCGGAGGCCGAACCATGTCATTCAAGATCAAGCCCCTCGACGGCAATCGCCCCAGCATCGAGGCCGAGACGGCGCGCGAAGCCATCGATGCCGTGCAAAAAGTCTGGCGAGACGGCGCGGGTGCGGCGAAGGTAGAAATCGACGACGAGCGTGCGTCAGTAGACGAGGTGACGGCGTCGGAGCGTGATCTGATAAGGCGGCGGGATGGGGAAGCCTGACGGGGAAATCGCGTCGAATCGGACAATGGCGATGGAATACAGAGGATGCCGTTCAGCCGATCTCCCCCCTTGAGGGGGAGATGTCCGGCAGGACAGAGGGGGGTGTTTCTGGCGCAAATGCCGTTTGCAAACCGTATGCCGCACCGTTGCCACCCCCCCTCTGTCACCTCACGGTGACATCTCCCCCTCAAGGGGGGGAGATCAGAAGGAGTACGCCGCACCGTCTCATTCCGCCGCCCAAAAACACATCCCAAAACGCAAAGAGCCCGGCTCGCGCCGGGCTCCCTGAATACGTTGAGGCTCAAGCCTTGCCGGCTCAGCTGCCCTGCTGGAAGTAGCTGAACTTGCCGTCCGGGCCCTTCTTCCATTCGTACATGACGTAGCCCGGAAGCTTCGGGTCGCCCTTTTCGTCGAAGGCGATGTCGCCCAGAACGGTCTTGTACGTGCCTTCGTGCAGCTTCTTGGCAACGGCTTCAGCGTCATCGGCGCTACCGGCAGACTTGATGCCTTCGGCAATGATCTGAACGGCGGCATAGGAGTAAAGCGTGTAGGCTTCCGGGTTGAAGCCGGCGGCCTTGAACTTTTCAACCAGTGCCTTGTTCTCAGGCTTCAGCGTCGGGTCCGGGCCAAAGGTGTTGAGCGTGCCTTCGACGGCATCGCCGGCGATCGAAGCAAGCTCGTTGGAGACGATACCGTCACCAGACACGAGCGTTGCCTTGAGGCCCTGGTCCTTTGCCTGACGGATGATCAGGCCGGCTTCGGTGTGAAGACCACCCCAGTAGATGATCGAAACGCCGGCTTCCTTCATCTTTGCGATGAGGGCGGAGAAATCCTTGTCGCCGGTGTTGACGCCTTCGCGAACGACTTCCTTCTTGCCGAGCGCGTTATAGGCCTTCTTGGTCTCTTCAGCGAGACCCTGGCCGTAAGGTGTCTTGTCGTCGATGATGGCGATCTTGGCGTCAGCGAACTTTTCAGCAAGATACTTGCCGGCAACGCCGCCCTGCTGGTCGTCACGGCCGCAGGTGCGGAAGGTGTTCCACAGCTTGCGCTCGGTGAAGACCGGGTTGGTTGCAGCCGGGGTGATTTCGAGAATGCCGTTTTCGGCGTAAACTTCCGAAGCCGGGATCGAAACGCCCGAGTTGAAGTGACCGACCACGTACTTGACGCCGTCAGCAACGAACTTGTTGGCAACGGAAACGCCCTGCTTGGCGTCGGAGACGTCGTCGCCGAGCGCGATCGTCAGCTTTTCGCCGTTGATGCCGCCGGCAGCGTTGATGTCTGCGATGGCCTGTTCGGCGCCCTTCTGGAGCTGTGCACCGAATGCGGCGTTCGGGCCGGTCAGAGGACCGCCGACGCCGATGACGATGTCAGCCCAGGCGTTGCCGCCGAAGGCAACCATGGCCGTCAACGCAACAGCGGAAAGAAGAGACTTCTTCATTGAATAACTCCCAGTTATTTAAGAGGTGAGCGGTTTTTTTGGGATCCAGCGCGACACCCACCATCGCCACGCCGGAAAGCTGTTCCACCTTGAGGTGTGTTATTGTTCTTGTTCAAACCGATCTGAATTCAGATTAGACCGGCTGTCAATCTTTGTTCTTCCACGAAAACGCGGAGGTCGGCTCGTAAAGCCAGTAATAGTTCTGGACCATCTGTTTGGTGCGACGGATACGGAAACCGGCCAGCGCGAAAACCAGAAGAAGAACAAGATCAAGGATAAAATAGAAGGCGTCGATGAACGGCCCCTGAAACAGCGCATAATGCAGGAACTGCATGGCGCAGGTCAAAAGCACCGCATAGATCACGACTTCGCGATAACCGTTCCAGCCTTCCGCCGCCGCCTTGCCGGCCCGCCATGCGGTCCAGAAACCGAGCAGCAGCACGATGCCGCGCAGAAAATAGCGAACCGTCGTGTCGTCTTCGAAAAACAGACCCTGCATGTCAGTTGCTCCCCGTGATGAGGGTGAGAATGGTCGCGCTCAATGCCGGCCTCCTTCGAGATAGGCCGCACGGACTTCCGGATTGATCAGCAGCTCCTTGCCGGTGCCGCTCATCGTAACCTTGCCGTTGACCATGACATAACCGCGATCCGACAGTTTCAGCGCCGCGAAGGCGTTCTGCTCGACGAGGAAGACGGTGAGCCCCTCTTCCTTGTTGAGCTTCTTGATCGCCTCGAAAATGCCCTTGACGATCAAGGGTGCGAGACCGAGCGACGGTTCGTCCAGCAAAAGCAGCTTCGGACGCGCCATCAGCGCGCGGCCGATCGACAGCATCTGCTGCTCGCCGCCCGACAGCGTACCGCCGCGCTGGCTCTGGCGTTCCTTGAGGCGGGGGAAGAGGGTAAAGATCTTCTCCACGTCCTCGTTGAAATATTTCAGGTTGTCGAGCCCGGCACCCATCTGCAGGTTTTCGTAAACCGTCATGCGCGGAAAGATGCGACGGCCTTCCGGCGATTGGGCGATGCGCTTGCGCGCGATCAGGTGCGTCGGCAGCCTTGTGATATCCTCGCCGTCGAAGATGACCTGTCCGGTGCGGGCCTGCGGAGAACCGCAGATGGTCATCATCAGCGTCGACTTGCCGGCGCCATTGGCGCCGATCAGGCTGACGATCTCGCCCTTGTGGACATCGACATCGACGCCCGAGAGAGCACGGATATTGCCGTAATAGGTCTCGACGGCCTGGACTTTGAGAAGCGGTTCACCGGTCATCAGACGGTCCCCTCTTCGATAATGCCCTTGTCGAGCTTTTCCTCGATTTCTTCAACTTCGTCATCCTCGACGCCGAGATAGGCTGCAATCACCTTCGGGTCGTTTTTCACGTGATCGGGCGTGCCGTCGGAAATCTTCTGGCCATATTCCAGCACCACGACGTGGTCGGAAATCTCCATGACGACGGACATGTCGTGCTCGATCAGGAGCAGTGACGTGCCCTCGTCGCGGATGCCACGCAAAAGCGCGTTGAGCGTCAGCGATTCCTTCGGGTTGAGGCCGGCGGCCGGTTCGTCCAGGCAGAGCAGTTCCGGCCCGGTGCACATGGCGCGGGCGATTTCCAGACGGCGCTGCGCGCCATAGGAAAGGTCACCCGCCGGATCATCGGCACGATCGGTCAGATCGGCCTTTTCCAGCCAGTATTCGGCCTTTTCGATCGCCGCCTTGGCGGCGTTCTTGTAGGTCGGAAGCCCCAGCAGGCCGAGGATCGTGAAACCCGAGGCCTTCATCAGCACATTGTGCTGCGCGACCAGAAGGTTTTCCAGAACGGTGAGGCCCGAAAACAGCCGGATGTTCTGGAAGGTACGGGAGACGCCCGCCACCTTGTTGATCTCGAAATCGCGCAGGCGTTCCAGAAGGAACTCCTTGCCGTTCGAGCGGTTGAGCGTGAGCATGCCCATGGTCGGCTTGTAGAAGCCCGTGATGCAGTTGAACACCGTGGTCTTGCCGGCGCCGTTCGGGCCGATCAGCGCGGTGATTTCGCCGCGCTTGGCTTCGAACGAGAAGTCGTTGATCGCCATCAGGCCACCGAACTTCATCGACAGGTGTTCGACCTTGAGGATCGTGTCTTTTGCCATTGTCGTTGTACCCGTCGCCATCAGCCGTGGCCTTCCTTGGTGAAGCTGCCGGAGACAGCCTTTCTCTCCTTCAGGAAGGCCGTCGGTTCACGGGTGCCGACGAAGCCACGCGGCTTGAACAACATGACGATGATCATCGCCAGACCGAAGAGCAGCATGCGGTAGAGTTCGGGCGTAAAGTCAGGTCCGAACACGTGCTTCAGGAATTCCATTTCGCGCAACAGCTCGGTACCGCCGACCATGACCACCGCCGCAATGGCGATGCCGGTCAGCGAACCCATGCCGCCGAGAACGACGATGGCAAGGATGACTGCCGATTCCAGGAAGACAAAGCTTTCCGGAGATACGAAACCCTGACGGGCAGCAAAGAACGATCCGGCGAAACCGCCGAACATGGCGCCGGTGGCAAACGCCGTCAGCTTGGTGGCGACGGTGTTGATGCCGAGCGAACGGCAGGCGATTTCGTCTTCGCGCAGGGCTTCCCAGGCGCGACCGATCGGCATGCGACGCAGGCGAATGGTGACATAGGCCGTCAGCATGCACAGCGCCAGGATGATGTAGAACAGGAACATCTTGTAATAGACAGAGGAAGACGGAAGCCCCCAGGCCTTGTTGAAATTGTTCGCTGCACCCACGTCGAAGGACCAGATGCCGAAGAACGAAGCCTTGGCGATGCCGGAGATACCGAAGGTACCGCGGGTGACATCCGTCCAGTTGATCAGCACAAGCCGGATGATTTCACCGAAGGCCAGCGTCACGATCGCAAGATAGTCCCCTCGCAATCTCAAGACGGGGAAGCCGAGAATGACACCCCAGAGAGCGGCGAGAATGCCGGCCATCGGCAGGAGAAGCCAGAAGGAGAAGCCGAAATAGGACGACAGCAGCGCGTAGGAATAGGCGCCAACCGCATAGAAGGCGACGTAACCCAGATCGAGCAGGCCGGCGAGACCGACGACGATATTGAGACCCCAGGCAAGCATCACGTAGATGAGGATCTGGATGCCAAAGTTGTCGACATATTTCAGCGAGCCCTGACGACCAAAGATCATCATCGCCAGAAAGGGATAGCAAAGCAGGAAGACCAGCGCGATCTTGAGGAAATGCTTGTGGAAGAAGCTTTTTTCTTCCGAGATGTCCAGAACGCCGGTTTTCGCCTTGGCAAGCTTGCGCTTGTCCAGATGCGGCTTGATGAAGGCGACCGTCACGAAACGGCCGACAACGGCAACCGCGACGAACACCGCCAGAAGACCCCAGCGCGTGCGCCAGACCAGCTGGTTGTTGATGTCCTGATAAGTTTCGATGCCGACGAAGAGCAGGAACATGCAGAAGGCGACGACGCCTGCGAACACGGCTTCCTTGATGGCCTTGGCCATGACGTCCGGCTGGACGTTGTTTTCCGATGCGATGGCCATGTTACACTTTCTCCACTTCCGGCCGGCCAAGAATGCCGGTGGGCTTGAAGATCAGCACGATGGCGAGGATGGCGAAGGTTGCGACATCCTTGTAAGCGATCGAGAAATAGGCTGACCACAGGCTTTCGATGAGGCCGATCAGCAGACCGCCGAGAACAGCGCCAGGCAGCGAACCGATGCCGCCGAGAACGGCTGCCGTGAAGGCCTTCACACCCGGAATGAAGCCGTCGTTGAACGAGGCGACACCATAATACATCAGGTACATCGAACCGGCGACGGCGGCGAGTGCTGCACCCATGATGAAGGTGATCGAGATCGTCTTGTCGACATCAACGCCCAGGAGAGCCGCCATCTTGCGGTCCTGTTCGGTGGCGCGCTGGGCACGACCCAGCGGCGTCTTGTTGACGATGTACCAGAAGGCGAACAGCAGGATCGAGGTGATCACCACGATCAGGATCTGCTTCAGCGAAATGGTGATATTACCGATATGATAGACCTCGGTGACCAGAGGCGGGATCGGCTTGTTGCGCGGGCCCTGCGTCACCTGGATGAAGTTGGACAGCACGATCGACATGCCGATCGCGGTAATCAGCGGCGCCAGGCGGAACGAGCCGCGCAGCGGGCGATAGGCGATGCGCTCGATCGTCCAGTTCCACAAACCCGTCATCAGCATGGCGACGATCAGCATGACCAGAAGCGCCAGCGCCACCGGAATACCGGCGAAGAACGTGGTGAGGATGAGAAAGACGATCAGGGCAGCAAAACCGCCGAGCATGAAGATGTCGCCATGGGCGAAGTTGATCATGCCGATAATGCCGTAGACCATCGTGTAACCAATTGCCACGAGGCCATAGATCGATCCGAGAGTCAGCCCGTTTGCGAGCTGCTGGATAAAATATTCCATGTAGTTTCCCCTGGATGCGATCTTTGGGCGGCCGCATCTTTTGTGTCAGTGTCCCTTATGGGATCTTCAATTTTTTTGATTCCTACCCGTTTCGATAGAAATGTGAAGTGCAAAAGAAAGAGGCAGAAAAAAATTAGTGGGCTTTTGCCCAGGATGGCGCAAATACGCTCACCAATGCTAAAAATGCGGCACACACGTCACAAATTCTGTGCGGAAATAGCTGGATATGACCGACCTCTGGTGGATAAAACCGGAGGAATCCCGCAATCCTAGAGTGAATTAGTCGGTCATCAAAACATGGGGCATCGCTTCGCCCGCTTTCAACCACAGCGGCTGACCAGACTACCCTGGGGTTCGGGAGCATGCCCGGCCGGAACGAAGCGAATTTCGTCACCACGCCCTGCCCCAGACCCAGGCCAAGACTTAGGCGGCCGCACGAGGCCAAAGCGCCCGAGATACTGGAGCCCAGTAAAATAACGAGATTCTGGCGGATCGTCGGGCACAGCACCCGACACCTGATCTTCCTCGATGTATTCGAAAAGATCGCGGCCACCGGGATCTAAGGACTCGCGTACCTCATGCGAATTGTAAAATTCCAGTTGCGCACCCAGATCGGTCCGGGCTGGAGCAGCATCCGGATTGCAATGGGACGAAAGGCTTCCCGAAGCCGGCTCGAAAATCAAAAGCTTGTAGACGGTGCCCAGATAATATCGTGATCCATCCTGATTTCGATAGACAGACAGGCCGGAATCATACGGTCTTTTCCAAAGTTCTATCCATTCGCTGGAAGCACCCTGAAAGGGGCTGCCAACCTTGGATAGAGTCACCCTTTCCCTCATGCTGGTATCCCAGGCCATGGTGTAGGTCAGCTCATACCCCGCAGGTTCCAGCCGGATCGTGACGGAGCGCGTCAAAAACACCCGCCATCCGGCATAAGCGGCACCGATCAGCAACAGGACAAGCACAGGCATCACCCGGCCCCATCGGATCCTGCGACGGCCGGCTGCTGTCATCTCTTTAATCTCCAAACCCGCGCGTCATCGCAAACTCACGACCGGCGTCGCGCAATTCGTCGAAGACATAGGCCGCATGGGAGCGCGGCACGATGATCTCGAATGCATCGGCACCGGTGCGGGCCAGATTGCCGGCAACGCGGCAGATCATCATCGGCGCCGACTGCCCCTCGGCAAACATGTCCGCATGCAGATCCACCGCAACACATTTGGCAAGGATGGTGCGCACGTCCGGGCCGGATAGCGCCATCAGCACCTGTCCATCGCTCTGCTCGGCAAAGGAGAGGCCCGGAATGGTGGCCAGAGATGCCGAAATCGTTGCAGCGCTGGCACTTTGCGATACGACCAGCCAATCCGACGGGCTGACCGACCGGACGACGACATCCTCGACCAGCGACAGCGCTTCGGCCACCGCGGCTTCATGGCCGGCATGCGCGAGCGTGGAAAAGATCACCGGGCGGCGAACGACCGTCAGGTGGTTGGCATTCGGGCTCGGCTCGTAACCGCCCATGCGGTCCTCGAGGATGTGCCGGTGTGTGAAGGAAATCGACATCGGCATGACCTCAGGCGTGCAGGTTCAGGTTATCGGGATCAACGAAAACAGGCGAGCAGACTTCCGCCAGAAACTCGGTACTGCGCACCGCATCCCAGACGAGGATCTTTTCACCGATGCGCTCGCGGCCGGATTTCAGCATGGCAAGCCCGATCCACTGGCCGATATGCGGCGAGAAGCAGGCCGAAGAGACAAACCCCTGCCCCGCCGTCATCGACGGCTCGACACCTTCGCGCAGCAGTGCAGCGCCTGCCTTGAGCGGCTTGTCGAGTTCGACCGGCTTCAGGCCGACCATCTGCAGCCGATCTGCGGCTGTCAGGCCATAACGGGTGGAGAGGCGCTTGCCGATGAAGTCGGGCTTGGCCGCCGACATCATCTTGCCAAGGCCGACATCATCGGCCGTGGTGCGGCCATCGAGTTCGGAATGGGTGACATGGCCCTTTTCGATGCGCAGCACGTCGAGCGCCTCAACGCCATAGGCGCAGATCCCCTCTTCGCGCCCGGCCTCCATGATCGCATCGGCGACCGCTTCGCCATAACCGGCGGACACGGCCAGCTCATAGGCCAGCTCGCCAGAAAACGAGATACGGAACAGCCGCGCAGAAAGCCCACCCTTCAACCGCACTTCTCGTGCAGCGAGGAACGGGAAAGCCGCGTCGGAAAGATCCTCCTCGACCAGCTTTTGCAGGATGGTTCGCGACTTTGGCCCGGCGAGCGACATCTGCGCCCATTGGTCCGAGGTCGAGACGAAACGCACGTCGAGATCCGGCCAGAAGGTTTGCGAGGCAAATTCCAGATGCGCCATCACTTCGGCCGCGTAAGCCGTCGTGGTGGTCATCACATAGTGGTTTTCCGACAGTCGGCTGGTGGTGCCGTCATCGAAGACCATGCCGTCCTCACGCAGCATCAGGCCATACCGCGCCTTGCCGACCGGCAGTTTCAGGAATGCATTCGAGTAAACGCGGTTCAGGAATTCGGCGGCGTCGCTACCAAAAATCTCGATCTTGCCGAGCGTCGAGACATCGCAGAGGCCGGCATTCTGGCGCACGTTGAGCACTTCGCGATCGACGCTTTCGCGCCAGGTCTTTTCCTCGCCCTCAACGAAATAGGCGGAGCGATACCAAAACCCGCTTTCGAGGAAGGTCGCGCCGTTCTTCTTGGCCCAGCCATGCAGCGGCGAAGTGCGGATCGGCCGCGACTGTTCGGCCCGCGCAGTGCCGGCCAGTGCGCCGAAGGAAACCGGCGTGTAGAACGGACGATAGGTGGTGGTGCCGACTTCGGCCGGAGACACGCCACGCATGCCGGCCAGAAGCGCCACGGCATTGACATTGCCGAGCTTGCCCTGATCGGTCGCCATGCCGTTGGTGGTGTAACGCTTGGCATGTTCGACATGGCCAAACCCTTCGCGGGTCGCCAGCGCCAGATCATCGACATGCACATCGTTCTGGAAATCGACAAAGGCTTTCGAGCGCGCACCCGGCACATACCAGAGCGGCGCAAAGGACGGATCGTATTCGCCCTCCACCTCCGGCGTATTCACATGCCCGACCAGACGGCCGACGGCTTCCACTGCCGCATGCGCCTTGGTGGCGCCATCGCGCAGGCATTCGGACATGGTAGCGTGTCCCGCAGCCGAACCGGCAGCGATGAACAGCGGCCCGACATCCGGGGCCAGAAACGCCTGCGCCTCCTGCGACCACACCGGCCTGGCGCCGCGCTGGCACATCAGATGCACGATCGGCGACCAGCCGCCGGACATGGCCAGCGCATCGCAGTCGATCATCTCGTCATAACCAAAGCGGTTGGTCATGATGCCGGAGAGGCGCTTGCCGCCCTTGGTATCGACAATCGAGCCGCTGCGGATAACCCGCACGCCATAAGGCGCATAATCCGCAGATTCCGCGCGTGAATCAATGATGGCAGCGATATTGACGCCGCGTGCGGACAAATCGGCGGCGGTGCGATAACCGGAACCGCCATTGGTGAACACGGCAACCTTGCGACCGGTGGCAACGCCATAACGGTTGAGATAGGTGCGCGTTGCATCCGCCGTCATGATGCCGGGACGGTCATTGCCGCCGAACACCAGCGGCCGTTCTTCCGCGCCGGATGCAAGAATGGCGCGACCGGCCGCGATACGCCACAGCCGTTCCACAGGCTTGTCGGCGCTCGGCACGGCCACATGTTTCTGCACCTTTTCGACAGCGCCAAACACCATGTCGTCATACCATCCGAACACGGTGGTGCGCGGCATCAGTGTCACATTCGGCATGGCTGCGAGTTCGGCCAGCGTCGCCGAGACGAAATCGGGTGCCGAAACACCGCCGATCACTGCGGTTTCGGACAGAAGCGAACCGCCCAGACGAAAATCCTGCTCGGCAAGGATGACCCGCAAACCGGCGCGAGCGGCCGTCAGCGCCGCCATCAGCCCGGCCGGGCCGGAACCGACCACCAGCAGATCGCAATGCGCCCAGCTTTTTTCATATCGATCCGGGTCGGCTTCCATCACCGCCTTGCCAAGACCGGCGGCGCGGCGAATGACCGGCTCATAGAGCTTTTCCCAGAAGGCAGCCGGCCACATGAAGGTCTTGTAGTAGAAACCGGCGCCCAGCATCGGCGACAGTGCACCGTTGATCGAACCGATATCGAATTTCAGCGAAGGCCAGGCATTCTGGCTCTTCGCCACCATGCCGCTGTAAAGCTCGGCAACGGTCGCGCGTGTGTTCGGTTCGGTGCGCGCATCCTTTCCGATCGTCACCAGCGCATTCGGTTCCGACGCTCCCGCCGTCACCGGCCCGCGCGGGCGATGATATTTGAAGCTGCGGCCCATCAGCATCTGGTCATTGGCCAAAAGCGCCGAGGCGAGCGTATCGCCCTCGAAACCCTTGTAGCTTCGGCTATCGAACGAAAATTTCACGACGCGGCTGTGATCGACCAGCCCGACATTGGCGATACGCGACGAGGTCATGCCGTACCTCCCTTGGCTGCTTCGCGTGCATCGGTCACGGCAAAAACCGCGTGGGTCAGGTTATCACGCTCGACCACCAGCCAGCGGCGGCAACCGGCCACATGATGCCAATATTCGCGAATGTTTCCACGCGGATTGTCGCGCAGATAGACATAAGCATGCCAAGCCTCCTCCGAGGCGGCAGGCGCCGGCCGTTCCGGCACGGCATCGCCGCGGATGGAAAACTCTTCCTTGGGTCGTCGTCCGCAATGCGGGCAGGTGATCAGGCTTGCCATCTGAAAAATACTCGGTTCATGCCAGTTCGGGGCCGGTTGGGCGCCAGCTCAATGAATGTTCGGTTGCGGACCCTTGCCCGCCTCGTCCACCGCATAACCGCGCTCGAAACGGTCCAGCCGCAGCGCGCGCGCCACATGATGCGGTTCGTTTCTGGCGATCAGGTGCGCAAAACAGAAACCGGAGGCCGGCGTCGCCTTGAAGCCGCCGTAACACCAGCCGGCGTTGAGATAGAGGTTGTCGATCGGCGTGCGGTCGATGATCGGCGAACCGTCCATCGACATGTCCATGACGCCGCCCCAGCTGCGCAGAACCCTGAGCCGCGAAAGGCCGGGGATCAGCGACACCCCCTCCTCCATGGTGGATTCGACGATGGCGAGATTGCCGCGCTGCGCATAGGACGAGTAATAATCGATGTCGGCGCCGAAAACCAAACCGCCCTTGTCGGATTGCGAGATATAGAAGTGGCCGCCGCCATAAACGATGACATTGTCGATCACCGGCTTGATGCCTTCCGAGACAAAGGCCTGCAGCACATGTGTCTCGATCGGCAGGCGCAGATCGGCCATGCGCGCCGTCTCGGAGGAATGGCCGGCCGTCGCCAGCGCCAGCTTGTTGCAGCCGATAAACCCTTTTGACGTCTCGACGCCTGTGACCTTGCCGTTTTCGTCGCGGCGGATGGCGGTCACCTCGCAATGCTGGATGATATCGACGCCGTGGCTGTCGGCACCACGCGCATATCCCCAGGCCACCGCATCATGACGCGCCGTGCCGCCGCGCTTTTGCAAAAGACCGGCCTTGATCGGGAAACGGGCGTGATCGTAATTAAGGTAAGGCATCATCTTCTGCAGGTCTTCGCGATCCAGCAGCTCGGCATCGACCCCATGCATGCGCATGGCATTGCCGCGCCGCGCAAAGGCGTCGCGCTGGCCGTCGGAATGCGCCAGCATCATCACGCCGCGCTGGCTGACCATGGCATTGTAGTTGAGATCCTTCTCCAGCCCTTCCCACAGTTTCAGCGAGAATTCGTAGAAGGGAATATTGCCCTCAAGCAGATAGTTGGAGCGCACGATCGTGGTGTTGCGGCCGACATTGCCGGAACCGATATAGCCCTTTTCCAGCACCGCGATATTCTTGATGCCGAATTCCTTGGCCAGATAATAGGCCGTCGCCAGACCATGCCCGCCGCCGCCGACGATGATCACATCGTAATGCGGTTTCGGCTGCGGTTCTCGCCAGACCGGTTTCCAGCCGCGATTGCCCGACAGCGCCTGTCTGAGAATGGAAAGGGCGGAATAACGCATGCGAAGGTCCTGTTTTAAACGCGGCCAACATGCGCATAAGCGCGTCCGAGAACAAGCGCAAACCCGCTCACAACATTCTGTTTGCGACCATTTTTCACGGCCGGCGGAAGAAAGGCACGTTTTTCACGCTGCCAGACAGGCGTGGACGTTTTCGACACCCGATTCAATCTTTTCAATCGCTTGACTCCGAGTTCATCCACGCATTCCGCGCAGGACTTAAAATCCCGTCTGTTCAACCTCGTCAAAGGAGACGACACATGGCAGACCGCACGACCAATATCTCGATGCCTTTCATCCTGCCGTCGCAGGCGCAGAAACACGTCACCCATAACGAGGCACTGCTGGCCCTCGATGCGATCGTTCATCTCGCCGTCGAAGCCGAGCTGACCGCCCCGCCGGCAGCCCCGGCCGAAGGCGCACGTTTTATCGTGGCGGCAGATGCCGGCGGCGACTGGGCCGGCTATGACGGCCATATCGCTGCCAGGCAGGATGGCGCATGGTCCTTCTTCCGCCCGAAACAGGGCTGGCTCGCATGGTTCACCCCCGAGCAGAAGCTGAAAATTTTCGATGGCTCGGTGTGGAGCACTGTCGATACCGGCAATGCGACCCCCGACATGCTTGGCATCAATACCAGCGCAGACAGCTATAATCGTCTGGCGGTTGCCTCCGAAGCCAGCCTGTTCACCCATGTCGGCCACGGGCATCAGGCAAAGATCAATAAATCCGCCCTCACCGACACGGCAACGCTGCTGTTCCAATCGAACTGGACGGGCCATGCCGAAATTGGTCTTGCCGGCGACAATGATTTTTCGATCAAGGTCAGCAATGGCGCAGACTGGCATACGGCGCTCAAAATTGACCAGAGTGGTGTCATCAACCTGCCTCAAAGGCCGGCTGGCCGCGCCTACAGGAACGATGGCGCCGTGAATCAGACGGATACGATTGACAGCGGTTTTACCGGACTGGACCAGGTACAGGGCGGCGTGGTGCTCGGGTCGCAAATTGGCAGCATCGGCCAGGCCCTCAAGGTTCCGGCAGCCGGTCTTTATCTGATTTCGTTGCTTGTCACTGCCACGAGTTCTTCCGGCCATGTGACCAGTCTCATGATCAACGGCTCAAACCTTATGTTTGGCCTGTGGGCTCCGGCAGCCGCGCCTCTGGGCCTGTCCCACACGCAGGTCGCTTTTCTGGCTGCAGGCGATGAGCTGTCCTTGCGGCATACCGGAACGGCACAGATCTATTTCGCTCCCACCTTGACACAATTGACTGTCGCCATGCTGTGATCCGACTGCCATGGTTTGAACGCATCGACACTTCAAAGTGGTATGAACACGCACAACCCAGAAGAAACATAGAGATACGGATCATCGCCTAAAATTTGAATCAAGGCTGTCATGAAATTGCTGCAATGCAAAAATATCTCAATGAATTCATGACAGCCTTAATTGATCCCTAATCAAGCGGGTTGAGCAGTCCTGAGTATGTGTTATATCAGGATCTAGACAAACGATTGAAAACATAGATAACGCGGGGAACGTCGTGAGCATATCCGATCTCCACAAAAGCGCAGCCTATGCCACCGTCCGGAGTCGCGAGTCCTTCGCGGTTGCGAAAAGCAACAGTCGCGCCGTTGCATTCTCCAAGCCCCGACTGAAACGGGGACACCTCACCGCCAAACGTGCGGTGGATATTTCCGTCTCGCTGATGGCCCTTATCGCCCTGGCACCTCTGCTATTGGCGGTTGCTGTTCTGATCAAGCTCGACAGCAAGGGGCCGGTGCTTTTCCGGCAGACCCGCTGGGGCAAGGATTGCAGCAAGATCAGGGTCTACAAGTTCCGCTCGATGCGCACCGACCTCGGTGACGCGACCGGTGTGGCCCAGACCATCAAGAACGATCCGCGCATCACCAAGCTCGGCGCCATCCTGCGCAAGACCAATATCGATGAACTGCCGCAGCTTCTGAACGTGCTGAAGGGCGACATGTCGCTGGTCGGCCCGCGTTGCCATGCTATCGGCATGCTGGCCGCCGGTATTCCTTACGAGGATCTGGTGCCGGATTATCACCGTCGCCACATGGTCAAGCCCGGCATGACCGGTCTCGCCCAGATGCGCGGCCTGCGTGGTCCGACTGATCGTCCCGGCAAGGCACGTGCCCGCATTGCCTGCGACCTGCATTATATCGACAAGTTTTCCGTCTGGTTCGATATCCGCATCATGGTGGGAACCGTTGTGTCCGAACTGCGTGGCGGCAAGGGTTTCTGACGAAACTGTCCGTCTTCTAATTCCCGGCAAATAAAAAGCGCTCCCTCCAGGGCGCTTTTTTTCTGACTTTTTCCGTTATTGGCTCAACTTTTCCACAGCAGGGACAAAATCCCGTGAACCGCTTAGGTAAATGTTAAAACTGCCGCTCTAGGCTCTCTCACGTGGTCTTGTGTAGTGTAGAGAGTCCAATGACCGAAATGATACGACCCCGAGTTAAATATGTCATCGGACCCGATGGCAGCCCATTGACGATTGCTGACTTGCCCCCGGCCGATACGCGCCGCTGGGTCATTCGTCGCAAGGCTGAAGTGGTTGCTGCAGTCCGCGGTGGCCTGTTGAGCTTGGAAGAAGCCTGTGAGCGTTACACGCTCACAGTAGAAGAATTCCTATCCTGGCAGGCATCGATCAATGATCATGGCCTTGCCGGCCTGAGAACAACCCGTATCCAGCAGTATCGTCACTGACGTCTGTGTTGCCGAATTCGGCCTGCTTTAACCCCTCTCGACCTCAGGGCCGCGAGGGGTTCTGCTTTTTAAGGCGCCGCCTTCTGAGCGCATCGCGATCGACCAGCGGCAGGATCACGCCGGAAATCAGTGTCGAGCCCGCGTAAAACCAGAGGCCCGGTTGGGCAATCGCGGTCGCGAGACCACTGGTTTTTGCCGCGAACACCACGATCGCCACCAGCATCACATCCATCATCGACCATTTCGACAGGTACGGCATCACCCGCCGGAAGCGGCTGCGCGTCGATTGGCCCTCCCCGCGTATCGCGCCCAAAAAAAGCGCCGCGAGTTTGAGGATCGGAAACAGGATGGAAAATCCGCCGACCAGCAAGGCCAGCAAAATATCGCCGCTCGTCCAGAGCGAGGAAACGACGCCGACCAGTGACGGCGTCTTGCTGAAAAAATAAAAACTGTCGAAGCGCATGATCGGCAGAAAAAGGCCGAGCATCAGAAAAACAGCAGCAACAAGTATCCATAAAAATTTCGACAGATGCATCAATCGCTCCAGCCACGTGGTGACCGTATGTAGCGCATGATGTGGTGACAAAACACCCGACAAAAACGACAACGGGCCCGGCAGAATGATCTGCCTGGCCACGTTGGCGATATGGATCCGGCGATAGGCGGCCGGAAACTTTTTTATGCGCGAGCGCGCTGGTTGCCGACGTCGCGTTCTTCCAACGCCGTTGCCTTGGAAAGCTCGGCCTGTGCTTCTTCAAGCACCAGCTCTGCGGAATCCTGCTGGCTTTTCAGCTCGCGGATCGAAACCTGGAGATTATCCGCCCGCTGCCGTGCCGCCTTTGCAAAGGTCGGATAGGCAAAGTGGTTAGGATCGGAAATTCCGGACTTCTTTTCTTCAAGCGTGATCTGGTGTTCCAGCTCTTTCGCCATTCTTTCGAATTCCGCCATCATCATCTGCAACTGCTGCAGCTGTCGGCGCTTGTCATTCACCTGAAATTCTTTCAGGCGAACCAGACTGTCACGCGATTTCATACGCAATACTCCCGTGGATAGCGAGACCCCGGCCAAATTAACAATCGAGCCTGTGTCCGAGTTGTTACACATAGGACCAAAAAAATTTCCACGACGTTAATGAATTTTTCGTCGCGGTAACCTTTCGTTTACGGGCATCGTTAATGATAAGGCCGATCGCTTAAGGGTCAGTAAATGCCATGGTCGATTATTCGACTAACGACAATGACGAGTCGTATGAATCACTTAGCGCAATTTCCTCGCGTTATGATTCACGTTTTGGCGGTGACGGATTCTCAATTGAAATCAGGCCAGTACCAATTTTGTTTAACAAATTCCTGTACCTTGCCAACACGAGTCAGAGTTTGTTAACCATTTGGTGGCAGCCTCCAAATCAGGCAACGACTGGATCCGGTGCGCGTTAGGGGGTTGCAAACCTTTCGCGGCGGTAAAGGGGAAAAACATGCGGGTTCTATTGATCGAAGACGACAGCGCAACGGCTCAGAGCATCGAGCTTATGCTGAAGTCCGAAAGTTTTAACGTTTACACCACCGATCTCGGTGAAGAGGGCGTCGATCTCGGCAAACTCTATGATTACGACATCATCCTTCTGGATCTTAACCTGCCGGACATGTCCGGTTACGAAGTGCTGCGGACGCTGCGCCTCTCGAAGGTTAAGACCCCGATCCTGATCCTGTCGGGCATGGCTGGCATCGAAGACAAGGTACGAGGCCTTGGTTTCGGCGCTGACGATTACATGACCAAGCCGTTCCACAAGGACGAACTGGTTGCTCGTATTCACGCCATCGTTCGTCGTTCCAAGGGCCACGCCCAGTCGATCATCATCACCGGTGAACTGATCGTTAACCTGGACGCCAAGACCGTTGAAGTCGGTGGTCAGCGCGTTCACCTGACGGGCAAGGAATACCAGATGCTGGAGCTGCTTTCGCTCCGCAAGGGTACCACGCTCACCAAGGAAATGTTCCTGAACCATCTTTACGGTGGCATGGACGAGCCGGAACTGAAGATCATCGACGTTTTCATCTGCAAGCTGCGCAAGAAGCTGGCAAATGCGGCCGATGGCGCCAACTACATCGAAACCGTCTGGGGCCGTGGCTATGTGCTGCGCGAACCGGATGGCGCGGAATACGCCGAAACGGCCTGATAGAAATATCGGAATTCCCCTTCCGCAAGGCCCGCGCGATCGTCATCGCGCGGGCCTTTGCACGTTCAGGCAATGGGATACGGCAAGGATGATCGGCCAGACAAAAGGCCGGGCACGTAAAAACGTCCCGGCTTTGTGCGTTTATTCGGAAATCAGGCGGCGATCGACAGATTGGCAAAGACCGACGAGAGGATCTTGCGGTCGAACGGCTTCAGCAGGAAATCGTCGGCACCGGCGCGCTTGCCCTGCATCATCTTGCGCAGATCGGCTTCGATCACGCAGTAATAGATGCGCACCTTGTCACCATTCGGAATCGCACGCACACCGGCGATCAGTTCCAGCGCACCTTCCAGGCCCGCATCGACGATCAGCACGACGGGAAGTTCAGCCTTGCAGCGCTGCAAAGCCTCACCGGCACTTGCCGATTCCGAAACCATGAAGTTGAGTTCGCTGAGGATACGCTTCGCAACGGTCCGGACGATATCGGAACTGTCGGCAATCATCAGACGCTGCATGGTGGACTCCCCAATGGATCCGGCCTTCGATGAAAGCGCCGGGACCTGATCCTAAGGGGAGCTCAGCTAATGAATGGTTACCGTTCGGCGATATAAATCACACGATTGCAGTTTCTGCGATAAACGCAATCTTGTCTTCGAAGACGACGTGCTTGAGATCCATATTGGCCTCTTCCGCCAGCAGCACCGTGTAATAGGGCTGAACCGAATGGGCATCGATCGCCTCTTCGATGCTGCCGGAGCAGATCTCGATGAATTTCGGCGGCACGCGCAACATGCGGCCCTTCGATGTGATGGTGAATTTGGCATCGCCATCCGGGTCTTCGAGCATGATATCGAGGCTGCCGCCGCGCGGGATCGAGCTATAGGCGACCATGAACAGGTTGAGCAGCAGCTTGACGCGGTTCTTCGGGATGATGGCGCGCGGACCGCTCCAGGTCACTTCGACCTTCTTTTCCGCAGCGGCAAATTCCTTGGCAGCCTTTTCGGCTTCACCGGTATCGATCGATGCACCGACCGAGCCGGAGGCACCGAAGGCAAGACGGGCGAACTTGAGGCGAACCGAGGCATTGATGGCCGAGGTACGGATCAGGTCCAGCGCTTCCTCGTCGGTTCCGCCCTCGTCCAGCAGCTCCAAACCATTATTGATGGCGCCGACGGGTGAAATCACATCGTGGCAGACGCGGCTGCACAGGAGCGATGCGAGGTCGGCACCGCTCAAGGTGAGATTGGGGTTCTTCGGCATCGGGAGTTCCTGTTGTTTAAAATGTTACAGCGTCTTTCCTGCGCCATAGAATTGGCGCATGGCGCTGCAATGTCGGCCACGAATGGCGAGAACCTGAGCACGCCAACGTTGCGCGAAAATGACGTCAGCGTTGCGCCTTAAGAACACCATTTTTGGTAAACCGATTGTTAACACCATCGCCTCAAGATGGTTAGACCGCTATATGCGACTTGAATCGATGCGAACCACGGAAAGAACGATGCGCCCGAGCAAATTTTACGCCATCGCCCGCCTGGGTTTTCAGAGCCTGCTTGCCCCTGTTCTTGCAATGCCTCTTGCCCTCCCCACCGTCGCCGCAGCCCAGCAGGGCAGCGAACAGTACACGGCGCAGGAAATCGTCGACGCCGGCCACGGCTTCTTTGGCTCCGCCAGTGGCGGCCTGGCCAAGGTCGTCGAACGCGCCTTCCAGCAATATGGCCTGCCGAATGGCTATATTCTCGGCCAGGAAGGCTCCGGCGCCTTCATTGCCGGCCTCACCTATGGCGAAGGCCAGCTTTATACCAAGAATGCCGGCCAGCATGAAGTCTACTGGCAGGGCCCGTCGCTGGGTATCGATTACGGTGGCCAGGGCACGCGCGCGATGATGCTGGTCTATGATCTTCCGTCCATCCAGGCGCTTTATGCCCGTTACGGCGGCGTCAGCGGTTCGGCCTTCGTCATCGCCGGCGTCGGCATGACCGTACTGAAGAACCAGAATGTGGTGCTGGTGCCGATCCGCACCGGTCTTGGTGCCCGTCTTGGCGTCAATGTCGGCTATCTGAAGCTGACACCAAACCCCACCTGGAATCCCTTCTGATCCCTGTCATCCAACTTTCGCCTTTTCGGCGTGCGATGCGCTTGCCGCCTCGCGCGCCTCATGCTTAGCTGATGTTAGGCAAGAAGACTGCAATAGGCTCGATATTTCAGACTGCGGGATGGCCCTCACGTGATCCAATTTGCCCTGTTGTTCGGCCTCGGCTTTCTGACTGCCGTTCTTTTCGCCATGATTCTGGCGCCTGCCATCCATCGGCGGATCGTGCGCTACACGGAAAACCGCATTCAGGCGACCATGCCGATCAGCCCGCAGGAAGTGCGCGCCCAGCGTGACATGGCGCGCGCGGTCTACGCTGCCGAGAATGCCCGCACCAAACAGGACCTGATCAAGGCACGCGACAACGCCGTTGCCCTGCAGCTGCGCCACGATGGCATCACCGCCGATGCCACCCGCCTTCAGTCGGAAAACCACGAACTGCACATGCAGATCGACGACATGAACACCGAGGCGTCCGATCTGCGGTCGCGCCTGCGCCGCGAGGACGTCTATATCCAGCAATTGCGCGCAGCACTTCAAACGGTCGAGGATGCCGGCGCCGCCAAGGATCTGGAAATCGAAAGCCTGCACAAGCGCGTCATGAAACTCGGCGCCGATCTCGACAATCTCACCATCGATCTGTCCACCCGTGACACCGAAGTCGAGAACCTGAAATTCCGCGTCTCGGCGCTGCGCGAGGAACGTGACGCGATGCGTCATGACGTGAAACTGCTCACCACCCGCGCCAAGGAAGCAGAGACCCGCCTGACGCAGGAAGAGCACCGGGCGCTCAGGCTGGAAGACAAGCTTGCCCGCGAAGTGACCGAGCGCAACGACAAGGAAAACGCGCTGGAGCGCCGTGATCAGGAAATCACCCGCCTTCGCGACAAGGTGAAGACCGCCAATTCGGAAACCCGCGCCGCCAACCGCGCTTTGAAAGCCGCGGGCATCGCCCTGCCCGCACCCAAGAACAAGCAGGAAGACACAGAAACAGAAGAGAAGGCCTCCCCCCTTGTGGCTGACGTGGCAGACAACACCGCCGACCTGTCGGCCATGACACAGGATATCCGCAATCGCGGCACCGCCCTTGGCGAACGCCTGATGAAACCGCGCGGCAAGGCTGGCGACGACGCCATCCGCGCCGAAATGGCCTCGATTGCCGCCAGCATGGTGGCCCTGACGGCCGCGACGGAAGGGCCGTCCTCGCCGGTTCACAAGCTGCTGGAAGCATCGTCTGAGCAATCGGACAATGGCCGCATCAGCCTTGCCGACCGCGCCCGCGAAGCGATTTCAGAACAGACGCAAGACGCGTAAAAATCAGATTTTCTGTTGAATGCGGGCGATTTCGTAAAGCGCGATGCCCGTCGCCATGCCGGCATTGAGGCTGTCGAGGCCGGGCCGCTGCGAGATACGCGCCGTGCTGAAGCGCTTCATCACCGCATCGGGAAGCCCCTCGCCCTCGGTTCCCGTCACCAATGTTATGCCTTGCCTCTCGGCCGGGATATCACGCAGATCGAATGTGCCGGAGGGCGACAGCGCCCAGATCGACAATCCACGCGCCGTCAGCCGTTCCAGCAGCGACAGGATGGTACCGCCGCGCGCATAAGGTACCGACAGCACCGAGCCGACCGATACACGCAGCGCCTTGCGATAGAGCGGATCGCAGCAGGTCTCGTCGAGCAGCACGGCATCGGCACCAAAGGCAGCGGCGTTGCGGAACATGCCGCCGATATTGTCGTGATTGGAAATGCCGCAGGCGGCCACCACCAGCGCCTTGTCCGGCAGGCTGTCGATCAGGCCATCGAGATCCGGTTCAGCCACACGACGGCCGAGCGCCAGAATGCCGCGATGCAGGTGAAAACCGGCAATGGCATCGAGCACCGCGCCGCTCGCCACATAGACAGGTATATCCTCCGGCACGTCGGCCAGAATATCGCGCACGCCCTCGACGCGGTTTTCCAGAAGCAGGATCTTTTCGATCTCGAACGATCCGGCTCCATGCGCGGCAGCCGTCATGCGCAGAACCACCGTGCCTTCGATGATGAAGCGACCCTGCCGCCCGGCAAGGTCGCGTTCCTTGATATCGCGGAATTCCGCGATGCGGGGATCGGCCGGATCCTCGATCCGGGTAAGCCCGTTCCCCTCGACGCGCATCAGTGGCTGCCGACCGTGACGTCGGCGATGATGCGGCCGACGGACAGATCGAAGATCAGCGCCTTGGACGTGCCGTTCAGTGTGCCGAAGAACAGGATCTGGTTGCCCGAATAGGAAACCGACTGCACGACAAAGCCGGCCGGCAGGTTGGCGGTGGCCGAGAGCGGCTGGTCGGCGGGCACAGAAAGGCCACCGGATGTCTGGGTGGTTGCAGCCGTCTGGGGAGCCGGACGCGTGATCTTGTAGACAATGGCGGCGAGGACAGCCATAAAGCAGACCAACAAGATGCCGCCGGACACCAGCTGCAGCTTGATCATCTTGCGACGGATGTTCTCCATTGCCGGATCGAGCGGCTCTTCTGGGCTCTGGTCCTCGATTTCGGCTTTGGTCATGGAACGGTCCTTGCGTCAGATTTTTCAACATCGGATGAATGAATGAACGACCCCTTTAACCAAGGCGAGCAGCCAAGGAAAGTCCTGACCGCCTCAGACGATGCAGAAGGCCGCATCGATGCATGGCTGGCAACCGAACTCGGCGGCGAATTTTCGCGCAATCGCCTCAAGGCGCTGATCGAACAGGGCGCCGTCAGCCTGAATGGCAAACCCTGCACCGAGCCGAAGAAAAAGGTTTCTCCGGGCGACACGATCGAGATCGTCCTGCCCGAACCGGAAGATCCGGAGCCCAAGGGCGAAAACATCCCGCTGGAAGTGCTTTACGAAGACGAAGACGTCATCGTCATCGCCAAGCCGGCAGGTCTCGTCGTCCATCCCGGCGCCGGCAACTGGACCGGCACGCTGGTCAATGCGCTAATCTACCATTGCGGCGACAGCCTGTCGGGCATCGGCGGCGTAAAACGCCCCGGCATCGTCCACCGGCTGGACAAGGACACGTCGGGCGTCATGATCGCCGCTAAGAACGATGCCGCCCATCGCCACCTTTCCGACCAGTTTGCCGATCACGGCCGCACCGGCCCGCTGGAGCGCGCCTATATGGCCGTCGTCTGGGGCCGTCCCAACGGCTTGAAGGGCACGATCGACGCACCGCTCGGCCGCGCCAATGGCGACCGCACCAAACGTGCGGTGAAGAAGGAAAACAGCGACGACGCCCGCCACGCCGTCACGCATTATGAAGTGAGAGAGCGCTTTCACGAAAAGCCCGATGCCACGTCGCTTGCGGCGCTCATCGAATGCCGGCTCGAAACCGGCCGCACGCACCAGATCCGCGTGCACATGGCGCATGTCGGCACCCCGCTGATCGGCGATCAGGATTATGCCGGCGGCTTCAAGACCAAGGTGAACACGCTGCCGGACGAGGCACGGGATGTGGTCAGCCGTTTTCCGCGCCAAGCCCTGCACGCCTTCCTGCTCGCCTTCGAACATCCCCGCACCGGCGAGGTGATGGAGTTCGAAGCGCCGATCCCCGATGACATGGCCGAACTGATCGAAGCACTACGGGCCTGAGGTGTCGCGACACGCGATGACATCATTTACGGCCGGGCTCATTGTCCGGCCGATCCGTTTTAAGGCGATGGAACATGGCCGCCTGGTTTGCGTTTTAGAAACAGTCCGTCACCGCAATCCCTTAACATCACCCGAGCAATCGGCGAGGAAATGCGATAGAAACGGTCCCGAGGAACAGCCGAGCCGGCAAGCGGATTTTTCGATTTTACGCGCGTTGCAAGCTTACGAATTTGTAATGATGTAACGTCACCGTGAAGCATTGAATCACCGTTCAGCCGTACTTATCTGGTATCCGGGTCGGAGTGGGGTTGATGACATGACCCACACCGAAGCGGCTTGCCTGCAAGGGTTTTGATGACGTCCATATACGATGGCGTCAGCCCGAGGGAGCCGGAGAAACGATCAGAAGGGGGTGCTTTATGGCCCGCAACAATCTGCCATCCATTACCGCCGGTGAAGGCGGTCTTAACCGTTATCTCGACGAGATCCGCAAGTTCCCGATGCTGGAGCCGCAGCAGGAATACATGCTCGCGAAGCGTTACGCCGAGCATGGTGACCGCGATGCCGCCCATAGGCTGGTAACCAGTCACCTGCGTCTCGTCGCCAAGATCGCCATGGGTTATCGCGGCTACGGCCTGCCGATCGGCGAAGTCGTGTCCGAAGGCAATGTCGGCCTCATGCAGGCCGTGAAAAAATTCGACCCGGAACGCGGTTTCCGTCTGGCCACCTATGCCATGTGGTGGATCAAGGCCTCGATCCAGGAATATATCCTGCGCTCGTGGTCGCTGGTAAAGATGGGCACGACCGCCAACCAGAAGCGCCTGTTCTTCAATCTGCGCCGCCTCAAGGGCAAGCTGCAGGCCGTCGAGGACGGTGATCTGCGCCCCGATCAGGTCAAGGAAATCGCCACCACGCTGAAAGTGTCCGAGGAAGAAGTCGTTTCGATGAACCGCCGCCTGTCCGGCGACGCATCGCTCAACGCCCCGATCCGCGCCACCGAAGGCGAATCCGGCCAGTGGCAGGATTGGCTGGTGGACGACAGCGAGACCCAGGAACAGGTTCTGGTCGAGCAGGACGAACTCGATACCCGCCGCCGCATGCTCTCAAAGGCGATGGGCGTGCTGAACGAACGCGAACGCCGCATCTTCGAAGCCCGCCGTCTGGCCGAGGACCCGGTCACGCTGGAAGAACTGTCGAGCGAATTCGACATTTCCCGCGAACGCGTCCGCCAGATCGAGGTTCGCGCATTCGAAAAGGTGCAGGAAGCCGTCCGCAAGGAAGCCTTTGCACAGGCACAGGCGCTGCGCGTCGTTGACGCGTAAGCACCTCGAAACACCCAGATATCACGAGCCGCGGCCGTTTGGTCCGCGGCTTTTTTCATGCCCATTCTGTCTCAGCATTGCGACAGTCCGAGAGATGATTGCAAGGCGCCAAACTGACCTGCATCAAGTTCGCATTCCTCCTCCGGTACTAATCTCCCTACATACATGCGCAGATAATGAGGAGACTGAGTGATGAAGGCAGCGCGCTGGTACAAGGCCAAGGACATTCGCGTCGAGGAAGTCACCGAACCCAAGCCCGGGGCCGGACAAGTGAAGATCAAGGTGAAATGGGCCGGCATCTGTGGCAGCGACCTGCACGAATATGTCGCCGGCCCGATCTTCGTTCCCGTCAAGACGCCGCATCCGGTCAGCCACGACATCGCACCGATCGTCATGGGCCACGAATTTTCCGGTGAGGTTTTCGACGTCGGTGAAGGCGTCACCCGCGTCAAGGCCGGTGATCGCGTTGTGGTCGAGCCGATCCTGTCCTGCGGCAAGTGCGACGCCTGCCTGCATGGCAAATACAATCTCTGCGACGATCTTGGATTTCACGGCCTGTCCGGTGGTGGCGGTGGTTTCGCGGCCTACACCACGGTTGGCGAACGCTGGGTCCACAAGATGCCGGAGGGCCTCTCCTTCGAACAGGGCGCGCTGGTCGAACCGGCTGCGGTTGCCCTGCATGCCGTGCGCCTGTCCAGCCTGAAAGCCGGCGGCACCGCCGCCGTATTCGGTGCCGGCCCGATCGGCCTGCTTGTCGTCGAGGCGCTGAAGGTCGCAGGGGCATCCGCCATCCATGTGGTCGAACTGTCGCCACAGCGTGGTGCCAAGGCGCTGGAACTGGGCGCCACCAGCATCATCGATCCGTCCAAGGAAAATGCCGCCGCCCGCATCCGCGAACTGACTCCCGGCGGCGTCGATGTCGCCTTCGAGGTGACCGGCGTGCCCGCCGTGCTGCAGCAATGCATCGATGCGACCCGTTACGAGGGCGAGACGCTGATCGTCTCAATCTGGGAAAAGGAAGCCGCCTTCCAGCCCAATACGGTCGTGCTCAAGGAAAAAAGCCTCAAGGGCACGATCGCCTACCGCGACGTCTTCCCGGCCGTCATGAACCTGATGGTGCAGGGCTATTTTTCCGCCGACAAACTGGTGACCAAGCGCATTGAGCTGGACGACATCGTCACGCAGGGCTTTGACACGCTGGTGGCCGAAAAAAGCCAGATCAAGATCCTGGTCCGCGCGCCTGATTGATAAAAGCAGCTACGACGAACGAAGAACCCGCGGTCGA
This sequence comes from Neorhizobium sp. BT27B, assembly GCF_050455485.1. NCBI lineage: Bacteria > Pseudomonadati > Pseudomonadota > Alphaproteobacteria > Hyphomicrobiales > Rhizobiaceae > Neorhizobium > Neorhizobium sp. BT27B. The sequence continues at coordinate 575,438 of NZ_JBCIYT010000002.1, read as the reverse complement.
TGCCGCGGGTTCTTTTGTTTGTAGACTACCGCCTGCCGGGCGGCATATTGCGCTGTTCTGCCGCCATCATTTCGCCCAGTGCCGCACGGAAAAAGTCGATCAGCAGAAACACCAGCAGGCTGACGCCCATCACGGGCAGCGCCACGCCGAAGGCAATCGCGACCGCAAACGAAACCACTTTGGCGACCGGCGACAGATAGGAGAAGCTGCGCATCAGCGTGCGCACCGAACCGCCCGGTGCCGGACGGCGCGTCCACCACATGCGATAACCGTAGATGATCATCGCCGTCAGGGCGATGCCGAAGACGGCCATCAGCACCTGATTGGCGATACCGAACAACACGCCCATATGCGCATCGATGCCCCAGCGGATCAGCTTGGCGACGATGGGAAAGCTTTCGAAATCGGCGCGGCTGGTAACGGCAAATGTGTTCGGGTCAACCGCAATCGTATCCACCTGGGTGGGCCAGCTGCGATCATATTCGCTGACGCGAAACGCCTGCCCCTCGGTGCGCGGCGGACGGATCTCGATCATCGGTGAATCGATGCCGACAGCACGGGCGGACGCCACGACGGGATCAAAACGGGCGACCATGTCCTTTTCCGACGCCGCGGCCGCCGTTTCGACAGCAGCCCCCATGCCATGCGCGGCATGTTCGCCCAGAACCGGCGCTTCGGCCGCCGGGTTGAGGGAGGTGGTGATCGCCGGCGTGATCCAGCCGACGGTGTTGCGGAAGACATCGATATTGCCACCCGCCCAGCGCGACCATGTCAGGCCAGTGGCGGACAAGAAGAGGAAACCGATCGCCGTCCACAGCCCGATCACCACATGCAGCCGGCGTGAGCGCTGGTGCGTGCTGACCTTGGCCGAAGCCGATCTCTTCACGCCACGCTGCCAATACCACAAAAGCACGCCGCCGAGGATCGATACCCAAAGCCAGGAGGCGGCAAGCTCGCTGTAATGGCGGCCGATATCGCCGAGCAGCAGATTGCGATGCAGATAATCAAGCGTAATGCGGAATGGCAGGATACCGCTGGTGCCATAGGTGATCAATTCACCCTGATCCGCCAGAGAGGCCGGATCGATGAACACGGTGCGTGTCTCAGATTCGCCGAGACCCGCCTGCGTGAACATCACCCGCGTCGTAAGTCCCGGCTCCGTCGATGGCCGCACGGCAAAAAGTCTCGGTCCCTCGCCGATCGAAGCACGCGCCGCCGCGATCTGCTCGGACAAGGGTCGTGCCGGGCCGTCAGTGCGCGCCACCAACTGGTCGCGATACATCACGGCCTCGATCTGCGGGGTCAGCACATAAAGCGTGCCGGTGATCGCTGCGACAAGCAGAAACGGCCCGACGAACAGGCCGACGTAGAAATGCAATCGGGTGAGAAAGGCGCGGAGAGCTGCGCTATTCGATGACACGGAAGCGTTGACGGGAGCCGAGGTCATGGCAGCACTCCCGAAGTTTGAGCAAACGACACGTGTAGTTTAGGCGGGCGCACGGGCTCCGCCAGCAAGGAACAGGGCATTCAAGCCTCCATAAGAAAAGACAGGCCGGTTCATTGTCCGGCAGCAGCAGTCATCAAATGAAGAAGTGAGGTGGTCCGCGCGCGTCCTTGAAAAGGCCCGCCAGCTGCAGAGTGACATGCGGCGTGAAACGTGCGGTGACATTGTCATTGCGCAGCGGCGGCCAGTGCGGCGCAGGCACGGCCGGAAGATCGGCTGCCGCCACTTGCGCGGCGAACTGGCAGGCGGCGGAACAGCATTCGGGATGCTCGGCCTTGCCGCCCTGCTTGTGATGGGAAGGTTCGACGCCATGAACATCATGGCCTGACGTATCGGTGGAACAGATGATCTGCGCCGCAGCCACCTGCTCGGCCGCCGCCATCGCGCCCAGCGCATGCGCGCCGATCGCGCCGTCCAGCATCATCATGAACGAAAGCAGCAGGGCAAGAACCCCGCCGCTCATTCTGTCCGCGATGATTTTTCTGACGAAACGCATGGTTGTTCCATGCCATTTCGCAAAGCCGCTGTCACTGCGGCAAGTTTGCGTGTGAAAATTTAATCCAAGCGATCAGATCGCGACGGGACGGATGCCGATCGACTGCGAGAAGCGCAGGAGATATCCATCCGGGTCCTGCACCAGAAACTCGCGCGCGCCGCGTTCTTCAGAACCAGCGCGGTACCAGCTTTCCTTCACTGGACGGAACAGCGGCCAATCGGCGGCCTCCAGCGCAGCAGCGATGACGGAAACGTCGGATACCTTCATCTCAAGATTGATGCCACGCCCGAAGGGACGCTCCAGCGGACCGGTCACCCACTCGCCATTCACCTGGCAGATCATGACCTGTGCGGTCTCCCTTTCAAGGAAGGCAAAACCGGCTGCCGGGCGATCATAAACCACATGGAAGCCGAGAAGATCACACCAGAAATGCAGGCTGGCAGCGATGTCGGACACATCGAGTTCCGGCACAAGCGCGTTGAAACCGCGTTCAGGCGGCGCGCCATTTCCGGCCGCAGCATTGCGGCCGGATTGGTCCAGTTGTTTTTTGACTGTGTCGCTCACTGGCCCGTCGAAGGCGTGGCGCTCGACCATTCGCGAATGGCCGTGTTGAAGGCACGAATACCCTCTGGCCCCTTCTGCAGGGTCAACAGTGCGCGGCGGCCGTTGCGATAGGCCAGCGGAATGTCGAGCCAGTTCTTCGAACGCAGCAGTTCCAGATTGGTCGCGCGTGCATCCGGGAAGTCGTTGAGCGCGATCATGTGAAAATCGTCAGTGATCTTGGCCGGAACCGCAACCAGCGGCGTGCCACGATCCTGCTCGGTATCCTTCATGGCAATACGCTGAACGCTGTCGATCGCGCCGCCTTCGAAGTCCGGCGGGACCGAGAAGACAAGTTCGATCAGATGACTTGCCGGCAGTGACGCATCGGTATTGCGCTTGAACGTGACCAGCGCCGTCAGACCACGACCCGGAATGTTGATACGCGCCTGAACGGTCGGTTCCTGGCGGCCGTTTTCACCCGGCTCGTTCTGAAGCGACCATGAAACATTGCCTTCGACGGCGGTCGGAGCCGGCTGACCGAGACGCTCTTCGTAAAGAAACATCTTTTCGCCGCTGACGGCAGCCGTATCGGCCGGGTTGACGGCAGGCGCATTTGCAGCCGGCGTACCACCTGCAACCGGTGCCGCTTCATTTGGCGTTGCGGCCGGTGCGCCAGGAGGGCTGTTGAGCTGGGCAACCGACTGGCCACCACCCGAGGCTGGCGGACCACCGGCACCTTCGTCGACTTCAGTGCCGTTCGACAGCAGGCGCTGCGTGAATTTCTGACCGGCCGCGGTACCGTCGGCCGCAGGCGGTGTCGTACCGTTCGCGGCCTGACCATTGGCAGGCGTCTGCGCCGGTGCCGTGTTGCCACCTGCCGGCGGCGTCTGGCCAGCCGGCGGCGGCGTTGTCGCCTGCTGCGTAGGCTGCGTTGTGTTCGTGCCCGAGGTCTCGGATCCGGTAACGCTTCCGATCAGCTCATCGACCGCATCCCAGTTGGACCACGCCACGTAACCGCCACCACCAACGATGACGAGACCGAGGACGGCAAGAATGAGCGGACCAAAGCTGCGCTTCGGTTTTGGCTTGGCGCGATACGGACGCACCGGCGGCGGCATCATGTCATCATGAAGCTCATCGTCCTGCGTCGCCGGCGCCGTTTCGGCAGCAGCGGCGGCCGCCTTGTTGTAGCCGATCAGCTCTTCGAGATCGTTCCATGGATCGGGATCGGCAGGCTTTGCCTGTCCGGTCGTCGCAGCGGCGGCAACGCCTGCGGCACCGATGGCAGCAACGCCGGGAACGGCTGCCGCATCCGGTTGGCCACGAAGATATTCCGCGAAGGGATCGTTGTCGTCGGGGAAAGCCTGCGCCGGTGCGGCATCGGTCTTCGAGCCGAATTCCGGCAGTTCCGATACCGAAGGCATTCTGGCATCGGCAGCGGCGTTGACCGGCGTTTCGAAATGCGCGTCAAAACTCTCCGCCGCAGGGCGGTCGTCAAACGTCCGCTCGCCAAATGCTGCCGGGGCAACATCGTCCGAATGGCGCGGCAGCTCGACAGGATTGGCCCAGGCTTCAGCCGAGGACAGATCGGGACCGTTGTTAGGCTCAACGGCCTGGAACCAGCTTGGTTCTTCGGCTTTTGCAGGCGTCTCGGCGAAATCCGCCATCGGCTCCACAAGGCGTGACGTCGCATGCTGGGTGTCGCGCTCGCCACCGAAATCCTGCTCGTGAACCTCGTCAAGCGGGCGATGCGGCGCATCCGGATCTTCCGGCCAGATCGAAGTCTGCTCCGGGAAAGTCGGCGCATGGGAAGGGATCAGGCGATCCTGATCATCCGCATAAGCGACAGTTTCCGGAAATTCCGGTTCGCGACGAAACGGTGGTTCGTCGGGATAAGGTGCGGCAACCGGCTCTGCCGGCTCATCCCAGCGTGGGATTTCGGCGGGCGGCACCGCAGCTTCGTACACATCGTCGCGGCGCTCGTCGGCCGTGGCGTCATGTTGAGCGTAGGGCTCTGCGCGGTCTTCCTCGACCGGCGCATCGTAGCGATCCGCATCAGCATAGGCATCGACAGCAGGCGCCGGCTCGTAAACCGGCGGTTCATACGCGGCAGGCTCGTATACAGGCGGCTCGTAGGCATCGTCTGCCCGCTCGGCATGCTGATAGGCACTGTCCGAATAGGACGAAGCGGCATCATCCACGATCGGCGCGGCGGCCGGCTCAGGCTCGCGAACCGGATCGACGGTTTCCTGCGCAAATGCAGCCGGGGCCAGAACGGGCGCGTCAGCCGGCTCCGATGCCGGCAATGCTTCCGCATGCTCGGCCTCGACGGAGGTGATCGCCGCTTCCAGCTTGTCCATCTGGCGGCGGAGCATGTCGTCCGACGGGCGCGGCTTCATGTTCTCGAGCTGCCGCTGAACAGCACCGCGCGCCTTGTCATACACCCGCAGCCGCATCTCGGGAGTATTGTTCGCCAGACCGTCTACGGTCCGGCGAATAACCGCTACAAAATCAGCCATCGATACTTTCTCTTGATCACCGACCGACAAGGCCCGCGTGAAAGATGTGTCAAACTAGGATATTAGTCCTCAAACGGGTCCGTCACAAGTATGGTGTCGTCCCGCTCCGGACTGGTGGAAAGTAGGGCGACGGGCGCGCCGATCAATTCCTCGACCTGACGGACGTATTTGATCGCCTGCGCCGGCAGATCGGCCCACGAACGGGCGCCGACAGTCGACTCTTTCCAGCCTTCCAGCGTTACATAGATCGGCTCGACACGGGCCTGTGCAGCCTGGGCTGCCGGCAGGTGGTCGATCCGCTTGCCGTCGAGCATGTAGCCGACGCAGATCTTCAGTTCTTCCAGACCATCGAGCACGTCGAGCTTGGTCAGCGCGATGCCGGTAATGCCGTTGGTGGCAACCGACTGGCGCACCAGTGCCGCATCGAACCAGCCGCAACGACGCTTGCGCCCCGTGACGGTGCCGAATTCATGGCCCTTTTCACCCAGGAACTGGCCGATTTCATCGTTCAGTTCGGTCGGGAACGGACCTTCGCCGACGCGGGTCGTGTAAGCCTTGGTGATGCCGAGGATGTAACCCAGCGCACCCGGACCCATGCCCGAACCGGCAGATGCCTGACCGGCAACGGTGTTGGACGAGGTAACGAACGGATAGGTGCCGTGGTCGATGTCGAGCAGCGAGCCCTGAGCACCTTCGAAGAGAATACGCGAACCCTGACGACGCTCCTTGTCGAGCAGTTCCCACACGCTTTCCATGAAGGGCAGGATGCGGTCAGCCACGGAGGTCAGTTCCTCCATGATGTCCTTGTGCTCGACTTCGGCAGCGCCGAAACCGCGACGAAGCGCGTTGTGATGGTTGAGGATACGCTCGACCTTGGCTTCCAGCGCATCGGTGTCGGCCAGATCCATGACGCGGATGGCGCGACGGCCGACCTTGTCTTCATAAGCCGGGCCGATGCCGCGACGGGTGGTGCCGATCTTGGTGCCGCTATTGGAGGCCGCGTCTTCGCGCATGCCATCGAGTTCGCGGTGCAGCGACAGAATCAGCGTCGCATTTTCAGCGATTCGCAGATTGTCCGGGGTCACGATGACGCCCTGCGCCTCCAGACGGCCGATTTCAGCAATCAGCGCATGCGGATCGACCACGACGCCATTGCCGATAACGCCCTTCTTGCCCGGACGCACAACACCCGACGGCAACAGCGAAAGCTTGTAGCTGACGCCGTCAATGACGAGCGTATGGCCGGCATTGTGCCCCCCCTGGAAACGGACAACAATATCCGCGCGCTCAGAAAGCCAGTCGACAATCTTGCCTTTGCCCTCGTCACCCCACTGGGAACCCACTACCACGACATTCGTCATTTCACGATATCCTGCCTTGCGGCGCAAGCCGTTGCGCCTACTCAAACCGGCGCATCTATACTGTGCCGATCCGCGGAAAGCGACCGCTTTATCAACGTGCTTGTGGTTTTTACGTGACAAATCGCCCGCGGGGCCGATAACTGCACGGCCAAAACGACCGGAAGGCAGCGCACTTGCCGGACATTCACGGAGGACGCGCGTGCACGGCAGGGCCTATCTTTTTCTGATCATTGCTACGCTTTGCTGGGGTGGAAACGCCGTTGTTGCCAAGCTGGCGGTCGGCCATATCAGCCCGATGACCTTCACTTTCTTCCGCTGGATGGTGGCGGTGATGGTGATTCTCGCCATCTCGCTGCCGCAGATCAGGAAGGATTGGCCGGTCGCGAAAAAACATCTTCCGGTGCTGATCTTCCTCGGCGTGGTCGGTTACACTTTCTTCAACGCCCTGCTCTATTCCGCCGTGCATTATACGACGGCGATCAATGTCACGATCGAGCAGGCAGCCATCCCCTTCCTCATTTTCGTTGCCAATTTCGTGCTGTTTCGCATCCGCGTCTCTGCCGCACAGATCTTTGGCTTCTCCCTGACACTGGTCGGCGTCGCGCTGACCGCCGCGCATGGCGATCTCAGCACGCTGGTGGCGCTGACGGTCAATTATGGCGATGGCCTGATGATTTTTGCCATCATCGCTTACGCCGCCTATACGATCGCACTGCGCTGGCGCCCGCCGGTGGACTGGCGCACGCTGATGGCCATTCCGGCATTGGCCGCTCTCGCCTCCTCCGTGCCGTTGATGGCGTGGGAATATCAGGCCGGAAACCTGCTGCTGCCGGACCTTACCGGCTGGGCCGCAACCCTCTATACCGGCCTCTTTGCCTCGCTGGTGGCGCAGATCCTCTATATCCGCGGCGTCATCGAACTGGGCGCCAACCGGGCCGGCCTGTTCATCAACCTCGTGCCCGTGTTCGGAACACTGTTGTCGGTGGCCATCCTCGGCGAGCAGCTTTTCGCGTTCCACATCATCGCGCTGACGCTGGCGCTCGGCGGCATTGCCATTGCGGAACGCTGGAAGCCGAAAGAGACGGCGGCGGCCTGATCTATTCGATCGGGTATTCGAACCCGTTCAACAGGTCGCGAACGGCGGCGGGCGCGTTTCGGTACTTTTTCTTCAGCCCGTCGAGGCGGGCATCCGTGCCACGGCAATAACGGTCGAGTGCTGCCTCGATCTCGCGTCGGCGATCGGCATCATAAGGCTCCTCGCCGCGAAAATGATCGCAGTTTTCCCGCTCGCTCACAAAGGTCTGCACGTCGGACGGCAGCGAGGCGGCCGAAACGGGAACGCTGGCAATCAGCACGATGCAGGCGGACGTCAGACGAAGCATGTCGGGTCTCCCCCATGACAGCGCCTGACGAAAAACCTCAGTCGCTGTGCTTGTTGCGAATGCGCCGAACCGTCAGCCAGATGCCCAGCACCACGAACGGCACTGCCGCGCCCGTCAAGGTTTCCGGCGCGATATGCACGCCGAGATTATGCGCGAATTTTGCCAGATATCCCACAAGACCGATGACGTAATAGGAAATCGCCGCGACCGACAGGCCTTCGACGGTCTGCTGCAGGCGCAATTGCAGATGCGCGCGCTTGTCCATCGAGGCAAGAATTTCGGTGTTGAACTTCTGCAGATCGACATCGATCCAGCTGCGCAGAAGCGCGGTGGCGCGCGTCAGCTTGCGTGACAGGTTGGCCTGACGCTCCTCCACCGACTGGCAGGTACGCATGGCCGGCGCCAGGCGGCGCTGCAGAAAACCTCCCAACGTTTCCGAACCGGGTACTGCCTTTTCACCCAGCGTCGAGACACGGTCGAGCACGATATTGTTGTAGGCGCGGCTGGCACCGAAACGATAAAGGCTGAGCGCCGCGTTTGCTTCCAGTTCAGCGGCCAGCGCCGTGATTTCGGCCAGCATGCTGTCGGCCTCGCCGCGCGCATGCTGTTTCATGCGCTGGGTGATGCCGGTAAACTCCGCCTCGATTTCGCGGATTTCCGGTGACAGGTTTTGCGCCAGCGGCAGGCCCATCATGGCCAGCGTCCGGTAGGTCTCGATATCGAGAATACGCTGGGCCAGCATGCCGCGCGCCGCTTCCGTCATGCCGTGATCGAGGACGAGAAACTTTGTCAGCCCGTCGCCATCCTGACGGAAATCGGTGACGACAGTGGCCTGCCCATCCGCCACCACGCTCTGACAGAGACTGGTCTGATCGAAACCGACGATGACGTCCGTCATGTCCTCATGCGAAGGGCGAATTTCGATGCGCACGCCGGAGATGAACGCGCCAGGTGCTGCAAACCGTGCGCCAAAAGGATTGACCGGAATTTCGGCGCCGAATGTGGCGGGTGCCGGCGTATCCCAGAAATAGGTGGAGAATTCCGTGTGCCGCTCCCAGCGCAGAGTGCCGCTTCCCCAGGTCATGGTGTGGTGGCTGGTATCGGGCGCCGGCGCCGGTATGCCCTGCCCCAGCGACAGTTCGGCCAGGATTGCCTGATCGCCTGCAAAATTTTCCTCGGTCAGGAAGGCGACCTGAAAGATCACCCGCGGCAGGGGCAAAAGCGTGTAGGGCCGCGAATGGATTTCCCCGAGCGCACGCGCCCGAACATCTGCAACCGGAAACGAAAAACTGCGCTTCGACAAATACCTAGCTCCCCGACTGTGCCCCATCGGCCAGTTCTTGACCTTGGCTATTATCAAATCACGGGGCTGACGCGAGGTGACGCTTTGCCGCAGAAAAATAACATTGTCCTGCTCTTCACAGAACCGCGATCTCAACAGGCAAATCACCCGCCGCCGGATTACGTAAACTTTTCATTAAATTTTAAGGAGCATCACTTTTCTCATGACCCGAGTTTCTGCGATGCGTATTGCGTTTTTCATCGCGCTTTTGGCTCTGACCGGCTGCGCCAGTGCGCCGAGCCGGATCAACAATGCCTGCGCCATTTTTGACCAAAGAGACGGCCTGTTCAACAACTGGGCCCGTGACGCCAAGCGCGTCGAGCAGGAATTCGGCGTGCCGGTTCCGGTGCTGATGGCAACGATCTATGTCGAATCCAGTTTCCAGCCCTATGCCAAGCCGCGCCGCAAATACGTGCTCGGTTTCATTCCCTGGGGCCGCATTTCTTCCGCTTACGGTTATGCGCAGGCGCTCGACGGCACGTGGAAAACCTACCAGAAGGACACCGGCCGCTGGAATGCCCGCCGCAGCAATTTTGGCGACGCCGTCCATTTTGTCGGCTGGTACCATAACCGCTCGAGCCGCCTGAACGGCATCGCCCGCACCGACAGCCGCAACCTCTATCTCGCCTATTATGCCGGCCATAAAGGGTATGAACGCGGCCAGTTCACCACAGCGATCCGCGGCGCGGCGCAGAAATCAGCCAACATGGCGCAGCGTTACGAAGCACAGCTGCGCCAGTGCGGCTACTGATTACCGGCTGACCGTGATGCGCGTATTGGCGAGCCCGTGACGGCTCGTCAGCGCAAAAAAGGCGGCAGCGTTTTCCGGATGAAGGCGAATGCAGCCATGCGAGGCGGGTCGGCCCAGCCGTTTTGTCTCGAACGTGGCATGCACCGCATAATCACCATTGAAGAAAACCGCGTAAGGCATTGGCGCATTATCGTATTTGCGCGAGCGATGATTCTTTGAGAGCCATTTGGCCGACCAGCTACCCTGCGGCGTGACATAGCCTTTGCGCGCCGTCGACACCTTCCACTGGTAGCGGACGGAGCCGTTTTCGGAAACGGTCATCGTCTGCGTGGACAGGCTGATATTGGCGATGAGATTGGAAGCCGCTGCAGGCTGTAGCGACATCAAAAGGGTGACGATCGCACCCGAAACAAGCATGCGCATGAATTTCCCCTTCGCTCCAGACCCGGATGCGTGCCCCCGCACCACCCGCAAAGGGATTAGAATTTATAATTCAGCGCGATGTAAATGGAATTCGCCCGGAGCAACCGGAAATCAAGAAATTCAGCAAATGAATTTTGAATAACTATTGCAGATTTGCAGCATATTTTACGAATAAGCTTGGGAGCTCCACGTAAAAACACCCTTTCGGGCATTTTGATTGCTTGGGTGCCATGAAAAAAGGACGCCAAAACATGACGCCCTTTCACGTATCAAGCCCCATATGGCTCGAAAAACCGCTTCACCGCCTCGATCTCGTTGGGGCGGATTTCGTGGCTGCCGGGGTGCCATTCAAGCTCCACCGTATCGCCTTGGCTGCGGAGATACTCGGCAAGCCCGTTGGTCAGCGGCACCGGGCAGATCGGATCGCGTTCACCGGCGGTGATCAGCACGCGCGCCTGCGCATCGCCCGCCCTCGCCTTCGGCTGGAAAGGGATCAGCGGATGCATCAGCGCCCCGGCATCAAACAGGCCGGGCTGCTCGATCATCACATTGGCGAGAATGTTGGCGCCATTGGAAAAGCCGAGGCCAAGCACGTTGGATGCGCCATATTTCTCCTTGTTGGCAGCCACGAACTCGCTCATCCGCGCTGTCGCACGCGCCAGATCGACAAGGTCATAAACGCCTTCGCCCGTCCGTCTGAAAAAGCGGGGCGCGCCGTGTTCCGAAACATCGCCAAGCGGCGAGATCACCGTCGCCTGCGGCAGCAACCGGCTGCCGAAATCGAAAAACTGGTTCTCGTCACCGCCTGTGCCGTGGAAGACGAAGAGGATCGGTGCACCCGGCGCGCCAGCGCGGACACGATGCAGATAATTTTCAGTGCTCATCGTAAAATTCCTCTCAATGTGGAAGCCGGGGCCGCCAGCCATCACCGGCGGCTCCATCAAGGGCGTGTCAGCCTTCCAGCGGCTCCAGATGCTCTTCCAGCGTCTTGCGCAGATGCGCATGCTGGCTCGGCAGCTTCAGTGCTTCGCCGAGATGGGCGGTATCCTCGTCGCGGTCGAAGCCCGGTTCATTGGTAGCGATCTCGAACAGCACACCACCCGGCGTGCGAAAATAGATCGCCCAGAAATAATCGCGGTCGATCACCGGTGTCACCTGATAACCGGTGTCCATCAGCGCCTTGCGCACTTCGAGCTGCTTTTCGCGGTTCTCAACGGCAAAGGCGATGTGGTGAACCGAACCGGCGCCGAGACGAGCATTGGAAATGTTCGGCATGGTTTCGATGTCGATGAAATCGGCGCCATTGCCGCCGGGCAGGCCAAGCCGCAGCACGCCGTCCTTGTTGTCGACTTGGCTGTAACCCATGAATTTCAGAAGCTCGGCCGTCGCTCCTTCATCACGAAGGCGCAGCGAGGCCGAATGGAAGCCACGGATCGCATCGTCGGCGCCGACACCATTGCCGGTGAACTGTGCGCGGGCATCGTCCTTGACCTCCACCAGTGCAAAACCATCGCCATCGGGGCCGGCAAAATGCAGGCGCTTTTCGCCGAATGCTTCATCAGCCTTCAAGCCTTGCGAACCGGCCTTGGTGAGACGATCGGTCCAATGGCCCAGCGAACCTTCCGGCACGGAAAACACGGTCGTGCCAACTTCGCCGGTGCCCTGACGGCCCTGAGCGATATGCGGAAACGGGAAATAGGTCATGACGGAACCGGGCGTGCCGACCTCATCGCCGTAATAGAGGTGATAGACATCGGGCGCGTCGAAATTGACGGTCTTCTTGACGCGGCGCAGGCCAAGCGTGTCGGTGAAAAACCGGTTGTTGGTGCGGGCGCTGCCAGCCATCGAGGTGACGTGGTGAAGCCCTTTGATCTGGTCGAGCATGGAAATATCCCTTCTCTGAAGGGTTCGTCTGAACCCGTTTGATGCAGGGAAGATGGTTGATGGATCGCAATTTGGATAGAGGATCGGGTTCGAACGCATTGTTCGATAAATGACGACGGAAAAGATCCGTCGTTCACTGAAGCGCCATCAAACGCTGTCCGGCAATTGCCAGTCCACCGGATCCTTGCCGATCGACAGCAGATACTCGTTGGTCTTGGAAAACGGTCGCGAACCGAGAAAACCGTTATGCGCCGAGAGCGGCGACGGATGCGCCGATTTCAGCACCAGATGCCGTTCCTGATCGACAAAGGCCGCCTTTTTCTGGGCGTAGGAACCCCAGAGGATGAAGACCACGCCATCGCATTCGTCGTTGACGGTGCGGATGACGGCATCGGTGAACTTTTCCCAGCCCTGACCCTGATGGGCGGCGGCCTTGCCCTCTTCCACCGTCAACACGCTGTTGAGCAGCAGCACACCCTGCTCGGCCCAATGCTCGAGAAAACCGTGTTTTGCAGGCGGGGTATCAAGATCGGCCTGCATTTCCTTGTAGATATTGACCAGCGACGGCGGTGTGCGCACGCCCGGCTTCACGGAAAAACACAGGCCATGCGCCTGCCCCGCACCGTGATACGGATCCTGCCCGAGGATCACCACCTTGACCTCGTCGAGCGGGGTCAGGTCAAGTGCGCGAAAATACTCTGAACCCTTTGGAAAGATACGTTTTCCCGCCTGCTTTTCAGCGACGAGAAACTGTTTGAGATCGGCCATATAGGCACTGCCGAATTCCTCTTCGAGCGCGAGCTTCCACGTCTCTTCGAGCCTGATGCCGGTGTCCGCCATGGCCGATCCTCCCTGTTTACTGAAACCGTCCGCCGCGCTGGATGACTTCGGTCTTGTAGCCATCCGGATCGGTGACGAAGAAGAATTTCGCGAACGGCTTTCCGTCCCGCGGCATCTCCACCAGCTTGCCGACGGTGAGGCCGAGATCGGTGAAGCGCTGGTATTCCGCCTCGATGTCCGCAACCGTCACCGCCAGATGACCGTAACCATTGCCCAGCTCATAGGCTTCGGTCTTGCCGTCATTGACGGTCAGTTCCAGCTCGAAACCGGTTTCCGGGTTGGAAAGATAGATCAGCGTGAAACCGTCAAAGGGCACGCGTTCGGCAATCGTCAGGCCAAATGCCTTCTCGTAAAAATCGACCGACCGCGCCTCTTCGAGAACGCGGATCATCGAATGCACCAGTTTTGCCATGAATGAAAATCCTCAAGTCAGTATGTGGTTGCTGCGCGAATGCCAGTCCCAGGCGGACCGGATGATATCGTCCAGCGTATATTGCGGTTCCCAGCCGAGCACGGCCTTGGCCTTGTCGTTATTGGCGACGAGCGTGGTGGAATCACCATCGCGGCGGCCGACATATTCCACCGGAAACGGCTTGCCGGAAACAGCCGAAATCGCGCCAAGCAGCTCTTTCACGGTCGTGCCGGTGCCTGTCCCCAGATTAAGCTCGACAGTCTCGCCACCGGCCAGCAGATAATCCACCGCCCGCACATGCGCATCGGCCAGATCCAGCACATGGATATAATCGCGCACGCAGGTGCCGTCGCGTGTGTCATAGTCATCGCCAAACACCTTGAAGCCCTGACGGCGTCCGAGTGCGGCCTCGATGGCGAGCGGAATGGCATGGGTTTCCGGCGTATGCCATTCGCCGATGCGGCCTTCGAAATCGGCGCCTGCCGCATTGAAATAGCGCAGCATGACGGACTTCAGGTCCTTGTAGGTGCCGTAATCCTTGAGCGCCTGCTCGACGATAAATTTCGTGCGGCCATAAGGGTTTATCGGCGCCTGTTTGTGCGTTTCATCCATCGGCACCGAATCCGGCAGGCCATAGGTGGCGCAGGTCGAGGAGAACACGAACGCTTTTACGCCGGCATCCATGGCGGCCGACAGCAGCGTCAGCGCGCCGATGACATTGTTGTCGTAGAAGGCGACCGGGTTTTTCACCGATTCCCCCACCTCGATCAGTGCCGCGAAATGCAGCACGGCATCCGGCTTGTGCTTGGCAAACACCTCATCCAGCCGCGCGCGGTCACGGATATCGCCCTGTTCGAGCGGTCCCCATTTGACGAATTCGGAATGGCCATTGGAGAGATTGTCGAAGACGATCGGCTCATAACCCCTTTCCGCCAGAAGCAGGCAGTTGTGCGAACCGATATAGCCGGCACCGCCGACCACGAGCACTTTCTTCTTCGACATCGACACCTCGAGTTTTCAGGTTGCAGTGTTGCGGCGCAATATAATGAGCAGGACTCAAATATCCAGTACCGCCTCCCCCTTCACAAAAGTGGAGATTTGCGGAAAGGAATTGCGACCTTTGATGCAAGCGCATATCGTCGCGCCCGATTGGAAACAGGATTTTGGAATGCGCATCGTCTTTCTCTGTCTCGGATGGTTTTTCGTCGCGCTCGGCGTGATCGGGGCATTCCTGCCGGTCATGCCGACGACACCGTTCCTGCTGCTCGCCGTTGCCTGTTTTACCCGCTCATCGCCACGGTTGGAAGCCTGGCTCCTGAACCATCCGACCTTCGGCCCGCCGCTCAGGAACTGGCAGGAACATGGCGGCATATCACGCCGCGCAAAAATCATGGCCATCTGTCTGATGGCGGCCAGTTATGTCGGCTTCTGGTTCGGCAGCCATCCGGCGCCGTGGCTGGCTGTACTGGTTGCCGTCATCATGCTCGGCTCATCCGCCTTCATCGTCAGCCGGCCCGACGGCCGTGCCTGAACAAAAAACCGAAATCACTAGAGGAGATAATCAATGTATATCGCCATGAACCGCTTCCGTGTCGTCCCCGGTTTTGAAGAGACTTTTGAGGGCATCTGGAAGAACCGCGAGCGCCACCTCTCCACCTTGCCCGGTTATCTCGAATTCCACATGCTGAAAGGCCCGAAGGCAGAAGACCATACGCTTTATGCCTCGCACACCGTCTGGGAGACCCAGGAGCATTTTGTCGCCTGGACGAAGTCGGAACAGTTCCGCGCGGCCCACGCCAATGCCGGCGCCAACCGTGGCAAGGTCGAATATCTCTCCGGCCCGCATTTCGAAGGTTTTGAAGTCATTATCCACGAAGACAAGACCGGCGCCCGCGCCGAAGTCGCTTGAGGTCTTTTCACATGGACGCCCAATCCGAAAATAGCACCGAGCGACGCGCTCGCGCCTCTGCCGCCCTTGCCGCCAAACCCGATGACATGGTCGAGACGATCGCCACCGAAGCACGGGTGACGCCGGCCGAAATCCTCGAACTTCTGCCGGAGGGCGTCGCCGTTACCGCGCCCAAGGATGCGTTCGATTCAATCTGGACCGAGCTCACCACCTGGGGCGAAGTTCTCTATGTCGTGCAGACCGAAGATGTCGTGGTGGAAGCTGCGGGCGCATTGCCGGTGGGATCCGAGAGCCATGGCTGGTTCAACATCCACAGCGACAGCCCGATCGGCGGCCATATCAAGAAGGATAACTGCGCCGGCGTCAGCTTTGTGGACCGCGCTTTCCACGGCCGCCGCTCCTGCTCCGTATGGTTGATGAACAAGAAGGGCGCGGCCATGCTGAAGATCTACGTCCGCCGTGACGAAAATCGCGAGCTGAAAAGCGAACAGCTGGCAAAATTCGAAGCCCTGCGCGACAGCTACAAGGCTTGATCCGAAAAGATCTCCACCCGGCTTCCAGAGATTGGGCCGGGTGGGCGATCGCAATCGCGGTTCACATCGCCGGCACCCATTTCCACAACACGGCTTCCCGCCGTTCCGGATAATATTTGAACTCGCATTCGAATTTTCGGCCATAGGCTTCCGCTGCCTTCAGCGCCGCTTCGCTTGGCGGGTTCATGCCGGTGCCCGGCGCAAACCAGTCCTCCAGAAGATCGTCGGGAATATATACCCCCACCCTCAATGGCAGGATCTCCAGCGTCTTGGCGAGCTCATCCGGCGGCATCGCGTTCTCCATCGAAAATCTCCGGTCAAATGGCGAATGACGGGAGGTTACCGGATCAAACGACAATCAGGAAGGGCGATGCTCCGGCTTGCCCTTGTGTTTGGTCGCGGCAAGGTCGCGCAGCTCCTTTTCGGTCATGGATTTTTCCATCTCCTTCGAAGCGCCCTTCAAATCCTTTTTGGCTGTGTCGCCGCGCTTGGCGGACAGGGCCGCACCGGCGGCCTTCTGTGCTTTCGATACTGCCGGCATTTTTGAAACTCCCTTTTGCTCGACGCCACATGCGCCATTCCACCTAACCGGCAGATGTCACCGGAAGTTCCGAAAATCGACCGGCTTGGAACCACAGCCAGCCGCACGTGTTGTCCTGTCGACGCATGAAACCCGAAAGGCCAAAATCATGGACAACGATCAGGACAAGAAGCTCGACCAGTCGATCGAACAGGAAACCCTCGACACCACCAACCCGCAAGCCCTGCGTGAAGCGGCAAGGCTCGGCACGATCGACACCTTCCTCGTCAAATCCGACCTCGAGGATGCCGACCAGCGTGAAGGCACGGACGGTGACGATGGTCGCCCCAGCCCGCTAGCCAATGCCGACAATCCCGAAAAGTAACCCGAGCTTGCCCGCCGCTTTCGGGGAACCGAAAGCGGGTAGACGGGTTGTCCCGCGCAACCATTCTGGAGGAAACGCATGAACGCCCAAAAGAAGGCCGTGCAGGATCAGGCGCTGGCAGACATTCGCGACACCACCCCGGCGTCGGAGACAAAATCCGCTCCGCCACGCGGCGAACCGCGCGTGTCAGCCGATGAAAGCGCCGGCAACGAAATGAACATCGAGGCCAAGGCCTCACCAACTTTGGCGGACGCCGAAGCGGAAGCCTTTGCGGCGGAAGCCATCGAAGAGCTTGTCGCCTGCCACATCCCGTTTCTTGTCGCCGGCACATTTGCCGTCAGTGCCTATACCGGCATATCGCGGCCGACCAAGGATCTCGACATTTTCTGCAAGGCCGGCGACTACGCTCGTATCCTTGCCCATTTCAAATCCAAGGGCTTTGAGGTGGAAGTGGAGGACGATCGCTGGCTCGGCAAGGTCAAGCGCGGCCGGCATTTTCTCGATGTCATCTTTGCCGGCTCGAACGGCACAATGCCGATCGGTGATCTGTGGCTCGACAATGCCCGCCAGATGGAGATGCACGGTCACAATGTCCGCGTCATCGCCCCGACCGAACTGATCTGGTCCAAGTGTTTCGTGCAGCTGCGCCACCGCTACGACGGCGCCGATGTCGTGCATGTCATCCTGAAAGCCCATGACCAGATCGACTGGGAACGCCTGCTCGGCCATATGGAGGTGCATTGGGAGGTGCTCTTGATCCACCTCCTGAATTTCCGTTGGATCTACCCGACCGAGCGCGACAAGGTGCCGGAATGGCTGATGGACGAGCTGCTCGACCGCCTTGCCGCCCAGCGCCAGCTCCCGCCCCCACAGATGAAGATTTGTCGAGGCCGGATGTTCTCGCGCATCGATTTCGAGATCGACGTCAAAGAATGGGGTTTTGCCGATGTGGGTGGCGAAGGTGACCTCCGCGACGAAGCCCAGGAAGGAGCACTGCTGTGACAGACGAAACGATCCACCAGAGCGCCAACAATCCGCCGCAGGACCTGCCCGAGGCTGAAGCCGCCCATAAGCCGCTGCGTGTCGCCGCCGTTGCCGATCTGCATGTGAAGGAAAGCGGCAGCCAGTCCTACCGGGAACTGTTCGCCG
Organism: Neorhizobium sp. BT27B; assembly: GCF_050455485.1. Taxonomy (NCBI): domain Bacteria; kingdom Pseudomonadati; phylum Pseudomonadota; class Alphaproteobacteria; order Hyphomicrobiales; family Rhizobiaceae; genus Neorhizobium; species Neorhizobium sp. BT27B. The sequence continues at coordinate 557,485 of NZ_JBCIYT010000002.1, read as the reverse complement.
AGATTTCCGGCAAGGCCGACGTTCTCGTGATGGCCGGCGATCTGACCGATCTCGGCAAACCGAAGGAGGCGGAGCTTCTGGCCGCCGACCTGCGCAGCTGCACCATCCCCGTCGTAGGCGTCCTCGGCAATCATGATTACGAATGCGGTTCGGTCGAGGAGGTGAAGGAAATCCTGAAGGATGCCGGCGTGCATCTACTCGAAGGTCAGGCTGTGGAAATCGGCGGCGTCGGCTTTGCCGGGGTAAAAGGGTTTGCCGGCGGTTTCGGCCGCCACATGCTCGGCTCCTTCGGCGAACCGGCGATCAAGGCCATGGTGGCGGAAAGCGTGGAGGAATCCATGCGGCTGGAAAATGCACTGCGGCAGGTGCGTTCGCACCGCGCGCTGGTGGTGCTGCATTATGCCCCGATTGCCGAAACCGTGGCCGGTGAACCGGAAGCCATCTACCCCTTCCTCGGCTCGTCACGGCTGGCGGAAACCATTGACCGTTTTCCGGTCACCGCCGTCGTACATGGCCATGCCCATCGCGGCACCTATGAGGGCAAGACGCCCGGTGGCGCGCCGGTTTACAACGTAGCCGCCCATATCGAAAAGCCGACCGGACGCCCTTACGCGCTGCTTGAACTGTAACGGCAGCAATTTTAGCAAAACCCTTCGGGACGACGGGAACCCGAAGGCCGGATGGCCCGTTGAGGGCGTCATGATCACATGGGGATTTTGATGCCTGCAACCGACATCACTGCCAAGAATGACAGCGAATTCCGAACCTTTCCAAAGACATGGGGCGCCGAATATGTCGCCGCCGGAGAGGTGCGTTTTCGCCTCTGGGCACCGGGCCAGAAAGAGGTGCAGCTACGCCTGAACGGCGAGGACACAGCGATGTCCGCAAGCCAAGATGGCTGGTTCGAAATCCTTGCCACCGGCGTCGAACCGGGTGCCGAATACCAGTTCGTGCTCGATGACGGCCTGGCCATCGCCGACCCTGCTTCTCGCGCCCAGAAGGGCGACGTGCACGGCCCTTCCCTCGTCATCGACCCGACCGATTACCCCTGGCACACGACCGGATGGAACGGCCGCCCCTGGGAAGAAGCCGTCATCTACGAACTGCATATCGGCACGTTTACCGCTGGCGGCACCTTCCGCTCTGCCATCGAGCGCCTGCCCTATCTCGCGAAGCTCGGCATCACGGCTGTCGAAATCATGCCCGTCGCCCAGTTCGGTGGCACCAGAGGCTGGGGGTATGACGGCGTGCTGCTTTACGCTCCCCACAGCGCCTATGGCCCGCCGGAGGATTTTAAGGCCTTTGTCGATGCGGCCCACCAACATGGGCTGATGGTGCTGCTCGACGTCGTCTACAATCACTTTGGCCCGGACGGAAACTACCTGCCCGCTTGTGCGCCGGAATTTTTTCATCCCGACACGCCTACCCCATGGGGCGCGGCGATTGCCTATGACAAACCTGCCGTGCGCAGCTTCTTCCTCGAAAACGCGCTTTACTGGCTGGAGGAATTCAACCTCGACGGCCTGCGTTTCGATGCCGTCGACCAGATCCGCGATGACAGCGAAAAGCATTTTCTGATCGAGGTGGCGGAAACCATCCGGGCGGAAAATCCCGGCCGCCACATCCACCTCACCACCGAGGACAATCGCAACATCACCAGCCTGCACGAACGCGGCGAGGATGGCGCGGTGCCGCATCACACTGGCGAGTGGAACGACGATTTCCACAATGTCATCCATGTCATCGCGTCCGGCGAGACCGATGCCTATTACAAGGATTTCGCCAAAAATCCGCACAAACATCTGGCCCGCGTGCTGGCCGAAGGGTTTGCCCATCAGGGCGAAGTCGCGGCCTCCACCGGCAAGAAACGCGGCAATACCAGCACCCACCAGCCACCCACGGCTTTTGTCGATTTCATCCAGAACCACGATCAGGTCGGCAATCGCGCGCTCGGCGAGCGCCTGCTGACCTTGGCCGGCGAAGACAAGGTGAAGGCTCTCATGACCGTTCTTCTGCTCTCCCCGCATATCCCGCTTCTGTTCATGGGCGAGGAATTCGGCGAAGACCGCCCCTTCCTTTTCTTCACGGATTTCCATGGCGATCTGGCAAAAATTGTCCGCGAGGGCCGCCGCAAGGAATTTGCCGGCCATGCCGGTTTCCGCGAGGGCGAAGGCGACACGTCCGACATCCCGGACCCCAACGCCAAAAAGACATTCGACGCCTGCAAGCTCGATTGGGACAAACTCGAAAAGGACATCGGCCGCAACTGGACCGGTTTTGTCGAGGACATGCTGACCCTGCGGCATGAGAAGATCGTGCCGCTTCTGGGCGAGGCACGCGGCCATGCCGGCAAAGTGCTGAGCGTCGAAGGCGGTACCATCGCCGTCAGCTGGAAGCTCGGCGATGCCACCCTGTCGATGGCCGCCAACCTTTCGGACGAAGCGGCACAACAGCCGCAACTCGCCGGCAAGATCATCCACGAAACCACCAGCGGCAAGGCCGGCAACAGAGCCGGCGCCAATGACGGGCTGCTGCCGCCCTGGAACGTGGTGGTGACGATCGATGGCGCGGAGGGCTCGGAATAATGGCTCTGCCCACCTCCACCTATCGCCTGCAATTTCGCAACGGCATGACATTCGAGCGCGCCACGGCGCTGGTGCCGTATCTGAAAACTCTCGGCATCAGCCACCTCTATGCCTCGCCGATCTTTACCGCCACCAGCGGCTCCACCCATGGTTATGACGTCACCGATGCCAACGAGATCGATCCCTCGCTCGGTGGCCGCGAAGGTTTCGACACCCTGTCGGCCGCCCTCAAACAGGCCGGCCTCGGCCTCATCCTCGATATCGTGCCCAACCACATGGCCGCCTCGCTGGAAAACCCGTGGTGGCGCGATATCATCGAATGGGGTGCCGACAGCACTTACGCCCGCCATTTCGATGTGGACTGGGCACTTCCGCTGACCCTGCCCTTCCTCGGCGACGATTTCGATACGGTGATATCGCATCTGTCCATCACCGCCGATGCGCAGACCGGCTGTCTGGCGCTTGCCTATTACGACAGCCGCTACCCGCTGCATCCATCGAGCTACGCCGCCGTGCTGGGCGGCATCGGTCTGCCGGTCGCAACTGAGATCGCAGCCCTCGCCGCAAAGGCGTCCCCGGAAAATGCGGGGGATTTCCACGCCAGCGTGCGTGCTCTTCTGTCCACCGGCAGCAAGGCCAGTTTCAGCCCGACCGATACGATGGCGCTGGCATCCGTCCTCGAAAAATTCTCCGCCGATCCCGATAACCTGCGGAAAATACACGATCTTCAACCATGGCGACTGACCTCGTGGCGCACCGCCGCTGACAGCCTCAGCTATCGCCGTTTCTTCGAGATTACCGGCCTTGCCGGCCTTCGCGTCGAAGATGACGCGGTGTTCGAGGATGCCCATCGCCTTGTGCTCGACCTCGTGCGCGACGGCACCGTCGATGGCCTGCGCATCGACCACGTCGACGGTCTGGCCGACCCGAAGGGTTATCTCGACCGGCTGCGCGAAAAAATCGGCCCGGACACCTATCTGATCATCGAAAAGATCCTCGGCTATGGCGAGGAACTTGCCGCCGACTGGCCGGTTTCCGGCACCACCGGTTACGAATTCATCGCCGAACTCACCGATGTGACGACCGACGGCGCGGGCCTGAAATCGCTCGGCCAGACCTATGACCGCCTGCGCGGCCGTCCCACCCACATCGTCTCGGAAGTCCGCGACGCCAAGGGACTGATGTTCGACCGCAATTTTGCCGGCGAGGTGTCCACCCTGCTGCGGCTGGCAAAGGAACTCGGCACCTCTATCGGCGGCACGGTCCAGGTCGCAGATGACGCCTTGCGCACGGCGCTGCGGGAGATCATGCTCGCCTTCCCCGTTTATCGCACCTATGGCACCGCAGACGGCCTGCCGGATGCCGACAAGAAGCTGTTGTCAAACGTTCTGGAAGACGTGCGCCGCAATGAGAGCGCCAATGACGACGCACTGGCCTTGCTGGAACGGATCATCCTCGGCGACGTGTCGCCCGCAGAGGCGGAAAAGGCCACCACATTCCGCATCCGCCTGCAGCAGCTGACCGGGCCGCTGACGGCGAAATCCATCGAGGACACGCTGTTCTTCCGTATCAACCCGCATCCGGTTCTGAACGAAGTCGGCAGCGAGCCTTATCCGCGCGATTACGGTCTCGAGCATTTTCATGCCGCCATGCAGGCACGGCTGCAAAGCCAGCCTTTTGGCCTGTCGGCCAGCTCCACCCACGATACCAAACGCGGCGAGGATGCACGAGCCCGGCTGCATGCGCTGACCGAGGCGCCGGACCTGTTTGCCGAAGCCGTCACCCGCTGGCGCGGCCTCAACGCCGCACATATCCAGTCGTTGACCGATGGCGCAGCACCCGAACCGGCGATCGAATGGCTGTTGTATCAGGCGCTCGCCGGTGTCTGGCCGGCCGAACTTGGCCTGCATGATCACGATGGTATCGAGGCATTGCAGGAGCGCTTTCTCGGTTATGTCGAAAAGGCATTGCGCGAGGCGAAACTGCGCACCAACTGGGGAGACCCGAACGAGGCCTATGAAAAGGCCATCGCCGATTATGCGCGCGGCCTGTTCGCCAACCGCATCTTTCTCTCAGATTTTATCACCACCATGCAGCCCTTCTGGTCGGCGGGCGCCGTCAATGGCATCACCCAGACGCTGATCAAGCTGGTCGCACCCGGCATTCCGGACATCTATCAGGGCAGCGAGACACTCGATCTCAGCATGGTCGATCCCGACAATCGCCGCGTGCCGGATTTCGCGGCGCTGGCCGAACAATTGTCGGCCACCACGCATCTTCCTGTCACCGATGAGGACTGGCTGAGCGGCGCCCTGAAACAGCAGATCATCGCTCGCGCGCTGCGCCTGCGCCAAAACAAGCCAGCGCTTTTCGGCAAGGGAAAATACATCGCCCTCAACGCCAGCGGAAAGCGCGCCCGCAACATCGTCAGCTTTGCCCGCGCCGATGATGCCGATGCGATGGTGCTGATCGCGCCCCGCCTCGTGCTCAGCGCCTTCGCCCACCACCCCTCACCCGCCGGCCTGCCATCGGTGATGGACGGCTGGCACGAGACGATCCTGCCGCTCGACGGAAATCTCGCCAACCGCCGGTACCGTGACCTGTTTTCCGGACGCACGATCACGGCCGGCGAAAAGCTTTCCGTTGCTGAAGCGCTGGCCGGCCAGCATTTCACCCTTTTGGTTGCCGAGGATTGATCCGCGGCACCAATCCTTGGGCCCAGAACGCAAACAGGGCGCCGATCCAGCCGATCGGCGCCCTGTTTGATTCCGTGTCCTAACCGCTCCAGGTGTCAGGCAATGCCGACGAAGGACAGGACGGCGAGAACGATGACCACGGCTCCGACGAGCCAAACGATGCTGTTCATGATGGTTTCCTTTCCTTTTTTAAATCAGGTGTTTGGCGGCTTATGCAAAACCAACCAGATTGAGAACGGCGATGACGATGACGACGGCGCCGACAAGCCAGACGATGCTGTTCATGATGAAGTCTCCTTTTTATTTGTTGTGAAGCGAACGGTTTAAGGCGTGAAAAGGTTCCGCTTTTGGGACACTGTCGAAAGCCTTTGTTTTTAAGGCTTTCCGTATCCCCCGGATCAGGCGCCCGGCGTCGCCATGCCATCACCGCGGCGCAGCTTGCGGATCTGTTTCATGACCCTGATCGAACTCGACGCGCGCGTGGCAGACCCTTGCGAACTGCTGGAGATGACCCGCAGCATGTCTTCCGCCTCGTCCACGGAAATCGTGCCGCGCGAGGCCAGTCCGTCGATCAGCAGCATCAACGCGCCTTCGACGGCGAGTGCACGCCGCTGGTGTTCGTTTTCGATGACTTCCGCATCCGACATGATGTGCTCCCTGATTGCACGAGACGAATGAGTTGAGCGACCGCTTTGTTCCGTCTCGGGCCAGCGAAAGCTGGAAATCAGGGAGATTTGGGAGCATCAGCCGCATCGCGCCGTGCCAGCTCGCCCTGTTGCGCCTTGTAGAAATACTGGCTGGCCACCAGCCAGCCTTTCAGCGGCCGCAGTGGCGGTATGCAGGTGAGCAGCATGAAGGGAAGCGAGGTGAACAGGTGGACCCAATAGGGTGCCTGCAGCGCCACCTCGATCCACACGGCCAGCGCCACGCTCGGCACGCAGCCGAAGCAGATAACGAAAAAGGCCGGGCCATCGGCCGGATCGGCAAACGAATAATCCAGCCCGCAGACTTCGCAATCGGGGCGCAGCGTCAGAAACCCGTTGAACAGATGTCCCTTGCCGCAACGCGGGCAGCGGCCGCGTATGCCGGTTTCGAATGGCGGCAGTGGCGTATAATGCCGCTCGTCGGTTATCTCTCCCACCATGACGGCATTCCTCCCGCGCGCATGACTTGACGATTGCAACTATCGCCGAATGCACGCGAGGAGCAAGTGCTGGACCGTGAGGCGCGGCAATCTGCCCCGCCTTGTCGCGGTTTCAGGCGCGAAAAATGAACGACGCGCCGATGGCGATCATGGCAAAACCGATGACATGGTTGATGGTCAGGTTTTCACCCAGCCAGAACACCGAAAAGCCGGCGAAGACGATGAGGGTGATGACCTCCTGGATCGTCTTCAGCTGCGCCGTCGTATAGACTTCCGAGCCCATGCGGTTGGCCGGCACGGCTAGGCAATATTCGAAAAAGGCGATGCCCCAGGATGCCGCGATAGCGATCCAGATGGCGCTGCCCTTGTGCTTGAGATGGCCGTACCAGGCGAAGGTCATGAACACGTTGGATGCGACCAGCATGACAATGGGCCACACGGCAGCAGGGCTGAGCGAGAAAGGCATGGAAGACTGTTCCTGTGGAGACGGAAGGGTGTGGACAATGGACCGGGCGTTGGCGGCGCTCAAGCGGGCTCTGCCGTCATCCCATGGAAAAAGCCCCGCCGGGTCGGCAGGGCTTCATCGAACGTCATAGGAGCCGGGATCAGATTTCCGGGCAACCACGTTCATTGGCGAAGGTGATGCGGTCAGGACCACGACGGGTCATACCTTCGACGGTGATGCTGCGACGGGTGACGCGGGTCACTTCGGCATCGCGCAGACCGGATTCGCGGGCGGCACGGCGGGCATCGCGTTCGCTGCAGCCGCCAGCACGGCGGTCATCGCGGCGGTCGTAACGATCACGGTCGCGATCCGGCACGACCGGGCGAATGCCATCGGGGCCGATACGCAGCTGCACGTCCTGCGCCTGTGCGGTGGTGACGGCACCGGTCAGGGCGCCTGCGCTGATCGCCAGCGCCAGACCGGCGGTCGAAATGAACTTCAGCATTTGCTCCTCCTTGGCGCCGCCCCATCCTGAGCCGGTCGCACACAATTGTCTGACGGCGGAGAAACGCATACTCACGCTTTTTTGTTCCAGCTTGAGCGCACAGGACGTGAAATAAAAGCTGATACAATGAAGCAAAAGACAAGTTCAGAGCGTCTTGAACATGACCTCAGAAGATGTTGGCAAGTGTTTTGGCTGAACGATCAGAGTTTTGCCCTGTGGCCCGCAAAAGTTTTTGGCGGCGGCGCGGCTTCATGAACCTTTGCCAAGGCCTCAAGCCATGTTGCCAAGCCCTCCGGAACCTCTTCGTTTCCGGCCTCCAACGCCTCGATCCAGGAGAGATCGCATTGCAATGCTGAAGCGATATTGATGGGCGTCCAGCGAATGACACGCAGACATTCGTTGAAGCGTTTGGAATTCATACCGGTTTCGAGCTCCCCTTATGATGCTGGACAGGATGCACGGAATCGCACGCCTGCCCTGCAAATTAGGGATAACACTGCCAGACAGGGCCCAAGGATGCAATCAGCAGCGCCCGAATTCGTGATGACAATGATAGTATGAAGAAAATTTGGTAGCGGGAAACATTCAGTGACTGAAATGCGTCGCCGGTTGGCGCAGCCGTTGATCGAGGAAACGACCCGCTGGTCATTATTTTCCAAAGCGGAGAAATAGTGAATCTGGACGGGGCCGCATCGTCATTTCAGGGCGATCAGGTCTATCTGCTTGCCATGCTTTCCATCCGCAGTGAGGCGCTTGATGTCCAACTCCTGTACCGGTCCCGTGTTGAGATAAAACCGCGTAAAGTGGCGCTTTAGAATCTCTTCGAGTGCCGCAAGTCCCTCTGCCTTCAGTATCGATGGCGTTACTTCAACGCAAAGACCCTGCACGCTTTCCGCAAGGTGGCGCTCTGCTCCCCGCAAAACGTGAACCTCGTATCCTTCCGTGTCGATCCAGAGGAAACTTGGTACCGGTTCGATCGCATCATCCAGCCGAACGATCTCGACCTCTTCGCCGCCATCTCCATAATCTCGCATGAACGAGTTCATGCCGGTGCTTCCCCGGTTGAGATGGATCGTGAGGCGACCGTTTTGATCGCCGACAGCCTGATGGCGAATATCGGCTTCGATGGACGCGAGATTGTGGGTGAGCAAATGGAAATTCCGGCCAACCGGCTCGAATGCCACGATATCACGAAAGCCAGCTTCATAAGCGTTCAGACATGAGGTCCCGATGTTTGCGCCAATGTTGATGAAACGAACATCGCGTCGCGGGTAGATATCAGCAAGGGTTTCGAACAGGTCGAACTGGAAATGGCCATGTCTCAAAACCGATTCCGGGATGCTTTGGCCGTGAACATCGAGCAGGACAGGATATTTTCCGAGATATCGAAACCCGAGCGTATCGATACCGGCCGAAATGCAGCCGGTGACCACCAGACCGGGATCTATCGTGCCCCTCTGTTTCCAGAGGCGCGTGAGATAACGATCTCGCTTTGAAGGGAAAATAAGCGCCTTGAGAAGATTGAAATTCATGTCTGCATGCCCCCATACACTGACGTACTGGTCTCATAGCGAGGGGCTAGGCATGTGTCATCCGCTTATATCCGTTATCCGAAGGCTATGGCGGAAACCACGAAAAGGCGGCTCGACACTTTCGTGAACCAAAAAACCTTGTATGGATCGGATGTAAAGAAAGGGAAATTTGGTAGCGGGGGGCGGAATTGAACCGCCGACCTCAGGGTTATGAATCCTGCGCTCTCACCAACTGAGCTACCCAGCCACACCGGTTGGGAAGATCGTTTTCGATCGTCCCGCCGTTTGATGTGCGGCTTATAAGACCCGTGTCACCAAAGTGTCAAGCAGGCTTTCGGCAAAAATTCGGGGAGACTAGGATCGTTCTTTCCTCCCCTGCCGATAAGCCCGGATTTCAGGCCGCAACAGATGTGGACAACAATGCCTTCAATGCCAGTTCCGCCTCGGCCGCGCGTTCCGACCGTTCGATGAAGCCGCCGCCATAAACGCGCGAATCGGCACCTTCGCCGGAATAGAGGACGCAGGCCTGCCCCGGCGCGACACCCGCTTCGCCGATGGCCAGATCGACATAGATGCCGTTTTCATCGGCACGAAGCACCGCCGGTGCCGGCGGGCGTGTGGAGCGCACCTTGGCAAAGCAGGCAAAACCGTCCGCCGCGTCGGCGGCAAGCGAGCCGTCGCCGATCCAGTTCACGTCGCGCAGGTAGACGCGGTGCGTATCGAGCGCTTCCTTCGGGCCGACGATGACACGGCGCGAGCGGGCATCGAGATAGACCACGTAAAGCGGTTCGCCGGTGGCGACACCGATGCCGCGGCGCTGGCCGATCGTGTAATGCAGGATGCCGTCATGGCGGCCGAGCACGCGGCCGTCCATATGGACGATATCGCCACCCAGCGCCGCATTCGGCTTCACCTTGTTGATGATATCCGCATATTTGCCGGCCGGCACGAAACAGATGTCCTGGCTGTCGGCCTTCTTGGCGACGACGAGGCCCATTTCTTCGGCAAGTTCGCGCACCTGTGCCTTGCCCATGCCACCGAGCGGAAAGCGCAGGTAATCGATCTGCTCCTGCGTGGTGGCGAACAGGAACCAGCTCTGGTCGCGATCGGCATCGGTCGGGCGATAAAGCGCGCGGCGGTTCGGATTTTCCGGCGAAGGATTGAGCGCCGAGCGAATGTAATGGCCGGTCGCCAGCGCATCGGCACCGAGTTCGCGCGCCGTCGCCAAAAGATCGGCGAACTTGACCGTCTGGTTGCAGGCAACACATGGGATCGGCGTTTCGCCCATTGCATAGGCTTCGGCGAACGGATTGATCACCGCATCGCGAAAACGCTTTTCGTAATCGAGCACGTAGTGCGGAATGCCGAGCGTTTCGGACACACGGCGGGCATCGTCGATATCCTGTCCTGCGCAGCAGGAGCCGGCACGGTGGACGGCAGCGCCATGGTCGTAAAGCTGCAGCGTGATGCCCAGCACGTCATAACCCTGCCGCTTCAGAAGGCCGGCCACGACCGAGGAATCCACGCCGCCCGACATGGCGACGACAACGCGCGTGTCTTCCGGCCTCTTGTCAAAATCCAGCGTGTTCACGAAACTCTCTCGATATGGTTTGGCGCTCGAATGGGAGCGGCTGATGTTTGCCGGGATGCGGGATCGACCGCAACCGGGCTTAATTTCATCTGCCGGATATAGAAAGGAATGCGTGTCTGCGCAAGACGAGCCGGCGCGGGGCAGTCTGGCGGCATATGCAAGGCTGCTTTTGCCTCCGGAGTTCGGATGGCAGTGGCCTCACCTCAATCGCCCTGCCCGTCATCCGTCCAGTAATGGGCAACGATGTTCTGCTGATTGCGGATGAGATGGCCGGCAAGAACCGGATCACCGCCCGTCATCGTCTCCGTATCGGCACCGCACAGAAGCAGAAACATCTTCTGATGCACCACGGCGGCGAAATATTCGTAAGGTGGCGGAGCAAGCGTCGGATCACCGGCCGGCCACTCCCCGGCGGCTTGCTGCGTCGCCTCTTCCAGTGCCCTCTGGACCGCCACCGTCAGTCCTTCGCCGACACGCTGAAGGGTATCGGCCACCTGCCGTTCGGCCGGCGTGACGACGGGACAGGAATTGCTCATGTGACGATCTCCCACCAATGCGCATCAGCCTGCGCCCGCAAATGATGACAGGAGATTGTGTCGGCTTTGGGCTGGCAATGTTTCAACGCGCCGGCCAGGTCCAGGCAGGCGCGTCGATCCCTTCTGCCACAGTCTCACCAAGCACCTTGGTCAGCGTCACCATCAGAGCGCCGCCATCAGCGCCCAGTTCCGACACCAGTTCACCGGCATGGGACACGACGATCATCTGCGAGCGCTTGCAAGCCTGCGCGATCAGGCGGGATAGAGGCGCAAGCAGGCTCGGATGCAGACTGGTTTCAGGTTCGTTCAACACCATCAGGGCTGGCGGCCGGGGCGTCATCAAGGCCGCCACGAGCAGCAGATAACGAAGGGTGCCATCGGACAGTTCGCCGGCCGATAGCGGCCGCAACAGGCCCCTTTGCCGCATCAGAAGCTCGAAGCGGCCGCGATCCTCGATGATTTCGACGGAACTGCCGGGAAAGGCGTCCTCGATGGCGTCGTGGAAAGCCGAAACATCACCGATTTCCAGAATGGTGGCGACGGCGGCCGCCAGATCGGCACCATCGGACGACAGGACCGGCGTTCTGGTGCCAACCTGCACCTGACGAACGGGCGCCTGTGGGTCGGTGCGGAAATGATCGTAAAAGCGCCAGCCGTTCATCTGAGCGCGCAGATAAAGAAGCTCGGGCAGGTTTTTCGGATCGGCCGATTGCGTCATCATGCTTTCGAACGAAGCCAGATCATGCAGCAGCACCTGCCGCTGGGCACTTGCCGACAATGCGGTGACGACCGGGCCTCTGCGTTCCGCGAAAACGTTGCGACGGCTCAGTTCCTCGCCCGCCCAGACCGCCTCTGCCTTTATTTCGGGATCGAGCGCAAAATAGACTGGCGGCGGCGGTGATGGCATCGGCGGCGGCGGCAGACCCAGATCGATCGCATAACCGTAATCTTCCGAGGCAAATCCCAGTTTCAGCGCCACCGGATTTTTCCGCATCGTCCCCTGCACGGGCACGCTGCCATCCTTCATGCCGCGTGAAAAAGCCTCCGGCCCGGCCCAGATCGTTGATTGAAGCCCACCTTCTGCCGCAAGCGATGCGATGGCCCGCCCCTGCGCAACATCGCTAAGCAGTCGCAGGGCGCGATAAAAACTCGACTTTCCCGCGCCGTTTGCACCGGTAACGACAGTGAGCTTTTCGAGTGGCAGAACGAGGTTGCGAAGGGAGCGGTAGCCCGAAATGGCGATGGTCAGGATCATGCGCCAAAACTGTCACGGATTGCCAAGGCAAGGCAAGCACTCCGAAGCGCCGCTATTCCCCTCACGCCCGCCTGTTCGCGCCAACCTCCTCAGGCCTCTGCGCCGAATGCCGCAAAAGCACCGCCGCGGCATCGCGATCGACCGCCTTGGAAAACAGGTAACCCTGCCCCAGCGCGCAGCCGAGATCCATCAGCTGCACCGCCTGCGCATTTTCCTCGATGCCTTCCGCCACCACGCGGATGCCGAGTTTTCGGGCGATATCGATGATACCCTCGACGATGAAGGCAGCCGGATCGCGCGGGCGCAGTCGGTCGGTAAAGGATTTGTCGATCTTGATGATATCCACCGGCACCGTCAGCAGATGCGTCAGCGAGGCAAACCCGGTGCCAAAGTCGTCGAGCGCGACGCGCAGGCCGCTTGCCCGCAGACGTCGGATCTCGTCGCCGATATCGAACCCGCCCTGCCCGAAATAGACGGATTCGGTGACTTCGACGATCACGTGTTTCAGCGGAACGCCGGCATCGGCGAACACGGTGCAGATGCGCTCGTTGAGATTGCCGCCGGCAAGGTCGGCAGCCGACAGGTTGACGCCAACATGTTGCAGCGGCAGCCCCTCGTCCAGCCAGACGCGCATGTCGCGTGCCACCTGCTCCAGCATGCGCTGGGTGAGTTCGGCGGCCACCTGCGCATCCTTGGTGGCTTCGTGAAAATGCCCGGCCGAAACGATATCGCCGCCCGGCGTGCGCATGCGGGCCAACGCCTCGAAACCGACCACCCGACGCGTGTCGAGCCGCACGATCGGCTGGTACCAGGCATGCATGCGGGCCTGCGCCAGCGCCAGCCCGACATCGCGGATGGCACGGAAACGGCGGGTGATGGCGGTGCCCAGCCCCTCGGAAAACTGCAGATACTGGCCGCGGCTGCGCTCCTTGGCATGGTAAAGCGCCAGATCGGCATTCTGCAGCACGGTGTCGGGCGTCTCGTCCTCGCCGGCAAGCGCGCCGCCGATCGTGGCTTTCGGGAAAACCACATGGCCGGCACAATTGCAGGCCGCGGACAGTGCCGACAGGATGTCGCTTGCCATCCTCTCCAGATCATTCGGAGCATTGCCCCGATAGACGATGATGGCGAACTCGTCGCCGCCGAGCCGGAATGTGCTGTCCGGCCCGCCAAGGGCCGATGCGCGGCTGGCAACCGTCTGGATCAGGCCATCGCCGGCGGCATGGCCAAACGTGTCATTGGCCAGTTTGAGATTGTCGATATCGACGAGAAGGATGCCCCATGGGCTGATGGCATTGTCGAGTCCTGCCAGCACCTTGTTGAAACGCGCCCGATTGGGAAGGCCGGTCAGCGCGTCGGTATAGGTCAGCCGCTCGCGTTCCATCACCCGTTCGTTGCGCTCTATGGCGATCGAGCAGAGATGCACGCAGGCCTCGACGATCTGCTTTTCGGTTTCGTTGGGGCCGCGGTTTTCGCGAAAATAGAAGGCAAAGGTTGCCGCCACCCTGTCGCCCACCATGATCGGCGAGGACCAGCACGCAACGAGACCAAGCGGCAGCGCCAGAAACTTGAATTCACTCCAGCGCGGATCGGTGGCAATATCATCGACGACAACAGGCTGGCCGATAAAGGCGGCGGTGCCGCAGGACCCGACCGCAGGGCCGATCGGATGGTTATCGACAGCCGCGGAAAAATGCGGCGGCAGCGACGGGCCGGCCAGCGGATGCAAAAGCCCTTCCCGGACGGAAAGAACCGAGCACACGATATCGGAGGCGATCACCTCCACCTCGCGGCACAGAAGATCGATGGTCTTTTCGAGCGGCTCACCGCGCGCGATCATTTCGAGAATGGCATTCTGCAGTTCAAGGATCATGATGAGGCCCGGATAAGACGCAACCCCTGTGTAAATCACCGAAATTGCTAGGGCCTTTTATATATCGCTAAATTCTAATCTAACGTTTACGGGGCCGTTTCATAAGAAAACCCGGAAAGCGGGCTGCGCTGTCCGGGTTGGGTCGTTTTTTGTCTCGTGGACGGCAGCCTACCGCACTATCTGCACCGTCTGCGCCAATGCCTTGAACACCGGTCGAGCGGCACTCATGGCCGCACGCGTCGTGGCGCAGGAAAGCGTGATGCGGCCGGTCGGCGTATCCGTGAAGGCGGCGTAATGCAGCACGTTTTCAAAATCAGGGCCGGATGTCGGCGCCGCGACGATCTCGACCGCCTTTGCATCCTTCATGTCGATCGTCTGCGTGTCCTCGATCACCTTGCCGGCCGTTTCCAGCTGGCTGCGCAAGGTCGTGCCCAGTTCGCCGAACATGGCATCGCCATTGAGCTTTTCCTGGGACCAGCCGTAACGCGGATGATCCTTTGCCCAGGCACGAAAACCGAGTTGGCAAAGCGCCGATCCCGGAGCATTGGGAATGCGATCCGGCGCGGTGCTGATGAGATTGTACTTGACCGTTTCCGTACCCGGTGGATCGACCTTGCCGGTGCTTTCCAGCTCCGCCGGCGTGGTGAAGGTCAGGCCGGTTGCGTCATCCTTGGTGGTTGGGTTCGGCAGGATCATTTCCATGCGGATCGGCACCACCACCTTTTCCGTTTCGCCCGTCATGTCGGGAGAAAAGGCGGTAACCGGCGAACTCCGAAGGATGGCCTGTCGGGCGCCTTCATCGACCTGCGGCACGCCGGAACTTTCCTGGACGACCACATCCGTGATCGTACCGTCCCTATGCACGACAAAGGCGATCTTGGCCGTGTGGAGGCCGCTGACGCCCTTGATCGGACGGGGAAGACGCACGCCGCGCTGGATTTTTCGAGAGATAGCGGAAGCCCATTCCTGTTTGCTGGCAGGCTGCGGCTCCGGCCGCGATCCCTTGGTCTGCGCCATCACGCCGGTTGCGGCGCACAGAAGCGCCACCAGCAAAAGTCCCGTCCGTTTCATGTCATCCCCATGCATGCGATATGTCCGGCGAAAACTAGCGTCTTTGCCTCATATTTCAAGCGGATAAAGGAGATGGGGATGCGTTGGATCAGCCGCGCTTGTTCATGTCGCGAACGACCCAGCGGAAGAAGAAATAAATGGCAGCAGACGCAATGAACAAGGGAAAGAGATTGTGGATTGTATCCATCTGCAAATATCCGGCGGATGCCCGAGGATTCGGGACTGTGGTGACAATGCACGAAAACCATTAATTGCAAATTAAGTAAATACTGAACTGTTCGCAGACGCAGCAAAAGTCTGTGAAACCCAAAAATGGTTCTGCCGCCCATCGACGAAATGCACCGCCACCGTCCGCAGCCATGCCGGGGAGCCCTGTTATACGCCTGCAAAAGCAGGCATAATGGACGTTTGATCCCTGTTTTCGTTTGCCCCATGGAGTTTTGATGTGAGCGTCGCCTTCACCAAGGAAGAAAGCGCCGAGACGGCCGCCGAAACGTTTTTGCCCGAGCGGCCGATCTCGCAACACGCTAACCTCGTCACCGAGGCGGGGCTGAAGGCGCTGGAAAGCCAATTGGCAGACGCACGCGCCGCCTATGCCGCGGTGGAAAATATCGATGACGTCAACGAGAAGCGGCGCCAGACGGCCGCCCCCTTGCGCGACATCCGTTATCTGTCCGAGCGGCTGCGCACGGCGCAACTGGTCCCTGCCCCGGCCTCCACCGACGCCGTTGCCTTTGGCAGCCTCGTCACCTTCGAGCGTGACGATGGCCGGGTACAGACCTACCGCATCGTCGGCGAGGACGAAGCCGACCCGAAGGCCGGCTCGATCTCGTACGTCTCGCCGGTGGCGCGTGTTCTCCACGGCAAGACAGTGGGCGATGTGGTGACGGTCGGCGGACAGGAACTGGAGATCGTCAGGATCGGGTGAACCTCAGTTCTGAAATGCATGCTGGCGAACGCCGTCCATCACAGCGGCGCCATTGGCATTGGCTACCCCTTCCGCCCGCACCCGCGGCAGAGCGGCGGGATAATCGCGCTGGATGAAATCGATGATCTTTTCACGCATCTCGCAGCGCATGTCGAAGGTTTTTGGCGCGCTGGGGGCGGAGATCAGGATGCGGATCTCCATCACGCTTTCCTTGAAATCGGTCACCTGCACATTGACCACCTTGCGGTCCCAGATTTTTGATTCGTTGGCAATTTCCTCGACCTTTTTGCGGATGGCCGAGACCGGCACCGAATAATCGAGATATATCATCACCGTGCCGATCAGCGCCGAACCTTCGCGGGTCCAGTTCTGGAATGGTGTCTCGATGAAATAGGAGAGCGGCAGGATCATCCGTCGCCAGTCCCACAGTTTGACCACCACATAGGTCGAGGTGATCTCTTCCACATTGCCCCACTCGCCTTCGACGATCAGCGCATCATCGATGCGGATCGGCTGGGTGATTGCGAGCTGTATGCCGGCAAAGATGTTTTTCAGCATCGGCTGCAGCGCCAGACCAAGCACGATACCGGCGACACCGGCCGACGCGAGAACGCTGACGCCATATTGCTGCACGGCCGGAAAGGTCATCAGCATGGCGGCAATCGTCAGCGTCACGATCATGAAACCGCCGACCCGCTCGCCGATGCGAGACTGGGTGACATGCGTGCGGGCCAGAAGATTGTCTTCGGCATCCAGCTTGAAGCGACGCAGATAGATCGTCATCCAGATATGCAGCGCCGCCTTGGCTGACCAGCCGAGCACGAGGATGAATCCGAGCAGCAGAAGGTGGCGTATGAAATTGGCCGGTCCCGGCGCAAGCGGCGCGATGGATGCGGCAAAGGACAAGGTGAAGGTGAGGATGGCCAGCTTCAGCGGCCGCTTGCCGCGTGAGACGATCGAACGCCAGAACAGATCCTTGTTTTCCACCACGCGCGTAAAAATGCGGAAGGCGAGACGGTGGATCGCCAGCCCGACGAATACGGCGACGACGAGCACGCCGATGCTGACCACCCAGTTTGGCAGCCAATCGGTATAGGCGCGGAAATCAGCGATAAATTGGTCCATCCCTCCCAGCTAGGGTGCATTGCAGCATAAAAAACCCCGATCGCGAAAATTTCACGCATTTGTCAGCACCGGGGCGAACCGATTGCGTTTTTACCCGTTGGGAGGGAAAGGAAGGAGAAAAGCATGGTACAGACACTGGCAAACCAGCCGCCCGAGCAGACGCGCGGATCACAGCCCAGTCAGACACAATGGCACGATGACTTTTATCTCGGCCGCTTTCTCGCCGCCCAGCAGGCGGTGTATCCGAACGTGCTCGAAGAACTGCGCGACGGCTTCAAGCAGAGCCACTGGATGTGGTTCATCTTTCCGCAGGCAAAAGGGCTTGGGCGCTCGCCGATGGCGCAGCGTTATGGCATCGCCTCGCGTGCCGAAGCGGAAGCCTATCTCGCCGACCCCATCCTGGGAGCGCGGCTTGCGGAATGCACGCAAGCGATGCTGTCCCATCCGGGCCGTTCCGCCCATGACATTCTCGGCTCACCCGACAACATGAAATTCTGCTCGTCGATGACGCTGTTTGCAGAGGTCGCAAATAAGGGCTCGCCTTTCGAGCAAGCCCTTGAAGAATTCTGCGATGGCAAGCGCGACGAACGCACGCTTGCCTTTCTCAATTAGGTGAAGACCTCTCCGGGGCGCTTATGCGCCCTGGATGGCCGACAGCTGCCATTCGCCCGCGGTCTTGCGCACGAAAGTCCAGACCTCGACCGTTTCGGTCGGGGTATGTTCATCACCCTGAACGACGGCGCCGGTATTGCGGTCACGCATGACGTCGATGCTGGAGTAACGCATGGCAACGGTTGCGTATTCCTGACCGTTTTCGCGCCAGGCTTCCGAAAGGTCACCCTGCAGAAGCTGAATGTCCTTGACGTCGTTCTTGACACCGGCCGTGGCATTTTCACCGAGTTCTTCGGCGAGATAGGACATGGCTTCCGGTGTCGTCAAAGCGCGCAGCTTGGCATAATCTTCGGCGCCATAAGCACCCTGCACGTCCTGCAGCAGCTTTTCGAACTGTGTCAGGTCACGGTCGGTGATGCCGATTTCGTCGGTATCCGAACCTGCCTTGCGCGGCGCAGCCGTTGCTGCAGCCGCCGCAGCACCGCCACCCATGGTCGGGATGCGGAAGCCCGGCTGACCGCCGTTGCCGCCAGCATTGTTGCCATTGCCGCCACGCGGGGCGTCATGGGCATTGCGCTGCGAACCGTAACCACCGGCCGGACCGGCCGGCTGCTGGCGACGTGCGAAGAAGCGGAAAGCCAGCATGGCGAGACCGGCGATCAGGGCGATCTGCAGAAGCATGCCCATGAAGCCTGCCATGCCGCCAAAGCCGTTGCCCATCATCATGCCGAACAGGCCGCCAAGGGCCAGACCGCCGAGAAGACCACCGGCCATGCCACCGAACATGCCGGGACGACGCTGCTGCTGGGCAGCCTGCGCGCCGGCTGCGCCGTTTGCAGGCGTTGCGGCGTTCTGCTGGGTGTTGGGGGTCATCGAACGGTTGATGCCTGTTGCGGCACCGGGAGCGGTATTGGTGGTGGCGGGCGCGGAATAGGTGCGCGAACCACGGCTGCCAAAACTGCTGCCGCCGCGACGGGCTTCAGCAAAATCCACGGCAACCAGCGAAACCGCAACGCCGAGAGCGGCGACTGCGAACACATGCTTGAACCGCTGAATTTTCGATAACATCAAACTCTCCTTCCGATCGCACAATTGCGATCTGTCCCGCATCATATGGCGATGGCAGACTTGCAATGTTAGAGGCGCCACCGGAATTTCCCGTGATCGTAGATAGTCAACAGATCGGGAACCGCCAACTGAACTTCACTCACATGGATGTGATAAGGCAGCCGAACTATTTGATCGGGCGGGAGAATTTACGGCCAAGTCTATTTCGGAGCCGGCCAGGCCGACAGCGCCTGATCGGCCACGGCCCGCAGCGTTTCGCGGCTGAAACCGGCCTTGGCCTGCACCGCCATGCCGTGCAGAATGGCCAGCAGGAATGCTGCAAATGTCTGGGCACTGGCAGCCTGCGGCAAATCGCCCTCCGCCTTTGCCCGCTCGAAACGTTCGACCAGCATCGCCTCGCCTTCCGCACGCGCCTCGATCAGCGCCAGCCGCACCGGCTCCGCCTCGTCAGAGCCCGCCAGAACACCGTTGATGCCGAGGCAACCCGTGTGTTCGGGATAACGGGTGTTGAGATCGATGGCGTTGTACAGGATATGCGCGGCAACTTCGCGCGCCGTCGGCAGAGCCAAGGCGACCGGAATGTAATCGAGATGGTGCTCGTAATAGCGCACCAGCACTTTTTTGAAGAGCGCCTCCTTGTTGCCGAAAGCGGAATAGAGCGCAGGGCGTTCCACGCCGGCCGCTTGCGTGAGGTCGGCATAGGACGCCCCCTCATAACCCTTGCGCCAGAAAACGCACATGGCGGCATCCAGCGCTTTTTCAACATCGAATTCGCGATGGCGTCCCATCAGTTCGTGCCAATCCATTTCATAACGACCATTATTAAAACGCTTGACGCTCTCTGTCAAATTTCATACCGATCGTTACGCAATGACCGTTATGAAATTTAAATCAGGGCCTCGTCCCGGTTGAGAGAAGAGAGAACGAACATGTCGAATTCATTGAAGGGCAAGGTGGCGCTGGTGACTGGCGGATCGCGTGGTCTTGGCACCGTCATTGCCGAAACGCTGGCCGATCTCGGCGCCGATGTGGCGATCACCTACGTCGCCTCAGCGGAAAAGGCCGAGGCGGTCGTGGAGAAGCTGAAGGCAAAGGGCGTGCGTGCGCTGGCAATCCAGAGCGACCAGGCCGACATGGCGGCCGCAAAGCCGTTGATCGAAAAAGTGACCGCGCATTTCGGAAGGCTCGATATCCTTATCAACAATGCGGCCGTGGTCGCGAAGGGCCAGACGGTCGATGACCCGGACTTGGACACGGCGGCACTTGACCGCCAGTGGCAGATCAACGTGATGGGCGTCATCGCCACCACCCGCGCCGCAGCGCAGGTCATTTCCGATGGCGGCCGGATCATTTTTATCGGCTCGCTCAATGGCACCCACGCCCTCATGCAGGGCGTCGCGGATTATGCCGGCACCAAGGCCGCCATCAATGGATACGCAAGGGGCGTCGCCCGCGACCTCGGCCGACGCAACATCACCGTCAACGTCGTACAGCCGGGCGCGATGCCCACCGACATGATGATCGAAGCGCTGGGCAGCACGACGGCACCGGACGCGTTTCTCGACATGCACGCCATTCGCCGCATTGCCACGCTTGAGGAAGTCTCCGCCCTGGTCGGTTTTCTCGCCGGCCCGAATGCCGGTTACATGTCGGGCAGCGTCATCGACATGGCCGGCGGCCTCGCCAGCTGACAGCGATTCCAGACACAAAAAAGGGGCCACGAAGGCCCCTTTTCCAAAAATAATGCGGCAGGATCAGAACTTGACGCCCAGACCGACCTTGACGACGCTCTGGTCGAGATCGGCGTTCAGGCCCGGTACGATGTCCTTGTCGCCGAAATCGTTGTAGCGGTATTCGCCACGAACGAACAGGTTGTCGGTGACGGCGAAATCGACGCCGGCGCCAACGGTCCAGCCGTTGAAGACTTCGTTTTCATCGATGCCAGCGCCCTTGACGTAGCCGTTGGTGAAGGTCCAGCCGGCTGCACCGTAAACCAGTGCGCGGTCGAATGCGTAACCGACGCGGCCGCGAACCGAACCGGCCCAATCAGTGCCGATATCGATGCCAGCAGCGCTTTCCTCGTTGAAGTTATAGTCGAGGTCGCCTTCGATACCGGCAACGAAACCGTTGCTGAACTGCCAGTTGTAACCAACGAAGCCGCCAACCACGCCACCGTCGAAGTCCTGCTTGGCGCTACCGACGCCAGCCAGACCGAACGTGCCGTCGAGCCAGCCTGCGCCGCCCTGTACACCGGCGTAAGCGCCGGCCCAGGTGAATGCCGGAGCGTCAACGGCAACCGGAGCGGCCGGGACTTCATAAACGGCATCAGCAGCCATGGCCGATACGGAAGCGGAAAGTACGAGGGCCGAAGCCAGGGCGATGGTCTTGAACATGTGGTACTCCTTAAACTGTGGAGCGGCAGATAGGGAGTTTCACACAAAGAGTCTGTAGCAAAATGGCAACAACAACGGGGAGTCTAGATCGTTATTCTACCGACAACCCAAAGTGCAGGCGTATTTTGGATAAGTGTTCTCAAAAACGTGATCACACGCTGCGGCACTATTTCAACATCAAATACTTCCACAGTCAGCACAGGCGCGTGCGGATGCCGGCATTTGTGATGATCCGCACAATTCCGCTTGACTGAAAATCTCATCGGGAATATCTCCGACGGCGGGACACCTCTCCCCAACGAGAGGCTAATTACCTGTGAGGGTATACATATGGCCAATGGCACCGCGAAGCCGGACGTACGTCCGAATAATGCTCATTTTTCTTCAGGCCCCTGCTCGAAGCGCCCCGGTTGGTCGCTAGACGCTCTCTCCGATGCCCCGCTCGGTCGTTCGCACCGCGCCAAGGTTGGCAAGGACAAGCTGGCACAAGCCATCAATCTCACCCGTGAAGTTCTGAACGTTCCTGCCGATTACCGCATCGGCATCGTTCCCGCATCCGACACCGGCGCCGTTGAAATGGCGATGTGGTCGCTGCTCGGCGAGCGTGGCGTCGACATGGTCGCCTGGGAAAGCTTTGGTGCCGGCTGGGTCACCGACGTCGTCAAGCAGCTGAAGCTCAAGGACGTCCGCAAGATCGAGGCCGATTACGGCCTTCTGCCTGACCTTTCCACGATCGACTTCGACCGTGACGTGGTCTTTACCTGGAACGGCACCACTTCCGGCGTCCGCGTGCCCAACGCCGACTTCATCCCGGCAGACCGCAAGGGCCTGACCATCTGCGACGCGACCTCGGCCGCCTTCGCGCAGGACATGGACTTTTCCAAGCTCGACGTCGTCACCTTCTCCTGGCAGAAGGTTCTGGGCGGCGAAGGCGGTCACGGCATGATCATCCTGTCGCCCCGCGCCGTCGAACGCCTGACAACCTACGTTCCGGCATGGCCGCTGCCGAAGATCTTCCGCCTCACTTCGGGCGGCAAGCTCTCGGAAGGCATTTTCAAGGGCGAAACGATCAACACGCCATCGATGCTCTGCGTCGAGGACTATATCGATGCGCTGGAATGGGCAAAGACGGTTGGCGGCCTCGAAGGCCTGATCGCGCGCGCCGATGCCAATGCCAAGGTCATCTTCGATTTCGTCGAGGCCAATGACTGGATCGCCAATCTGGCCGAAGTCGATGAGACCCGTTCCAACACCTCCGTCTGCCTGAAGATCGTCGACGCCGATGTCGCCGCTCTCGATGCCGACGCGCAGGCAGCCTTCGCCAAGGGCGTCACCTCCATCCTCGAAAAGGAAGGCGTCGCTCTCGACATCGGCGCTTACCGCGATGCGCCGTCGGGCCTACGCATCTGGGCTGGCGCCACCATCGAAACGGCCGACATGGCCGCCCTGATGCCGTGGCTGACCTACGCGTTCGAAACGCAGAAGGCCGCGCTCACCAAGGCCGCTGCCTAAACTTCCAGTGCATGATTTCGTCATCCTCGGCCCTGTGCCGAGGATCTGACCACACCAACAGGACCGATCGGTCGCAGATACTCGGGACAAGCCCGAGCATGACGGCGGAGAGGTTTCAGTCAAAACCCCTTTTAAGGAGCCCAAACATGGCACCTCGCGTACTCGTGTCCGACGAACTGTCGGAAACCGCCGTCCAGATTTTCCGCGATCGCGGCGTTGAAGTGGATTTCCAGCCGAAGCTCGGCAAGGATAAGGACAAGCTCGCCGAAATCATCGGCAATTACGACGGTCTCGCCATCCGCTCCGCCACCAAGGCGACAGAAAAGCTGATCGCCGCTGCGACCAACCTGAAGGTCATCGGCCGCGCCGGCATCGGCGTCGATAACGTCGATATCCCGGCCGCCTCCAAGCGCGGTATCATCGTCATGAACACCCCGTTCGGCAACTCGATCACGACGGCCGAACACGCCATCGCACTGATGTTCGCCGTTGCCCGCCAGCTGCCGCAGGCCGATGCGTCCACGCAGGCCGGCAAGTGGGAAAAGTCGAAATTCATGGGTGTCGAAATCACCGGCAAGACGCTTGGCGTCATCGGCGCCGGCAATATCGGCGGCATCGTCTGCAAGAAGGCCATCGGCCTTGGCATGCATGTCATCGCCTACGACCCCTTCCTGTCGGCTGAACGCGCCCAGGAAATGGGCGTGGAAAAGGTCGAGCTGGAAGAACTGCTGCCACGCGCCGATTTCATCACCCTGCACGTACCGATGACCGACAAGACCCGCGGCATTCTGGGCGCTGAAAACCTTGCCAAGACCAAGAAGGGCGTTCGCATCATCAACTGCGCTCGCGGTGGCCTGGTCGATGAGGCAGCGCTGGCCGAAGCCATCAAGTCCGGCCACGTTGCCGGTGCCGGTTTCGACGTCTTTGAAGTCGAGCCCGCCACGGAAAGCCCGCTCTTCGGCCTCGATAACGTCGTCTGCACGCCGCATCTGGGCGCGTCGACAACGGAAGCCCAGGAAAACGTTGCCCTGCAGGTTGCCGAACAGATGTCGGACTACCTCGTCAAGGGTGCCGTCTCCAACGCCATCAACATGCCGTCGATCACCGCCGAAGAAGCACCGATCCTCAAGCCGTTCATTCGTCTGGCGGACGTTCTCGGCGCCTTCGTTGGTCAGGTTTCCGATGATCCGATCAAGGAAATCGAAATCCTGTTCGATGGCCAGACCGCCGGTATGAACACCCGCGCGCTGACCTCCGCACTGCTGGCCGGTCTGATCCGTAACCAGGTTTCGGACGTCAACATGGTTTCGGCACCGATCATGATCAAGGAAAAGGGCATCGTCCTTTCCGAGGTCAAGCGCGACAAGACCGGCGTTTACGACGGCTATATCAAGCTGACGGTCAAGACCGAGAAGCAGACCCGTTCTGTCGCCGGCACCGTCTTCTCCGACGGCAAGCCGCGCTTCATCCAGATCAAGGGCATCAACATGGATGCCGATGTCGGCGCCAACATGGTCTACATCTCCAACACCGACGTTCCCGGCATGATCGGCTTCATGGGTACGACGCTGGGTGACGCGGGCGTCAACATCGCCAACTTCCAGCTCGGCCGCGAAGTCGGTGGTGGCGATGCCATTGCGCTGCTTTACGTGGACGCACCGGTTTCGCAGGCCGTTCTCGACAAGCTGACCGCCAACCCAGCGATCAAGCAGGCCCGTCCGCTGGTCTTCAACGTCGAGTAAATCGACACGAACAAAACAAAGACAGAATAAAATCCTCTGAAGGGTGACGAAGACAGGCCCGGTGCATATGCACCGGGCCTGTCTTTTTGCGTTGTTACCACCCCGAGGCCTCCTGCTCCCGGAACGCGCAAAGAGCATGCATGAGCACCTGCAATGCCGCACAGATTCGCCACCTCCCTTCGAATGGTGCGCGACTCACGGGCCATTCCCAGCCCTCAAAACGCAATTGTGGCAAGACGCCTTAAAAACAACATAGATCAAACAAGATTAGATCGTAAATACGCCGTTGTAAAAACAATAAATACCCATGATTATACTTTAATTATAAATAGTAGATTCGTAAATTTCACATTATCGATATATTCAATCAAATTCATGCTGAACATTTTTGAAGAAATACACATTTAATCGCTCGTTAATCGTAATTTTACCTTCGTTTTTCTTCAAAATCCGCACTACGAATTCCCCTATCAAATGAAGGGGTTTCAAATGCTTAAGAAAATCATGCTGGCTTCGGCCATTCTTCTCTCCACCTCCGCCATCGGCCTCTCAGCCGACCTCACCGAGAGCAACCCGGTTCCGCCGATTGCCTTGGAGACCCCTGCCTTCACCTGGACGGGCGCCTATATCGGTATTTCCGGCGGCGCCGGCTGGCTGAACGGCTCGACCACCAAGATGGGCCGTTATCACGACCAGCAGGATTTCGACGGCACCGTGTTCGGCGGTTTCGCCGGTTATAACTGGCAGTTCAGCAACGGCATCGTGGCCGGCATCGAAGGCGACATCGAATACAATTCCAATGACGAAAAATTCTTCGGCTATCGCACGTTTGGCACCGACTGGCAGGGTTCTGCCCGTGGTCGCCTCGGTTATGCCTTCGATCGCCTGATGGTGTTCGGCACCGCCGGCTGGACGATGGCCAAGGGCCATATCGAATTCCCCGGCGCCAGTGAAAGCGAAACCTTCAGCGGCTGGACCGCCGGCGCCGGTGTCGATTACGCCGTCACCGACAAGGTCTTCCTGCGCGGCGAATATCGTTACAGCGATTTCGGCAGCAAGGAGATCGTGCGCGGCATGAACGTCGATTTCGACCAGAGCGTCGTCAAGGTCGGCCTCGCCGTAAAATTCTGATCGGCCGGATGGCATGATCAAACCAGTTACAGCGCCCGCAGTTCAGGCCACACCTGGCGGCGCGCTGTAAGATCAAGGTCAGCCTCGCCCGCCGCCGAGGCTTACCTTGAGGACGGCGAAAAGGGGCCCCGCCGGCCCCTTTTTGTTTGTCTGCATTTCACATGACGGCAAAGATCACGGTCTAGCCGGCATTCTTCTTCAGCAGTTCAGCAAACACAGCCCGACCGATCGAGCGCGCACTTTCCAGATTTTTCGACTGATCCGGCGCATCCGATTCCAGAAGCAGTTCCGACCGGCTGACCGGCGCACCGCAATAATCGAAAATGCCGTGATCGATCTGGGTTTTCATGGCATCGACATAGCCGTGCCGCTCATAGGTGCCTATATCGGCACCACCGATACCAACGAGGTGGATCGGCAGATGTCCGAGCTTCTTGATCACCTTGTCGCCGCTGTCGTCATAGGCCCAGCCGTTGGAAAAGACACGATCGATCCAGCCCTTCATCAAGGCCGGCATCGACCACCAGTAGACCGGAAACACCAGAACCAGCGCATCCGCCCGTTCGATGCGGACCTGTTCCGCAACGACATCTGCCGGCCGGGATGCCTGATGGTGATGTGCGGCACCGTCACCTGCCGAATAGCGGGGATCAAACCCCTCCGAATGCAGGTCGGCGATCTCGAAACTGCTGCCCGCTTCGACAAGCCCCTCCCCGATCCGGGTGGCGACGGCGTGCGTCAGCGACGCGGTGTCGGGATGAGAGAGAACGATGAGAGCGTGCATGACAAGCCTCCTGTTTGCGACGGTCGGCAAAACCTGTATGATGAAATTACCTTTAGTAAGTTACCTTTGGTAAGTTAACATGTCAACCGCGACAAAGGGCACCTCTGCGCCCGTTCAAATTCCCTCGGCTTCACAGCGCAGACTGCCGAAAGAGCACCGGCAAAAGCAGCTCGTCGAAACGGCATGGGCTCTGGTCCGCCAGGAAGGCACCGAAGCTCTGACGCTCGGCCGACTGGCAGAGGCGGCGGGCGTGACCAAGCCGGTCGTCTACAATCATTTTGGCACGCGATCCGGCCTGCTGGTGCTGCTCTATCGGGAATTTGACGCACTACAGACCGACCGCATGGCGCAGGCCCTGCAGACAAGCGCACCGACGCTTGAAGACAGGGCAGCGATCATCGCCTCGGCCTATATCGGCTGCGTCATGGCCCAGGGCCGGGAGATTACCGGCATCATCGCAGCGCTTGCCAGTTCGCCGGAACTGGAAGCGGTGAAACGCGAATGCGAGAACGTTTTTCTGACGCATTGCCGGGATGCGCTTGGCCCTTTCGCGCCGAGGATCGGCCAAGCCGGCCTTCTCGCCATGCTCGGCGCCGCCGAGGCTCTTTCTGCAGCCGCAGCCAACGGCGAGTTGCAGCAGGAAGAGGCGCAGGACGAACTGTATGAAACCATTGTCGCCATGGTGAGACGGCATCGGCAAAGAGCGAGTAGCGAGTAGCGAGTAGCGAGTAGCGAGTAGCGAGTAGCGAGTAGCGAGTAGCGAGTAGCGAGTAGCGAAAAAACTATGCGCCTACCGGCCGCAAGCCCCCCTCTTCTAAGCGCGATGAGAACGCAAAAAGCCGCCCCTTGTCGGAGCGGCTTTTGTCATTTCGGTGGATCGCGAAAACTGAACCGCCAGGCGGCTTATTTGTAGACTGCCGGCTGCAGCGGCATGTCTGCCGGTTCGCTGTAAGCTGCCTGCTCGCAACCATTGAAGGCATAACGGGCGCCGAGGCGGGCTTCGTGGCTGTAAAAGCCCTTGTCGCGGCCAGGGCCGCCATTGTCGGCATAACCGAACATGTTGCCACCGTCGACATAACGGAAGCGATAGCCCAGATCGGCCTTCAGGTTGCAGGTGATATCGACGGACGCACCGGCCATCAGAGCAGCCGTGGCGCGCCACTTGCCCTTGCCGCCGTGCTCGGTCGTGTAGCAGCCGCCGGCATCCGGATCGTCGCAGATCGTGTTGCGCAGTCTGTCCCACTTCACATAGGTCGCACCGAAACCGGCACCAACATAAGGCGTGATCGAAGCATAGGTACCCAGATCGACATACATGTTGGCCATCAGCGAATAGGCGCGCATCGCCGTGCGGTCATCCGAGGTGCAGACAGTACCGCCCGGGCAGGTGCCGATCGTACCGCCGCGGAAATCGGTCTTCGTCATGTGGTCGAAGGTGACGTCGCCGCGCAGATAGTTGTTGAACTGGTAACCGACACCGCCGCCGAGCATAAAGCTGTCATCAACGCGCGCCGAGGCGAAATCGACCTCGTCAGCCGACGAACCGCCCTGATAGAAGCGCGCGCCGCGCAGCTTGTTGAAGGAATAACCCACATCGCCACGCAGGTACCAGCCGCCGGACGACTGCTGGATCTCGACTTCCGGCACATCCTGCGGGATCGGCTGGGGCTGATAAAGGTCGGCAGCGTTGACAGCAGTCGTCGCCAGCAGAAGGGCGACCGCACCGCTCAGAATTTTCTTCATGGCTTCCACTCCGGGGCTAGAATCTTTTTTGCCGGGCTTTACTCCCGGCTTGTTTCATCCCCGATCATTAACGATAAAGGTTAAGGAGCCATTAAGCATAACAGACAATGAGTTATATTTGAAATCGAAGTAATCACCGCCAAAACGACCAAGTAGAATAAAACAAAAACGGCGACCAAGTATGGCCGCCGCAATATATTTCAGTTTATGCGAATTTAGAAATCAAGCAGCCGAACGAACATTGCCGATGATGCCGATCAGACCATTGACGATACGCTCCACCTGAGCGCGATCATCACCTTCGGCCATGACGCGGATCAGTGGTTCGGTACCCGACGGGCGAATGACCAGACGGCCCTTGCCGGCAAGCTCCGCTTCCGCATCGGCGATCGCCTGACGCACGATGGCCTCCTCCAGCGGCTTGCCGCCGGCAAAACGCACGTTTTTCAGAAGCTGCGGCACCGGCTCGAACCGGCGGCAGATTTCGCTGACCGGACGGTCCTGCTTCTTCACGCAGGCAAGGATCTGCAGTGCGGCCACGAGGCCGTCGCCGGTCGTGCCGAAATCCGACAGCACGATATGGCCGGACTGCTCACCACCGACGTTGAAATCGTGGTTGCGCATATGCTCGACCACATAACGGTCCCCCACCTTGGTGCGGGCAAGCGACAGGCCCTTGTCGCCTAGGAAACGCTCAAGACCGAGATTGGACATGACGGTGGCGACAATGCCATTGCCGCGCAGCGTGCCGGCATCGGCCCAGCTTTCGCCGATCACCGCCATCAGCTGGTCGCCATCGACGATCTGGCCGTTCTCGTCGACGATAATGACGCGGTCGGCATCACCATCGAGCGCGATGCCGATATCGGCGCGCACTTCATGCACCTTCTGCTGCAGCGCCTTCGGGCTGGTGGAGCCGCAATCGAGATTGATATTGGTGCCATTGGGATCGTTGCCGATGGTGACGACCTCGGCCCCCAGTTCCCACAGCGCCAAAGGGGCGACCTTGTAGGCGGCGCCATTGGCGCAGTCGATGGCGATCCTCAGACCCTGAAGCGTGACATCGCGCGGCAGCGTGCGCTTGGCGTGTTCGATATAACGGTAGATATCGCCCTCGACACGCTTGGCGCG
Source organism: Neorhizobium sp. BT27B (assembly GCF_050455485.1). Lineage (NCBI taxonomy): Bacteria > Pseudomonadati > Pseudomonadota > Alphaproteobacteria > Hyphomicrobiales > Rhizobiaceae > Neorhizobium > Neorhizobium sp. BT27B. The sequence continues at coordinate 528,083 of NZ_JBCIYT010000002.1, read as the reverse complement.
ACCGATCTCGTGCGGCTTGGCAAGCTGCGCATAGATATCCTTGTCGAGCAGTTCCTCGATCTGCATTTCCAGATCGTCGGAGAGCTTGTAGCCATCCGGGCCAAACAGCTTGATGCCATTATCCTCGAAAGGATTGTGCGAGGCGGAAATCATCACGCCGATATCGGCGCGCAGCGAACGCGTCAGCATGGCCACAGCTGGCGTCGGGATCGGGCCGAGCAGGAAAACATCGAGACCGGCGGCGGTAAACCCGGCGACCAGCGCGTTTTCCAGCATGTAACCCGACAGACGTGTATCCTTGCCGATAACGACGCGGTGGCGGTGACTGCCACGGCGGAACAGCGTGCCGACGGCAATACCGACGCGCATCGCCAGATCCGGCGTCATCGGAAACACGTTGGACTGGCCGCGAATACCGTCAGTGCCGAAATAGCGACGTGTCATGGAAACTCCTTGGGGTTCGCGCAGCTTTTTGGAGCGCGCTGTCTTTGTCTTGGCCGTTGCGGGCTTCACCGTTTTTGGCTTGCCTGAGTTTGGCTGGGGCGTCATCTGCGACTGCTCTTTTCGCGTGCATGGCCTCAAAGCTGGCTCATGCCACACTTCATGGATTCAGGCACGTAAAATAGCGTCAAAAAGGATTACATCTTGTTACCGCGTTGGACGGCATTCTGCTCATGGCCGGCTTGGCGTCAGAATTTGATCGGAGAAATCCTGCGGCTGCGCAATTCGATGCTGCCATCCTCGTTCACACGGTAACGCTCGCTGACGCGGCTTCCGAAGCTGCCGATGAACTCGCGGGTAAAGGTATAGCCCACGGGCATGTTCCGGTAACGCCCCTTCGATTGCGGCCCATATTTGAGACTGCCGGCGATTGGCGGAATGCCGGGCGCAAAATCAATGGCAGCAAATTCCGGATTGGCCTTGCTGGTGCAACCGGCAAGCACAACTGCCAACAGAGATAGAGCCACGAGCTTTTTCATAACAACGCTTTCTTTGATATCGGTGCGGGTCGCAACGAGGTCCGATCGAGCAGACCACCTTCCTGATATACGAAAAAAAGCCACCCTCACTCGCGCAAGGGTGGCTCCATCTCAATAACCGTCACACCCGCTTAGTGCGGCTGCGGCTCCAGTCCGCCTTCGGAAGCGTCGCCTTTAGGCTCGTCCTTCTTGGGGCCGGCAGAGGGCACGGCCGAACCGCGGTTCGGGGTCGAGTCGTCACCCAGATCACGCGACGGCTTTTCGCCACGGATCAGCGACTTGATCTCTTCGCCGGTCAGCGTTTCGTATTCCAGCAGACCTTCAGCAATCGCCACAAAGCCATCGTGATGGTCGGTGAGGATCTGACGTGCTTCGGTATAGGCTTCGTCGATCAGACGACGCACTTCCTGGTCGATCTTCTGGGCGGTCGATTCCGAGACATTCTTGGACTGCGAAACCGAGTGGCCCAAAAAGACTTCCTGCTGGTTTTCACCATAGGCGACCTGACCGAGGATATCGGAAAAGCCCCACTGGGTAACCATGGCGCGGGCAAGCTTGGTGGCCTGCTCGATATCCGAAGATGCACCCGAGGTGATGTTTTCCTTGCCGAACGTCAGTTCTTCGGCAACGCGACCGCCCATCATGATGGTCAGGCGCGATACCATCCACTTGTAGCTCATCGAATAGCGGTCGCCTTCCGGCAACTGCATGACCATGCCGAGAGCACGGCCGCGCGGGATGATCGTTGCCTTATGCAACGGATCGGCAACCGCGACCTTGAGCGCCGTAATGGCGTGGCCGGCTTCGTGATAGGCGGTGAGCTTCTTTTCGGCTTCGGTCATGGCGGACGAGCGGCGTTCCGCACCCATCATGATCTTGTCCTTGGCGTCTTCGAATTCCTGCATGGTGACAAGGCGCTTATTGCGGCGCGCAGCCATCAGGGCGGATTCGTTGACGAGGTTCATCAGGTCGGCACCGGAGAAACCGGGCGTACCGCGGGCCAGAACCTTCAGATCCACATTCGGTGCCAAAGGCACGTTGCGGGCGTGAACCTTGAGGATGCGCTCGCGGCCGACGATATCCGGGTTCGGCACCACGACCTGACGGTCGAAACGGCCCGGACGCAGCAGCGCCGGATCGAGAACGTCGGGACGGTTGGTGGCAGCGATCAGGATGATGCCTTCATTGGCTTCAAAGCCATCCATCTCGACGAGCAGCTGGTTGAGCGTCTGTTCGCGTTCGTCGTTACCACCGCCGAGGCCTGCGCCACGATGACGACCGACGGCGTCGATTTCGTCGATGAAGATGATGCAGGGCGCGTTCTTCTTGGCCTGCTCGAACATGTCACGCACACGCGATGCACCGACACCGACGAACATTTCGACGAAGTCCGAACCGGAAATCGTGAAGAACGGCACATTGGCTTCACCGGCAACCGAGCGGGCAAGCAGTGTCTTACCCGTGCCCGGAGGGCCGACAAGCAGGACGCCGCGCGGAATACGGCCGCCAAGACGCTGGAACTTCTGCGGATCGCGCAGGAATTCGACGATTTCCTCGAGATCCTGCTTGGCTTCGTCGACGCCGGCAACATCGTCAAACGTGACGCGGCCATGCGCTTCGGTCAAAAGCTTGGCCTTGGACTTGCCAAAGCCCATCGCGCCGCGCGATCCACCCTGCATCTGGCGCATGAAGAACAGCCAGACACCGAGGATCAGCAGCATCGGCAAAAGCGTGCCGAGATAGCTCAAAAAGCCGGAGGAACCATCCGTTTCGGGGCGCGCAGACACCTGAACATTCTTTTCGGTCAGGCGCTGGATCAGCGAGTCGTCGATGACGGGGGAATAGGTCTGAAATCCCGGGCTGCCGTCCGTGTAGGTGCCGAGAACACGGTTGCCGGTGACTACCACGTCACGGACCTTGCCGGAATCGACATCAGTCAAGAACTTCGAGTACGGGATTTCTCTCGAGCTCGTTTGCGAAGGCGCCGTCTGGAACATGCTGAACAAAGCGATCAGCAACAGAGCAATCACCGCCCAAAGAGCAAAATTACGAAAATTTGGGTTCATCGAACTCCCCGATATGCACGACAGCTTTAGGCCGCCGCCTTTATTGACCCCTAACATAGGATTGTGGCAGGCCGTTGCCAAGGCAAAGCGCCGGTAACCTTCACGTTTTCCGTGCGAAAGCGTTAAACGGGTGGCAATAAATAGGCCCCACGCCCCATAAGGGCGGCAATCCGGCTGGCAAGCGGCAGGTCGTAGACCGGCAAAAAGCGGTCGAACACCGCCAGATGCGGCGATATGGCAAGCGCGCCCTCCCCCTGACATGCGGCATGAGGCAACACGCGGGCGGCAAGTTTCGCAAGGCCGGACGCCAGATTTTCGAAACCATCGGTGCTCTGCCGCCCCGGCAGCACCTCGATCGGCGTCGCGACATGGCTGGTGACGGCAAGGCGACCGTCCCAAACCACTGTTTCTCCCGGCGGCACGGTGACATGCGGCAGATTGCGGTTTTCCCGCAGCATGAACAGGCCGTCGCGGCGCAGATCAAAAACCACTCTTCCGGCAGTCATCCGGCCACGGCTGCCGGTGATAAATGCCATCAACCGATCGGCGCTTTCGCGCGAAAGATTGTGCGGGCGCCCACCGAGAACGGCCGCAAGGGTTGAAAGGGCGTGGCGAACCACAATGGGGTTTTCGCGCAGGCCGTCGAGGGTTATCTTTGCGATGACGGCATGTTCGATCGTGGCACAGGCGGCAAGCCAGTCGGCGCCGTCCTGGGCAAGTTTTTCCCGCGCCTGTGCGGCTGTGGCAATGATGGCCGGATCGATGGCTGGTTCGAAAGCCAGCGCCTGACGGATGCGCACCCGCTCGTAATGCGGATCGACATTGCTGGGATCATCGACCCAGCCGACTGCATTGTCGGTGAGCCAGGCACGGATATCGGCGCGGCGGGTATGGAGTAGCGGGCGCAAAATCCAGTGGCGGGTATCGAGCAGCGTGGCTGGGGCCATGCCGGAGAGGCCGACTGAAGAGCGGGGCGGCATAGCCCCTTCGATCTCCCCCGTTGAGGGGGAGATGTCAGCGAAGCTGACAGAGGGGGGTGGCAACGTCTCGCCGGAGCGTCCCGCCCGCATCACCACCGTCTCGATCTGATCATCCAGCGTATGGCCGGTGACGATAGCGGTCGCGCCGATCTCGTCGGCGATGGCCGATAGCAACGAATAACGCGCCTCGCGGGCGGCGGCGGAAATGCCGGTTGCCGGCTTTTCGCCTTGCCAGCGGCGGGTCACATGAAAAATGCGGAGCTTTTCGCAAAGCGCTGCCACCGCCCGCGCCTCTTCAGCCGCTTCGGGGCGCAGCGCGTGGTCGATCGTGGCAGCGGAAATGCGGATATCGGGAAAGGCAGAAAGTGCCGAATGCAGACCGACCAGCAGGCCGGTGGAATCGCTGCCGCCGGAAATGGCGACAAGCAGATGCGCGGGCTTTTTGAAGTCAGCCAGAAAACCGGAGAGCGCCGACATCAGCGGCAGGCTGCGATCCGGATGACCGGCGATCGTGGAATGGGGCGGCGGCGTCACGGCGCGGGCCGCCGCATCAGCAGCCGAGGCGTTTCTGTTCGGTGCCGACCTTGGTGGTCACGGCGCGCTGGGCATTCGGATAACGGCGCGTCACTTCTTTCAGCGTTGCGCAGGCCGTGTCCTTGTTGTCGAGCGCGGCAAGCGACATGCCGAGCTTCAGCAGCATTTCCGGCGCTTTCGGAGAGGTGCCGAACGCCTTGTGAGCGTCGAGGAAGGTTTTGGCCGCCTCATTGTATTTGCCCTGCGAATACTGCGCTTCACCAAGCCAGAAATGAGCATCGGCAGCACGATCGGCCTTGGGATGGGCGGCGATATAATCGTTGAATTCCTGTTCGGCGATCTTGTAGTCGCCCGAAAGGACATGGCCGTAAGCGGCGCGGTACGCTTCGCTTTCGTTTGTAAGCCCTGCCGTCTGCTGGCCGCCACGGCTGCCGGACGAACCGCTATCGACACCCGGCAGGTTGCGCGAACCATTGTTGGCGCCCTGGTTCATCGTGGCGCCCTTGGGCAAGCCAGACTGGTCCATTTCGATCGAGCCGAGCGTGGTCGGCGGCGGCGCACCGGTGCCGGAATTCTGGCCAGGATTACGGGCTGAAGGGGCCGGCGAAGACCCGCCCTGCCCGTTCATCCCCGGATTTTGTTCGATGATCTGGCTGAGTTCATCGTTTTTTTTTGAGCCATCTGCCGGAGCGGCAGCGACTGCGGGACGGTTACCAGAACCGCCGCCCTCGGATTTTTCGAGTTCCTGGAAACGGAATTCGTTGTCTTCCTGGGCTTTGCGGATCTGTTCCTGCATCTGCAAAAGCTGAAAGCTCATTTCCTCGATGCGGCCGTTCAACTGGCGGATTTCTTCCTGCAGCTGCTGAACGCGCACGGCGTCGTTGCCGGCCTGGGCCAGCACCACCGGTGCCTGCTGCGTCTGTGGTTTTTCAGCCTTGCTCAGAAACGGCAGCGTGAAAGCTTCCGCCTGGCCGCCTGCAGCGGCAAGCCCCAGCATCGCTGCCAAGACAAGTTTCTTCATATCGTCGATCCCGAATCATCTGAAGCTACGCCGGATTGGCGCAAGCAGACATTTTGTTAGTTGCCGTCAAAAAACAAGTGAAACTCGGCCAAACTAAGGAGAAACGAAAAAGGCGACCCGCGGGCCGCCTTCAACTTTTCGTGCCCCGAAACTGACGGGGCAATTCGAATTACATGCCGGCGCCGCCGAGAACGGTAACGGCGCGACGGTTCTGCGACCAGCACGAGATGTCGTCGCAAACGGCGACCGGACGTTCCTTGCCGTAGGAGATCGTGCGCATGCGGTTGGCCGGTACGCCACGCGATGCGAGGTATTCCTTGGTGGCGGCAGCGCGACGTGCGCCGAGAGCCAGGTTGTATTCGCGGGTGCCGCGTTCGTCGGCATGGCCTTCGACGGTGATGGCGTAGCGCGGGTAACGCTGCAGCCACTGGGCCTGACGGTCGAGGATCTGCTGGGCATCGGCGCGAACCGAAGTGCTGTCGGTGTCGAAGAAGATGCGGTCGCCGACGTTGACGGTGAAGTCCTGGGCGGAGCCCGGGGTTGCTGCACCACCGGCGCCGCCGTTCAGGCCGAGATCACCGGCATTGTTCGGCATGTTCTTCTTGTTGGCGCAGCCGGCCAGAGCAAGAGCGAGCGTCAGTGCGATGACGGCCGGGTTGCGGGCAAGTGTCTGCATGCGGCTCATCGCCTGGGTCTCAATGCGGCTCATGGCCGGTTTCTCCTTGGATAAACTTTACGGTTGCCGGACCCTAACCTTTCTCGGTTAATCGACGGCAAACGGTTATGGTTAACGAAACGTCACCAATGTCCCTTTCTGCGCTTTTTCAGGACATTGCGGCAGTAAAGAGGCGGTCGCCTGCCTCCGGTCTCACAAAGCAAAAGAGGCGGTCACCCGCCTCTTGTCGCTCTCATGCTATTCCATCAACGGCGACCACGCCGGGTCGGACGCGAATGTCGGGGTCTTGATGGCCTGCTCGTTGTAACCGGTCAGGTCGATCGAGTAGAGCTGCGGACCACCGGAGCCGGCGGCCTGACGGAAGAACATCAGCACGCGGCCGTTCGGCGCCCAGGTCGGGCCCTCGTTGTGGAAGCCCGAGGTGAGGATACGCTCGCCCGAACCATCCGGCTTCATCACGCCGATCGAGAACTTTCCGCCCGACTGCTTGGTGAAGGCGATGAGATCGCCACGCGGAGACCAGACCGGCGTCGAATAGGAGCCGTCGCCGAAGGAAATGCGGTTCTGGCCGGAGCCATCGGCATTCATGACATAGATCTGCTGACGACCACCACGGTCGCTTTCGAACGTTACCTGTCGGCCATCCGGAGAATAGGACGGTGCGGTATCGATAGCAGCAGTGTTGGTCAGCCGTGTCGTGGTGCGCGAGCGCAGGTCCATCGTATAGATATTGGCATTGCCTTCCTGCTGAAGGCTCATGATCACCTTCTGGCCATCCGGCGAGAAGCGCGGAGAGAAGGTCATGCCCGGAAAATTGCCGACGACTTCGCGGCGTCCACTTTCTAGCTGCAGCAGGTAGACGCGCGGCTGGTCGCCTTCAAACGACATGTAGGTGACTTCCTGACGGCTCGGCGAGAAGCGCGGCGTCAGAACCAGATCCTTGCCATTGGTCAGCGCACGGACATTGAAACCATCCTGGTCCATGATGGACAGCTGGCGCTGACGGGCCGTTTTCGGGCCGCTTTCGGAAACGAACACGACGCGGGTATCGAAATAGCCCTTCTCACCGGTGATCTGCTGATAGATCGCATCGGCAATGATATGGGCGACACGGCGCCAGTTGTCCGGCTGGGTGTAAAACTGCTGGCCGGTCATCTGCTGGCCGGCAAACGTATCCCACAGGCGGAACTCGGCGCGCAGACGGCCATCGGCTTCACGCGTGATGCGGCCGGAGACCATGGCCTGCGCATTGATCGCCTTCCAGTCTTCAAAACGCGGGGTCTTGTTGGGATCGGAAATCTTTTCGATGAACGCAGCCTTGTTGACCGGCGCAAAAAGGCCGGAACGCTGCAGATCGGCAGCAATGACCTGGGAGATCTGCGGACCGAGCGCGTCGTTGGACAGGAAATCCGTGATCGCGATCGGCAACGGCTCGACACGACCCTTGTTGACGTTGATCGTCACGGCCGCCTGGGCCGAGGTTGAGAACATCACGGCCATGCCCGCCAGAGCGATCACGAGACGGATGAAAGAACGTTTCATCATGGTATTAAAGCCTTTCAGCTACGCTTTCAGCTGTTTAGAGCGCGAAATCGGAGGGATCGAAATTGACGATGACCTCGCTCCACGTGTCATATTTATCGGCCGGAAGGCCCTGGAAGGGTTGCGACTTCATAACGGCGCGGCGGGCACTGGCTTCCATCGTCCGGCGTGCGGTATCCGATCCGCCCGTCGATGAAACCTTGGGACTGCCAACGATATTGCCACCCTCGTCGAGACTGAAGCTGACGGTGATGATCATGCCCTGAAGGCCTTCGATACCGGCGAAGGTCGACCAGTTGTTCTGGATCTGGCCGCGCAGTGCGTCCATTTCCGACATGCTGAGGCTTTGGCCGCCCGTCGTCTTCTTGCCGCCAAGGGCTGCCGTCTGCGTCGAAGCCTTGGCACCGCTGCTCGGCGCATCCTGCTTGTTGAGGAAATTCTCGATATCGTCCGGGTTGAACTTGCTGTCCCCCGCCTTGGTGGTCTTGGCGGTTTCCTGCTTCTTTTCGGCAACCTTCTTGTCAGCCGGTTTTTCAGCCGTCTTCGTTTCGGTCTTTTTCTCGACCGGCTTTTCCGGCGGTTTTTCGACGGGCTTTGCCTGTTCTTTCGGCGGCTCCGGTTTCGGGCGCGCGGCCGGCAACGGCACGCTGGAAGGCAGCGGTGTTTCCTCGACCTTGGTTTCCGTCGGCGCGGGCGTCGGCTCCGGCGGCTTTGGCGTCGGCTGCTGAATTTCAGGTTTTGGCTGCGGCAGCGATGCGGTTTCGACCGGCTTCGGCGCCGTCTCTTCCTTCACCACGTCCTTGACGTCATTGTTCTCTTTCGCCGTCTCCGGCAGCGGCTTGTCCACCTTCGGCGGTGCTGCAGCAGATTCGGTCTTGACCGGCCGCTCGACCGGAACAGGCGCACTTTTCAGGTCGACGCTATTGTCTCCGGTGTTCTGGGCATCGGGAACGTTGGTCGGCTTTTTTGTCGGGGTCGGGGCGGATTTTTCGGCCTTGGGGGCCTTCTTGTCGCCTTCCTGGATCTGGGTAATCGATTCCACCGGAACGATATCGACCGGCAGCGCCTCGACCGGCGCCACTTCCATGGGCGCAGGCGCGCCTATCGACACCAGCGCAAAGGCCAGTGCCGCGGAGTGAAGAGCAAAGGATGTGCCGAGACTGGTCTTCATGGCACCCCGATCACTTTGTTTCCTGCAGGGTGACCAGACCGATATTCTTGAAGCCGGCCGCGGAAACGCGGGCCATGACCTTCATCACGACGCCATAGGCTGCAGCGGTATCGCCGCGCACATAGATGCGTTCGTTATAACCGGTCGTGGCAATGGCTTCGAGCTTCGGCACGACTTCGTCGATACCGATCGGGGTTTCCTGCAGATAGATTTCGCCAGCCGGGTTGACGGAGATCGTAATCGGCTGGGTATCGGAGTTCATGGCGCTGGCCTGCGTCTCCGGCAGGTCGATCGGCACGCCGACGGTCATCATCGGTGCGGCAACCATGAAGATGATGAGCAGAACGAGCATGACGTCGACAAGCGGCGTCACGTTGATTTCGCTGATGGCACCGCCACCTGAACGGCGACGACGTCCACCGCGACGACCGCCACCACCACCTTTTGCACCGCCGGCCGACATGCCCATGGGTTATGCTCCTAGAACGCGTTTCGCCGTTGGATTTACTGCGCAGCCTGCTGACGCGGCTGCAGCTTCTCGTCGATCTGGCGCGACAGGATGCCGGAGAACTCGTCGGCAAAACCTTCCATGCGCGAAGACAGCTTGCCGGCATCGCCCATGAACTTGTTATAGGCAATAACGGCCGGGATAGCGGCGACCAGACCGATCGCAGTCGCGAGCAGCGCTTCGGCGATACCCGGTGCGACAACGGCAAGGTTGGTCGACTTCGAACCGGCGATCGCCTGGAACGAGGTCATGATACCGATGACCGTACCGAACAGACCGATGAATGGTCCTGCCGAACCGATGGTGGCAAGCGAACCGAGGCGCGCTTCAAAACCTTCCGCTTCGCGGGCAAGCGTGACGTCCATGGCGCGGTCGATACGCATCTGCAGGCCGATCGGCGAACGGGCGCCGCGCTCAAAGCTCTTTTTCCACTCGCGCATGGCGGAGACGAAGATGGCAGCGAGGCCGACATTCTGGCGATCGGACAGCGTGCGATAAAGCTCTTCAAGCGACTGGCCAGACCAGAACACCTGTTCGAACTGGTCGAACTGGCGTTTTGCCTTGGCGAAGTTGATGTACTTGTCGATGACGATGGCCCATGTCCACACGGACGCCATCAGGAGGCCGATCATCACCGCCTTGACGATAAACCCGGCCTGCATGAACAGCGCCCACAGACTGACATCGTGTGTCGCAGCTTCCAACGCTACCTGTTCCATGTAACTCTCAATCCCCGAATCCAAACGCCCGGCTTGTTCAAAGACCGGGCGGGTTCAAAAGCGCGCTCTCGCGAGTATGTGTCTGTTCGCTAAAGAAACCGACTGACCCCAGATGTCCTAGGTTTTCAGCTTGGCTTCTCGCCTTGAAATTTGGTCAAAGGAAGGCGTGCGTTGCACAAATTCCTCACGCCTGAGTAAGACATGATTATCGTTAATAAAGGGTTATGATCTTTCGTGATCACGAAGGTCGAGCGCAGATCGGCTGTGCTTTTGCCATCGCGAATGTTATGATGCGCGCGAGCAATATCCGGCGGAGAAAGCCATGACGGATAAGACCTTTACCTTCGCAGTCGACGACGAACTGATGACCGCATTTGACCACGCGGCAAAGGCACAGGATACGAGCAGTGACGAACTCCTGCGCCAGTTGATGCGCGATTTCGTGATCGAACGCGAGGCAGACCCGGCCTACGACGCATGGTTTCGACAACAGGTAGAGGAAGGAATTGCTCAAGCTGATGCCGGCAATGTGATCTCGTCCGAAGAGGTTGAGAGACATTTCGCAGAGCGGCGAGAACGGACACTTCGCAAAATTGGCGGCCTAAGATGAAAATCATCTGGACACCGCTCGGAAGCAGAGACCGTGACGATGTCTATGATTTTATTGAAGCTGAAAATCCGTCAGCAGCGATCACCATGGATGCGAGTGTAGAGAAGCAGCTTTTGCATCTCGCCTTACATCCCAAGTTAGGACGACCCGGGCGCGTTGCGGGCACGCGAGAGTTGGTCATACATCCCCGCTATATGATCATCTACGATATAGAAGCTGATCATATCCGCATCTTGCGCCTGCTTCACACCGCACGGCAATGGCCGCCGCGAAAGAGTTGAAACGACTCGGAAATCGCCCTACTCGGCCTTCCCCAAAAACTTCTCCGCAATCGTCTCCGGCAAGCGCCGCGGGCGACCGTTTCTGTTGATCACCGCGATCACCACCTTGGCCGAAATCAGCAGCGTTTCGCCACGACGGATCTCCTGATTGAGCACCATCTTGGCGCCACCGGCCTTTTCCGTGATGGTCTGGATGGTGATGACGTCGTCCATGCGGGCCGGCTGTTTGAAGTCGATTTCCATGCGGTGGACGACGAAAACCAGCCCCTCGTCATCGACGGAAATCAGTGCGCTCTGCTCGCAGCCGAGGCAGCGCAGATAGTCGGATCGGCCGCGCTCGAGAAAATGCAGATAACGGGCGTGATAGATCAAGCCGGAGAAATCCGTGTCCTCGTAATAGACCCGCTGAACCAGACGATGACCGTTTTCGATAAGTTCGCCGGAAAGAGAAAAACTGTGCTCAGTCATGGATATGCCTTGGAAAATTCATGTTGCGCCCTTCATAAAGGAGGGACCACGCACCACGCCTTATTGCCTGTCATGAAACTTCCCTAACAGGAAATTTCTCGAAAACCAGCGGAGACATTACCATGAAGATTGCAGTTCTGGGCGGCGACGGATTTGTCGGCTGGCCGACTTGCCTTCACCTGTCGGATGCCGGACACGATGTCCATATCCTCGACAACCTTTCCCGCCGCTGGATCGATACCGAGCTTGGCGTGCAGTCGCTGACGCCGATGGACTCGATACAGGAGCGCACCCGCATCTGGCATGGTGAGACGGGCCGCCGCATCCATTTCAACCTGATCGACATCGCCAAGGATTACGAGCTTCTCAAGGGCTGGCTGGCCAAAAACCGCCCAGACGCCATCGTGCATTTCGCCGAACAGCGCGCCGCGCCCTATTCGATGAAGTCCGACCGCCACAAGAACTACACGGTCAACAACAACGTCAATGCCACGCATAACCTCTTGAACGCGCTGGTCGAACTCGATCTCGATGCCCATCTCGTGCATCTCGGCACGATGGGCGTCTACGGGTATTCGACCGTCGGTGCCGCCATCCCGGAAGGTTATCTGCCGGTCGGCATCGAGACAATGGACGGCCGCACGGTGTCGCAGGAAATCCTCTATCCCGGCAATCCCGGCTCGATCTACCACATGACCAAGGTGCTGGATCAGCAGCTGTTCGCCTTCTACGCCAAGAATGACGGGTTGCGCATCACCGACCTGCATCAGGGCATCGTCTGGGGCACGCATACGCAGCAGACCCGCCGCCACGAGCAGCTGATCAACCGTTTCGACTATGACGGCGATTACGGCACGGTCCTCAACCGCTTTCTCATCCAGGCGGCGATCGGTTATCCGCTGACCGTGCACGGCGTCGGCGGCCAGACGCGCGCCTTCATCCACATTCAGGATTCGGTGCGCTGCATCGAAATCGCGCTGAACAATCCGCCGGCGAGAAACAGCCGCGTGGAAATCTTCAACCAGATGACCGAAACCCACCGGGTGCGCGATCTGGCCGAGATGATTTCAAAAATGAGCGGCACCGAAATCGCCTGGTTGCCCAACCCGCGCAAGGAAGCGCCTGAAAACGATCTGGTCGTGAAAAACGACAAGTTCCTCGGCCTCGGCCTGGAACCGACAACGCTTGGCGAAGGCCTGCTGGCGGAGATCGTCGACGTTGCGAAGAAATACGCCTATCGTGTTGATCGCACACGCGTTCCGGCCGTTTCCGCCTGGACGAAGGATATTGCCGCCAAGATCGAGCATGATCCGGAAGGCAAAAGGCTGAAGTCGGTTTCCTGAGACGATCACTGGGTAAGAATGACACCTCCTCTCCCGTCATCCTCGGGCTTGTCCCGAGGATCCAAGCACGCCAGCGATCATTCAACGGTAGCAGATCCTCGGGACAAGCCCGAGGATGACGGCGGAGGGGGGGGGGGCGTTAAGGAACAGCAACCATGAACCACGCTTTCGTCACACTCGTCACCAATGCCGATTATGCCATGGGGGCCACGGCGCTGGCCCGCTCCATCCTGCGCACCGGCACGGATGCCGATATCGTCGTGCTGCACACGGCCGCCGTCTCCGGCCTCGACCTGTTGACGCTGACCGCGCTTGGCTGCCGCCTCATCGAAGTCGAGCACCTGCCGCTGTCTGACACCTTCAACGAACGCCATGCCCGCAAGAACCTGCATGGTGCCGCCCCCTTCACCAAGGGCCGCAAGCCGGATTTCCACACACCGCTCGACAATTTCTGCAAGCTGCGCCTGTGGCAACTGACCGAATACGAGCGCGTCGTTTTCATCGATGCCGATGCGCTGGTCCTGAAGAATATAGACAAGCTGTTTGACTACCCGGAATTCTGCGCCGCCCCGAATGTCTATGAAGGGCTTGGCGATTTTCACCGGATGAATTCCGGCGTCTTCGTCGCAAAACCCTCGCTCGAAACTTTTGGCGCCATGCTTCAAGCGCTGGACGTGCCGGACGCCTTCTGGCGGCGCACTGACCAGACGTTTCTCGAACACTTTTTCCCCGACTGGCACGGCCTGCCGGTGACGATGAACATGCTGCAATATGTCTGGTTCGCCATGCCGGACCTGTGGGACTGGAAGAGCATCGGCGTGCTGCATTACCAGTATGAGAAGCCGTGGGAGACGGATCACCCCAAGGCGGAAAAACTGCGGCCGCTGATCGACCTGTGGCACGCCTTCCATGAGGGGCGCGAGGTGCCGGAAATTTCGACGCTCGCCAACCCGACGGATGCGCCGGCATGAAGGTTCTGGTGTCCGGCGGAACGGGGCTGGTCGGGCGTTATGTCGTCGAGGTGCTGGTCGCTGCCGGGCATGCGGTGACGTTGGGCCGTCGCCACTTGCCGATCTCCCCCCTTGTGGGGGAGATGCCCGGCAGGGCAGAGGGGGGTAATGCTGGCGCAAATGCCGCTTTCCCGCCATCTGCCTCACCGTTGCTCACCCCCCTCTGTCACCTTACGGTGACATCTCCCCCTCAAGGGGGGAGATCAGAGGGAGCCAGCCGCTCCATTGCTGCTCAAACAACAGCGTTATCCCTCACCCTCGACCCCACACTCGACCAGCGCCAACACTTCGCCGGCATCGACGCCTTCATCCATCTCGCCTTCGATCACCTGCCCGGCCGGTATCGCGGCGGTGAAGGCGATGATCCGGTGCGGTTTCGAAAACTCAATCACGAAGGCAGCGTCAAACTGTTCGAGGACGCGAAGGCGGCCGGCGTGAAACGCTGCATCTTTCTCTCAAGTCGCGCCGTCTATGATGGCGTGCCACCCGGCACCCTCTTGAGGGAAGATATGGCCTTGGCGCCCGACAGCCTCTACGGCCAGATCAAGCTTGAGTCTGAACAGGCACTTGCAGCGCTTTCTTCCAGCAGTTTCATTACCACCAGCCTGCGGGCCACCGGCGTTTACGGCCATCACCGGCCGAACAAATGGGATGCGCTGTTTGAAGATTACTGCGCCGGAAAACCGGTGGCATCGCGGGCCGGCAGCGAAGTTCATGGCGACGATCTGGCAGCGGCAATCCTTTTGCTGCTGGAACATAACCCCGACGCGGTAAACGGCAAGGTGTTCAACATTTCGGATATCGTTACAGACACATACGAAATCCTGTCGCTCCATGCCAGGGCAAGCGGCGTGTCACATCCCCTGCCCGCACCGGCTGATCATTCAATGGTCAGCATAATGGACACGACGCAACTCAAAACTTTGGGCTGGCAACCCGGCGGGCGAGAGCGGCTCACAGGCACGTTGCACGCGCTGGCGCAAACCGCTCAGCCATCGTCACCCTAATGCGACTTTACAGCAGGCCTCTGCAGACGCGACTGCCTCTGCCCCTCCACCCAGGTTTTCCCCGCATCGCCACCCCACATCAGCCACGCGACATAACCGGGGGACGGATCCTCGTCATTGCCGAAATTTTGCGCGCGCTTGTCGATATCGTGGCGGGCGAAATAGGCGGCCATACGCTTCATGATGTCATCGGATAGCGGCGTGCGGTTTTTCAGATCTCGGGCGCGGGCAACGCCCACCATCGTACCGCCACGGTGAAATTTCTGCCGCAGCGCCAGCCCCTTGCGGGCGGCCGCCGAAACCGGTTCGGGCGGAATGTACTGAAGGTCACGGGATGCCTGCTTACCTGACATTGGCCGCCCTCACTTCCGAACGGCTTTTCAGAACACGGCCGCCATCTTCATGACGGATCAGCAATGCGGGCTTTTTGTCATCAGCCTTGCGTTTGATCTGCTTGCCCGTGATCCTGACGCTGGCATCGTCGGTGAAAGTCTTTTCCACCTTGCCATCGGCCTCATGAGCACCCCAGGTCCATTCAACCTTGGTTCCGGCGCGGATTTTTCGCATGTCTCGCCTCCTTGGTTCTGAAGACGAAACAGGCCCCGACCGGGTTTGTTCCGGTCGAGGCCCGATCAATCGAAAGGTTTCCGGATCAGTCGGAGATTTTCCGCATCATCGACAGTCCGCCAAAAATCTCCACCGAACGCAGGCGCGCATCGAGATCGTGGATCGGCATGGAGACGATCAGTTCGTCCGCCGCCGTGTCGGTCAGGAATTCGCCGAGCTGTTTTTCCAGCGTGGCAGCCGAACCGACGGCGGCGAAACGCAGCGTGTGTTCGACATTGATCTGCTCGACCTGTGACCAGTGCGCATCCATGCTGTCCACCGGCTTTGGAAATTTTGTGCGGATATTCTTGCGCAGGTTGACGAACTGCTGCTGCGACGAGGTGAACAGGCGTTTTGCCTCCTCATCCGTTTCCGCACCGACACCCATGACGCCGACCATGACATAAGGCTTGTCCAGCGTCGCAGACGGCTGAAAACGTTCGCGGTAGATGGAAAGCGCTTCGAACAGCATGTCAGGCGCAAAATGCGAGGCGAAGGCGTAAGGCAGGCCGAGTGCGGCCGCCAGATGCGCGCTGTAGACGCTGGAGCCAAGCAGCCAGACAGGCACGTTGGATTCTATGCCCGGAATGGCAAGGATCGCCTGATTTTCCAGCGGCGTGCTGAGCAAGTGCTGCAACTCGAGAATGTCGTTGGGAAAATTGTCGACGCCGGCCTCCATGTTGCGGCGAAGCGCCTGCGCGGTGCGCATGTCGGTGCCGGGAGCACGACCGAGGCCAAGATCGACGCGGCCGGGAAACAGCGCGTCCAGCGTGCCGAACTGTTCGGCCACCACGAGCGGCGAATGGTTGGGCAGCATGATGCCGCCGGAGCCGACGCGGATGCGTTTTGTGGCCTGCCCGATATGGCCGATGACGACGGCGGTGGCGGCACTGGCAATGCCCGGCATGCCGTGATGTTCGGCAAGCCAGACACGGTTGAAGCCCTCCTCCTCGGCCTTGATGGCCAGCCGGCGCGACTCGTCGAGAGCCTCGGAAGCGGTCTTGCCCTCACCGATCGGCGAAAGGTCGAGAATGGAAAAAGGGATCATCGTGAAATCCTGCTGGCGAACATGAAAATGCGGCAGACGACGATCCACCGCACCCTCCATGTAGGAAACCTTAGCGCAGATGCTAAGGTCCCCGAATTGTTTTTTGCCAGGCCGACATCACATAAATGCCTGCGCGGCAGGCGGCTATTTGACGCGGCGAAGATAAGGCCGCGGCCCCGTCGGGCGCGATGTGTTGGCCGGTGCGTGCATCGGCGGCATTGCCGGTGCGGATGGCGCCAACTGGCGGAACAGACCGAGCTTCAATTCCAGACGGCCAAGGCTGCGGGAAAGAGCGCTCATCGCCAGCACCGTCTGTTCGACCGTATTGGCATGGCCGCGTGCACCTGCTTCCAGTTCACGCGCCACCAGTTCGACTTCGCCGATGATGACCGCATCCTCATGGCCGGCGCGGGCAAGCGTTGCGGCGCGATCCTCGACGGCTTCGATCTGCTGACCGACTGCCTCGATATCGGCCAATGTCTTTTCCACCGCGGTTGCGGCCGCAGTCATTCTGGCACTGCCCGGCATCGTCGTGCCCGTGAGTTTGCTGGCAGCACGCGCCGCGCGGTCGGCAAGCGCCCTCACCTGTTCAAGCAGAGCCGGCACATCCTGACCTGCTTCACCGGACTGGACGGCACCGATACCCAGATTGAGCGAGGCAAAGCTGGTTTCCCGCAGGATGTCGCGAACACTTTCCGCCGTTGCATTCATCTCCGCAGAGGTCTTCGCGGCCGTATCGACAGCGGTTTTTGCCGAAGCGATCGTCTGTGCGCATTGCATGATTTCGGTGCGCGCCCATGCGGCCAGGGCTGCAAGCTCCTGCGCCTCTTCGGCACGCACTGCTGCGCCATGGCCAAGCATCGAGGCCGAGCGGCGCAGCTCGACAATGCCGCTTGCCTGATCGGCGCCCTGTTTGGCGAGGTCCGTGCTGGCGGCCAGTGCGATCCCGGTGTCACGCAGGATAGCCGTATGGCTGCCGTCACCGCCGATGCTTTCGGCGATCATCATCGAGGCACGGTTGAAGTGAATGCGCACCGGCTCCAGTTCCGCCGGCATCGCCAGTTCCAACTGCATGCCGAGTTCGCCATTGGCGAGGCGGCGCAGGCCATCGGCTAGTTCGGCGACGGCGCCATGACGCACCTGTTCGTCGGCAGTCCGCTTCAAAAATTCGGACGCCAGCAATTCATCGACATTGCGGCGATGCTGGATGTCCTGCTCCGCGCGGCGGTTGCGATCCGAAACAACCTGGCGCAGACGCAAAAGGGAGCGGGTGGAGGCCGTCAGATCACCACTGCAGGCAAGCGGCAGGCCAAGGCCGGAAACCGGATCACCGCCACGCGCCACTTCCGCACTGACCGAGCGCAGGGCCGTTTCCAGCCGCTCCAGCGGATCGCGCACCAGACGTGCAAGCGCAATCAACGATGCAAGCGTTGCCAACAGCGCGCAAGCGCCCAGCAATGGAACCAGAACACCTGTCTCTGCCGCCTGATCGACCGGGACCGCCTGCGCCATCATGGCGCCGACAGCCAGGCCGTTGATCATTAACAGAACGGAAAGGACCTGCACCGGCCGCGCCCGCAACTGCTTCACTATCGTCATCATGACCTCCTCTTCCCCATAGTTCTGACGGGGATATTTCAGCAACGACTCATATGCGGAGGTAGTTTCAAAAACCGTTGGAAGAGGATTAACCGGGCGTTAACGTGGCATATGTTTTTGGTTTGTTCGCATTTCACTGGCTGCTTTTACGGCCCCACGATAGGATAACCGCCATGACACAGACGATTCGCATCATCGGCATCGATCCGGGGCTTCGCCGCTGCGGCTGGGGTGTTATCGAAACACTCGGCAATTCGCTGCGCTTCGTGGCATCGGGCACCGTCACCTCGGATGGCGACATGGATCTCGCCTCGCGCCTGTGCCAGCTGCATGACGGCCTCGCCGAAGTGGTGCACAGCTACCAGCCGAATGAGGCCGCCGTCGAACAGACATTTGTCAACAAGGATGCGGTGGCGACGCTGAAACTCGGACAAGCCCGTGGCATCGCCATGCTGGTGCCGGCCCGCGCCGGATTGCCGGTTGCCGAATATGCGCCCAATGCGGTCAAGAAGTCGGTGATCGGTGTTGGCCACGGCGACAAGAAGCAGATCCACATGATGCTGAAGATCCTGATGCCCAAGGTGGAATTCAAGGGCAATGACGCGGCCGACGCCTTGGCGATCGCCATCTGCCACGCCCACAATCGCGGCGGTAACCGCATGCGCCAAGCCTTGGCGGGGTGAGTGTCGTACGGTTTGTTCTTGACTTGTTCCAATTCGGTCGATAAGTAATACTTGAGAGGTATTACCATGCGTGTCACCGAAAAAGGCCAGGTCACGATTCCCAAAACCGTGCGTTCCAATCTCGGGATCGAGGCTGGAAGCGAGGTTGAGTTCGAATTGCGTGATGGCGAAGCCGTGCTGCGGCGCGTCGAACCATCCCATGAGGAGCGCGACCGGCATATCCGCCAATTGACCGACCACCTTCGGCGCCATCAGGGCACGATGTATCTCGGGGACCTCACGGGCGACGAATTCTATCGGTTGCTGAGGGACTGAGTCGGTGGCAACGCTCGTAGATACAAATGTGCTGATCGACGTATTTCACACACGAAGCGCCTTCACGGATTGGTCGATGGCGCAGTTGGCGAATGCTGGAGCCGTCGGACCTCTGCTGATCAATCCGCTTATCTATGCGGAAATGGCAGCTGGATACACCACGCGCGAAGAAGTGGAGGCGGCGCTCGCGCCAAATCTCTTCCGCCGCGAGGATCTGCCTTGGGAAGCGGCTTTTTCAGCCGGGCACGCCTTCCTTCAATATCGACGATCGGGTGGAGACCGGCGATCGCCGCTACCGGATTTTTACATCGGAGCACATGCGACGATCCGCGGATACCGCCTGCTCACCCGCGATGTCTCAAAATACCGGACGTATTTTCCATTGCTGTCCATCATCGCACCCGACACTCACCCAATTTCAGGACCGCAAACATGATCGGCAAGCTCAAAGGCACTATCGACGAGATCGGCGACGACCATGTGCTGATCGATGTGCACGGCGTCTGTTACGAAGCCTTCTGCTCGTCGCGCACGTTGTCGCGTATGGCCATCGGCGAGGCGGCGATCCTGTTCATCGAGACCTATGTGCGCGAGGACCAGCTAAAGCTGTTCGGCTTCGTCTCGGCCTTGGAGCGCGAATGGTTCAACCTCTTGCAAAGCGTGCAGGGCGTCGGCTCGAAAGTGGCGCTGGCGGTTCTCTCCACCCTCACCCCGTCGGAACTCGCAAACGCAATTGCGCTGCAGGACAAGACGGCGGTATCGCGCGCGCCGGGCGTCGGGCCGAAGGTAGCGGTACGGCTTGTGACCGAACTGAAGAACAAGGCCCCCGCCTTTGCCGGCGACGCCTCAGCTAATATCGGCCTCAAGCAGGAGCTTGGCGAAGGCGTAGCCTCCGCACCGGTATCGGATGCCGTCTCGGCCCTCACCAATCTCGGTTATTCGCGCGATCAGGCCGCCAATGCGGTGGCCGCGGCGATGAAGACGGCCGGTGAAGGTGCCGACAGCGCCAAGCTGATCCGGTTGGGGTTGAAGGAACTGGCACGATAAAATCCGACAAATAGGCATGTGTCGGAAATTCTGCTATTCTTCGGAAGGAACATGCGAGCGGTCCAATGAAAGCATGGGAAGCGACATTGTCGGCCAAGGGACAGGTCACCATTCCGAAAGAGATGCGCGAGGCGCTGAACCTGCGCGCCGGCGACCAGCTGATCTATAGCGTGATGGATGGCGAGGTCATCGTTACCCCGAAAAACATCGACTTCAAGGATCTCGCCGGTTTCCTCGGTGATGCACCAAATGGCTCAGCGACATTGGAAGAAATAGACGCAGCGGTGATCAAGGCCGCAGGCGACAGCGCTCTCGATACCGATGATGACGGCAAATCCGATGTTGCCGCATGGACATGATCGGTCTTGATACCAACGTCGTCATCCGCCTGTTGACAAATGATGATCCGGCGCAGAGGCGAGCGGCATTGCGGTTTGCGGAAGGTCTGGGCGCAACCCACACCGCCTACCTGACGCTCATCGGTATCGTCGAACTCGATTGGGCGTTGAGGTCGCGACTTGGTTTTTCCAGACAGGCTTCCATGGAAGCCATCGGAAAATTGCTGCAGACGCGCGGACTGACGATCGAGCACCATGATCTCGTGGTAAAAGCGCTGCGACTCGCCACACGGGGACGGGCTGATTTCGCCGGTGCCCTGATCGCCGCCCGCTCGCTCGACGCAGGCTGCACCTCGATAAAAACCTTCGACCAAAAGGCCGCCAGCCGCGTGCCCGGAATGGAACTGCTCGCATGACAGACGAAACCCGCCTCATCACGCCGGAGAAACGGGGCGAAGATCTCGACACCGCGCTGCGCCCGCAGTCGCTGGACGAATTCACCGGTCAGGCCGAAGCCCGCGCCAACCTGAAGATTTTTATCGAAGCGGCAAAAAACCGTGGCGAGGCGCTCGATCACGTCCTGTTCGTCGGGCCTCCGGGTCTCGGCAAGACCACGCTGGCACAGATCATGGCCAAGGAACTCGGCGTCAATTTCCGCTCCACCTCCGGCCCGGTCATCGCCAAGGCCGGTGACCTTGCCGCCCTTCTGACCAATCTCGAAGAACGCGACGTTCTGTTCATCGACGAAATCCACCGTCTCAACCCGGCCGTCGAGGAAATCCTCTATCCCGCCATGGAGGATTTTCAGCTCGACCTGATCATCGGTGAAGGCCCGGCCGCGCGCTCGGTGAAAATCGACCTTTCAAAATTCACGCTCGTCGCCGCCACCACCCGCCTCGGCCTGCTGACCACGCCGCTGCGAGACCGCTTTGGCATTCCTGTCCGCCTCGCCTTTTACACGGTCGAGGAACTGGAAGGCATCGTGCGCCGTGGCGCCCGGCTGATGGGCCTTGGCATGACCGATGACGGTGCCCGCGAAATCGCCCGTCGCGCCCGTGGTACACCGCGTATCGCCGGCCGCCTTTTGCGCCGCGTGCGCGATTTCGCCGAAGTAGCCCGCGCCGAAGCCGTCACCCGTGAAATCGCCGACGAGGCGCTGACAAGGCTCAACGTCGACAATATGGGTTTCGACCAGCTCGACAAACGTTACCTCAACATGATCGCCGTCAACTTTGCCGGCGGCCCGGTCGGCATCGAGACGATCGCCGCCGGCCTTTCCGAACCACGCGACGCGATCGAGGATATTATCGAGCCCTACATGATCCAGCAGGGTTTTATCCAGCGCACCCCGCGCGGCCGCGTGCTGACGGCTAACGCCTGGAAACATTTAGGATTGCAGCCGCCAAAAGATCTGGAAGCCGCACAGTTTCGCATGAGCCTGGAAGACGAGTGATCCCCGCATGCTGACAAGGCGAACCCTGATCAAAGGCGCCTTGACCGCCGCGGCCGGCCTTCTGGCATTGGTCGCCTATCCCTTTGTCGAGGTCATGGCGCAACAGCGAATAACCCGCCATGCTTTAAGGCCGAATGGCTGGACGCCCGGCCTGAAATTGCGCATCGTGGCACTTGCGGATGTTCACGCCTGCAATCCGTGGATGACCATCGACCGGATCAGGCAGATATGCGCTACGGCCAACGGGCTTGATGCAGATATCATCCTGCTTCTGGGAGATTATGTTGCCGCCACCGATATGGTGACCGACCACGTCGCGCCGGCAGAATGGGCATCTGCGCTGGCCACGCTTAAGGCGCCGCTCGGTGTCCATGCGATTCTGGGCAATCATGACTATTGGCATGACGACACCTTTCAACAGTATCCGCAGGGGCCGAGTCTTGCGCATGAAGCGCTGAAAAGCGTCGGCATCGCCACCTATGTCAATCAAGCCGCAAGGCTGGAGAAGGATGGCAAACCGTTCTGGCTGGCCGGCCTTGGCGACCAGATGGCACTGCGCGGCAGACGGCTTGCCGGGCTGGACGATCTGCCGAAAACCGTGTCGCAGATTACCGACACCGCCCCTGCCATCTTGATGGCGCACGAGCCGGATATTTTTACGCAGATGGACGACGCGAGCAAAAACATTGGCCTCGTGCTGTCAGGCCACACCCATGGCGGCCAGATCAACATTTTTGGCTGGCGGCCTGTGGCGGCTTCCGCCGGCTCACGTCGATATCCCGCCGGACACTATCGCGAATTCGGGCGCGACCTGATTGTCTCACGCGGGCTGGGCTGTTCCGTATTACCAATCCGGATCGGTTCGCGCCCGGAAATAAATGTCATAGAATTGGGGTAATCCATGCCGCAGGACCTGCGCATCCGCAAAAAGTTCAAACCGGGACGCCTCTTCCAGATGCGCATCGCCGGCCTCGCCTTTCGCAACGATCATGTTCTGGTCCATCGCGCCGTGCACGAAACCTTCTGGACCTTTCCGGGTGGCCGCGCCGAAATGGGCGAAACATCGCAAGAGACGTTGGCGCGGGAAATGGTGGAAGAGCTTGGCGTGACGGCGCAGATCGGCCCGCTTCTCTGGGTAGTGGAAAATTTCTTCCATTACGAGGACAAGGACTGGCACGAACTCGGCTTCTATTACCGCATGGAATTGCCGGAGAGCTTTCCCTTTCATCCGACGGACATCGTCCACCGCATCGTCGATACGCATGAACTCGAGTTCAAATGGGTGCCGGCAACGACAGAGGCACTGAAGGCGCTCGATATCCCGCCCTATTTCATCGCCGACGAGATCGAGACCCTGCCGACATCACCGCGCCATGTGGTCTGGCGCGATGGCGATCTGGATGTGAAGGGGTAAAGCCCAAACGCAAAACGGGGCCTTCCGGCCCCGCTCGCAATCTCAATCAACCAGAAAGATCAGGCCGAAAGCTTGGCCATCACTTCGTCGGACACTTCGAAGTTGGAATAGACGGCCTGCACGTCGTCATCGTCTTCGAGCGTGTCGATCAGCTTCATGATCGAGCGCGCCCTTTCCTCATCGACTTCGATCGGCGTCTGCGCCTTCCAGATGGCCTTTACGGTTTCGGCTTCGCCGAGCACCGCTTCCAGCGCCTTGGACACTTCGTTCATGTCCTCGAAACCGCAATAGATGGTGTGGCCGTCTTCATCGGAAACGACGTCATCGGCACCGGCTTCGATCGCCGCTTCCATGACCTTGTCCGCATCGCCGACGGAAGCCTTGTAGGTGATTTCGCCGACGTGATCGAAGGAGAAGGACACCGAACCGGTTTCGCCGAGTGCGCCGCCGGCCTTGGAGAAGGTCGAACGCACGCTCGATGCGGTGCGGTTGCGGTTGTCGGTCAGCGCTTCGACGATGACCGCCGTACCGCCCGGGCCGTAACCTTCGTAACGGATCGCGTCATAGGTCTCGGCGTCTGCGCCCGAAGCCTTCTTGATGGCGCGGTCGATATTGTCCTTCGGCATCGACTGTGCCTTGGCGTTCTGCACGGCAAGGCGCAGCGCTGCGTTCATGGTCGGGTCAGGCAGACCCGTCTTTGCCGCAACCGTGATTTCGCGCGCGAGCTTGGAGAACATCTTTGAACGGATACCGTCCTGCTTGCCCTTGCGGTGCATGATGTTCTTGAACTGTGAATGGCCAGCCATGGCACCCCTGCATCATTTGTAATGGAATGGCCGCCTTATAGTTTCGATGGCTGTGCTGTTCAAGAGGGTGCGGCCGTTGCCTTCTCGCAGATCCGCTCGGAACAAAGCACAGCCCCCGCCGTTTTCTGCACCGAGCCCGAATGACGAGAAGGAGAATGTTCATGGCAAGCCTGACCGAAGCACGCGAAGCCCCCGCCCGCCAGCTCTGGGACGAGATCGCCGAGATCCATGCCGGCATGCTGGGCATCGAAGGCGCACATGGCCACATGCAGCCGATGGCGCCGCATGCGGACCCGAAAACCAACACGATCTGGTTTTTCACCAAGACCGATACGGATCTGGCCCAGTCGATCAAACCCGGCACCCGCGGTTATTTCTGCGTGGTCGGCAAGAACCACGATTACCATGCCAGCCTCGGCGGCACACTGGATCTGCGCGCCGATCCGGCCAAGATCGAGGAATACTGGAGCAGCGTCACCGCCGCCTGGTACGAGGATGGCAAGGCCGATCCGAAACTGACGATGATCGCCATGCATGTGGACGATGCCGACATCTGGGCATCCACCGACAGCAAGCTGAAATTCGGCTGGGAAATCGCCAAGGCGAATTATTCGGATGAAAAGATGCCGGAAGTGGGTGTGAAGCAGCATCTGGCGTTTGCGTAAAACTGCGGTTTGATCACCGAATGACTGGAGCCGCGAGTGAAAATTCGCGGCTTCTTTTATGGGTATTGCCCCCGCCTTTGTCATCCTCACCCTCGGGTTTAACCCGAGGGTGAGGATGACGACGGAGAGGTTCTACAACCCCTTCGGCACCAAAATCGTCGGCTTTTTCGGCAAACTCCGCATTGACACCGAAATCACATCGTCCTTGGCATAGGCGATATCGAATTTCTGGTCGAACATGGAGAGAAACGCCTCCAGCGGCGGGCCAAAACGGTGCATCGGCAGGATCAGCGACGAGCGTAACCTTTGCACCACCCGGCTCATGCTGTCGGCGCCCATGGTCAGCCCGCCATCCACCGGCACCATCAGAATATCGAGCCTACCGATCTGCGTATATTGCTGCTCGTTGAGCTCGAAATGCAGATGGCCGAGATGGCCGATGCACAGTCCCGCCACTTCGAAGATGAAGATGGAA
Organism: Neorhizobium sp. BT27B; assembly: GCF_050455485.1. Taxonomy (NCBI): domain Bacteria; kingdom Pseudomonadati; phylum Pseudomonadota; class Alphaproteobacteria; order Hyphomicrobiales; family Rhizobiaceae; genus Neorhizobium; species Neorhizobium sp. BT27B. The sequence goes on along the minus strand of NZ_JBCIYT010000002.1, from coordinate 502,718 downwards.
TTGCCGTTTTCCTCGATGCCGCCGCCCCAGTTGCGGATATCGGAGGCGACATTGCGAATATAGGCGTCGCCGACCATGACATTGTGCTGCGCCTTTTCACCGGGCACATCGCTCCAGCCGGGCAGCACATGTTTTATGCCGGGATCGGGTGTCAGCGTATAGTGAGTGGAATGCGCCCGGTTCATGGTGATCACGTCCGGCAGGCGATAGGGCTTGTAGACGCCGCTGTAATCGGTTGCGATGCCGATGCCGCCGGGCGTTTCGATAAAATAGGTGGAATGGCCGACAAAGGTGATTTTCACCTGCTCCTTGTCCGCCATGCTCAGCGTGGTTTTCGCCTGCGCCTTCCAGACGGGCAGAGGCAAAGAAGGCGTGAAATTTGCGTAAGTGGCGCCGGGAACCGCTTGCGCGATCGCCTGGCACTGGCTGACCGGCAACCCCTCGCCCGAACCGGGCGATTGCGCCGATGCCGACACGGCCGAAGTCAGCACGCCGGCCAAGATGGAAGAAACGAATGCGACTGTCCGCAGCATCATGCCACTCCCCGCCCGGTTCATGCCGTTACCGACGGCCCGTCCATGCGGGAAAGATGCGGGAAGCGTGACGACCGGTCCAGCCGGTTATGACGGGTTGATCGTCACGATTTAGTCATTGCCGCGGTGCGGTCAGCCGCCCGCGCCCTGATAACGCCGCTGGCAGGCCTGCCAGACCAGCATGGCGACCACGACCAGGACCGGGCCGGCAAGCACGGCGGCATAAGGCGCGGCATCGCCGATCAGCGGCACCGGTTTGCCGAGAAGTGCTGCGACCGGAACGTAGGCCATGTAACCCAGTGGCATGATCGACAGCAGCACGAATTGCAACGGCAACGCAAAGATGGTCAGCGGATAGCGCGACAGTTCCCAAAAGTCGAAATAGAGGCCGAACAGGTAACGCGATCGGGTCAGCACCAGCGCCATGGCGCCAATGGTCGTCACCACAGACGCCGTCAGCAACGCGGCACTGATCAGGCTGGCGGCAAATTGCAGCACAGTCAGCAGAGTCCAGTCGATGCCAAGCTGCGGCAGCGCCCAGACGATCATGCCGATGCCGAGCGCGATGTGACCGCCATATTCGATATTGATGCCGGAAAACACCAGAAAGGCCCAGGGGCTGACCGGCCGCACCAGCAGCGTGTCATAGGTGCCGAGCCGCACCAGCTCCTCCATGCGGCGCAGCTGCACGAAGGTGAACAGCGCACCGAGCGCATATCCCAGAACATGAAAACCGAGCATGAGGGCGATTTCCGGCCACACCCAGCCGCCGAGCCGCTCGAAACGGCTGGCAACGATCCAGATCGCGCCGTAAGCGCTGGCATAACCGAATGCCTGCGCCACCCAGCCGATCAGGAGATTGGCGCGATATTGCAGGCGGGTGCGCACCTGCAGGCGGATGAGATACAGATAAAGCGACAGGCTGTGGCGCATGGCTTACCCTCCCTGCACGACCATGCGGCGGCAGGCGGCACGCCACATCACAGCCACCAGCGCCGCCAGAACGGCCGCCCAGCCAACACCGTAAACAAGCTGCAGCGCCGCCGCCGCAAGATCGAGCTGGCCGAGATAGATGGCCAGCGGATAAAAGGTGATCCAGGCGAAGGGCAGGTAAAGCACGGCTTCAGCGATGATGTCGGGATAAAACCACAAGGGCACCAGCCCGCCGGAAAACAGCGCCAGCGTGCCGCGCATGAACCATTCCAGCGCCAGCATGTCCATCACCCAGAAGCCGATCATCGACACGGCAATGGACAGGCTGAACAGCAGAAACAGCGACAGCATCAGCGCCAGCAGGAACAACGCCGCATGGCCGACGCTGGCCGGCGGCTGAAACCCGTAGACGCAGCCCATGACGACGGCCACCGGCAGGCCGAGTATCAGCATGTCGTGGGCACGCACGCCAAGCTGGCGGGCAAACAGCGAGACGGGATAGCTGTATGGGCGCATCAGGTGACTGACGACATTGCCGCTGCGGATATCGGCACCGATCTCGCGCAGGATCTGCGTGGCATCCCAGGTGGAAAAGATCGTCGCGCCCAGAATGGCATAGGTCACCATCTGCGGCAGGCTGATATCGGTCGAACCCGCGCCATGCAAAAACACCGATTGCCAGATCGACACGCGGGCAACAACGTTCAAGACGCCGCTCAGCAGCTTGAACCAGAACTGCGCACGAAAACTCGATTCGATGCGAAAACCAGCGGATGCAAGTGCCAAAAACATCGCCCTACCCCACTCGTTTTGCCGCTAGCGACGGCACGGGCAACGAAACCGCCTCGCGCGACTGGTAATAGGTGCGGATAACCTCCTCGATATCCGGCTCGTGCAGATGCACATCCACCAGTTCGGCATCGGATTTCAGTGCGGTGATGATCTCCACCAGCGAACGTTTTCCATCCGCCAGCAGAAACGTGCGGATCACGCCCTCACCGCCGGCAGGTTCGGCACCCGCGAGTGTGACCGTTCCCGGTTCCGTCGCAAATTCCAGCGTCAGTTTTTTGCGGGCACCAAAGGTGGCGTTGAGGTTGGCAAGCGGCCCGTCGAACAACAGTTTTCCGTCATCGACCATGATCAGCCGCGGGCAGATTTCCTCGATGTCGCGCAGGTCATGGGTGGTGAGGATGATGGTCGTGCCACGCTCCCGGTTGATGCGGGCAAGCAGCTTGCGCACCACATCCTTGGCAACGACATCGAGGCCGATCGTCGGCTCGTCGAGAAACAGGATTTTGGGCTCATGCAGTAGCGTCATGGCGATTTCGCCGCGCATGCGCTGGCCAAGGCTCAACTGCCGCACCGGCCGCTCCAGAAAAGGGCCGATCTGCAGCATCTCGATCAGTTCGGCCCGCACTTGGTCGAACCGCGCTTTTTCCACGCGGTAGATGCGCCGGTGCAGTTCGAAGCTTTCGAACAACGGCAGGTCCCACCACAGCTGACTGCGCTGCCCGAACACCACACCGATATCGCGGGCATTGGCAATACGCTCCACATGCGGCACGCGGCCAAGCACGCTGACGGAGCCGGCGGTCGGCACCAGCACGCCGGTCAGCATCTTGATCATGGTGGATTTGCCGGCACCATTGGGGCCGAGATAACCGACCGCCTCGCCCGCCTGAATGGCAAAGGAAATGCCATCCACCGCCTTCACATCGCGGGTGACGGGGGAAAGGAAATTGCGAAATGCGCCGGCAAGCCCGGACTGCGGCACTTTCTGCGCAAACCATTTTGTCGCGCCGTCGGCGTGGATGATGGGAGGCATGGCGGGAATTCCGTCTGAGGGAGCCGAATCCGATACATGCCCAGTATGACGGTCACGCGACAGGTGCCAAGGGGTGAATTGTTGGGGGATGGAGATAGGAAAGGTGCGGCGAGCAGAAAAATTCCACCGTCATTCCTGTGCTTGTCACAGGAATCCAGCCAGCCCAAGTCTTTGGGCTGAAAGAGGTCTTTTGTCGCGCAGACGCACGACTGCTGGATCCCGGCACAAGGCCGGGATGACGCATGCGAAGAAAACTACCGCCAGAAGCTCGGAATATTTTCCGCAAGCCGCGGCCCGATGCGCAAGGGCTCGATCTTTTCCGCCAGTCCCGTCGCATCGGAAATCTCGACGCCGACACCGCAGATCGTTGCCGGACCCGATGCCGCCTCGAAACGGCCCTTTGGCATTTTCGAAATGAAGCGGTTGAGCGGCTCTTCCTTTTCCATGCCGAGCGAGGAATCGTAATCGCCACACATGCCGGCATCCGACATATAGGCCGTGCCGCCGTTCAGGATCTGGTAGTCGGCGGTCGGCACATGTGTGTGGGTGCCGACGACAAACGAGGCGCGGCCATCGACGAAATGGCCAAAGCACTGCTTTTCGCTGGTGGCTTCCGCATGGAAATCGAAAACGATGACGTCGACCTGATCCTTCAGCGGTGCGGCTTCGAGGATCGCCTCGGCAGACTTGAAGGGGTCGTCGAGTTCCGGGTGCATGAACACGCGGCCCATGATGTTGGCGACGAGAACGCGCGCGCCGTTGCGGGCGTAAAATACGCCGGAACCCTTGCCGGGCGTTCCCGCGGGATAGTTGGCCGGGCGCAAAAACTGGTCGTGGCGGCCGGAGAAGCTGACGGCCTCCTTCTGGTCCCAGACATGGTTGCCTGTCGTCACCACGTCGGCGCCGGCATTGATGGTTTCCAGAAAGATGTCTTCGGTAATGCCGAAACCGCCGGCGGCATTCTCGCCGTTGACGATGACAAAATCGAGCTTCAGGTCGGAGACGAGGCCGGGCAGCTTGTCCCAGACGGTCGTGCGTCCGGTCTTGCCCACCATGTCACCGAGAAACAAAAGGCGCATGCTAATCCAATCTGTGCCTGCAAGGACAAAACGTACCGGGTCCGCCTCAGGCGAAGGTCCGGTAGCCGCTTTCCGTCAGGATCGCGTCCAGTCTGATGTCGTGAGGTTCTGCAGGCACTGATGCCACTTCCTGGCAGTCGAATGCAATGCCGATCAGCCGCGGATTTCCGCCTTTTTCGCGCATTTGGTGAATGGCGCGGTCGTAATAACCGCCGCCGTAGCCGATCCGGTTGCCAAAAGTGTCAAAAGCGGCAAGCGGCACCAGCATGATATCGGGCTGCAGAACCGCTTCGTGTTCGGCCGGGCCAAAGGTGCCGAAGCCCATGGAAATCAGCTCGGCATCGAGCCTGTATTCACGAAAAACGATGGTTTCCCTGTCGAGAATGGCGGGCAGACAGAGCCGCGCGTCTTCGTCGGCAAACGCCGTCATCAGCGGCCTGAGATCGACTTCCGAGCGGATCGGCAGGAAAACGGAGACAGTCGTGCCGGCAGGAACCGATATGGCACCAAGGCCATGCGCGGTGAGCGACCGGTTTTTCTCCAGTCGCTCGGCTGGCGGTATCGCGTCACGGGCGGCAAGCCGCCCGTTGCGTAAGTTCGCTTTTTCAGGCGTCGTCGCCATCAGTCCTGATCCGACGCCCGCGTCACCAGCAGCTTGTCGATGCGGCGGCCGTCGAGATCGATGACCTCGAAGATCCAGCCATGGGTGGTGAATTTTTCACCCAGTTCCGGCAGGTGCTTCAGTTCGTCGATGACAAAACCGGCAACGGTCTCGTAACCCGGATCCTCGTCGATCGAGATGCCCATCTGATGGCCAAATTCATCGACAGGCATCCAGCCGGCAACCAGATAGGAGCCATCGTCGCGCGGCACGATGGCCGGCTCATCGACTTCATCTTCCTGGAAGACACCGGTGATCGCTTCCAGCACGTCGCCGGAGGTGATCACGCCTTCGAAATGGCCGTATTCGTCATAAACGAGAACCATATGCGCCGGCGCCTTGCGCAGCGCCTGGATGACATCGAGCGCACCGGTAAGGTCGGAGACAACAGGGGCATCGCGCAGGATGGTCTTCATGTCGACGGCCTTGCCACCAGCCATGAAATCATAGGCATCCTTCACGAACAGAACGCCGATGATCTCGTCGGAACTGCCCTTGCGCACCGGCAGGCGCGAACGGTGGGTTTCGCGCAGCTGGGCACGGATCTCGTCCGGATCGTCCTCGGTGTCGATTACCTCGACATCGCGGCGCGGCGTCATCAGGCCGCGCGCGGTGCGGTCGGCGAGACGCATGACGCCGGAAATCATTTCGCTTTCGCCGCTTTCGATCACGCCTGCACTCTGCGCTTCGGCAAGAACGGTGCGGATTTCCTCGTCGGTGACGCGGTCTGCGCTCTCGCCGGTCTGGCCGAGCAGTTTCAGAACCGTCCGGCCGGAAAGATCCAGCAGGAAGACCAGAGGTGCGCCGATCTTCGACAACAGCCACATGGCCGGCGCGACACGCGAGGCGACGCCTTCCGGATTGCGCAAGGCGATCTGCTTGGGCACTAGCTCGCCGACGATCAGCGACAGGTAGGTGATGATGACGACGACGGTACCGACGCCGAGCCAGTCGGCGGCGTTTTCCGACATGCCCTGAAGTTCGAGCCAGCCGGTCAGGCGCGCGCCAAGCGTTGCGCCGGAAAAGGCGCCCGACAGGACGCCGACAAGGGTGATGCCGATCTGGACGGTGGAGAGGAAGCGGCCGGGGTCTTCACCCAGATGCAGCGCCGTGGCAGCGCCCCGGTTGCCCTGCTCGGCCATCACCCGCAGGCGGACAGGGCGCGAGGAGACGACGGCAAGTTCCGACATGGCGAGAACACCGTTCAAAACCGTGAGGCAGACCACGATGAGTATTTCGGTTAACAAGAGAAGCTCTCTTTTTTGAATGGAAGAATTGGGGATTGAAGGTTCCGGCTGAGGCGCGTGTGGTCTTGACCGCAGCAATCGTCACGCCGGAATGGAAAAAACTCCTGCGCAAAAGCGCAGGTCCGGCGTCTCAGCAATGTCGCACACAGCGTTCGGAAAACCGTCGCCGGTTCAGGGATGTCATGGTCCTGTATCCGTCAATATGGCGAGAACAATAGGGTTCCCGCACACGCTTGGCAATGGCTGGAGCGACACATGGTGTTTTTAGGAAAGATGATCAGCCCTGCAACGAGATCGGCAGCTCTGCGCGCGTCCCCACCGCGACCGGCACATAGGTCACGCCGGAGCCCAGAGTCGAGGCCATCGACTTGATGATACGGGTGCCAAGCCCGGTGCCTTTCGGGGCATCGCCATCGAGGCAGCCAATGCCGTCATCCTCGACTGCGAGCAACGCATGGGCATCGTCGGATTTCTTGAAAATCACCCGCACTTCGCCCTCCGAACCAGTCGGATAGGCGTATTTGATGGCGTTGGTCAGAAGCTCGGTCACGATCATGCCGACAGAGACGGCGCGGTCGGAGGACAGCGAGATCGCCTCGGCCTCGAGGCGGATCGACGGGCCCTTGTCACCCATCTCGACCGAGCGCTGCACTTCCTTGACCAGCGTTTCGAGATATTTGTCGATCTCAACGGTGCGCACGTCATCGGACGTGTAAAGGCTGCGATGCATGCCGGCGATGGCGGAGATACGCGCCTGCGTTTCCGTCAGCGCTTCCTTCACCTCGTCGCTGCGGCTGCTCGTCACCTGCAGGCGGATAAGGGCCGCCACCAGTGCGAGACTGTTGGCGACGCGATGGTTGACCTCGGCCAGCAGCACTTCGGCGCGTTCCTTGCCGATGCGGATCTCGGCCTCGGCCTTTTCCTTGGCGCGGCGCAGTTCGGCATTGGTGATCGACTGGCGGATGGCATTTTCCATCAGCGACCAGAACTCGTCGCCCACCGTCTTGATGACGTAATCGGCGGCACCGTTCTTGAGCGCATCGATGGCGATCGTCGCCTCGCTGGACCCGGTGACATAGATCACCGGCAGTTCGATGCCGCGTTCCTTGAGTCCGCGCAGCACATCCTGCCCGGTTTCAGCGCGCAAATAATGGTCGAGCACGATGGCATCGACACCACCGGCTTCGGCAAGCGCCAGACCGGTGGCGCCATCGACGGCATGTTTCAGCACATAGCCGGCGCGGCCGAGATACCGTTCCGCGAGCCGCCCGAGGGCGACGTCGTCATCGATGTAAAGAACGGTCTGCGGCATCGGCGCGATGGCCTTTTCATTCAAGGGATTTCGGGGATTTCAGGGGATCTGCATGACCGAGAAGAACAGTCCGAGCTGCCGGATGGCATTGGCAAAGCTCTCGTATTCCACCGGCTTGGTAATATAAACATTGGCGCCGAGATCGTAACAGCGCTGGATTTCGCGCTCGTCATCGGTGGTGGTGAGGATGACCACAGGCAGGCGCTTGGTGTGCTGGTTGGACTTCACCTTTTCCAGAATGTCGATACCCGACATGTCCGGCAGGTTGAGGTCGAGAAGGATGAGCAGGTAACGGCCCTGCGACGGATCGCCGGAACGGTCGGCACCGAGAATGTAGTCGAGCGCGGCCGTGCCATTGGTGAACGGCACGATGTCGTTGTTGACGCCGGCGCGGCGCACGTTCTTTTCGATGAGGCGGGCATGGCCTTCATCGTCCTCGATCATGACGATGGTGACTTCCTTACCGGCAGCTTTCATGACCCGTTGCTCCTGACATACTGGGACAAATCCACGGGCAGGCGGATCACGAATGTCGAGCCGCCCCCGAGCGTGGAGGTGACCGTAATGTCCCCGCCTAAATTTCTGACTAACGATCGCACGTGCGCAAGACCAATACCCTCACCGGACTGATCCTGCAAACCGGATCGGCGGAACAGCTCGAACACCCGCTCGTGATCTTCCGGCGCAATGCCGCGGCCATTGTCGGCGACCTCGATGCGAAGCGCCGAGCGGCCGACCGGATAGGCCCGCACCGACAGCGCCAGCGGCTTTTCCGGGTTGCGGTATTTGACGGCATTGTCGAACAGGTTGCCAAAAACCTGCTCCAGCGAAAAACGATCCGACACCAGATTTTTCGCCGCGTTGACGGCTATCTTGATCTCGCCGCCGGCATCGACGACCTGATGGTTGATCGACGCCGCCGTCGCTTCCAGCATATCGGAAAGATCGATCGGCTCTGGCTTCAGTTCGCGGCGTCCGTCGCGCGAGATTTTCAGGATGGCGTTGATCAGCCCATCCATCTTTTTCGTCGAAGACCGGATGAAGGATATCGCCTCGGGCAGATCTTCCTCGACGGCATACCGCGCCTGTTTGATCTGGTCCTCGCCCGGCATGCCCTCGGCCATCACATAGGCGCGGATATCCTTCAGCGTCGTCTCAAGCTCGCTGGTGAAGCCCATGATGTTGACGAGCGGCGCCCGCAGGTCGTGAGAAACGATATAGGCGTAACGCTGGATCTCGCTATTGGCGCGCATCAGGTCCTCGGTGCGCTCGTCGACGCGTTCCTCGAGGCCGGCATTGAGGGCTTCGACCTGTTGGCGCGCGCGTTGCAGGGCACGCACATGCTGGGCAACGATGAAGATGGCGCTTCCGACCAGCAAAACGATAACGAGACCACCGCCGATGCTGACCCATTGCAGGCTGGTGGATGACTGGCTGAGTTCGGCAATGCCCTGCGTCAGCCGCGTATCCATCACGCCGATAATGCCGGTGAGAATGCTCGACAGGCGATCCATGATCTCGCGGCCGGAATCGTTGCGGACAATGGCAACGGCACCGCGCACGTCATTATTGTTGACCCGCTCGAAGGTCGATTCCATCTCATTGATTTTTTCATCGATCAGCCTGCGCAATTCCCCAACAGGAACAGGCGCATAGGATTGCGCATTGCCTGCACGCTCGAGCTTGGCGAGCTGCTCGGGAATAGCGTCGCGCGCCTCGTTGAAACTGGTGAGAAAAGCCGGCTCGCGGGTGATCAGATAACCGCGCTGCGCAGTCTCGGCCGCCTGCACGCGCAAAAGAAGGTCGGCGGAATTGGTGCGCACGGCGCGCAGCCGCGTCACTTCGTTGAAATAGTCCGTGGTGTTCTGCGCCAGGAAAAACGACGACAGGACAATGCCAAGCATGATCACGCCACCGACCAGCAGCATGAGCAGCGACGAGCGCGCAAAAGTATTGTTCAGAATGGCCATAGTGTCGGTGGATCTCCCCGATCCCACAAATGGGGAGGATGGCAGGGAAGTCAAGCAGTTAGGGGCAGCAGGAGCAGGCATGCACCAATATCAGCGCACTTGATCTCGGCCGGAGGCTTTTTCAGCGAATTTCCTTGATGCATCCATGGTCACGGCAGAGTGGGTATTCGAACACCAGTGGATTTCGTCATTCATATGAATTACAAATACTCCGGAAGGAGATCCCCATGGCAGCGAACGCACTCATTCAGACACGCATTGATGCCGATGTGAAGGATCGCGCTGCGGCAGTTCTTGCCGGCATGGGCCTGACCGTTTCGGATGCGGTAAGAATTCTTCTCACCCGTACGGCGAATGAAGGTGCCATGCCTCTGGAACTCCTCAGCAATAGCGAGGCTTACGACAGCTGGTTTCGAGGCAAGGTCATGGAGGCATTGCAGGACCAACGCCCCGATATCGATGACGAAGAGGTGGAGGCTGTTTTTCGCCAGCGACGGGCAGCTGCACTCCGTAAGGCGGAGCCACACGACCGATGAAACTCGTTTGGGCGCAGTATCACGACAGAAACTTCCGCACGATATCGTCCTCCGGCTCCGAGCCGGTAAACTCGCTCAACAGCCGCTTGGCGATCTGTTTGCCTTCCCCGCTGACGAGTTCGATGCCACGCATGGCACATACCCGAACATGAGCGTTGTAGATGCGGTGCAATTGTTCCGGTGTGTATGTCCTGCCCTCTGTCATGATGGCGACATAGGGCGAAACCGCCTTTGACGCAGGGCATGGTCGGATAACATTTTTGGCAACATCTTCGGCTAGCGGCAAATACAGCCCGGCGAACCCGCCCCCAGAAGGAACGGGTACGTGCGAGCACGCAAAAATGGAAAATCAGGTGCGATCCACGGCAACCGATGGATGTTTACGATCCTGGGTGCCTACAAACGTAGGTGGGCGCCATATGTCCAAGCCCACGGGCCTGGCCAGGGACAGCTCCCTTTGGATCGAGTATGGCCCCAGGGATTGTGGTTCCTGTCGGGAAGCGCAGAACGCAAATGCAATATAGGCGGTCTGCGACGACATCGCCAGTGGCGGAAAGCGATTGCGCGCTGTTTTTATTCAAAGGCGGAAAACGGTCGCCACCGCCCTCGCCTCGCGCAAAACTCAGCCTTCGGCAGGCTCCGGCTGGCGCGACAGAAGTTTTGCAGAAATCGCCTGCAGCCGCGCCGTCAGTTCCTCGACGGCAGACACCATCAGCGCCTCGTTGCGCGCCTTGTCCTCGGCTGCGCCCTCACCGCTTGAACGCAGCGTGGTGATCTCACCCTGCAGGCTGTCGATCTTGCGGTTGAGTTCGTTCAGTTCGTCCATGATCATGATGCCGGCCATCACGGTGATCCTCAGATCGCCGATCTCGCCGAACTGGCTTTTCAGATGCCCGACATACTGGTCGAACCGGCCGGCCAGCATCTCGAGATGCTGTTCCTGGCCTTCTTCGCAGGCCATTCGGTAGGCCTTGCCGTCGATCGTTACCGTGACTTGCGCCATTGATGCTCAATCCCACTCTTTACCGATCGAGCACGGCGCGGATGGTTTCCATCGCCGTGACCAGACGCCGCGACACTTCGCGATTGACCTCTTCGAGCCGGTTGGCACGAAACTCCGACTGGTCGAGTTCCTGTGCCAGTCGCGCCCGATCGGCATGCACGCGGCGCACCTCGCCCTCGACTTCCGCGCCCATGCGTTGCCGCTCGATGCGTGCGTCGATTGCGTTCTCCAGCCCGCCAATGGCGGACTTCAGATCTGATATGGCAAATTCCAACGACTTGTCCGTCGGCATCTTCCGTCTTCCCGGTGCATGCAGGAAAGCGACGAATCGCAAGGTCCTGACTGTCCAACAGATATGAGAGATTATGCACCGGCTCGATGCGGGTCAATAAACCAGTGCCTTTACCAACCCGTCTATGTTGTGGATCGACAAGTTCTTTTAGCATCCGAAAACGACTGCACGACATTGAAGCAGGCTGCGTCGAAATGCGGCACTTGCAGGATTTCGCTATGCCCCCATTTGTTGACTTGCGCGATGCACCTGCTAAGGATCAGGCGCTCCCTTTACAGGGCCCGAAGGGCCTGCTGACCGACACTCGGACGATAGTGGATAAGCCATGACTTCTCGCGAACAAAATGACCGGATGGCAAATGCGATCCGTTTCCTTGCCATGGATGCCGTCGAAAAGGCGAATTCCGGCCACCCGGGCATGCCGATGGGCATGGCCGACGTGGCAACGGTGCTGTTCTCCAAATATCTGAAGTTCGACCCGTTGAAGCCGAACTGGCCTGACCGCGACCGTTTCGTGCTGTCGGCCGGCCACGGCTCGATGCTGCTTTATTCGCTGCTTTATCTAACCGGTTACCCGGACATGACCGTGGAAGACCTCAAGGGCTTCCGCCAGCTCGGCTCCAAGACCGCCGGTCACCCGGAATACGGCCATGCCACCGGCATCGAAACCACCACCGGTCCGCTCGGCCAGGGCATTGCCAATGCCGTCGGTATGGCGATCGCTGAGCGCAAGCTCGCTGACGAATTCGGCTCCGACCTGCAGGATCACTACACCTACGTGATCAACGGCGACGGCTGCCTGATGGAAGGCATTTCCCACGAAGCCATCGCGCTTGCCGGCCACCTGAAGCTCAACAAGCTGGTCCTCTTCTGGGACGACAACTCGATCACCATCGACGGCGCCGTATCGCTGTCGGATTCGACCGACCAGATCGCCCGCTTCAAGGCCGTCAACTGGAACACCATCCAGATCGACGGTCATGATCAGGCAGCGATTGCAGCCGCGATCGAAGAAGCCCACAAGTCCGACCGCCCAACCTTCATCGCCTGCAAGACCGTCATCGGTTTCGGCGCTCCGAACAAGGCCGGCAGCCACAAGGTTCACGGCTCGCCACTCGGCGCCGAAGAAATCGCCGCCACCCGCAAGGCACTGGGCTGGGAATACGAACCCTTCGTCGTTCCCAACGACGTCCTGTCAGAATGGCGCGCCGCCGGCACCCGTTCCGCTGACGCCGTCAAGGCATGGGAAGGCCGTCTCGAAAAGGCAGAAAACAAGGCCGAGTTCTCCCGTCGTTTCGCCGGCGACCTGCCGGAAGGTTTTGACGCCGCGATCCTCGACTACAAGAAGAAGCTGGCCGACACCAAGCCGACCGTTGCCACCCGCAAGGCATCGGAAGACGCGCTTGAAGTCATCAACGGTTTCCTGCCGGAAACCATCGGCGGCTCTGCCGACCTGACCCCGTCCAACAACACCAAGACCAGCCAGATGGTCTCGATCACGCCGTCCGATTTCGCCGGTCGCTACATGCACTGGGGTATTCGCGAACACGGCATGGCATCGGCCATGAACGGTATCGCGCTGCATGGCGGCCTGATCCCTTACGGCGGCGGCTTCATGATCTTTTCCGATTATTGCCGCCCGCCGATCCGCCTTGCCTCGTTGATGGGCATCCGCGTCATCCACGTGCTGACGCATGATTCGATCGGCGTCGGCGAAGACGGCCCGACTCACCAGCCGGTCGAGCAGATGGCATCGCTGCGCGCCATCCCCAACCTGATGATGTTCCGCCCGGCAGATGCGACCGAGACTGCCGAATGCTGGCAGATCGCCGTCTCCACCAAGGATCGTCCGTCGGGTCTGGCGCTCACCCGCCAGAACCTCACCGCCGTTCGCACCGAATATTCGGAAGAGAACCTGTCGGCCAAGGGTGCTTACGTCCTGTCCGGCAAGGCTGACGCCAAGGTGACGATCTTCGCTTCCGGTTCGGAAGTCGAGCTGGCCGTTGCCGCTGCCAAGACGCTTGAGGAAAAGGGCACGTCGGTTCGCGTCGTTTCCGTTCCCTCGACCGACCTGTTCTTCGAACAGCCGGACGCCTACCGCGCCGAAATCCTCGGCAAGTCGCCGGTCAAGATCGCCGTCGAAGCCGGCGTGCGCGACGGCTGGGATGCGTTCATCGGTCCGGAAGGCACGTTTGTCGGCATGAAGGGCTTTGGCGCTTCCGGCCCGGCCAAGGATGTCTTCAAGCACTTTGGCATCACGGCGGATGCCGTCGTCGCTGCCGCGCAAGCCAAAATTTAATTTCGAATGCCGCCCTAAATCAAAAAGGGCGGCATCTCTTCGGCCTATACAAAGGCCCCACCATTCAGGGAGAAAGCTTCATATGACTGTAAAGGTTGCCATTAACGGCTTTGGCCGTATCGGACGTAACGTGCTGCGCGCCATCGTCGAATCCGGCCGCACCGACATCGAAGTCGTTGCCATCAACGACCTCGGCCCGGTTGAAACCAATGCCCATCTTCTGCGCTACGACAGCATCCACGGCAAGTTCCCGGCCGAAGTGAAGGTCGAAGGCGACACCATCACCGTTGCCGGCGGCAAGCCGATCAAGGTCACTGCCGTTCGCGACCCGGCCCAGCTGCCGCATGGCGAACTCGGCGTCGATATCGCGCTCGAATGCACCGGCATCTTCACGAGCCGCGACAAGGCCGCTGCCCACCTGACGGCTGGCGCCAAGCGCGTCATCATCTCGGCGCCTGGCGACAATGCCGACCTGACGGTCGTCTTCGGCGTCAACCACGACCAGCTGACCAAGGACCACCTGGTCATCTCCAACGCTTCGTGCACCACCAACTGCCTGGTGCCGGTGGTCAAGGTTCTCGACGACGCCGTCGGCATCGATCATGGTTTCATGACCACGATCCACTCCTACACGGGTGACCAGCCGACGCTCGACACCATGCATAAGGACCTGTACCGCGCCCGCGCCGCAGCCCTGTCGATGATCCCGACCTCGACCGGCGCCGCCAAGGCCGTCGGCCTGGTTCTGCCGCACCTCAAGGGCCGCCTCGACGGCACCTCGATCCGCGTGCCGACCCCGAACGTTTCGGTCGTCGATTTCAAGTTCGTTGCCAAGAAGGCCACCACGGTTGCCGAAATCAACGACGCCATCAAGGCCGCCTCCAACGGCGCGCTGAAGGGCATTCTCGGTTACACCGAAGAGCCGCTGGTATCGCGCGACTTCAACCACGACAGCCATTCCTCGATCTTCGCGATCGACCAGACCAAGGTGCTCGAAGGCAATTTCGTGCGCATCCTGACCTGGTACGACAACGAATGGGGTTTTTCCAACCGCATGGCCGACACCTCGGTCGCGCTGGCAAAGCTTATCTGATCGAGCGACTTTGGATGACGAAAGGGGCGCGAAAGTGCCCCTTTTTTTATGCGCGGATTGCTGCGTTCCGAAGCGCGTCGATTTGAGAGGAAGCAAGCCCTCCTTCGTGACTATCACATGTGTAGTGTGGCGGTGCAGCGCACTCCCTTCGATCTCCCCCCATGTGGGGGAGATGTCACGATAGTGACAGAGGGGGGTGGCGACGTTGCGGCAAAGGCTGGAAAAGCGGCTGTTGCGCCAGGATTACCCCCCCTCTGCCCTGCCGGGCATCTCCCCCACAAGGAGGGAGATCGGCTGAACGGCACACTCTGCACTCCATATGCGCGTCCCGCTCTTTCGTAGGTCATCCTGCTCATATGCCAAGGCAGACCTCAGCCACCGCCCTCACCCGCACCTCCGCATACCCGCAAGCAGCAACACCACTGCAAAGCGCCGACCATTCACAACCGAGACAGGCCTTTCGCGTCACCCCCTCGGCAAAAGCCTTGCGCATGCGGGCGAGAAGTGCCGGATGCAGATCGATCCGCGCACCCGCCGACACCGTCATGTCCAGCAGCTCGCCGACATCGGCCGCCGCCTGCGCATCGCGCACCCGCACGCTGTCGCGAAAACAATGGGCATCCGGCGCACAGAGCAGCGCCGCACAGACATCGTCCGGCCCGTCGACAACCACGATACCCTCGCCCTCCGACAGCCGGCGGGCGATGCGATCGTAATTGTCGACGAAGGCCGGCGTGTATCCCTTGCCCACATAGGTGAGCAGGCAAAGGAGATGATGCGGACGAAGCCGAACCGTCATGCTGCGGCGCGCGCGCCTTTACGGGCCAGCACATGCAGCACTGCCGCACCCAGCGCGGATTTCAGCGCCGCACCGATCAGGAAGGGCAGCACGCCGAACAGAAACGCCTTTTCCGCGCCGATCATGAAGGCGAGCACGACACCACCGGTGGCAAGGCACAACAGGTTGGCAAACATCATCGCGACGAAGGCGAAAACCGGGCGGTGACCATTCCAGCCCTTTTCCGCCAGAAAGCCCGTCAGCGCTGCGATGATCGGGAAGGAAAACAGATAACCAGAGGTCGGCCCCATGAAGGGAAGCAGACCCGAAGCACCACCCGCCAGAACCGGCATGCCCATTGCAGCCTCGACAAGCCATGCAACAACCGTCGCCGCTCCCAGACGCCAACCATACAGCGCACCGATGAGGGTCACGGCAAAGGTCTGCATGGTGATCGGCACGGGCACCATCGGCACCTCGATATAGGACGACGCCGCCAGAATACCGGTGCCGAGCAGCACTGCCAAACCGCGCCAGACAAGCGAGGCATTCTGCAGATCAAGCGGGCTAAAAGCTGGGCGGGAGGTGTCGGTAGAAACGTAGCTCATATGGATCTCCAAATTATAGATAATTATCATAATCTATAGCTAATGAATCCACAGGTCAGCCGAATTGGCAAGCCGCAAACAATACGGTCAAAAGAACACTTTGAAATAACAACGAAAAATCAGGATTTACGCGGGTTCTTGCCAACCCATTGCACATGCCGCGCCAGGACGGATGCGGCCTGATCGACATCACCGGCCCTGAGCGCCACCAGAATGGCGCGGTGATCGCGATCTGTCGGCGCCTCCCATTCGGCCCGCCAGCCGGAGAACAGCAGACGGGCGCTGGCCATCTGCAAATCATCGATCGCTTTCAGCAGACGCGGCATGCCGCAGGGCGCAAGGATCAGCTTGTGAAACGTCCGGTTCGCTTCTTCCCAGGTCTGCACGTCGGCCGCCTTGTCGCCGGCATGCGTGGCCGCCTCCGCCGCATCGAGAATGGCGCGCGTCAGATGCGGCGCCGCATGGCGCAAGGCCAGCACTTCCAGCGCCGCCCGCATCTCCGCCACTTCCTTAACCTCATCGAGACTGAAGCTTGCCACCCGCACGCCGCGACGCGGCTCACTGACGACAAGCCCCTGCGATTCCAAGAGGCGAAACGCCTCACGCACCGGCACATGGCTGGCACCGAATTCCTCGGCGATATGATCCTGCCGCAGCTTTGCCCCGGCAGCGATCGCGCCGGCGATGATGCGCTCGGCAAGCGTGCGGCTGATGCGGGAAGCAATCGTGTCTGATTTGGCTGTCGTCATGGAATTATAGATAATTCATGCGAGCTTACGCGTCGAGCAATCAATGATTTGCCGCACCCGCTTTCAGGACATTTCCGCACCGGAAACGGCTTTGGAAATACGGTCGCGCATTTTCTCCGTAAAAATCCCCTCATCGCCCTTCTCTTGCCCCTTTTGCCCATGCCTAATCGGTGACTGCCTGATTCCCGCCGGCGCGAGCCGGACCCACGCGCATTGCAAGTTTTTCGTCTATCATCGGACGAAGCCCGGCCCGCTTCTGCGGATGCCGCAACGCAGATGCCATAACCGGAAACCCGACAGTGATGTGAAGACGCGGACATTGGAAAGCGGACAAGGGAACAGACGCAGTGGAGGCATTTTATCTCATCCTGCTGGTCAGCACGGTTCTGGTGCTGGCAGCGGCATTTTCCAGCCTCATCGCCTTCCGCTTCGGCGCGCCGCTTCTGCTCGTTTTCCTGATGATCGGCCTTGCAGCCGGCACCGATGGCCTCGGCATCCATTTCGACAACAACCCGCTCGCCTACATGATCGGCTCGCTCGCCCTGGCGATCATCCTGTTCGACTCAGGCTTTGGCACCTCTGTGCATTCCTTCAGGATCGCCGCCTTGCCGGCTTTGGCACTCGCCTCTGTCGGCGTGGTGCTGACCGCCGTCATTTTTGCCTTCGCCGCCTCGCTTCTGCTCGGCTTCACATGGCTTGAAGGCCTGCTGCTCGGCTCGATCGTCGCCTCCACCGATGCCGCCGCCGTATTCTTCCTCCTGCGCATCGGCGGCATCCATATCCGCGACAAGGTGCGCTCGACGCTCGAAGTGGAATCCGGCACCAACGACCCGATGGCGATTTTCCTCACCCTGTCGTTGGTGCAGGTCGTCAGCCTCGGCAAGGGTTATGACGGCCTGAACGTCGAACTGCTTGCCGAATTCGTGCAGGAAATGGGCCTCGGCCTGATCTTTGGCCTCGCCGGCGGCATGATGATCGTCGCCATCGTCAACCGTTTTGCCGCCGACCGCGGCCTTGCTCCCATCTTCGTGCTCGGCCTTGCGCTGCTCGTCTTCTCCTTCACCGGCACGCTCGGCGGCAGCGGATTTCTGGCTGTTTATGTCGCCGGCATTTTTGCCGGCAGCCGGAAAATCTTTGCCAAGGAGGCGATCCGCCGTTTTCAGGATGGGCTGACATGGCTGGCGCAGATCATCATGTTCCTCGTGCTCGGCCTGCTCGCCACACCCTCGCAATTCGGCGACATCGCTCTGCCGGCGATCGGCCTTGCGCTCTTCCTGATTTTTGTGGCCCGCCCGATCGCCGTCTGGCTGAGCCTTCTGCCCTTCGATTTCACCCAGCAGGAAATCGGCTTTTTCGCATGGGTGGGCCTGCGCGGCGCCGTTTCCATCCTGCTCGCCATCCTGCCTGTGATGGGCGAGGTGCCGCATGGTCAGGTCTATTTCAACACCGCCTTCATCATCGTGCTGGTGTCGCTTCTGGTCCAGGGCTGGACGATCAAGCCGGTTGCCCAGAAACTCGGGCTGATCATTCCGCCGCGTATCGGCGAAGTCGACAAGCTGGAACTCGACCTGCCCGGCCGCGCCAACCACGAACTGATCTCCTACCGCGTGGCGAAGGACAGTGCCGTGTTGCGCGGCGAGCGCATTCCCCGCTGGGCCACCCCCTCGCTAGTCATCCGCGACGGCCGCAGCATGCGTTATCAATATGCCGGCCGGCTGAAGGAAAACGACCAGCTCTACATGTTCATCGCGCCGGGTTATTCGCGCCTGCTTGACCGGCTGTTTGCCAGCCGCCTGCCGGTGGAAGAGGATGACGCCGACTTCTTTGGCGCCTTTGCCATCTCGCCGTCACGTCCGGCAAAGGAACTCGACGCCGCCTACGGCCCCGGCCTGATCACCGCCGCCGAACAGGGCATGACGGTGTCCGAACTCATCCTCAACCGCCTGAGCGGCCACGCCGAATATGCCGACCGCGTGCGGCTCGGCTCGATCATCCTGATCGTGCGCGATCTCGATGAACAGAACCATATCAGCGGCGTGGGCATATCGCTGGAACCGGTGGAGCCGGCAACCGTCCTGCCGATCTTCATCAACATGCGCGAAATCGCCCACCGGATCAGGGATGCGCTGCGACGGTATAGGGCACGGGCAAGGGAAAAGACGGCGACGGGGGAGTGAAGGCTGGACTGCGTTAGCCGGCCGGGGCGATCAACGTAAGGGTTGGGAAATAGGTGCGGTAGCGACCGATATCGCGTGTCAGCACTGGCAATCTCTCAACCGCCGCATGGGCACCGATCAGGAAATCAGGAAGAACACCGGTGCGAGAGCCGCCTGCACGGCGGTACCGCGTAAAAACCTTCCCGGCCAGAAACAGCGCCGCGCGCGGAATCGGCCTGATGATCAATTGTGCACTTTCGAGAAAAGCATCGAGATCCTCGATACGCTCGTAACGAACAGCGAGTTCGGCATAAACGATGTCGTTGATCAGCAGCGGACCGACAAGACTGGCCGCTTCCAGCTGTCCGATCGACCAATCTGCCCAAACGCGATCATCGGTCACAAGATCCAGCAAAACATTGGTGTCTATGAGCGTCACGATTCACCGCGGGTCAGCGCCATGATCGCATCGGTATCAAGCCCCTCGCCCGCGTGTCCGCGCAAGCTCTCAAAACGGCTGACGGGCTTTTCCCTGCCTTCCGTTTTCAGGACGACGCTACCATCGGCGGTTCTCTGAAAATCGACCTTGCTTCCGGGCACGATGCCGAGCAGTTCGCGCACCGCTTTCGGGATCGTTACCTGCCCTTTTGCCGTGACCGTCGTGCTCATGCTTGTCACTCCGTAATACCAACTGAAAAACAGGTATTACTTTTGGTTTCGGCTTTCAAGCTTGATGAAGTCAGTCAGAAACCTCACCCAGCCCGCCAGGTATTCTTCCCCGCCGCCTTGGCGCGGTAAAGCCCGCCATCGGCGCGAGCGAGCGGTTCCTTCAGGCCCGCGGGCCAGTTCGGATACCAGACGGTGCCGATGCTGCTGCCCACCTTCACCTCGCCATAGCTGATGATCATGGTCACACCCATCAGCTCGATGATGCGGCTGCTGATGGCATCCATCAGCGGCTCGTCGGCATCCACCAGCACCACCACGAATTCGTCGCCGCCGGTGCGGCAGATGAGGTCGGTGTCGCGCACCGCCGCACGCAGGCGCCGCGCCGTCTCAATGAGAACCTCGTCGCCGGCATCGTGGCCATACCGGTCGTTTACCAGCTTGAAGCCGTCAAGATCGACGGCCAGCACGCCGCAGCCATGGCTGGCGCGGCCAAGCGCGAACGCGGCCTCCAGCCCACGGCGGTTCAACAGCCCGGTCAGGCTGTCGCGATTGGCCTGCTCCTGCGTCTGCCGCAACTGCTCGCGTTCCCGCGAGATGTCGAAGGCGACGCCCATGATCTTGATCGGCCGCTCCTCTTCATCACGCAGGAGTTTGCGCTCGCAGCGCATCCAGCGTTCGCCGGTCACGGTCTGCAGACGGTATTCCGCCGTTTCGCGGTCGGTCTCGCCGGCCACCAGCCGCTCGAACCCTGCGCCAGAGCGATCTTCCGGGTCCATGCGCTGGATATAACCGGAAAGATCGAACGGCACAGGTCCCGGCCCGACGATGAATGTTTTCAAACCATCGGAAATGCGGAAATCATTCTGGCCGATATCGAACTGCCAGAATCCGCCGCTGACGGCGTCCATCGCGACCGCCAGCTGAGCGTTGATTTCGCTCATCGCCCGCTGCGCCTGTTTCTGCTCCGTCAGATCGACGATCTGCGAGATGAACCGCACGATCTCGCCGGCATCGTTGCGCATGGCGGTAACGGACAGGTTGGTTTCGGTAATGCCGCCATCGGGCCGCAAATAACGTTTGTCGATCTTGTAGCTGTCGCGATGGCCGGCCAGAACCTGCCGGAACAGGAAAAGGTCGGCATCGATATCGTCGGGATGGGTGATGTCACCGAAACCGATGCCGGTAATATCCGCAACGCTGCGGCCGAGCATCTCGGCAAAACTTCGGTTGGCGCGCAGGATGATGCCGGCAGTATCGACCAGCGCCAAGCCGATCGGCGAGTGCTGGAAGGCACCTTCAAACAATGCCTGGCTTTCGGCGACACGCTGGTGCAGGTCCACCTGCCGGCCGAGATCGGCCACATGCGCGAGCACACCACGCACCTTGCCGTCGGGGTCGAAATCCGGAACGTATTGCGCCTGCACACGGCGCTTTTTCCCGCGTGACATCAGGTCGTATTCGAAGGAGACGGCTGTGCCTTTCTGGGCGGCTTCCAGCCGGTCGCGAATGGCACCGTAGTTTTCAGGTCCCACCACTTCGCGCGCATGTTTGCCGATCACCGTTTGCGGGTCGATATTGCGCCAGTCGGCATAGGTCTTGTTGATGTAGAGAAGACGCAGGTCGGCATCCATGTAGCCGATCAGCGCGGGAAGGATATCGAGAAGACGGCGATCGTCGAACTCACCGGCAACCGTTCCGACCGGCGCTGCATCGCCGGCTGTATCCTTCTGATTTGACCGACCGGCCATTAATACCTCGCTTGGCGCGCCTTGCCTTGTGAACCGTCGTCCTGCACAGCGACTGCTGCACCATTCCGATCCGGCCCGCACTTGCGCCATCCACCCCATTACACACCGGTTTCATGGGAATTCCGTTAACGGCCCTGTGCGACAAAAATGCACATCCCGCATACACGGCAGATTGTCGGCGCTCGCGCGTGATTTTACGCTGCCGAAGCTGGCACCGGCTTGACCTGGCTCCTTGCGTCCGTCTCCAAGGATAGTATGGTCCGCGTCGAAATTCCAACCCGTAAACATATGGATTGACGATATGGCGGCCTTCAAGACTCTCGACGACCTCTCCGACATCGCAGGAAAACGCGTTCTTGTGCGCGTCGACCTCAACGTGCCGATGGCAGACGGCAAGGTCAGCGACAAGACCCGTATCGAGCGCGTCGCGCCGACCATTCTGGAACTGTCGAAAAAGGGCGCCAAGGTCATTCTGCTCGCCCATTTCGGCCGCCCGAAAGGTGAGCCGGTTGCCGACATGTCGCTGTCGCTGATCGTTTCCGCCGTCAATGAAGTGCTGGGCGACAAGATCCTGTTTGGCGCCGATTGCATCGGCCCGGATGCCGCAGACGCCGTCTCCTCGATGAAGGACGGCGATATCCTGCTTCTGGAAAACACCCGCTTCCACAAGGGCGAGGAAAAGAACGATCCCCTCTTCACCGAGGAACTGGCCAAGAACGGCGACATCTTTGTCAACGACGCGTTTTCCGCCGCCCACCGCGCCCATGCCTCCACCGAAGGCCTCGCCCGCCACCTGCCCGCTTATGCCGGCCGCACCATGCAGGCCGAGCTTGAAGCGCTGCAGGCCGGCCTCGGAACGCCGGTGCGCCCGACTGTCGCCATCGTTGGCGGCGCCAAGGTTTCCACCAAGATCGACCTGTTGCAGAACCTCGTGAAGAAGGTCGATTGCCTCGTCATCGGCGGCGGCATGGCCAACACCTTCATCGCCGCGAAAGGCATCGATGTCGGCAAGTCGCTGTGCGAACATGATCTCGGCGAAACCGCAAAGGCGATCATGGCGGAAGCCGAATCTGCTGGCTGCGCCATCGTGCTGCCGGTCGATGTCGTCGTCGCCCGCGAGTTCAAGGCCCATGCCGCCAATGAAACGGTCGCCATCGACGCCATCCCGGCCGATGCCATGGCCCTCGACGTCGGCCCGAAGACGGTGGAAGCCATCAGTGAATGGATCGGCAAGGCCAAGACGCTGGTCTGGAACGGCCCGCTCGGCGCCTTCGAAATCGCCCCCTTCGACACCGCGACCGTCGCGGCCGCCAAGTTCGCGGCAACCCGCACCAAGGCCGGCGAACTGACATCGGTTGCCGGTGGCGGTGATACCGTGGCCGCCCTGAACCATGCGGGCGTGGCAGACGATTTCACTTACGTGTCCACAGCCGGTGGCGCATTCCTGGAATGGATGGAAGGCAAGGTCTTACCCGGCGTCGAAGTCCTCAAGAAGGCCTGAGCCCAAGACTGGCGCAAACGCCATCATGATGGGCGGATGTTCGCAGCCATAGCGAGCAGGAGAGCGGCTAAAATAGGCTGCTCTCCTTTTTTAACAAGCACATTCAAAAATTTTAGATATTTTAAACGATTGAAATAATTTTAATCGTTTCAAACAATTAGCTCCCTGTTTTTCCTGCCCTATTCTTCTGTTATGGCCGAAATATCAGCTTTTATCAGCCCCGGGAGACTAAGATGACCGAACGCCTCGAAGACATTGCCGTACAGATGGTTGCAAACGGCAAAGGCCTCCTGGCCGCCGACGAAAGCACATCGACGATCAAGAAGCGTTTTGACTCGATCAACCTTGAGTCGACCGAGACCAGCCGCCGCGATTACCGCGAAATGCTGTTTCGCACCGATGCGGCCATGAAGAACTGCATCTCCGGCGTCATCCTTTACGAAGAAACGCTGTTCCAGAAAGCAGCCGATGGCACGCCGTTCGTTGACCTGATCAAGGCTGCCGGCTCCCTGCCGGGCATCAAGGTCGATATCGGCGCCAAGCCGATGGCCGCGCATCCGGGCGAAACCATCACCGAAGGTCTTGATGGCCTGCGCGAACGCCTTGCAAACTATTACAAGGCCGGCGCACGCTTTGCCAAATGGCGCGGCGTCATCGCCATCAACACGGCTGAAAACCTTCCGACGCTGAGCTCGGTCAAGGCCAATTCGCAAGCGCTCGCCCGTTACGCGGCTCTCTGCCAGGAAGCCGGCATCGTGCCGATCGTTGAGCCGGAAGTGCTGATGGACGGCAAGCCGGGCAATCACTCGATCGACACCTGTGCCGCCGTGACCGAAAACGTGCTGCGCATCGTCTTCAACGATCTTTATGACGCCCGCGTCAATCTCGAAGGCATGATCCTCAAGCCGAACATGATCATCGACGGCAAGAATGCCCGCAAGGCGTCGGTCGAGGAAGTGGCCGAAAAGACCGTCAAGGTTCTGAAGGCCACCGTGCCGTCGGCCGTGCCGGGCATCGCCTTCCTGTCGGGCGGCCAGTCCACCGAAGAGGCGACTGCGCATCTGTCGGCCATGGTCGCCGGTTACGACATGCCTTGGGCTCTGACCTATTCCTACGGCCGCGCGCTGCAGGAAACGGCACTGAAGGCCTGGGGCGGCAAGTCTGAAAACGTCGCAGCCGGCCAACGCGCCTTCCAGCACCGCGCCGAGATGAACACGCTTGCCGCCAAGGGCACGTGGAAGCTCGACCTCGAAAAGGCAGCGTAAGCCCAAAAGTTTCCCGGGAGAGGAAAATGGCATGGAAGCCGCCCGGCAACGGGCGGCTTTCGTGTGTTTTGGGGAGAGCGGCGCGCCAGCCTGCCCGGCGCGCTTTCAGCCGATCACCACTTGTATGTCAGGCTACCGACGATCGTGCGGCCTTCGCCATAGAAGCAGCCGAAATTGCAGCTTGCGGCATAACGCTTGTCGGCGAGGTTCTGCACGGTCAGCGAAGCCTTGATGTTTTCCTTCTCGAAGGAAACAGAAGCATCGAAGACGGTCGTATCCGACAGCTTGATCGAATTGGTGTTGTTGCCATAACGCTCGCCAATGTAACGCGCGCCGGCACCCAGTTTCAGACCTTCGAGCGCCGTATCCTGCGGGAACGTATAACCCACCCAAAGCGCTGCCGAATGCTCGGGGATATTCGCCAGCTGGTTGCCCGTGGTCAGAACGGATGTAGAGGTAACGCTATCGAACTCGAAACCACCGGTGGTGATCTGGCTGTCGCTGTAGGTGTAGCTCGCAAGCAGATCCAGCCCTTCTGCAAGGCTGGTCGTGGCTTCAAGCTCGAAGCCACGCGATTCCGCCTCGCCGACCTGCTGCGTGACGCGAGCCCCGCTTGCGTCACGCACGGTGCCGGTGATGTTGGTCTTCGTCAACTGATAGACACTGGCGGTCAACATGCTGTTCCAACCCTCGGGCTGAAACTTGAGACCGGCCTCGATCATCTCGCCTTCAGAAGCAGCGAGCAACTCGCCGGTTGTCGTGTTGGCACCGGGCTGCGGGTTGAACGAGGTCGAATAGCTGATGTAAGGCGCCAGACCGTTATCAAAGAGATAGAGTGCTGCTGCACGGCCGGTCAGCGCGTGGTCCTTGTTTCGCGTGATCGTCGTCGTGTTTCGTCCGCCATCGAAAACATTACCCCGGATGTCCGACCAGTCCTGACGAAGACCAAATGTCAGGCGAAGCCTGTCGACCGCAATCTGATCCTGCGCGTAGATGCCGACCTGTTGCAGGCGATGGTCCATGTAATCAGTCAGCGCCACATTGTAATTCAATGGCGAGCCGTAGACCGGATTGAAGACGTCGATCGAGCCGACGCTATCGAACAGCGATGACCGGTCCTGAGTATAATAACGGTAATCAAGGCCGAAGATCGCCGTGTGCTCAAGCGCACCGGTTTCGAATTTTGCCTCGATCTGGTTGTCGATGCCAAAGCTGTCGGTGTTTTCCGACTGGACGCTCACGCCGCGATTGACCGTGCGCATATCGGCACCCAGCGACGAATAGTAGAGGTTGTTGAAATCGGCATCGAACGACAGGTACTGCGCGTTCTGGCGGAACTCGAAGGTTTCGTTGAAACGATGCTTGAACTCATACCCCACCGTCGCCAGCAGGCTCTTGTTGTCGTTGAAATCGGGCTCGCCGATGTAACGGTTGACCGGAATGATACCGTTCGGGTTGAAATCCAGCGTGCCGGCCTGTGGCAGGCCGAGCGGCGACGTACCGGTGTCCCGCTGCAGCGAGCCAAGAAGCGTCAGCGATGTATCCTCGTCCGGTGCCCAGGTGATGGAAGGCGCGAGATACAGGCGGTCATCGCTGGTGAAATCCTGCTGGCCATCGGCAAGGCGGCCGAGCGCAGTGATGCGATAGGAAACGACGTCGTCATGCACATCGCCGGCATCCAGCTTGATCTGGTAGCGGTTGTTGCTGCCGAACTCCACGCCGACCTCGCCGAACTTTTCGAAGGTCGGGCGTTTGGCAACCAGGTTGATTAGACCGCCCGGTTCACCCTGACCGTAAAGCACCGAAGCCGGCCCCTTGATGACTTCGATGCGTTCCTGGCCGTAAGGCTCGAAGGACAGCGCGCCAAAATCGCGGATGAAGCGGAAGGAGTTGATGTAGATGCTGTCTACCGCTTCAAAGCCACGCATGAGCGGATTGAAATAGCGCGTGTCATTGCCGAAAGGCGCGGCGACGACACCCGCCGTATAGCCCAGCGCTTCGCCCAGATTCTGCACGCCGCGATCTTCAAGCTGCTGCGTGGTGATCACGGAAATTGACTGCGGCGTTTCGATCAACGGCGTCGTCGTTTTGGTGCCGGCTGTGCTCTGCGTCGCGACGTATCCCTTCACAGGACCTGTTGCGGCAGCACTTTTTTCGCGAACGGATGTGCCCGCCGTGCCTTGAACCTCGATCGTTTCAAGAACAGTTCCCTGCTGATCCTGTGCCCGCGCTGCGGCGACAAGGACGAGAGAAGAAACGGAAATGCCAAGAAAAACCTTAAAAGAAAGCGATCGTGCCATGAACAAATAAACCCCACCTGATCAAACTGGGGCCCTTATGTCAGCCTAAAGTCGACAAGAAAACTCCTGTTTCCTTACCGTTTCTGTACAGGGGTTAGCTCTCTCATCGATTGTGGCGGAAGCGCCACAATTTTAGGCAGCCGACAGAATGCTCGACGTGGCTTTACGTAAAATCCCGCAACAGCAACGTCACCGCCCACAACACAAATGCAAGCACCGCCAGTTTCCAGAAATCGGCGCGGCGCTTCAGCCCCGGAAGGCCGAGCGGTTTGATGACCTGCACCACCATGGCGGCCAGCAGCAGCAGTCCGATAATCTTTGTCATGCGGATCCGGCGTGTTTCTTATGTGTCCGCCACAGGCTGGACATTTTTTAGATCGACCACAGATAGGCTGAGGCGGCGGGATTCGGAACGAATTTTTTCATAACTCTCATCCTATAGTCCGGCGGCCTTCCATTCGCTGCTCGATCACCGTTCAAGGTCGGGCGTGCTGACACACGAAATTACGGTCGAACATACGCATGAGACGCAATCTTCTGCCTGTCCTCGCCCTTCTCTCCGGCACGCTTTTCCTCTTTCTCGGCAATGGCCTGCAAGGTCTTCTGCTGCCGCTGCGCGGCTCTCTGGAAGGCTATTCCAACGAAGCGCTCGGCTTTCTCGGCACGTCCTGGGCCGCCGGTTTTGTGATCGGCTGTTTCGTGGCGCCGAATGTGGTGCGCCGCATCGGCCATGTGCGGGCCTTTTCCGGTTTTCTCGGCCTCATCTGCCTCAACGTGCTGCTGACCGGCATCATGGTCGATCAGACCGCATGGCTGACCCTGCGCGCCATTACCGGCTTCTGCACTGCCGGCACCTCGATGATCATCGAAAGCTGGCTGAACGAGCGCGCCACCAATGAGAGCCGCGGCGCGATCTTTTCCTTCTATATCGCCATCACCCTGTTCGGCGTGGTCGGCGGCCAGATGATGGTGATGTTCGCCGATGTCTCGACGCCGCTTCTGTTCATGCTCTGCGGCATTCTTTACTGCGTGGCGCAGCTGCCGACCACGCTGTCCAAGGCCGCCTCGCCGCAACCGCTCAAACGCGTGCGGCTGGATCTGCCCGATCTCTACAGCCACTCGCCCATCGCCTTTATCGGCATCCTGCTGATCGGCATCGCCAACGGCGCCTATGGCACGCTCGGCGCCGTGTTCGGCGCCCGCGCCGGACTGGATCAGACCTCGATCGCCACCATGGTATCGATCACCATCTTTGCCGGCGCCATCATTCAGTTTCCGGCCGGCCGCCTGTCCGACCGCATGGACCGCCGTTATGTTCTGGCTGGCCTTTCGGCCGCCGCCGCATTTGCCGCTCTGATCATGCTGCTGGTGCAGCCGACCAATGTCACCGCCATCATCATCATCGTCGCCGTCTATGGCGCCATGGCCAACGCGCTTTATCCGATCGCGGTCGCCCATGCCAACGACTTCGCCGCGCCCGAAGACTTCGTGAAGGTTTCCGGCGGCCTGCTGCTGCTTTACGGTATCGGCACGATCATCGGCCCGACACTGGGCGGTTCGGTCATGACGGTACTCGGCCCGCACGCGCTGTTTGCCGTCACCGCCGGCGCGCATATACTGATTACCGTCTACGCGATCATCCGCAGCCGCATCCGCGCAGCCATACCGGCGGACGAGCGCGACAACTATACGACCGCGCCTGCCGGCAGCGCCCTTCTCGGCACACCGGAAGGTCTGGCGCTCGATCCGCGCGCCAATACCGAAACGGACACGGCGACCGGTGAAAGCGCGGAGGAGCAGCGCCGCACCACGGCCTGATTGTTTGGCGAACGCAGATGACGACGAGGTCAATACGGGAGGAAACCATGACCTTTCTTGACGACGACCGTCCGAAAAAACCTGTTGCCCATGAAATCGGCCAGGATCTCTCCACCCTGTCGGTCGATGAACTCGACAAGCGGGTCACTTTGCTGCGCGAGGAGATCGCAAGGCTGGAGGCGGAGAAGGCGACGAAGGCATCCGGCAAGGCAGCTGCGGAAAACCTGTTCCGATCCTGAAGCAGAGTGACTGCCAGATCACAGAACAATGGATAAAAACAACATCAAATGCTGCGGCTTTAACCGAACATTAAGCATTATAATTCATTACTGTGCACATCCAGTTCTTCTGGTGTCAGGCAGTTTTTACCAACCGGTGAAGTGGTCTGATTTTCTCCCTGTTTTACCTTGAGAGCCGCCTTTGCGGCTCTTTTTTTTGGGTTTGCGCACCTATCCTGTGGGAATTAACCCTTCCTTAAGAATTGGCTTGCGGATTTAAGCTATCAGTACCATCTTGATGCGGAAGACAGACGACAGCGGAACCTTTTTACTGCTTTCGTCATTGCCTGATCAAGTTGATGCGTTAGCAGGATGAATCCCATGTCAGAACAGGTATTGAATACCGTCAGTTTCGCAGGCCGCGCGGCGTCTTCGTCGCAGTTCAAGGCTCTGTATTCTGAAGGCATGTCGCTGGTGGAAGAAACCGCCGGTTACCTGGATGGCACGGGCCGCGCCGCATCCAAGGTTCTGCCGCGCATGGCATCGGTGCTTTATGCAGCCGAATCCATGCGGCTGACCACCCGCCTGATGCAGATGGCCTCCTGGCTTCTGCTGCAGCGTGCGGTCAACAACGGCGAGATGAGCCGCGATCAGGTCATTTCCGAAAAGAGCAAGGTTCGCCTCGACGGCTTCAACGTCGATCGCAACGCTCCGGGCTGGAATGATCTTCCGGAAGGTTTCCGTGATCTGGTCGAACGCTCGCTGCGCCTGCAGAACCGTATCGCCATTCTTGATCGCGAGATCTACCGTCCGGGCGAAGCCAAGCTGCCCGATAACGAAAACGGCGTGCGCGCCCAGCTGAACCTGCTGAGCACCGCCTTCTCGAGCTGATCTACTTTCTACGCATCCAAGCACAAATTTTTCAAAGCGGACCTCGGTCCGCTTTTTTTTATGCTGAATCGGGTCTTAATCCGCCAGCGGCTAGGAAGGCCCGCCACTCTCGGCGATATCGGCAAAGATGCCGGCCATGTTGCGCAAAGCCGATTTCGACAGCGATCCGAGCACATGTTCATTGGGTGCATGCTGGCAGCAGCCGCCATAACTGTGCGGCACCCAGACCGTCGGCAGGCCGAGGATTTCCGAAAACGCATCATTGGGCAGCGAGCCGGCAAGATTGGGCAGAACGTGCGGCGGCCTGCCCTCCGTCCGCTCCAGCGATCCGGTGACAAGCCGGACCCAGGGGTGGTCGGGCGAAACACGCGTAGCCTGAAAGATGTCGTTGTTGACGGCGCGAATCACAACGCGTTCAAAACCGGCCGCATCGAGATGGCGCCGAAGGGCCGGCAGAATTTCATCCGCGTCGGTACCGACCACGAAGCGCAACTGGCAGGTGGCGCGCGCCACGCCGGCAATGGCATTGAGCGGGCAGTCCGGTACGCCGCTGGTCATGGCAAGCACGGCAAAACTGTTCCAGCCAAAAGCACGCTCGGCCGGCGTCAGACCCTCCTCGCCCCAGTTTTCCTCCACCGGCGGGCCATCGCTGCCCATCGGCAGACCGGAAAGCGCGTCACGCACGTCCGGTGTCAATGAGGTCGGCCGCCATTCCGGCACATGGATCTGCCCGCGCGCATCGGTGATCGAGGCGATGGCATGCAGCAAAACGATCGCCGGATCGGAGATCAACCCGCCAAAATTGCCCGAGTGATAGGCACCTTCGCGAAAATCGGCGACAAGTTCGAAATTGATGGCACCACGCGACCCCATGAACACGGTGGCAGTATCAGCCTGCAGGCGGGGACCATCGGAGGCGATCAGCACATCGGATTTCAGCAGATCCTTGTTGGCGCGAAAAAACTCGCGAAGACCGGCCGACCCGGTCTCCTCCGACATTTCCACGATCACCTTGACGTTGAAGCCGAGCTTTCCGCGCTCCGTGAGGAGAAAGCCGAGGGCACGAAAGTTGATCAGGTGCTGCACCTTGTTGTCGGCCGTGCCGCGCCCATAGATGCGGTCGCCTTCAACGACGATATCGAACGGCGACAGCCCCTCGCGCCAAAAACCTTCCTGCGGATTGCAGACATCGCCATGACCATAGATCAGCACGGTTTTCAGCGCCGGATCTTCGATGCGCGAGCCAACCAGAAGCGGCGCACCGCCGGGCAGCGGATTGTCAAAGATCTGCGTCTGAAAATCCATCTCGCGCAACATCGGTTCTATCGCGTCGGTCAGGTACTCCATCAGATACGGCGCTTTCGCGGGATCCTGGCTTTCGCTGCGGATGGCGACGAGACGGGTCAGGTCCGCGAGGAAATCACCGTCGTCGAAATAACGTTCGGCGCGGGCAAGAACAGCCGCCCGTGTATCGACATGTGATTGATCCTGAACCGTATTTTCTGCATCCATCGTCCCGCTCCGTGTTGTTTTGATTGCAGGAACTGTAGCCCTGCGAAAGATGCGGAAGCTAGGATAAAATTGCCTCGTTTGCGGATTTGGGGCCGGCCCGGCGCAGACCGTCGGCAAAATTCGCCAGCCAGCTGCCCACGTCATTGCGGTCCAAAAGCCGGAATTTCGGCCCCGCATAACGCTCGAACATCGCTAGATGGCGCTCATAGGAGTTCCAGTTGTTCTGGCGCACGCGGTAATCGGCAACCCAGACAATCAGCTCTTCGAGCGCTGCCTCGCTCTCGCTATATTGCGGGCCACGCTCACGAATATTGGCGATACAGGCCTCTTCCGGCAGGTCGAGCCAGACAACCAGTGTCGCCCGGGTAAGCGCGATATCGATATAGCGCCCATACACCCCCTCGATCAGCCAGCGATCCAGCCCCACCACCGATTCGACATCGGCAATCACCTGTTGCCGGTCACGCGCCACACCACAGCCGCCCGGCTCCCAATGGATGTTGTCCAGATGCGCGGGGGTGCGGTCGAGCAACAGACCAAGTTCTCTTGCAAGCCATGTCTTGCCGGAACCACCATTACCCATGATCAGCGCGCGCAGGTTTTGCGAGGATTGATGCAAACTGTCCAAGTTCATAACCTCCCGAGATCGCCTGCAGCCGCCGCGGCGCCAGACTTGCCGAAAACCTGCTCTGCGCTTATATTGCTGGAGGAGGAGACAGGGCGAAAACCCTGCCTCCCCGCTCTCACACGATGAATTGAACCCGCGCGGTCATTAGCCAGCTCGTGCGGGTTTTTCGTATCGTGAGAGTGATACTAAATGGTATCAACCACATAGATCATCTCCAGTTCAGCAGCGAGGCCTTCGCCTAAAGGCCGGAGCGGCCCATCCTCCCCGGTGCGCCCTGGCAATGCGCATCTGCTTTCGCTGCGGAAGACGAGCCGACAATCAATCACAATTTAAAATTGCACTCAAATGCAATTGCCAAGCCAGTCATGCTTTTGGTGAAATCCCAAACGCAAAAAAGCCCGGCTTCCGCCAGGCTTCTTGCATTCAAGTAACAAGCAGAAATTAGAGGCCGAGGCCGCCGAAACGCTTGTTGAACTTGGAAACGCGGCCGCCGCGGTCCAGCATCTGCTGGTTGCCGCCGGTCCAGGCCGGGTGCGACTTCGGGTCGATTTCCAGGTTCATGACCTGACCTTCCGAACCCCAGGTCGAGCGGGTTTCGTATTCGGTACCGTCGGTCATGACGACCTTGATGACGTGGTAGTCGGGATGGATGCTGGCCTTCATGACACTCTTCCTGATAGAGGGCTCATTTGTCACGGTGAAGCGCCGAGCCCTGAACGATAAATTGAAGCCAGGACCGACCTTCGATCCGAGCTTCCCAATTTGATGCGGAGCCTATACAGGAAGGTCACCGAGAGTACAAGTGCCTGCAACCGACCGTCGGCACCTGACCATCCAAGAGGACGATCGTGGCCGATATTCAGGAAAACCAGACCAAAACCCGCCGTTCGCCGCAGCCATTGATGCGCCTCATGCCGCATGTGCTGCGCTATCGCGGCATGGTTTGCGCCGCCATCGTCTTCCTCACGCTTGCAGCCGTTACCACGCTGGCGCTGCCTTTGGCCGTGCGCCGCATGATCGACCACGGTTTTGCCGCCGCCGATGGCGGATTCGTCAACAACTATTTTGGCATGATGCTGGTTCTGGCCGCCCTGCTCGCGCTCGCCAGCGCCATGCGCTATTATTATGTCATCACCATCGGTGAGCGTGTCGTTGCCGATATCCGCCGCGAAGTTTTCTCTCGCATCACCGCGCTCTCCCCGTCCTTCTTCGACGTCAACCAGTCGGGCGAACTGGTCTCGCGCCTGACGGCGGACACCACACAGATCAAGTCCGCCTTCGGTTCGTCCGCCTCACAGGCGCTGCGCAACATCATCCTCTGTCTCGGGGCAATGGTGATGATGATCTACACCAGCCCGGCGCTGTCGGGCATGGTGCTTGGCGCCATTCCGCTGATCGTCTTCCCGCTCGTCGCCTTCGGCCGCTCCGTGCGCCGCCGTTCGCGCGCAGCCCAGGACAGGCTGGCCGAAACCTCCGCCTTCGCCTCTGAAACCATAAGCGCCGTGCGCACCATTCAGGCCTTCAACGGTCAGCACGAAGCCGGCACGCGTTATGGCGCCACCGTCGAATTCGCCTATGATGCCGCCCGCAATGCCATCCGCTCGCGCGCGCTTCTCACCGGCGTCGGCATTCTTCTCGTGTTCGGCAGCATTGTCGGCGTCTTGTGGTATGGCGCACAGAACGTGCTAGCCGGCACAATGAGCGCCGGCACGCTTGGCCAGTTCGTGCTTTACGCCGTGCTGCTGGCAAGCTCGCTCGGCCAACTGTCGGAAGTCTGGGGCGATCTTTCGCAGGCCGGCGGTGCCGCCGAACGGCTGATGGAACTGCTGCATGAAGTCCCGGCCATCCGTGATCCGGAGGCCCCCGTCGCCCTGCGTTCGCCGGCACGTGGCGAGGTCGAGTTCGACAATGTCTCCTTCGCCTATCCGAGCCGCGTCAGCGCGGTCACGCTCAACAGCCTGTCGCTGAAGGTGAAGGCGGGCGAAACCGTCGCCATCGTCGGGCCTTCGGGCGCCGGCAAGAGCACCATCCTGTCGCTGCTGCTGCGCTATTACGATCCGGTCGCCGGCAGCATCAAGCTTGATGGCGTCGATGTGAAACAGACACGTTTGGCTGATCTGCGGTCGCGCATGGCGATCGTGCCGCAAGATGTCACCATCTTCGCCGCCTCCATCCACGACAACATCGCCTTCGGCAAACCCAACGCTACCCGCGAAGAGGTCCGTGCCGCAGCCGTGGCAGCACAAGCCGACGGCTTCATCTCCGCCCTCGACAACGGTTACGACACGCTGGCCGGCGAACGCGGCATCACGCTTTCCGGCGGCCAGCGCCAGCGCATCGCCATCGCCCGCGCCATCCTGAAGGATGCGCCGGTGCTGCTGCTCGACGAAGCCACCTCCGCGCTCGATGCGGAAAGCGAAACGCTGGTACAGAAGGCATTGGACGGGCTGATGAAGGATCGCACCACGATCGTGATCGCCCACCGCCTCGCCACAGTGCTGAAAGCCGACCGCATCGTTGTCATGGAAAACGGCCATATCGTCGAGCAGGGCACGCATCACAGCCTTGCCGCCGATGACGGCCTTTATGCCAAGCTTGCCCGCCTGCAGTTCGATCGCGGACTTGAGCGCCCGAACGGCCTGACGCACTGAAAAGCCCAATAACACACTGCTAACACAAGTCATGTTAGCTTCACCTGACGATCATCCCTTTGCCGGATTCTCCCGGCAGGGATGACCGGTGGCTTTCCGCCTCCGGGAAACGGGCGGAAAGACATGCAACGTTCCGATTCTCAGAAGGGCTTTACGCGTTTCGGCAGCATGGATGTCACCAATCAACTGGCCCGCGAGCCAGCCTCCCTCCCCCTCGATGCACTTCTCGATGAAGTGCAGTACCGCACATTTCTATATTTCTGGGAGGGCGCCCATCCGCAGACCGGCCTGCCCTTCGAAAAACGCCGCGCCGACGGTTATATGGCAACTGATGCGGTGGCGATGAGCGGTGTCGGCTTTGGCCTGATGGCGCTTCTTGTCGGTACCGAACGCGGCTGGATCTCGCGCGAAGAATCGCTCGAGCGCACCGCTCTTATCGTCAAAAATCTTTTTCGCGCGCCGCGATTCCATGGCGCGTTTTCGCATCTCATCCACGGCACGACCTGCAAAGTCCTGCCCTTCTCGCAGAAGGATGATGGCGGCGATCTGGTCGAAACCGCGCTTTTGATGCAGGGCCTGATCTGCGCGCGCGAATATTTTGCCGGCGACAGCAAGACCGAGGCGAAACTTCGGACCGACATCACCCGCCTCTACGACGAGACCGATTGGCGCTGGTACACGCGCGGTGACGATGACGGCCCGCTCTACTGGCACTGGAGCGAAAAACACGACTGGATCATGAACCTGCCGATCACCGGCTGGAACGAATCGCTGTCGGCCTACATCCTCGCTGCCGGCTCCAACACACACCCGATCGATCCGCAGAATTACCATTCCGGCTGGACGCGCAATGGCGCCTTCGTCAACGGCGAAAGCTATTTCGGCACCCGCCTGCCCTTCGGCGAGCCGCTGGGCGGGCCGCTGTTCATGTCGCAATATTCATTCTGCGCGCTTGATCCGCGCGGGCTGGAAGACCGATACGGCGATTACTGGGAGCAGGTGGTGGCGCACGCGCGCATCAACCACGATTATTGCCTCACCGTGCCGGAATATCTCAAAGCCAACGTATGGGGCCTGACGGCCTCGGAAATCCCCTATGGCTACGCGGCCAATTCACCGACACAGGATGTCGGCGCCATCGCCCCGACGGCGGCGCTGTCGAGTTTTCCCTTCCTGCCGCGTGAGGCGGAAAAGGCTTTGCGCGCTTTCATGGCCTTCGACAACGGCGCTCTTTTTGGCCCGCTCGGTTTTGTCGATGCGTTCACGCCGACCGGCGACTGGACGGCCCCGCATTACATCGTCATCGACCAGGGCCCGATCGTCGCGATGATCGAGAATTATCGCTCCGGCCTGTTGTGGGACCTATTCATGAAGGCGCCGGAAGTGCGGCGCGGGCTTGAGAGGCTGGAGTTCGAAGTGGGCAACCAGCATTCGGGGTGAGTGCCACGGGCCGCGTGAAAACAGCGCTCGCCAAAAGAGTAACCGATGACCGAAACCACCCGATCTCTTCCCTTTATGGACGCCCCTATTGTTCCGGCCAAATCTGCGGCAGGCTTCACCATCGGCATGAGTTTCTCTGAAGCAATTACCGCAATAAGCCTACATTCTGAAACCGGAGATCAAAATTTTTCAGACCGATTGAATGGGGAATTTCATATCAAATGTAAAAGAGGCGTGTGGACTGGACGCACGTCAACCGTCTCAGAATCCAAAAATCAACAGAAGCGGCAAATAACGACCGTTACGTTCGAAGACAATACAATCATTCTGTATTTTTGCACGAATGATAGACTGCACATGATCCTTGCTGGAGAAGGTTATACAACAAAATACGGCGGCGTAGGAATTGGCGATTCTGTAGACAGCAATTATCTCGGACATGCGCTCGAATTCGATTCAGGCGACGACATGCTTTACTTCACGCGAAACGGACAGATCATTCCCGGAATAGCTTTATTAACGCAAGAAATGTCCAGTTTCGGCGATTTCCCTCAGCAAACGACAATTTTTTTCGCGGTGCACGATTGGTCTATCATGTCGTCGGATTAGAATATTATACGCCGATATTAGGAAAGCGGTAATCCCTGCACCGAATGCGGAGCATCACCGCTCCGTCAGCTTCAGCTCAATGCGCCTGTTCTGCGAGCGAACCTCCGGCGTATCGCCCTCGGCGATCGGCTGGAACTCACCAAACCCTGCGGCGACAAGACGATTGGCCGGCACGCCTCTGGTGATCAGGTATTTCACCACCGAGGTCGCACGCGCCGAGGAAAGCTCCCAGTTGTCGCGGTAACGACCGGTGCCGGAAAGCGGCGCATTGTCGGTATGACCATCAACGCGCAGAACCCAGTTGATCTCCGCCGGGATTTCCTGCGCCAATTCCAGCAGCGCCGAAGCCAGCTTGTCCATTTCCACGCGGCCGGCATCGTCCAGTTCGTTGCCGCCGACAGGGAACAGCACTTCCGACTGGAAGACAAAACGGTCGCCGACAATGCGGATGTTTTCGCGATCCGACAGAATTTCCCGCAACCGGCCGAAGAAGTCCGAACGATAGCGGTTGAGTTCCTGCACACGCTGCGCCAGCGCCACATTGAGGCGGCGGCCGAGATCGGCAATGCGCGCCTGTGACGACTGGTCTTTTGCCTCGGATGCCTGCAGCGCCCCTTCGACGGCGGCGATCTGCGCACGCAAAGCGGCGATCTGCTGGTTGAGCAGCTCGATCTGGCTGGTGGCGCGGGAGGAAATCTGCTTTTCCTGGCTGAGTTCGTCGGTCAGCGCGCCAACGCGGGCATTGGCGGCATCGCCGGCGCCGGCGCCGCGATCGAGCAGCGATTGCAGCCGCGAACGTTCGTTTTCCGAAGAAGCGAGCGAGGATTGCAGGTTGGCGAGCGTGTCTTCGAGATCGGTCTTGCCGCTCTTTTCCAGTGCCAGCAGTTCCGTCAGTTCGGAAATCTGGCTGTTGAGGCGGTTCAGCACCTCATCGCGGCCGGAAATTTCGCGGGACAGGATGAACTGCGCCAGCACGAACACGGTGAGCAGGAACATGATGGACAGCAGCAGCGTCGACAGGGCGTCGACGAAACCGGGCCAGTAATCGACCCCACGGTCGCTGCGGCGGTGCCTACCGAGCGCCATCGCTTACTTGCTCCCGCTTTTGTCGATCGCCGCCTTGTCTATCGCCAGCTTGTCTGTCGCCAGTTTTTCGCTCAGCCGGTCGAGCGACTTGCGCATGGCCTTGGATTCCTCCTGCTGCGCCTCGATCCAGTCACGCAGCATCTGCTGTTCGCTGCGCATGTTCTTGACAAGCCCCTGAATGCCTTCGGCGAGATTGGCCATGGCCGACAGCGACCGTTCCGCCTGCGGCCCACCCTGTGCCTGCGCTTGCGCAGCGGCCAGCTTCTGCAACTGTTCGGTCAGCGCCCGCAATTCGTCGGCGGAAGCAGCCGCAGCCGGCACGACGCCGGGCGTGACCACATGACCCGGGCCATCATCGGTGACCGAAGACAGCCAGTTTTCCAGCTCGGTGTAAAAACGGTTCTGGGCGCGGCCGGCCTGCAGGTCGAGAAAACCGAGGATCAGCGAGCCGGAAAGACCGAGCAGCGAGGACGAGAACGCCGTGCCCATGCCCGAAAGCGGCGCGGTCAGGCCGCTTTTCAGCGCCTGCAGGATGTCATTATTGTTGCCGGAGGCCGGGTCCAGCCCCTGGATGACCTCGCTGATCGAGCCGATCGTTTCGATCAGGCCCCAGAATGTGCCGAGCAGGCCAAGGAAAACCAGAAGGCCGATCAGGTAACGCGAGGTGTCGCGCTTTTCATCCAGACGCGTACCGATCGAATCGAGGATGGATTGCAGTGTCGCGGTCGACAGTGCCACCTTGCGGCGACGGCCAAGCAGCGCGCGCATCGGCGCCAGCAGCTTTGGCTCGCGGCCAACCTTGTCGGCGCTGCCGGCGGCGCGGAAGGAATTGAACCAGCGAACCTCGGGGATCAGCGAGATGATCTGGGCAAAAACCAGAAACACACCGATCAGCAAAACGCCGAGGATCAGGCCGTTCAGGCCCGGATTGGTCATGAAAGCATGCTGCGCCTGCCGGAACAGAATGGCGGCGATAAAGCCGATGATGATCAGAAAGATCGTCATCGTCCACAGGAAGGGGATCGGGTTGGAAAGCTTGTGGCCGTAATCGCGCGGAGCCGATTCCGAAACGTCCACATCCCCCAGAGATTCATTCGTCATAAATGCAGCCTCCGCATATCGTGAACGAAGGCTAGTTTAAAATTGCGACGAATTGAAGTGCCGAAGCACTGGAAAAGCATGGGGATTTTACCTCACCCCGGCAAATCGACGGAGTGAGGCAGCATATCTCTCTACGCTGTTTTAGCGCGCCGGAATCGGGCGGTTGGAGACTTCGAGCAGCGCCTTCTGGATCAGTTCGTTGCCGGCGACCACGGTGCCGGTTTCGAACATGTTCTGGCCGCCCTTCATGTCGGAGGCAAAACCACCGGCTTCGCGGATTAGGATCAGGCCGGCAGCGACATCCCACGGATGCAGTTCGGCTTCCCAGAAACCGTCGAGACGGCCGGCAGCAACATAAGCGAGGTCGAGAGCTGCCGCACCCATGCGGCGCACGCCGGCAACTTCCCCCATGACGTGGCGCAGTTCGACCAGGAACTTGCCGTGATTGCCGCGGCCGAGATGCGGAACACCGCAGCCGATCACGCAATCGGAAAGCACGCGGCGGGCAGCAACGCGCAGACGACGGTCGTTGAGGAAGGCGCCACCGCCCTTTTCGGCGGTAAAGAGTTCATCGGTTGCCGGGTTGAAGATCACGCCGGCGACGATTTCGCCATTGCGCTCCAGCGCGATCGAGACAGCGAACTGCGGAATACCGTGCAGGAAGTTGGTGGTGCCGTCGAGCGGATCGACGATCCAGCGATGCGCACCGTCGGTACCCTTTTCCTCGCCGCCTTCCTCACCGAGGAAACCGTAGGTCGGGCGGGACTTCATCAGCTCGTCATGAACGATCTTTTCGGCCTTGAAATCGGCCTGCGAAACGAAATCGCCCGGTCCCTTGACGGAAACCTGCAGGTTCTGGA
Source organism: Neorhizobium sp. BT27B (assembly GCF_050455485.1). Lineage (NCBI taxonomy): Bacteria > Pseudomonadati > Pseudomonadota > Alphaproteobacteria > Hyphomicrobiales > Rhizobiaceae > Neorhizobium > Neorhizobium sp. BT27B. The sequence continues at coordinate 463,347 of NZ_JBCIYT010000002.1, read as the reverse complement.
CCTCGCCGAAATCGCGGGTGAGCGACTTGCCCGCCTTGACGGCAGCCTGGACCATGACGTTGAGAAGGGCGGAGCGTGCCATGCGGGAAATCCTTGGGGATTGAGTCCCGCGCATTCGTCGGCCGGGACGTCTATTTTGTCAGTTTGTCGTGATGTGCGGCTTCATGACCATAAAACCGAGGGAAATTCAAGTGAGCCGCGACATAGTTGATACTTGCCAGTTCTCATCACCTTTGCGACAAGCGGCAAAACGGGGCCGAAACCTTGAAGGTTGCGCCTCAGCAGCAGGAGTATAAAGACTTGCCCATCGCATTGCCGCTGTTTGTCAGCCTTGGCCTGCTGATCACCATGAGTTCTCTTTCGATCGGCCTTGCGGTCGCGCTGCCGGCGGGCACGCAATTGCCGCTTCATTTCGCGCTCTGGGCTGAACCCGGCACCTTCACTTCGGCCGGCTTTGCATTGTCATTGCTGCCGGGTGCCGCCGCGTTGGCGACACTGCTTTTCGCGCTGGGGCCGAAAATCAACAAGGGAATAGCAGCCATTCAGGGCCGCTACCTCGCCCTGTGGCTATTCACCGTTTTCATCCTTGCCGTCGCTCACGGCTTTATCATCCGCGGCGCACTATATGCTCTCAAAGCATCGATGAGCTGATCAGCTGCGGCGGAAACGGTTGGCGGCTTCGACCGCCTTTTTCTGCACTTCCTCGTTGATGCCGAGATAAAAATCCTCGAGCACCGGATCAGGCAGTCCGGCACGGCGTGACAGCACATACCATTTTGCCGCTTCCACCGGGTCCGGCCGTGTGCCGAGCGCGTTGATATAGAGATGCGCCAGCTTGTTCTGCGCAACCACATTGCCGCGCACGGCAGCGACCCGCAGCCAGGTAAAGCCCTGATCGAAATCGCGATCGCCACCAACGCCGTTGACCAGCCAGATGCCCATGTCGAGCTGCGCCGTATCGAAACCGGCCTTGGCGGCCCGCTCCAGAAATTCACGTGCTCTTTTGGTCTTTTCAGCCGGCAGATCCCTGATCGACACATAAAGCTGGGATACCGCATATTGCGCATCCGCCAGCCCCTGCACAGCCGCCTTCTCATAAAAAGGCAACGCCAGCTTCATTCCCTTTTCACCGGGGTTCTGGGAAATCAGGATCTGCCCCCAGTTGAATTGCGCGGACGAATTGCCGGCTTCGGCTGCCTTGCGCATATATTCATCGGCCTTGGCCTTGTCGTGTTTGACGCCACGCCCGGAAATCAGCATCAGCGCATACTGGAACATCGCGGCCGGATCACCACCCTCGGCGGCACGGCCGAACCAGAAGGCGGCGGAATTGATATCCTGCTTGATGCCCTGCCCGCGCATGGTCATTTCCGCGACCAGCGTCTGCGAAGCAGCATCGCCCTTTTCCGCCTTGGGCAAAGCGATCGACAGCGCCGTGATGTAAAGACCGCGCTGATAGGCACCATAAGCCTCGTCGATCTTGCCAGTGAACGGCTTTTCCGGCGGCAGCGCCGGCAACTCGGTGCCCATGCGCTGATAGAGCGTCACGCCGCTGGACGGGATCTCGCCGCCCTGCCCGTTTTCGCCTGCATCGCGGGCACCACGAAACGACTGTGCGCCGGTTTCAACGGGTCGCGAGACCGCACGCGGCGTCGTTTTCGACTGCTGCGCCTCGGCTAAAGTCGGCGCAAGCGCCGAGACGATGGCCATGGCGGGCAGAAGGCTTTTAAGAATCGGTGACTTGGGGGCGCGGCTCATGAAACCCATCAAGCGCCAAACCGTGGCGCTTTTTCGTCCAAGGCAGCGTTGATTTCCGCAACGGCCGCGCGCGGGCCACCGGCATGCGAAAACACGCCCAGTCGCATGGCCACGAATTCCGAACCCGACTCGGCCACGGTGACGGCAGATGCGGCATCCGTGCCGCCCATGACGATGCAGGGAATTTCCACCATCGACGACCACCATTCGCCAAGTGCGACATTTTTCGGATGCGCTTCCGGCTTGATGTCACCCTCCAGCTTGCCGAAGAAAATATAGTCCGGGCGCAATTCGCCAACTTCGAGCGCCTTGTGGCGATCGGCCGCCGCACCGGCACCGACCATCAGTTTCGGCGTGAACTTTTCGATCGCTTCGCCGAGTTCCTCGAGCGGACCGACGATATGCAGACCATCGGCCTTGGCACGGCCGGCCACGCGGCTATCGCCGGAGATCATCGCAGCGGCGCCGGCTTCCTGAATGATCGGCACCAGCTTTTCGGCACGCGCCTGAAACGCCTGCTCGGCGAGTTCATATTGCGGCACGATCACCGAAGCGACATCGCCGCCTTCAAGGGCGGCGGTGAGCTGTTCCACGAGTGCCGCATCATCCGCCAGATCGGGCAGGATCAGCACGAGGCGGCAGCGGTCTTCGGATGCGGACATGGTGTTTCCATTTCTTCGAGTTGCGAGGCGAACCGTTTGCCGGCATCGCGCCCTCGTCCATAGTCTCCTTTGTGCGCCATATTTGGTGAACAAAGGAGACTATGGACGTTTAGGAGCTGCGCATCGTACTTTCCGAAAACCTAATCCGGTTTTCGGGTCGATGCGCCTGTTCTGGCAAATCCGATAAACCGGAGCGACACAAGGATCAACACCGCTTCATGTTTCTCCCTTCGCTCGATTTCTTTCTCGCGGCGGTTCCGGCCGTGATTCTCGTCGGTCTGTCCAAAGGCGGGCTCGGCGGCGCGCTGGCGCTAATGGGTGTTCCGCTGATGGCTCTGGTGGTCGGCCCGGTCGAAGCGGCAGCGATCTTTCTGCCGATCCTGATCGTCATGGATATCGTGGCGCTGTGGGCATGGCGAAAATTCAACGACCGCAAGACGCTGCTGATGATCCTGCCCGGCGGCATTGTCGGCATTGCGCTCGGCTGGGCGACATCCGCCATGGTCTCGGCCGATGCGCTGCGTGTCGTCATCGCGGTCGCCACCATTCTCTTTGCCCTGCGTTATTTCCAGCAGAAATGGATGACGCCTGCCGATCACGAAACACAGCCACTGCCGCATCGGCCTGTCGCCGCCAATTTCTGGGGCATGCTGTCCGGTTACGCCAGTTTTGTCGCCCATGCCGGCGGGCCGCCCTTTCAGATCTACGTCATGCCGATGCGGCTCGATCCGCGGGCCTATACCGGCGCCAGCGTGCGCTTTTTCGCGCTGGTGAATGCGGTCAAGGTCATTCCCTATTTCGCGCTCGGCGCCTTCGATACGAAAAACCTCACGGCCTCCGCCACGCTGCTGCCGATCGCCTTTCTGGCGACGATGGCCGGCGCGGCGCTTGTGCGGCGCATGAAGATCGAACTCTTCTATCCGCTGATGTATGCGCTGGCTCTGGCGGCCGGCCTGAAACTGCTTTGGGACGGCCTGATGTAACCACACGACACTGTGACGGGAACAAACCTCGCTGCACTGCACAATGTGTCTTGATGGGACAGGACCTATGACATAGCCTGCCCGCCATGACAGCCATCGACCCCTTCACCGCCATCGCCGACCCGAACCGCCGGCACCTGCTCGAAGAACTTCGGCGGGCGCCGAAAACCGTCAACGAACTGGCAAAAGGCCTGCCGATCAGCCCCCGGCGGTGTCGCAACATCTGAAGGCGCTGCTCGACTGCAATCTGGTGACGGTGACCTCCGAAGGCACGCGACGCATCTATGCGATCAATGTCGGCGGTTTCGACAGGCTGAACCTCTGGCTCGACCAGTTCTGGGGCGAGAACGCCTGAGGCGCACACGTTCAACAAACGCTTCAGGTCGGAGAACTGATTTGTCAGATCATGCCAGTCAAGCCGTTGTTTGCATTGCAATTACACGTCGCGACAAATGAAAAGGCCGCCGCTTGAACCACATATTGGTGATCCGGCGACGGCCCGAAACTCGTTACTGAAAAAGGATCAGTGACGCGTGGAACCCTTCAGGCGTTCCAGCTCATCTTTGATACGCAGCTTGCGTCTTTTAAGGTGCACGATCTCCTGATCGTCCGTGGAGGGAGACGCAAGAACACTCTGAAGTTCATCCTCAAGAACCTCGTGTTTCTTCTCAAGCGATGCAATATGAGCCTGTACGGTCATGTGGCATATCCTTCCTTCTTATACCTGCCTCCAGCCATCCATTCGGTTGGAGGCCTCAGGTTTGCGAAGGAAGTGTGACACGATCAAAGCCCGATGTCGAAGGTGAAATCTTGATAACTGAGTGGCAAAATCGTGGCATTGATAACGAATTATGATCGATCTCTAAAATAAAATTGCGTTCCGTTATCCTGCTACCGCCAAGGCTGCAAAGCGGCCCAGTATGAAACCATCAAGACAGCCGGATTCGGCAACAGTGGTTTACGCCTCCCCACGGAAGTTGTGTTCAGCGGTAACCGTCACTTCATTTGGCGTTGTGCAAGGCTAGTCGTTCCCGTCGTTTGATGGTAGGAGCTTGCGCGATAATTGAGGGTCCATAGAGACCCGGAATGGAATGGGGACAAAGGGTATGGCCGATCAGGAGCAGGCGGATGTCAGGCTCGCGCTGGCGAGGTTGCGTCAGGAGCACGAAGATTACGACGTCGCCATCAATGCCATGATCAAGGTCGGCGCCGATGCCCTGCGCGTCCAGCGCATGAAAAAGAAGAAGCTGGTCATCAAGGACAAGATGACCCAGCTCGAAGACCAGATCCTTCCCGACATCATCGCCTGAAAGGTTTTGCCGTGACCGACAGACCCGCCGTCGCCATCATCATGGGCAGCCAGTCCGACTGGGAAACCATGAAGAACGCCGCCGATACACTTGATGCTCTCGACATCGGTTACGAGGCCCGCATCGTTTCCGCCCACCGCACGCCGGACCGGATGTACGAGTTTGCCAAGGGCGCGCGCGACGAAGGTTTCAAGGTCATCATCGCCGGTGCCGGTGGTGCAGCGCATCTGCCGGGCATGACCGCATCGCTGACGCCGCTGCCGGTTTTCGGCGTGCCGGTTCAGTCGAAAACGATGAGCGGCCTCGACAGTCTTTATTCGATCGTACAGATGCCGGCCGGCATTCCGGTCGGCACGATGGCAATCGGTCGCGCCGGCGCCATCAATGCCGCCCTGCTCGCAGGCGCCGTTCTGGCACTGTCCGACGAAGACCTCGCCGACCGGCTTGACGCTTACCGCGCCGAACACACCGAAGCGGTCGCAGAATACCCTATCGACGAGGCACCCTGAGCCGCATGACACCTGAGATGAAGACGATCGGCATTATCGGTGGTGGCCAGCTTGGCCGCATGCTGGCCATGGCGGCTGCCCGCCTGAACTTCCGCACCATCATTCTGGAACCGCAGGCCGATTGTCCTGCAGCCCAGGTGGCGAATGCACAGATCACCGCAGCCTATGACGATCCGGCCGCACTCGAGGAACTCGCCCGCCTCTGCAATATCGTTACCTATGAATTCGAAAACGTGCCGGTCACCGCCGCCGAAACGCTGGCGCGCACCGTGCCGGTCTATCCGCCCGCAAAGGCGCTGGACGTGGCGCAGGACCGTTTGACCGAAAAACGCTTCCTCAACGGCTGCGGCATCGAGACGGCCAAATTCCACGCGGTCGACAGCCAGGCCGACCTTGAAGCAGCGCTTGCCGATTTCGGCGGACAGGGCGTGCTGAAAACCTGCCGCATGGGTTATGACGGCAAGGGCCAGCGCGTGTTCCGCGGCGGCGAAAACCTGACCGGTGCCTTCGATTCGCTCGGCGGCGTGCCGCTCATCCTCGAAAGCTTTGTCGCCTTCGAGCGCGAAGTGTCGATCATCGCCGCTCGCGGCATCGATGGTGCTATCGCCTGTTACGATCCGGCCGAAAACGTCCACCGCAACGGCATCCTGCACACATCCACCCTGCCCGCACGCGTGCTCGACACGACGGCGCAGACAGCACGTCAGGCAGCCGAAAAGCTGCTCGCCGCGCTCGATTATGTCGGCGTCATCGGCATGGAGTTTTTCGTGATGCCGGATGGCGCCCTGATCGCCAACGAGATCGCCCCGCGCGTCCACAATTCCGGTCACTGGACGGAAGCCGCCTGCATCATCTCGCAGTTCGAGCAACATATTCGCGCGGTCTCGGGCCTGCCACTCGGCAATCCGCACCGTCATTCCGATTGCGTAATGACCAACCTGATCGGCGACGACATCAACGACCTGCCGGAATGGCTGAAGCGCAAGAATGCTTACGTCCATCTCTATGGCAAGGCCGAAGCGCGGCCGGGCCGCAAGATGGGCCACGTCACCCAGCTGATCGGTTAGGCCAAAAGCTCATAATTCACGCAAAGCCTGAACTTTCCACCAACCCTGCCAACTGTTCGCTCCACGACATGGACACTGCTGATTTTCTGACGCGTATACGCAACCACTATGTCGATCAATTTCGCGCCTTTATGGAGCAGCAACAGGCAGCCTGCAGCCAAGGCGCATCCGAGGTGAAGTTGCAGTTAGGCGAGCAAAGCGAGTTGTTTGAGCGTCTCTATTGCGTTGACTTCATTAAGAACGACGGTCGTCACGAGATTGTAGACTTTCAAGCGGAGAACGTTCTCACTTTCGATCCAATCGTCGGAACGCTCGGCAAGACTTCTCTGTCGATCAAGTGCCTGCAGTGGGATGATGTGCTCATCCGCCATGATCTCGAGGGCCTGCCGCCCGATCAATTGTCTCACTGGTTCCGTTTCTGGTTCGATCCAGAAGATTCACGCCGTGACCCCAACGCCGAGTTGTCGGAAACCATTCACTCCATGCTGATCGAGTCCAACTGCATCAGTGTTGACTTCGGAACGGCCAACTCTGGAGCTTTCTGGGAAATCCTTCAACTGCTTGAGAATGCTGGCGCTACTCGTATCGAAGTCAGCAGTTCTCGCGCAGAAACGACAATCTCTCATTGACGATTTCAGCACCTGAAAACTATCCCGCCTTCGGCGGTTTGATGAAACAGGTGGCCGAGGCGCTGGCCAGCAGATGGCCATCCGCATCCTTCAACGTCCCCTCGGCAATCCCGATCGACCGCGACAGATGCGTCACCCGCGCTTCGGCGACGAGATCCTGATCGCGCGGCACCGGCCGCATCATCTTCACCCCAAGATCGACCGTGCCGAAGCCGATTCCGGCATCGAGCATGCTGTGCACGGCGCAGCCCGTGACCGAATCGAGCAGCGTCGCAGCAAAACCGCCATGCACACCGCCGAGCGGATTGAGATGACGGCTGTCGGCGCGGGCATGGATGACGACTCGGCCCTTTTCCACCTCCATCTCCCTCATTCCCATCGTTTGCGAAATGCTGGCGGCGGGAATCAGCCCCGCGGCCGAGGCCTGCAGCAGTTCCAGACCCGTCATGTTCGTGAGATCCACCACCTTCCCTCCCGTCAAACCGTGCATGAGGGCCAAGAGTTGCACGCATGCAGGCATTGTCAATCACCGCAAAGCGGCATTAACCTGTGGCAAAGCTGCGAAAAATCGGCGGTGACTGCGCGAGAAGCCCCGGAAAACCGCGTCATATGGTTGACATGCGCCAACGCTGCTTGTATCTCGACGCCAACCTAAAGGCGCGCCTTCCTTTGACAAACAAAGCGGTGCGCTTTTGATTGATAGAGACAAGCGGCTTAACGGCCCACAGACTGCTGGATCAAAGCAATGAAGATCAAGAATTCGCTTAAGGCGCTGAAGGCTCGTCACCGCGACAACCGTCTGGTTCGCCGCAAGGGCCGCATCTACATCATCAACAAGCTGAACCCGCGCTTCAAGGCTCGTCAGGGCTGATTGTGGCTGGCGGCTTTCATGCAAGGCCGCTGCGGATCACATTGTTGATAAAAGACCGATTTCGGTTTGATATTGAGCGCATGCGGATTATCTTTTCCGCCATGCGCTTTTTCCGTTTTGCCTCACCGCTCGCCCTCGCTCTCGCCACGATGCCTCTGGTCGGCCTTTCGCCGTCCGCTGTCGCGTTGGCGCAGGAAACGCCGAATGGCGCTGCTCCGGGCAATGATACGCTGCCGGGCGTAACCATCCCGCCAAAATCCCCTGCCCCCGCCCAGCCGCTGCCGCCCCTGCCTGAACGGCATGTCGATACGCCGGCAGCGCCGCAGACCAGGCCGCAGGAACAGGCCAAGGCCGCACCGGCACCGGCCGAGAACCTGTCACCCTCCGCGAAAATAGACAGCCTTCTGGCCCAGCTGAAACGCGAGGGCGACCCGGACAAGGCCAAGAACCTCGCCGAAGAGATCCAAACCGGCTGGACTGAGTCTGGCAGCGCCACCGTCGATCTTCTGCTGCAATGGGCATCCGAGGCGGTAGAAAAGAAGAATAACGGCGCCGCCCTCGATTTCCTCGACCGTGCCACGCTGATCGATCCAGACTTCACCGGCGCATGGCAGCAGCGCGCCACGCTGCATTACACGATGGGTGATCGCCGCAAGGCCATGGCCGACATCAACGAAGTGCTGAAACGCGAGCCGCGCCATTTTGGCGCCATTGCCGGCATGGCGGCGATCCTGATGGAAGCGGAGGAAGATGCGCTCGCCGAAAAGGCGCTGGCGCAATATCTGGCCATCTACCCGGCCGACAAGGAAGCCCGCGAGCAGATGGAAAAGCTGTCGGAAAAAATTGCCGGCAGCCGTACCTGATCGGCCGGGCGTCGGAAACTTATCGGGCGCCTGAGCCGTTATCCCGTAAATGCACCATCCGCACCCCGCCCGCACGAACCTGTCCAGACCCCTCCGCCTGATGATCACAGCTCTCGCCGCCCTTGCCCTCCTCCTTGCCGCCGCCTTTGGCTTCACCGCATGGCAGGCAGCCGCCATCGAGCGGCGTTTTCCCAATATCGGCACGCTGACCGATATCGGCGGCTACCGCATGAACGCCCTGCATGTGCCGGCCGGAAAAAATGCCGACCTGCCGCCGCTGGTCTTCATCCACGGCGCCAGCGGAAACTTGCGTGATCAGGAGGCAGCCTTTCTCGCTCCCTTGCGCGGCCGTGCCGAAATGCTGTTCGTCGATCGCCCCGGCCACGGATATTCGCAACGCGGCGGGCACGAAAACGACACGCCGGACGGACAGGCAGCCGCCATCGCCAAGCTGATGGACGCCTATGGAATGCAGCGCGCTGTCATCGTCTCGCATTCGTTCGGCGGCGCCATCGCAGCCAGCTTCGCTGTCTTCCACCCCGAAAAGACGGCTGGGCTGGTGTTCCTCTCCCCCGCCACCCATCCCTGGCCGGGCGGTGTTGACTGGTATTACGGACTGGCATCACGGCCGGTGATCGGCTGGCTGTTCACCCGCCTTGCCTCGCTGCCGGCCGGCCTGCTGCTGATGGATGGCGCCACAAAATCCGTCTTCAGCCCCAACCTGCGCCGCGAGCGCTATGTCGACGAAGGCGCCCCCGCCCTCGTCCTGCGCCCATCAACGTTCCGCGCCAATGCCACCGACGTCTTTAATCTCCACGACTATGTTGCCCGCATCGCGCCACGTTACCGGGAGATCAAGGCACCGACGGTCATCATCACCGGCGACAGCGACCCGATCGTTCTCGAAGAAATCCACTCGCAAGGGCTCGCCCGCGATATCACTGGCTCCGAACTGGTGATGGTCCACGGCCTCGGCCACAAACCGGATTACGTCATCACCGACCTGTGTATCGCGGCAATCGAAAAGGTGGCGGGGTTCGAGCGCGATTTGCAGGCGACCGCCAAGGTGGTGGAGACAAGACTGCAGCAGAGCGGCGTGCCCGCGCAGTCGGCGATGGGCGCGTCGATCGAAAGAAACTAAGCGGCAGCCATCGATGCCGGATGCCGATAGACCAGATCGGCAGGATCATGTCGCGCCGCATCGGCATCCAGCACCGCGCCCAGCCGTTCCGCCAGACGGCAGGACGCCGTATTTTCGGGATGAATATAACTCACCAGCGTCTCAAGGCTGAGCGCCCCAAATGCCCAGTCGCGCATGGCGTTGGCCGCCTCGAATGCATAGCCTCTACCCTCGAAACCGAGATAAAGCAGCCAGCCGAGTTCGTGTTCGGGAAATAGTGGCCCGGCATTGATGCCGACCTGACCGATACATTGTCCGGCAGCGGCATCGCCTTCGCGCAGCTCGATCATCAGCGAGCCGTGCCCCAAGAGATGCCATTGCGCCACGTCATGGCAGAACATGCCCCAGGCGATCGCCTGCTCATGCGGCCCGCCCATATAGATGGAGCGGTCGGTGGCCATGAAGGCCGCATAGGACGGCCAGTCTTCCATGCGCGGGACACGTAGTGTCAGGCGCTCGGTAACGAGTGTCGGGATCGTCGGCATTGGCAAAGAGGTCATCAGACACAGTCCTGGAAAACAGAAACGGCCGGATTTCTCCGGCCGCTCGAAAGTCATGGCAATCTCTGCAAAACCTCAGACGGCGCTCTGGCCGTCGGCGCCGATATAGGCGATGCGCACCATGTTGGTGGCGCCCGGCGTGCCGAGCGGAACACCGGCCGAGATGATGATGCGGTCGCCCGGCTTGCCAAAGCTTTCTTCGGCAACGATGCGGCAAGCGCGGTTGACCATGTCGTCGAGATCCGTCGCGTCATGGGTGACGACGCAGTGCAGGCCCCAGCAGACCGACAGGCGGCGTGCCGTCTGTACCTTCGGCGAAAGAGCCAGGATCGGAACGTTCGGACGCTCGCGCGAGGCGCGCAGGCCCGTCGTGCCCGACGAGGTATAGGTGACGATGGCCGCCAGTTTCAGCGTTTCAGCGATCTGGCGGGCAGCCAGCGAAATCGCATCGGCGCCGGTTGCTTCCGGCGTGGCGCGCTGTGCGTAGATGATGCTCGGATAAAGCGGATCCTGCTCGACCGTATGGGCAATCGACGCCATCATCGACACGGCTTCGACCGGATACTGGCCGGAAGCCGATTCGGCCGACAGCATGACGGCATCGGCGCCTTCGAACACGGCGATCGACACGTCCGACACTTCGGCGCGGGTCGGCACCGGTGCGGTGATCATCGATTCCAGCATCTGCGTGGCGACGACGACAGGCTTGCCGGCGCGGCGGCAGGCGCGGGTCAGCTGCTTCTGGATGCCCGGCACCATTTCGATCGGCATTTCAACGCCAAGGTCGCCACGGGCCACCATCAGCGCATCGGAAAGCTCGATGATTTCTTCGATGCGCTCGAGAGCCTGCGGCTTTTCGATCTTCGACATCAGGCCGACGCGGCCGCCGGAAATGCGGCGAACTTCGACCAGATCTTCCGGGCGCTGCACGAAGGAAAGCGCAACCCAGTCGACATCGTCGGTGGCCAGAACGGCGTCAAGGTCGGCGCGGTCCTTGTCGGTCAGAACGCCGACTTCCAGCAGCGTGTCGGGCAGGCTGACGCCCTTGCGGTCGGAAATGCTGGTGCCGGCAACGACGGTACAGACAATCGACTTGCCATCGACCTTGGTCGCCTTCAGCGCCAGCTTGCCGTCGTCGATCAGCAGGCGGTCGCCAACCTTCACCGATGTCAGAATTTCCGGATGCGGCAGGAAAACGCGATTTTCATCGCCCGGCGCTTCGTTGTTGTCGAGCGTGAAGGTCTGGCCGGGGGTCAGCGTAACCTTGGTATCGGCAAACTTGCCGACGCGCAGCTTTGGTCCCTGGAGGTCGGCGAGAATGCCGATCGGGCGGCCCGAACGGGCCTCCACCGCGCGGATGCGCGTGATCAGCGTGCGCATCATGTCGTGGCTGGCGTGGCTCATGTTGATACGAAAGAGATCGGCGCCCGCTTCGTGCAGCTTCTCGATCATCGCCTCTTCGGACGACGCCGGACCGAGTGTTGCAAGAATTTTTACTTTGCGATTACGCTTCATCAGTTCTGGCCTTCCTGCGTGCCTGTATTGTCGGAGAGCTGGACCATCCAGCTTCCCTGACGGCCTGTGTCATATTCCTTGAAGCCCATTTTCTGGTAACCGCGGGCAAAGCAGTCTCCGACGCCGGTGATCTTGAACTCGTTTTCGGCGACGCACATGCTGACTTCGCCGGTCCAACGGCCACCACGGGCTGAATCCTCGGCATAGAGATAATAATAACGCGATTGCAGCTCACCCTCGATCAGAGTGGCGCAGCTTGAGGCAGGGACCTGCCACCAGCCTTCGGAAATCCAGCCCTCCTGGGCGCGGTAACCAATACCGACACCGACGAGGTTCTGCGTGCCATTGCACACACGGAAATCAGCGCGTGCTTCGCCTGCCGCAAACAGCGGCACGGCAGCGGCAAGCGCCAGCCCGAAAAGAGTTGGTGACAAAAGAGCGGTGAAGGAAAACAAGGATGGTTTCGACACGGTTTCCGGCGGATCCCCTGCTAAATCAGATGCACTGTTCTTGGCGCGGCCACGATCGAAAGTCAAACGAAAGTCTAATCGTTTAGCGTCCGCCTTCGGGCCGATTTCCTGCGATTATGCCCCCTTCGCCTTGCCTATCCGCAAACTGCGTGCGATCACACGCCGGGTTAAAAATCAGCCAGAACAAACAATTGGTAAGCCGGGCAGCGGGCAATGCAGGATTTCAGTTCCTACGAAATCGTACAGGGTAATTATGACGCCGGGATGGTGCTTCTGGCCGATCACGCCATGAACCGGTTGCCGCCCGGTTACGGCACGCTCGGTCTCGATGAAGCAGCCTTCAGGCGCCACATCGCCTATGATATCGGCATCGAAGGCCTGACCCGCAGTCTGGCGTCCATGCTCGGCATCCCCGCCGTGCTTTGCGGTTTTTCAAGACTGCTGATCGATCCCAATCGCGGCGAAGACGATCCGACCTTGATCATGCGCATCTCCGACGGCGCAATCATTCCGGGAAACCACCCGATCACCGACAGCGAATGGCAGCATCGGCTGAACAGTTTCCACCGGCCCTATCATCAGGCCGTGGATTTGACGATCGTCAAAGCTGCAAGGGAAAGCGGCAAAACGCCGCTGGTTGTGTCCCTCCACTCTTTTACGCCGGCCTGGAAGGGCGTGCCGCGCCCATGGCATGCCTCGGTGCTGTGGGACAGCGATCACCGCGCCGTCCGGCCTCTGCTGGATATGCTGCGCGAAAACCCTGCGCTTCTGATCGGCGACAATGAGCCTTATGATGGCGCCTTGAAAAACGACACCATGTATCGCCACTGCATGCGCCCCGGCATTGCGCACGCCCTATTGGAAGTGCGCCAGGACCTGATCGGTGACGACAATGGTATCGCGGAATGGGCGCAGCGGTTGGCGCCGATTTTCGCCAAAATGAATGCCGACCCGGCCTTGCACGAGCAACAGATATTTCCGTCGCGCACCGGCCCCTACCCGGCCTGAGCGAACACGAGACAAAGGAGATCGCCCGATGAGCGACCTGACCGAACAGCAGAAAACCGAACTCGAGGCCGCAGCCTTTCGCCGCCTCGTCAGCCACCTGCGCGAACGTTCCGACGTGCAGAATATCGACATGATGAATCTGGCCGGTTTCTGCCGCAACTGCCTGTCCAACTGGTATCTCGATGCGGCGAATGAAAAGGGCATTGCCCTGACCAAGGATGCATCACGCGCAATCGTCTATGGCATGCCCTATGAGGATTGGAAAAACCAACATCAGGCGGAAGCATCCGACGCTCAAAAAGCCGCATTCGAGAGCAACAAGCCCTCGCATGGGTAGCCCGGAGCCATTCACTATTGAATGGCTCTCACGTAAATTGGCTTGACCTTGCCCGCACTTCGCGGCAGGTGACACCACCCGCAAAATTGTCGAGACTATTTTAGGAGGCCCCGATGTCTGATGCCCATGGCGTCGCCCGCGACCAACTCCGCGCCTTTATCGAGCGCATCGAGAGACTGGAAGAAGAAAAGAAGACCATTGCCGACGACATCAAGGATGTCTACGGCGAGGCAAAGTCGATGGGTTACGACACCAAGATCATGAAAAAGGTCATCGCCCTTCGCAAGAAGGACGATCAGGAGCGCATGGAAGAGGATCTCATCCTCGACACCTACCTCTCCGCGCTCGGCATGATCCCCGGCGCCGGCACCGAGGAAGAAGCAGCAGCCTGATAGGCAGCCTTCATTCCCGAATTATCAAAGGGCGACAGCGCAAGCGGGTCGCCCTTTTTCGTATCACGGCAAGGTTTTGGGCAAGCGCGCGGTTCGGGGCAACAGCTTATGAAGCAAGTCCCCCTCTGGCCTGCCGGCCATCTCCCCCACAAGGGGGGAGAAAACCTGCGGCACCCGCTTTGCCTCAATTGAACTTCGGCGGATCAACTGGGTTAAGCCCTCCCCCTTGTGGGGGTCCGAAGGACGGGCGGGACCGGTGGCCCGCCCCGGTTAGTTGGGAGGGGCCTTTTTTTCCCATCGGGCATCACCCCATCTTCTCATTCTCCGCCAGCGCCTTCAGCCCCGCGACATCGCGCACCAAGAGCTTTTGGCGCCCGCCGCTCACCAGCCCCCTGCCTTCCCAGGCACTCAGGATGCGCGACACGGTGTGAAGCGTCGTGCCGGTCATTTCGGCAATGTCCTGCCGGGTGATCGGAAAGTCGATGCGCACGCCCGCCCCCTCCGCGCGACCCGCCTGTTCGCTGAGCCGCAGCACCGCATGCGCCACCCGGCGCTCCACTTCCTCGGTAGAAATTTCGCGGATGCGCGTATGCGCCTCCTGCAGGCGTTGGCCGATCGTGGTCAGCGCCGTCGCTGCCAGCTGCGGATTTTGAGAGATCATCTGTGACCAAAGCTCCATCGGCCAGCACAGGGCCACCGCTTCGGACACGCACAGCGCCGTGCCGGGATAATCGCTTCGCTGCAGAGCCTTGGCGATGCCGAACAGATCACCCGGATTGACCATGCGCACGATGATCTGCTGGCCCTGCGGCGTCACCTGACTAACCTTCAGCCGACCATTCAGAAGCAGAAAGAAATGCGTGGCAGGCGCGCCCTGTTCGAACACGGCATCCCCCGCCGCAATTCGCCGCGACACCGCATGCGACAGCATGGCCTCGATATCGCCATCGGCCATCTCGGCAAACAGCGCAAATTTTTTGACGAGACTGATATCGAGCTTCACGCCGAACCTCCATGCCGGCCAAAGAACGCCAGCGTCTCACCTGACTAATCGCTGAAATGCGGATTTATTTGCGATTCATCAACGAAAGCCGGATTTTTTCAAGCCATCTGCAGCGAGCGCTTAAGGAGCCTCGCCATGCCCACGATCGAACAGCCTCACCCAAGCCACCGCGGAGCCGTTCCCCGCGGATTGCTGCAGACCGGACCGGTGCTTTTTTCCTACGGTTTCCGGCCGTTTTTCCTCGGCGGCGCCATCTGGGCCTGCGTCACCATGGTGTTGTGGATCGCCGCGCTGAGCGGCCAGATCGGCATCGGTGGCGACTACGGCCTTTATGCCTGGCATGCGCATGAAATGCTGTTCGGTTTCGGCAGCGCCATTCTCGCCGGGTTTTTCCTCACCGCCGTGCCCAACTGGACAGGCCGCCTGCCGGTCTCCGGCTGGCCTCTGGCCGGGCTGTTTTCGCTCTGGTGCCTTGGCCGGCTCGCCATGCTGTTTCCCGGTTGGACCGGCGCCTCGCTTGCCGCCGTGCTCGATGCGCTTTTCCTGCCGGCCCTTCTCGTCATCAGTGCGCGCGAAATCATTGCCGGCAAACAGTGGAAGAACCTGAAAGTGCTGATCGGCCTCGGCGTGCTGACCGCCGCGAACATCGGCTTTCATTACGAAACGATCGCCATTGGCGCACCGGACTACGCGTCCCGCTTCGGCATCTCCGCCTATATCGCGCTGATCACCGTCATCGGCGGCCGGATCATTCCGAGCTTCACCCGCAACTGGCTGGCAAAACAGGGGGCGACACGGTTTCCAGCCCCCTTCGGCCGGTTCGATATGGTCACCATCCTTTGTTCGGTGATCGCCCTTCTCGTCTGGTCCGTTGCCCCCGAAGGCAAAATAACCGCGATCGTCTGCGGCATTGCCGCCATGTTCCAGTTGGTACGCCTTCACCGCTGGCGCGGCTGGACCACGACGCGCGAAACGCTGGTCACCATCCTGCACGTCGCCTATCTCTTTGTGCCACTGGGCTTTGTCGCCATCGCCGCCTCGGCGCTCGGCGCAATCGACCGGGCATCGTCCATGCATGTTCTGACCGTCGGCACCATGTCGGCAATGATGCTGGCGGTGATGACCCGCGCCACCCGCGGCCATACCGGGCGGCAGCTGACGGCATCGAAAGTCACCAATCTCTGCTACTTTGCCATTCTCGCCTGCGCGCTGGTGCGGCCGCTCTCGGGCATCCTGCCCGGCCAGCTCGACCTGATCTACGCAGCCGCCGGTCTGCTCTGGCTCATCGCTTTCGGCCTCTATCTTTTCGAATACGGGCCGATGCTGACGCGGGTCCGGCGCCAAACGATGGGCTGACGGATCCGGACCGCCAAAAGCAAAAGCCCGCCCGGAGCAATCCGGACGGGCTTTGTTTCTTTTTTCTGAAACGGCTTTCTTAGAACCGGCCCGGATCGATCTGCACCGGATGCGCCGGCTTGAAGCCATCGTTCATGGCGGTGTTTTCCGTGCTGAACGAACGCGACGACACGACACGCGGCGCCTTGGCGGACGCTTCCACCTTGCCCTTGGTCTGCGCCCATTGCGCCAGAACATCGCCGGTCAGCGACTTGTCGGCTGGTGCGGCCTGAGACGGCGCAGCATTGGCGGTCGGAGCCTGCTTCACCGGAGCTTTGGCCTTCGGCGCATCGAAACCGTCACCGAATGTACGGGCCGCAGTGTTGGCCGCAGCCGGGTTGGCAAGCGCCACCTGAACCGGGCGTTTGCCGGGAACAGGAACCGATGCCTCGGACGCGCGCGAATATTCGGCACCCTTGGCAAGCGCTGCAACCAGCTCCGGCGTCAGAGCCTGCGAACCTTCGGCAACCGCGCCACCGGATGCAAGATGCTGGGCCTGCGCATCAAGCGTGTTCGGCACGGCCTGCGGCGATGCGGCGGCCAGCTGCTGCGTTTGCTGCGACGGAAGCGATGCATTCATCGGACCGGCCGAGAAGGCCGGGCGATGGGCCGGAACCGGCAATGCGGTGCCGCTCATTTCGGCCTTGTTGATGGCAGCCGCATAGGCCGTCATCGTGCCGGTATCGGCATCACCCTTCATGCCGCGCGGGCCGAGCAGGGTTGGAACCGGAATGGTATATTGCTGCAGATCGGCAAAGTTCTCGCCGTTCTGCTGGGCCGGAAGGGCTGCCTGAAGCGCATCCTGCGCGGCGCTGCGGCCGCCTTGCGAATACAGCGCATTGGCAAGGCTGGTGCTGCCGTCCTGGCGGAAGGCCGGACGCGACTGCGGCACCGGCGCATCGATAGTCGGAGCCTGCGGTTGCGCGGACGCCACCATGACCGGCGCGCTGTCGCTTTCGCCGTCGTCTGCGGTGGCCGGAGCCGCCGGACGGCCCGGAGCGGCAGGTGCCGGCGTGGTGATGGCTTCGGGATCTTCATCCTCGTCGCCGCCGCCGAACAGCATGGCCAGCAGGTTCTTCTTTTTCTTCACGGTTGCCGAAGAGGCAGGACCGGCCGTGCTGGCAATCTCGATCGAATCGGCGCCGACGCGCTTCTTGTAATCGGCCAGCGCCTGATCATAACCCGGCAGAGGCTTGCCGTCTGACGGCAGATGGATGGTGTTGCCCTTCGGGAAAAGACGGGCAAGTTCGTCACGCGACATGCGCGGCCAGGCGCGCACGCCGCCGACATCGAGATGCACGAACGGCGAACCGGACGTGGGGTAGAAACCGACGCCGCCGACCTGCAGTTGCATGGCGGTTCCGCGCAGCGTCGAAAGTTTTACGCCGGGGATGAAAAAGTCCATCGCCTTGCCCTGCGTATGCTGGCTGTTCTTGGCGACACCCTTGGTGCGCGAACGCAGCATGCCGTTGGTGGCCGGCGAACGATAGGCGGAAACGATGTGGATGTAATCCTTGGCGCCGACGCGGCGATAGACTTCCCACACGAGGTCGAAGAGGCGCGGGTCCATCTTCGTCGGCTCGTTGCGGCGCCAGTCGCGCAGGAACTGGTTGAGCTGCGCCAGACCCTTGGGGTCGAAACGGCCATTGCGCTTGAAGACGATCTCGGCCTTCTCGCGGGTATGGGTGTAATAAAGCTTGAGGCTGCGGGTCTCGGCAGACGCTGTGGTTGCCGACACCGCCGACATCAGTGGCAGCGCTACCACGCAGAGCGAGGCGGCAGCCACAACGCGCTTGGAAAACGACAGGCAACGTGCGGCGAACCCGCTGCGCCCTGTCCCATTTCCGGGCGTGGTGTTTTCATTCTGATACGGCAAGTCGATCCCCGTCCGATTGACAGCACAGCCAGTGCTGCCTCACATGACTGTGAAATGCGGTGACAGCATGGCAAATCCGCCACATGTCCACAAGCAATTCTTTTATAGTCAACAAAGGACTTATAAAAGATTGACAGTGTTTACCAGCCCAGACTTGCGTCAGGATTAACAGGAAAGATCGCCAGGACGGCGATCTTTATCGAACAAAATTGGTCCTGATGCCTTTCACACACGCGTTACGCGCAGATCAGGCGGCTTCGCGCAGCGGATTGTCCGGATCGATTCCGTAATCCTTGAGCTTGCGATAAAGCGTCGAGCGACCGATTCCGAGCTTGCGCGCCACCTGGCTCATCTGGCCGCGGTAGAATTTCAGCGCGAAACGGATCAGTTCCTCTTCCACATCCGCCAGCTTGCGCACGTCGCCGGTATCATCGGTGCTGACGATGACATTGTCCGGCACATGCAACGGAATGTGATGCGCAGCAGTGTCCGACCGCTCGCCGTAGAGGCCGGCCTCATCGGCGCGACCAGAGCCGACCGAAGAAGGCCCCTGCATCTCGACGGCAATCGCCCGCAGTTCCTCCGTGCGGAATTCCGGCAGCTGTGCCGCGATCTGCGGAAAATCGTCTTCCGTCAGCTCGTCGCCGCTGGCCAGCACGACTGCGCGGAAAATCGAGTTTTCCAGCTGGCGGATATTGCCCGGCCAGTCATAGGCGGTGAGCAGCGCCAGGGCACCGGCATTGAGCGTCAGGTTGCGGTCGAGCTTCTGCTCGGCGGAAAACCGCTCGGTGAAGACGCGCGCCAGATGCGGAATGTCTTCCTTGCGGCGACGCAGCGCCGGAATGGTGATGGGGAAGACGTTGAGGCGGTAATAGAGATCTTCGCGAAAACGCCCTGCCCGGACTTCCTCGATCAGGTCCTTGTTGGTGGCCGAGATCAGCCGCACATCGACCTTGTGGGTTTTGGAGGAACCGACGGTTTCGATTTCGCCCTGCTGCACGGCGCGCAACAGCTTCACCTGCACGTCGAGCGGCAGATCGCCGATCTCGTCAAGGAACAGCGTGCCGCCATCGGCTTCCACGAACTTGCCGGTATGGCGGTCGATCGCGCCGGTGAACGCACCCTTTTCATGGCCGAACAGGATGCTCTCGACCAGATTGTGCGGAATGGCACCACAGTTGACGGTGATGAACGGTTTTCCCGAACGGTCGCTGCCGCTCTGGATGGCACGCGCCACCATTTCCTTGCCGACGCCGGATTCACCTTCGAGCACGACCGGAATGCCGGAATGGGCAGCCCGTTCGGCCAGATCGATAACCCGCAGCATGTCCGGGCTGGCAGAGACGATATCGGCAAAACCGATCGGCCCGTTGCGACCCTTGCGCACGGTGCGCGTCTTTGTTTCCTTTTGATCCAGCTTCAAGGCATTGGCGATGGAAGCAGCTATACGCTCAGGCGAAACCGGCTTGACGACGAAGTCGAAAGCACCGGCGCGCATGGCCTGTACGACCGTTTCGATCGAACCCTGCCCGGTCTGCACGATGATCGGAATATTGAGGCCGAGTTCGTTGGCGGCATCGAGGAAACCGAGGCCATCCAGCTCCGGCATCATCAGGTCGAGAACGACGGCGTTGAACTGCGCCCGGTTTCGACGAAGGAACTCAAGCGCGATCCGGCCGTTTTCAGCCAGATGGCAGGAGTGGCCATGACGCTCTACGGCGTTCTTCAAAAGACGGCGTTGTACCGGATCGTCGTCCACGACAAGAATGTGCGCAGTCATGCTCGCTCCCGAAATAGTGGGCAGTACCGTAATGGCACCTATAATGGAGGTTGTGTCATGAAAGGCTTGAACATCCCGTTTTGAGAAAGGCTTGCATTTTAACGGCATGGCCTCAAAACAGAGCACCACGACTGAAACCTGCTTCGAAAAAGACCGGAAACGGCACTTGAGACATCAACAGGAAGGAATTTTGCACGATGACGTCCCACGTTAGACCGAATGGCAAGGAGAACCGCCGCGGTATCGTGGTCGCAGCCGACAGCGCTGCCACTTCCGCCGCGACGACTGAACTCGGCGACCTCCCGACATGGCAGCTCGAGGATCTTTACGACAGCCGCGATGGCGCCGCATTGAAGGCCGATCTCGACAGCGCCGCCGAGCGCGCCAGAGCATTTGAATCCGCCTGGAAGGGCAAGCTTGCCACCGCCGCCGAGAAGACCGGCGCGCAGGGCCTGGGCGTGGCCATCGCCGAATATGACGCGCTTGACGACCTTTTCGGCAAGATCGGCTCCTATGCCGGCCTCACCTATTTTTCCGACACGTCCAACCCCGCAAACGGCAAATTTTATGGCGACGTGCAGGCCAAGCTCACGGATCTTTCCGCCCATCTGTTATTTTTCGCGCTGGAACTGAACCGCATCGATGACGCGGTGATCGACGCCGCGATTGCGCGTGATCCGGCAGTTGCCCATTACCAGCCATGGATCGTCGACCTGAGAAAAGACAAGCCTTTCCAGCTGGAAGACAAGCTGGAGCAACTTTTTCTCGACAAGTCGATGACTTCGGCTGCCGCCTTCAACCGCCTGTTCGACGAGACCATGGCGGATCTGCGTTTCGAGGTGGATGGCGAAAAGCAGCCGCTGGAAATCACCCTCAACATGCTGCAGGAGCCGGACCCGGAGGTACGCGCCAAGGCGGCGCAGGCACTGTCCGCCACCTTCAAGGACAATCTGCGCGTCTTCACCCTGATCACCAACACGCTGGCCAAGGACAAGGCGATCTCCGACCGCTGGCGCGGTTTCGAGGACATCGCCGATAGCCGCCACCTTGCCAACCGCGTCGAGCGCGAAACCGTCGATGCGCTGGCTGCTGCTGTAAAGGACGCCTATCCGCGCCTGTCGCACCGTTATTATGCGATGAAGGCAAAATGGCTCGGCATGGAGACTATGAATTTCTGGGACCGCAACGCACCGCTGCCGAAAACCCCGAATGCCGTGATCCCGTGGACCGACGCCAGGGACACGGTTCTTTCGGCTTACGGTGCGTTTTCTCCTGAAATGGCCGATATCGCCCGCCGTTTCTTCGACGAACAGTGGATCGACGCCCCTGCCCGCCCCGGCAAGGCACAGGGCGCATTCGCGCATCCGACCGTCCCGTCCGCGCATCCTTACGTGCTTGTCAACTATCTCGGCAAACCGCGTGACGTGATGACGCTCGCCCACGAGCTTGGCCACGGCGTGCATCAGGTTCTGGCCGGCGGACAGGGTGCGCTGATGTGCCAGACGCCTCTGACCTTGGCGGAAACCGCTTCCGTCTTCGGCGAAATGCTCACCTTCCGCGCACTTCTGGAAAAAACCAGGGACAGAAAAGAACGCAAGGCCATGCTCGCCCAGAAGGTCGAGGACATGATCAACACGGTCGTGCGCCAGATCGCCTTCTACGAATTCGAGCGCAAGGTGCATACGGCCCGCAAGGATGGCGAACTGACGGCTGAACAGATCGGCGAACTTTGGCTGTCGGTGCAGGAAGAGAGCCTCGGCCCGGCGATCAAAATCTCGGAAGGCTACGAGACGTGGTGGACCTATATCCCCCACTTCATCCACTCGCCCTTCTATGTCTACGCCTACGCCTTCGGCGACTGCCTGGTGAACTCGCTTTACGCGGTCTACCAGAACGCCGCTCCGGGCTTTCAGGAAAAGTATTTTGACCTGCTGAAAGCCGGCGGTTCAAAGCATTATTCGGAACTGCTGAAACCGTTTGGCCTCGATGCCTCCGATCCGGCCTTCTGGTCGAAGGGACTGTCGATGATCGAGAGCCTGATCGACGAACTGGAAGCGCTGGACGAGGCCTGAGCGCTTCCAGTGACGGTGCCTCTCAGCCGATCTCCCCCCTTGAGGGGGAGATGCCCGGCAGGGCAGAGGGGGGTGTCTCTGGCGCAAATACCGCTTGTTCCGTCTTTTCCGCACCGTTGCTTAACCCCCTCTGTCACTATCGTGACATCTCCCCCTCAAGGGGGGAGATCAGAGGGAGTTCATGGCGGCCCCTCACCTCCACGCACAGCTCCGCTCTTGATAGAAAACTCGTTGCGCGAACCATTGATGGGCATGGTAATGGACACCTGCATTCGCTAACGCAGAAAAAGGGTAATCGGGTTTTTCTCACTTATGGCAACACATGCCCCCTTCGCTCTCTTCCGCGATGACCGCACCGGCGAAAGCATGGTCTTCGACCACCCGCACGAAATCGTCATGGCCCGTACCGCCGACGACATCCTGCCCGCACTGGAAAAGCTGGAAACCGCCCGAAAAAACGGCTTCTGGCTGGCCGGTTACCTTTCCTATGAAGCCGGCCACATTTTCGAGCCCAAACTGCGGCCGCTGATCGAGGACAACCGTGAAACGCCGCTGATCGCCATGGGCATATTCGATGCCCCAACCGGCAACGACCATCCGCTGGCCACGCCACCCGCCGAGAATGACACCGCAGCGCTCACCGATTTCCGCGCCGGCTGGGATTTCGACACCTATGCCGAGCGGTTCGAACGCCTGCACCGCCATATCCGCCGCGGCGACTGTTATCAGGCCAACCTCACCATGCCGATCACCGCCCGCTGGGAGGGTGACGCCAAAACACTGTTCTGGTCGCTGATCGAACGCCAGCCGGTGCGTTACGGCGCACTGATCGATCTTGATGCAGAGACGGGCGGCCCAACCATCCTGTCACGCTCGCCCGAACTGTTCTTTTCCGTCGATACCGATGGGATAATCGAAACCCATCCGATGAAGGGCACCGCCGCTCGTGGAGCGAACGAGGACGACGACCGCGCCATCATCGCCACCATGCTGTCCGACGAAAAGACGCTCGCCGAAAACCGCATGATCGTCGATCTGCTGCGCAACGACATTTCCGCTGTAACGGAGGTCGGCACGCTGTCGGTGCCAAAACTGTTCGAAATCGAAACCTATCCGACCGTGCACCAGATGGTCAGCCATGTTCGCGCCAAATTGTTGCCCAAAACAGGTTTGCCGGAAATTCTGGCCGCGCTGTTTCCCTGCGGCTCGATCACCGGTGCTCCAAAGATGTGGGCGATGCGCATTCTGTCGGAACTGGAGGACGGCCCGCGCGACGCCTATTGCGGCGCGATCGGCTGGTGTGATCCGGCGGGGCCGATGCGATTTTCGGTGGCCATCCGCACGATCTCCCTTTTCAGGAGCGGGAATGCGGTTTTCAATGTGGGCGGCGGCATCGTGTTCGATTCCACCGCAGAGGCGGAGTATGAGGAATGTCTGCTAAAGGCAAGGTTCGCGGCGGGAAACCGGCCGATCTTTCGCTGATCGAAACCATGCGCTGGGAGCCGGATACCGGCTTTGCCCGCATCGACCAGCATCTGCGCCGGCTGAAGCGCTCGGCCGATGCACTGGGTTTCCGCGCCGGCCCCGACGACATCGTGCAACGCCTGAAAGGTGCGGCCGAAGGCGAAGCGCCCTTGCGCGTGCGCCTCGAAATGACCTTTCGCGGCAATATCGACATCACCACCACGGCCTTCAATCCGCTCTCGGAAGACACGATCTGGCGCATCAAAATTGCCGAAACCCGCATGCCGTCCGATGACCTGATGTACCGCCACAAAACCACCCGCCGCGAAGTCTACGAGGCGGCCCGCGCCGAATTTTCGATGGAAGAGGTGGACGAGGTTCTGCTGCTCAACGAACGCGACGAACTCTGCGAAGGCACGATCACAAATATCTTTGTCGAACAGGCCGACGGCACGCTGACGACACCGCCGATCTCGTCGGGCCTGCTGGCCGGCATCCTGCGCGGCGATCTGATCCGCGAAGGCCGCGCCAAGTCTGGTCTGGTGAAGCGCGCCGACATGGAAGGACGACAGATCTTTGTCGGCAACTCGCTGCGCGGGCTGATCAGGGCGGAACTGGTGGGCTGAGCATCGTGGCGGGGACGGATCTGCACCAACATCTCCTTGCGCTCGAAACCGAGCTACAAACCGCGACGACAAGAAACTCTGAGGCACGACTGCGGCAACTTTTGTCTTCCGATTTTCGTGAATTCGGCCGCTCCGGTCGCAGTTACGACTTTCGGCAAACCCTTGCAGGCCTGACGAGTGAGACAATAGCCGCGAAAGCGACGATCGAAGATTTCAGCATTTCTCTCCTGAGCGACACGATTGCCCTGGCAACCTATCTCGGCATTCGTTTTCTAGCGGATGGCAGCACCCAGCGGACAAATCGCAGTTCGATCTGGAGATTGGAAGCAGATGGCGGTTGGCGCATGGTTTTTCACCAAGGCACGCCAACCACCTAGGACCATTCATTTCCGCCGATAAAACACCATGCCGCCATGGTGCAGCACATCCGCACTCGCGAAATCGCCGTCAGCCGTAAAACCGGTATCGTCCCAATAGTCGATATGGCTGCCAGTCACTTCATACCGCCCCTGATAGGCGCTTTCGCGGCTGCCGCGCGCCTCGTCGTAACGGCCGTTGGGCAACAGCTCGTGGCGGATGCGGCCATCCTCTGTCACCCACATGCCAACATAGGGGTGGGTCTGCCGGGTCTTGTTCATCGTGTCCTCTGCAAAAACGGGATGGGCAAAAAGCGCCGCCAGTGAGACGGCGGCGCGAAGGGTGATCTGGCGGCGCGTCATCAGATCGCTCCTCAGAAAGCCGCCCGCGTCGGGCGCACGACGATCTCGTTGACGTCGACATCCTCCGGCTGCTCGATGGCAAAGCGCACGGCGCGGCCGATCGCATCAGGCTGAAGTGCTATGGCGCGGTAGGTCTTCATGCCTTCGACGGCGACCGGATCGGTGATCGTGTCGGCCAGTTCGCTTTCCACCACGCCGGGATGGATGCAGGTGACGCGCAGTTTTTCGTTTTCCTGACGCAACCCATCGGAAATCGCCCGCACCGCATATTTCGTGGCGCAATAGACCGCCGCCGTCGGCGAAACGGAAAGTGCGCCCACCGACGCGATGTTGATGATCTGGCCTGAACCGCGCGCCGTCATCTCCGGCAGCACGGCGGCAATGCCGTAGAGCACACCCTTGATGTTGACGTCGATCATGCGGTCCCATTCCTCGACCTTCAGCGAGGACATCAGTGACAGCGGCATGACGCCGGCATTGTTGACGATGACGTCCACCCGCCCGAATTCTTTTCGTGCTGCATCGGCAAAGGCCGCGACATCGGCGCGGTCTGTCACATCGAGTTTGCGGGTCAGCACCGTGGCGCCGGTGCCGCGCAGTTCTTGCGCCAGCGTTTCCAGCCGGTCGGTGCGGCGTGCACCGAGCACGACGGTCGCGCCGGCCTTCGCCAGTTCACGCGCAATGCCGACGCCGATACCGCTCGATGCGCCGGTGATGAGAACAACCTTGTCCCTGATCCTGTCCATGACTTTCTCCTCTGAACGACCCGCCTCATTGCGGTTGCCAGCAAGATATGTTTTCGCCATTGTCGCGATAAGCCACTCATTGATTTCCAGACTGGCAAGGAAAACTAACCAATGCTGCCCGACTTCAACGCGCTCGCCATCTTTGCCCTCGTCGCCGAGGAGAGGAATTTTCGCGCTGCCGCCGACCGCATGGGCGTCACCCGCTCCGCCGTCAGCCAGACGATCCGAAAGCTGGAGGAAACGCTTGGCATCGCGCTTGTTGCGCGCACCACCCGCAGCGTGGCGCTGACGGAGGCAGGAGAGCGGCTTTACGCGGAAACCGCCCCGGCGCTGGCCGAGATGCGCGGCGCCGTCGAAGCCGCCGCCAACCGGCAGGGCAGTCCGCGTGGCAAACTCAATCTGGCGGTATCATCGATCGCCGAAAGTTTTCTCTCCGGCCCGCTGCTGGCGGCCTTCGCCGAGGAAAACCCGGATGTGAAACTGCACATCACCGTCACCGACGAGGAATTCGATATCGTCGCCGAAGGTTATGATGCCGGCGTGCGGCTGGGCGAAGTGATCGCGCAGGACATGATCGCCGTCCCGGTCTCCGGCGATCAGCGGCAGTTGGCCGTCGCCTCCCCCGCTTACCTCGCGCGTTTTGGCACACCCGCACATCCGCGCGAATTGTCCGGCCACCGTTGCATCGGTTGGCGCGTCGCCCCGCATATTGCCCCCTATCGCTGGGAGTTTGCCGAAGCAGGCAAGGAATTTGTCGTCGCGGCCGCCGACACCATCACCACCACCGACATGACGCTGATGGTGCGGCTTGCCGTTGCCGGCGCCGGCATTTCCTTCGGCATGGAAGACACGTTTCGCGAACCGCTTTCGCGTGGCGAACTGGTTCCCGTTCTCGAAGATTTCTGCCCGTGGTTTCCGGGTTTTTATCTCTATTACCCGAGCCGGAGAAACATGGCGCCAAAACTGCGGGCATTGGTGGATCACCTGCGGCAATTTCGAAAATAATCAGCCTTCGTGCCGCTCGACCTCATAAACGCAGCAGTTTTTACCATCGATCTCGTAACGACCGCCCGCCTTCCACAGGGAATAGGCCGGTTCCAGATCGAGAGAGGGCGATTCCCGGCGCAGCCCCAGCCGGGAAATCAGGCCGCCACGCGGTCTGGGCTTGGGCTCCGGCAGATCGGGCTGCAGCAGAAACAGCATCAGCCAATCCTGCAGAACATAGTCGGCCGCAATGCCGTGACAGGCTTCCTTGAGGCCGTAATGCCAGCTTGGTCTTTTCGGCCCTGAATAACGCACCTCATCGGCAAAGGCGTCCAGCGCGTCACCGGCCTCCTCCCATTCGGGATGTTCCGGCTTGCCGGTGACAAACGTCAGTTCATCCAGGGCATCCGCATGGGTCGTCTTGCCACGTGCGCGCAAAAAGCCGGCCCGCTGGGCGATATCGCGGCGCGCGAGTTCAACGAGAACATCCAGTGGCCGCGCATTGCGCACCAGCGGACGGGCATGAAAACCAGCGTTTTCTCCCTCCGCTGCCGGCAAGGATTGCGTGGCCGGCCAGTGATCGGTGAACAGCCGCTTCAGCCTTTCGAGAAACCTGCCGCCATCCGGCAGATCTGCGAACAGCGTGTCGAAACGGTCGGGATGCGCCTGGCCGATCAGCGCAATGAAATGGCTGTGGTCGTTTTCCTGTTCGCCCGTATAGGTCTGCCGCCAGAGTATTTCGAGATCATGCTGCTCGTCCGGAACCGCTTGCGGCGCCCGTTCGGGCTCAACCACCGACGCTGGAGGCGCTTCCGCCGACGGCTCCGGTTGCTGTTTCTCGAGGTGATCGGCAAAACGGCGAAGCGGCAGATAGATATTGGCCACTTTCATGCCGGCGGCACCGACAACAATAGCCGATCCCTCCGGCCACCACGGCCGGCTGTCGCGGCTCATGGTGGCCCCCATGACATTGTCCAGTCCCTTCCAGAGATCGGAAAGCCGACGCGCCCAGGCCTGATATTCCGGAGAATTCACATCCGCCTGCGGACGCGGAAATTCCAGCACCCAGGCATCAATCAGCCCTTCTCCCGGCCCGATATCGTCATCGGACGTGTGGCGGGTACCCAGAACATATCCCTTGCGCCACTCGCCCGCAAAAAACGCCAGCCTTGCATGGTTCTCACCGCCCGGCGCATAACTGCCATAGGCGATCAGCGCCGAGGCGCCGTTGTCTGCTTCATTCACTGTCATGGCTTTTGCATCAATGCGGAATCATGTCGTTTTGATGGGCGACACGCTGTGCGGTGTCAAATCGCACGCCTTGCGTTCCTCATCCGCCAATGCCGCTGCCATGTTGCAGCCGAGAAAAAACACCAGCCAGAAGGCCAGCCACAGTGCCCAACGCGGCAATTCCGACCCGCTTTTGACGGCAGCGATCACCCTGCCAGCCCGCACGATACCCATGAAATGCCCCTGCTTACACGCCGCGATGGCGAAACACCGCCAGATCCGCATCGTCAGTTACAGCGGCGACGACATAAGCCCTCAGCGTGAATTCGGTCATCCCACCATCTCGTTTCAAAACCCCATTCGCCCTGTTTCTAGGGCGCGCCGGACAAGTTCCAAGCCCCAGGGTGTTTTTACGACGCCCGCAACCGTTCGCTGAAACAGGAGATTGACAAGCGCCCGGCACCCGGCCAGCCTGCACCGCATGTCGCCGACCTACACACCCTATGACGGCTCATCGCCGCTTTTCACCATCGGCCTGTCGCCGCTCGACCCCGAATGCTGGATCGAGCCGGATACAAATCTCGTCTTCGAACTGGCGGAAAAGCGCCGCCTTGTCTCCGAGCATGGCGACAAGGTTCTTCGCGCAGAGCCGGGCACGGAAAATGCCCAGCGCGAGGTGCTGGAGCGGCTGGCGGACTATCTCACCACCCACCATCCCGATCTCTACCGGCGCGATGGCGACCGCATCCATATGGCCGGCCACACGGTCGATCTATCCGACGAAACCATGCTGCCGATCCACCGCGCCGGGCTTCTGGTTCAGGACGATCTGGTCATCATGAAAAAGGGTGAAAACGGCTGGCGTATTGCCGCTGCATTCCTGGCCTTCCCCTCCTCGTGGAAACTGTCTGAAAAATTCGGCAAGGTGATGAATGAGGTGCACGCCCCGGTGCCCGGTTTTCAGGACGGCAGCCGCAATGCCGAGCTGATCGCCCGCATGTTCGATCGCCTGCAGCCCGGCAACCCCGTGCGGCGGATGAACTGGTCGGTCAACTGGCGACACGCACTTTATCACCCGGTATCGCCACCAGCGGATGTGGTGCGCGTGACCCCGGCGGAAAACACGATCATCCGCGTCGAACGCCAGACGCTGACCAAGCTTCCGGTATCAGGAGACATCCTGTTCACCATCCGCATCTACCTCGATCCGGTGGCGGCGATCCTCGCCGAACCCGATGCTGAACGGCTGGCGCTCGCCATGGCGGATCAGCTGGAAAAACTGACGATCGACGAAGCCGAATACAAGGGCGTGCTGGAAAAACGGAACGAACTGCTGGCGCTGCTGCGGCAGCCGCAAACCGCTGTGATGGAGCCGCAAAAAACGCCTGCGCAATAGCGCCTTGTCCTTGCCGTGTTGCTGGAACAAACGCTTTATTGTGACGATGAAATATGATCTAGCGCACCGCATCAAAACACACGTCACAATATCCGTCACACTGGACCATTATGCGTGAAAAGCCTGACTGCGGCCAAACAACAGCAGTCGATCGTTAGGGAGCATGACATGACTGACCAGAACTACCCGGTTTATGCCGAAATCACCGGCCCGATCGTGATGATCGGCTTTGGTTCGATCGGTCGCGGCACGCTGCCGTTGATCGAGCGCCATTTCAAGTTCGACAAGAGCCGGATGGTGGTCATCGACCCGCGCGAAGAACCCGCCGACATGGAAATCCTTGCCAAGCATGGCGTGCGCCACATCAAGGAACACGTCACCAAGGAAAATTACAAGGAACTGCTCAAGCCGCTCCTGACCGAAGGCGAAGGCCAGGGTTTCTGCGTCAACCTGTCGGTCGATACCGGCTCGCTTGACCTGATGAAGCTGTGCCGCAAGCTCGACGTGCTTTACATCGACACGGTCGTTGAGCCGTGGCTCGGCTTCTATTTCGACACCAGCATGAAGAATTCCGAGCGCACCAACTATGCGCTGCGCGAAACGGTGCGCAAGGAAAAGGCCAAGAACCCGGGCGGCACCACCGCCGTTTCCACCTGCGGCGCCAATCCGGGCATGGTCTCGTGGTTCGTCAAGCAGGCGCTGGTCAACCTTGCCAACGACACCGGCCTGAAATTCGAAGAGCCGGATCAGCATGACCGCGAAGGCTGGGCCAAGCTGATGAAGAAGCTCGGCGTCAAGGGCGTGCACATTGCCGAACGCGACACCCAGCGCACCAAGCATCCAAAACCGCTGAACGTGTTCTGGAACACATGGTCTGCGGAAGGCTTCATCTCGGAAGGCCTGCAGCCATCCGAACTCGGCTGGGGCACCCACGAAAACTGGATGCCGAAAAACGCCAAGAAGCACAAGAAGGGCTGCCAGGCCGCCATCTATCTGGATCAGCCGGGCGCCAACACCCGCGTGCGCACCTGGTGCCCGACACCGGGCCCGCAATACGGTTTCCTCGTCACCCATAACGAGTCGATCTCGATTGCCGATTATTACACGGTCGAGAAGGACGGCGAAGTCGTCTACCGCCCGACCTGCCATTACGCCTACCACCCGGCCAATGACGCGGTTCTGTCGCTGCACGAAATGTTCGGCAATGGCGGCAAGCAGCAGCCCGTCCTGCACGTTCTGAACGAGGACGAGCTTGAGGATGGCGTCGACGAACTCGGCGTGCTGCTCTACGGCCACGAAAAGAACGCCTACTGGTACGGTTCGCGCCTGTCGCTGGAAGAAACCCGCCGCATCGCGCCTTACCAGAACGCCACCGGCCTGCAGGTAACGTCCGCCGTTCTCGCCGGCATGGTCTGGGCGCTGGAAAACCCGAAGGCCGGCATCGTCGAAGCCGACGAGGTCGATTACAAGCGTTGCCTGGAAGTTCAGACGCCTTACCTCGGCCCGGTCGAAGGCCATTACACCGACTGGACCCCGCTCGAAGGCCGTCCGGGCCTGTTCCCGGAAGACATCGACGAGAAGGACGCCTGGCAGTTCAAGAATATTCTGGTCCGCTAAGCCGCCCGGAACTGTAAATAGTCAAACGCCCGCCATCGTGCGGGCGTTTTTCATGTTGAAGAATTGGTAAAGGTCTCTGTCAAAGCGAGCATCTTGCTTTACATAGAGTGTGACAGCATGGTTCCGACAGGGAGCCGATTTGCGGAGATATGAGTATGAAGCTGAAACTGAGCCTGGCGCTGGTCGCCGTTGCCACCCTGAGCGCCTGTGTATCCTCTGCCCCGCCGCGCCAGATGGCATCCGCCCCGCCGCAGCCGCAGGGCGTCGAAGGCACCTGGTCGGATCCGAACGGCATCATCTCCACCTTCCAGGGCGGCACGTTCAACACCCGCTCGACCGACAACAACGCGCTGCTCGCCTCCGGCAACTATGTCACCCTGTCGCCGACGCTGGTCGAGATCAACATGACCTCGCTGGTGCGCAAGACCCAGTCCAAGGTCAATTGCGCACTGGTCAACATGAACCAGCTGAATTGCACCGCCGACAGCGGTTCGCAGTTCTCGCTGTCGCGCCGCAGCTAAACCCCTGGCGGCATGACCATTCCTGACATTCGGCAAGGGCCTCGCAGACGCGGGGCCCTTTGCTTTTGCGTGCATCGTGGACATCCTGCACCACTGTCATATTTCTCCTTGAACCCCCCTTCTGTTGATGAAAGCATGGGGCATTGAAAGCCTGTCATATTTTATAATTAAAACGAGGCGGAACAGGGTTTTGACAGCGCCCGCATTAGGAGAACAACGATGACGAAGAGATTGAGACTGGGCCTGCTGACGGCCTCGGTTCTGGCCCTTTCCAGCGGTGCAGCTTTTGCCGATTTCGAACTCAACATCCTGCACATCAACGATTTTCACTCGCGCATCGAGCCGATCAACAAATACGACAGCACCTGCACGCCGTCCGAGACCGAAAAGAACGAGTGCTTCGGTGGCATCGCCCGCGTCAAGACGGCGATCGACACCCGTCGCGCCGAGCTGCAGGGCAAGAACGTGCTGGTTCTCGATGCCGGTGACCAGTTCCAGGGTTCGCTGTTCTACAGCACCTACAAGAGCGCACCGGTTGCCGAGTTCATGAACGGCATCGGTTTCGACGCGATGGCGATCGGCAACCACGAATTCGACGATGGCCCGGATGAGCTGCTGAAATTCATCGGCGCCTTGAAATTCCCGATCATTTCCGGCAACACGATTGCCAAGCCCGGTTCGCTTCTGGCGGACAAGTACAAGGGTTATCTGGTGAAGGATTTTGGCGGCCAGAAGGTTGCCGTCGTTTCCGTTCTCGCCACCGACACCAACGAGACCTCTTCTCCCGGCCCGGACATCACGTTTGAAGACGAGATCACCTACCTGAAGAAGGCCGTTGCCGATCTGCAGGGCCAGGGCGTCAACAAGATCGTCGTTCTGTCGCATGTCGGTTACGTCAAGGATCAGGCGATTGCCGCGGCCGTGGACGGTATCGACGTCATCGTCGGCGGCCACAGCCACACCTATCTGTCGAGCACCGACACCAAGGCGGCCGGTCCCTATCCGACCTTGGTCAAGAACCCGGCCGGCGTCGAGGTTCCGATCGTCACGGCCTATGCCTATTCCAAATATCTCGGCGATTTCACCGTCGTTTTCGATGACAACGGCGCGGTAAAATCCACTTCGGGTGCACCAAAGGTTCTCGATGCCAGCGTGGCGCAGGACGAAGCCTTTGTCGCCAAGGTCAAGGAACTCGGCGGCCCGCTCGAAGAGCTGAAGAAGAAGGTCGTCGGCTCGTCGGAAGGCATCATCGATGGTGACCGCGTCAATTGCCGCGCCAAGGAATGCACGATGGGCAACTTGCTCGCCGATGCGCAGCTCGACCGCGTCAAGGATCAGGGCATTACGCTCTCCATTCAGAACGGCGGCGGCCTGCGTGCCTCGATCGACGCCGGTGACGTGACCATGGGCGAAGTTTTGACCGTGCTGCCGTTCCAGAACACCATCGCCACCTTCCAGCTCAAGGGTTCGGACGTCGTTGCCGCGCTCGAAAACGGCGTCAGCCAGATCGATGACGGTGCGGGTCGCTTCCCGCAGGTTGCCGGCATGAAGTTCTCCTTCGACAAGTCGAAGCCTGCCGGTTCCCGCGTCAGCGACGTGCAGGTCAAGGAAGGCGATGCATACGTTGCCATCGACCCGGCGAAGACCTACGGCGTCGTCACCAACAACTACGTGCGCACCGGCGGTGACGGCTTCAAGGTGTTCAACACCAACGCCATCAACCCTTACGATTTCGGCCCCAACCTCGAAAACGCGGTGGCCGATTACATCGCCGCCAACAGCCCCTACAAGCCCTACACGGATGGCCGTATCACCGACCTGACACCGGCAGACTACAAGCCGGCACCGAAGGCCGATGCAAAGCCCGCCGCTCCTGCGGCTGCCCCGACACCGGCCGCCACGGCACAGGCTCCTGCAGCCCCTGCTCCGGCTCCGGCAGCACCGGCAGCAACGACCACGGCTCCGGCCGCCGTCGAGGCTCCGGGCCAGACCGCTCAGCCGGCCAGCGGCCCGAGCAAATACACGGTCGTCAAGGGCGACTCGCTGTGGACGATTGCCGAAAGCGCCTATGGCGACGGCACCCGCTGGAGCGAAATCTCCAAGGCCAATGCACTGCGCCACCCGAACCTGATCCAGGTCGGCAAGGAACTTGAACTGCCGGCCAAGTAAGGCTGCCTGTTTAAGACGATTTGTCCTACGTTAAACGACGGCCCGGGGCTTTCCCGGGCCGTTCTTTGTTTCTACATAAGGCGCATCGGCCGGCATCATCAAGGATGCGGGTCCCACAACGTCCAGCCGGAAAGCCAGAATGACCGCTCCCACAGCCGTTTTGCCCGCTAACCACCCGAAGGTCTCACTCGGAAAAGTGGGCGTCCTGCTCGTCAATCTCGGCACGCCCGACGGCACGGATTACTGGTCGATGCGCCGTTATCTGGCGGAGTTCCTGTCCGACAGCCGCGTCATCGAATGGTCGAAACTCTACTGGTACCCGATTCTCTACGGCATCGTCTTGAACAAGCGCCCGCAGAAGGTCGGCAAGGCATATGAGGAGATCTGGAATAAGGATCTCGACGAAAGCTATCTGCGCACCTACACCCGCAACCAGGGTGACCTGATGGTCGAGCGGCTGAAGGACCTGCCGAACGTGGTGGTCGACTGGGCCATGCGTTACGGCAATCCGTCGATCGCCTCGAAGATCGATGCGCTGAAGGCGCAAGGCTGCGACCGTATCGTGCTGTTTCCGCTCTATCCGCAATATGCGGCGGCAACGACGGCGACTGTCAACGACAAGGCTTTCGAGCACCTGATGAAGATGCGCTGGCAGCCGGCCGTGCGCACCGTGCCGACCTATCACGACGACCCGGTCTATATCGAGGCGCTGGCGAATTCGGTGCGCAACACGCTTTCGACGCTCGACTGGGAACCGCAGCTGCTGATCACCTCGTTCCACGGCATCCCGCAGTCCTATTTCAAGGCCGGCGATCCCTATCAGTGTTTCTGTCAGAAGACGGCGCGGTTGCTGCGCGAAAAGCTCGGTTATTCGGAAAATCAGCTGCGCATCACCTTCCAGTCGCGTTTCGGGCCGGAAGAATGGCTGCAACCCTATACCGACAAGACGATGGAGGGACTGGCCGCCGAAGGCATCAAGCGCGTTGCCATCATGAACCCCGGCTTCGTGTCGGATTGTCTCGAGACGCTGGAGGAAATTGCCGGTGAAGCCGGCGAAATCTTCATGCATCACGGCGGCGAGAAGTTTGTCCATATCCCCTGCCTCAACGACAGTGTCGATGGCATGAACGTGCTGGAAGCGGTGGTGCGGCGGGAATTGCAGGGCTGGGTGTAAGGCGGGCTTTGTGAAAAAGTCCCCCTCTGGCCTGCCGGCCATCTCCCCCACAAGGGGGGAGAAAAAGTGTGGCAACCACCTGCCCCGATAGAAGCAAGACGGGTCGGCTGGGTTAAGCCCTCCCCCTTGTGGGGGTCCGTAAGGACGGGTTGAGACCCGCGGCTCAAGCCCGGCAGGTTGGGAGGGGGCTTCCTCAAGCATGCCGTCGTTTCGGCAAGGCCCGGAAAACCAAAGGAGCACACACCATGAAAAAAGCCATCGTCACCGGTGGTGCAGGCTTGATCGGTACCGGCATCTGCGAGGCACTCAGCCTGCGCGGTTTCGAAGTCGCCTCCTTCGATCTCACCGACAAACCACACCCGGTCGAGACCGTCCGCCACATCCAGTGCGATGTCGCCGATGAAGCATCCGTCGAAATTGCCGTCGCCGAACTCGGCTGGGACCGCATGGATCTTCTCGTCAACAATGCCGGTGCCACCGGCGGAGCACTCGGCACGCCTTTGCTGGACCTGTCGCTGACGGAATGGCGCCGCGTCATCGACAGCCACCTGACCGGCGCCTTCCTGATGACCCGAACAGTCACCCCGCTGATGCGCGAGGGTGGCGCGATCGTCAACATGGCCTCCACCCGAGCCTTCATGTCGGAGCCGAATTCGGAAGCCTATGCCGCTTCCAAGGGCGGGTTGGTGGCACTCACCCATGCGCTGGCCGTCAGCCTCGGCCCGAAGATCCGCGTCAACGCCATCGCACCGGGCTGGATCACGGCCGAGACGGAGCTTTCCGCCGAAGATGAGGCGCAGCACCCGGCCGGCCGTGTCGGCCGCGCCAAGGATATTGCCGACGCCGTGCTCTATCTTGAAAGCGCCGGCTTCGTCACGGGCCAGACGATCACGGTGGACGGCGGCATGACGAAGAAGATGATCTACGCCGAATAGGCATCACTTCATCGGCTAAGCACATAGTATGAGGAATGCAAAGAGTGCCGCTTGCTCCCAATGATCTCCCCCCATGTGGGGGAGATGTCACCGAAAGGTGACAGAGGGGGGTAAGCAACGGTGCGGCGAGTGGTTCGAAAGCGGCATTTGCACCAGCATTACCCCCCTCTGTCCTGCCGGACATCTCCCCCACAAGGGGGGAGATCGGATGGGCGCACCGTCGCAACTCTACATGCTTTTCACCCTAACCCGCCGCCGCCGGCAGCGTGATGCCATGGTCGGAAAAATAGCGCTCGAGCGCATCCGGCCGCGCGGCGTGAGCGGCACTGGCCACATAGCTGTCGGGCCGTATCAGATAGGCGGCATCGCGCCCGATCCCCGCCTCCTCGAATTCCGAGCACCATGGAAAGATGTGCAGCGGCAGGCCGCTTTCCCGGCACCAGTCCTCGACCTCGGGACCGGCATAACCATAAACATGCACCTGCCAGCAGAGATCGCGAAAACCGTCGTGGTTGCAGCGGCCATCACCGAGATCGAACCACGGCAGCCGGTCACCGCCATGCACGTCGCCCGCCTCACCCCGGCTGAGATAATCGCCCCGGTAATTGATCATCAGCTGCGAGACGGTGCGAAACATGAAATCCCTGACCGGCTCGATCTGCACCGCCATCGGCACGACCAGCGGCACCAGCCGTGTCCGCACGAACCGCGCCAATCCTCCATCGGCGGTCGCCAGCGAAAAAGCCTGATCGGTGGTGCGCACCAACTTTCGGGCAAAGGCGATGCGTTCTTCCTCGAACGTGTTCAGCAACCGGTTCGCCGCCGCGATATCGTGCACGCCGCCGAACAGGACCGCCTTCAGTTTCCACGCCAGATTGATGGCATCGCCGATGCCGGTATTCATGCCCTGCCCGCCGGCCGGGCTATGGATATGCGCGGCATCGCCGAGAATGAAGGCGCGGCCCTTGCGGAACCGTTCCGCCACCCGGTGATGCACCCGGTAGGTCGAGAACCAGTTGACCGCCGTCACCTGAATACCGAGATGCGCGATCGCCCGGTCGTTCAGATCCTCGAAACGCAAGGCGCCGGCATGCGCCGCATCCTCCTCCACCGTACCGACCAGACGCGCGCGCCGCCCTTCATCGAGCGGGAAGACGGCGAGAAAATCGGCACTGTCGAGCGCGATGTTGAGTTCGCCATTCATCGGCGGCCCGGAAGCCTCGACATCGGCGACATAAAAAGTCTGCTGATAGGTATCGCCGGGAAAACCGACGCCGATACTTTTGCGCACAGCGGAACCGGCACCATCGCAGCCGGCAAGAAAGGCGGCTTCGCATACCGTTTCATTGCCACCCGCCAGAACCAGCCGGGCGGAAATGCCATCCGCGGTTTCCTTGTGCTCGATGAAGGCGGTGTTCCATTCGACGGAAACGCCTTCTGCCGCCAGCCGCGACACAAGCAATGCTTCATGGGCATCCTGAGGATAGATATGCAGGAAAGGATAGGGCGTCAGATCCTCGCCGATATCCCCGAAAGCGGCACGCGCCTTCTTCTCGCCGCCCACCCAGAGATTGACGCCGGAGACGTGATGCCCCTTCGAGATCACCGCATCGGCCAGACCGACCTGATCGTAAAGTTCCAGCGTGCGGGCGTGGACGGCAAGCGCCCGCGAGGCGGTGCCCGGCCCTTCCGCCTTCGAGATGATGCGCACCGGCACGCCCATCTTCGTCAACCACAAAGCCAGAACCAGCCCGGTCGGCCCAGCCCCCACGATCAGGACGTTGTTATGCATGAGCTCCTCCTTCTCATCCGGTGACGAATTTAGCGCAACCGCAAGAAAGGCAAAGGAGGAAGATCAAACGCCGCGTTTGTTGCCCCAGAGCAGGACGTGAAGCTGCGGCAGCACGGTCGCGGAAAACCAGCGATCGTCGGTCACCTTGTCGACCAGCCACAACATCCGATCCATGATGCCGTCGAGATCGATGCGGGCATCATCGTCATCCGGCGGCGGCGGCGTGTGATTGCCGGGCTGCAGATAGACGGGAAGATCAGGGAAACGCGCCGCCGCATCCTTCGCAAACGCATAGTCCGCATCATCGAAGACCACGAATTTCAAACCGATGCGCGGGCCGCCAGCGGGAGAACCAGTGGCAGCCCTGAGACAGTCAGCCAGCACATCCCAATCCGTCTCCATGCAGCTCGAGGGCGGCTTTGGCGACAGGACTAGAAAATCCAGTTCGGCAAACCAGTCACGCGCGACACTGCCCTGCGTTTCGATGGCAAAGCGATAGCCATCGCGCTTGCCGCGGCGGATCAGGCTGCCGAGCGGCTGGATGGCCGGATTGCCGCCAGACAGCGAGACGGTCAACGGTACATCGCCCGACAAATGCCGCACCTGCCCCCAGATCGTTTCCACCTCCATCGCCAGCCAGTTATGGCGATACTCGCTGTCGACGGCATGCAGCGTATCGCACCACGAACAGCGGTAATCGCAGCCGCCGGTGCGCACGAACACGGTCGGCTGGCCGATCAGCATGCCCTCGCCCTGGATGGTCGGCCCAAAAATCTCGCTGATGCGGATCTTTTCGGAAGCAGCACTCATGGCCGGTATTCCGCCCATGTCTTCGGTGTCTCGCTGACGCGCACGGCAGAGGTTTCCGGCAGCCGCTCTTTGCACCAGTCGTAAAAATGCTTCGCCAGAAATTCCGACGTCACCTTTTCATGGCCCAGCACATCGTTGAGATGCCGATGGTCGAATTTTTCATCGATATACTGCTTGAGCGGCTTCAGTTCGTGATAGTCGCGGACAAAACCATCATCATCGAGTTCGTTCGCCGAAAGCTCGACCACGACGATATAATTGTGCCCATGCAGGCGCGCGCATTGGTGATCGGCCGGCAGGTGCGTCAGCTGGTGCGAGGCGGAAAAATGAAACTCCTTGGTGATGCGGTACATCAGCGGATTTCCTCGGCCCTGAAACCTGCCGTCGCCGCCTTCCAGAAATCCGGGTCGGCATAATCCGTCGGGTCTTCCACACCGGCCAGATGAAACGCCTCGCGACGTTCGACACAGGTGCCGCAACGGCCGCAATGTTTTTCCCCGCCCTTGTAGCAGGACCATGTCTCGACGAACGGCGTCGCATGCTTGGCGCCGTCGCTGACGATATCGGCCTTGGAGCCATTGACGTAAGGCGCCAGCAGCTTCACGGAGGCATAACCATCCAGCGCATGACGCTGCATGGCATCGAAACTGTCGATAAAACCCGGACGGCAATCGGGATAGATGAAATGGTCGCCGCCATGCACGGCTATCGCCACGGCCTCAGCAGCCCGCGCCGCCGCCACGCCGAAGGCAACCGTCAGCATGATCGCGTTGCGATTGGGAACGACGGTGACGCGCATGGTTTCTTCGGCATAGTGCCCATCAGGCACATCGAGATCGTCGGTGAGTGCAGAGCCGGTCAGCTGGCTGCCGATTGCCCGCATGTCGATGATCTGGTGAAACACGCCCAACCGTTTTGCACAGGCGGCGGCGTATTCGAGCTCCTTCTTATGGCGCTGGCCATAATCGAAGGAGATCAGGCCCATCAGATCGCCTTGATCAGCGATGCGGTGGGCAAGCGAAACGGAATCGAGTCCGCCGGAGCAGACGACAATGGTCTTCATATCAGGTGTCCTTGTTTTGACCGGGTAGGCTGCGACCGGCATTTCTGGGCGGCTGTTTATCGCGTTGGATCGAGAATGGGAATGGGCTTCCTTGATATTGTGATTATCACAATAATTTCATCCATAGATTGCATTTTTTGCAAAACGACATTGAAATACACAACCGAAAAGAGGACACTCATAACAATACACGCAGGAGATGATTCTTTGCCAGGCCGGACACCCCAAAAAATCGACCGCGAGCGCGGCAAACGTCTCAGGCAGGCGATCGGTGCGCGTGGACCACAGAAAATGATGGCGCTGGCCGCAGATCTCGGCATCTCGCCGGCCGCTGTTTCCAAATGGATACAGGGGCACGCCATGTCGATCGATAATGCCAATCGTCTGTCCGAACTGCTCGGCATTTCGCTCGACTGGCTGTTGTCCGGCGACGCCCGGACGACCGATGTCATGGGATCGAAGCTGAGCGGGCAGGAAAAGGAACTGATCGAGCATCTGCGCGATCGGCCGGCGCATGTCCTGCCGCTGCTGACCCGGCTGGTTCGGGAAATACCTGTAAACCAGCCGCGAAGTTGATGAAATCACACCGGAAACTACCCTCCCCCGGCCAACCAGCTTGTTTATGCCATGCCGCTTGCATAGGATCGCCGCGATCAAATGTGAGTTGAAGGGGGATATCCCATGCTGGACCTGAGTGGGTTCGATATTTTTGTCATCGGCATCGTCATTCTGGCGATCCTGTTGCTGTTCGCCCTGGTGAAAACCGTGCCTCAGGGCTATTGCTACACCGTCGAGCGGTTCGGCAAATACACCCGCACGCTGCAGCCGGGCCTCAACATCCTGACGCCGTTCATCGAGCGCATCGGCGCGCGCATGAACGTCATGGAACAGGTGCTGCACATTCCGACGCAGGAAGTCATCACCAAGGACAATGCCAGCGTCTCCGCCGATGCCGTCGCCTTTTATCAGGTGCTCAATCCGGCGCAGGCTGCCTATCAGATCACCAATCTGGAAGTCGCCGTCCAGAACCTCACCATGACCAATATCCGCTCAGTGATGGGCTCGATGGATCTCGACGAGCTTCTGTCCAACCGCGACATCATCAACGACCGCCTTCTGCGCGTCGTCGACGAGGCCGTGCAGCCCTGGGGCATCAAGGTCACCCGTATCGAGATCAAGGACATCCAGCCGCCGGCCGATCTGGTTGCATCCATGGGTCGCCAGATGAAGGCGGAACGTGAAAAGCGTGCCCAGATCCTTGAAGCCGAAGGTTCGCGTAATGCGCAGATCCTGCGTGCCGAAGGCGCCAAGCAGGCCGCCGTGCTGCAGGCAGAAGGCGAACGCGAAGCCGCCTTCCGCGATGCCGAGGCGCGCGAACGTCTGGCCGAAGCCGAAGCGCGTGCAACACAGGTGGTGTCGGAGGCCATCGCTGCCGGCGACGTGCAGGCGATCAACTACTTCGTTGCCCAGAAATACACCGAGGCGCTGGTCGAAATCGGCAAGGCGAACAATTCCAAGATCGTGCTGATGCCGCTCGAAGCGTCGTCGCTGATCGGTTCGCTGAGCGGCATCGGCGCGATTGCCAAGGAAGTGTTCGGCGGTGACAGCAACGGCCAGACCTCCACGCCGCCACGCCAGCAGCAACCACGCCAGCCGGTGATCAGCCGCCCGCCGACCGTGCCGCCGTTCGGCTCGACCGAAAGCTGAAACCATGGTCATCGAACTCTGGAACAGTTTTGGGCCGTGGAGCTGGTGGATCGTCGGCCTTGTGCTGCTCGCCCTCGAACTCGTCGTGCCCGGCTTTTTCCTGATCTGGATCGGCGCGGCAGCCGTCGTGCTCGGCGCGCTGTCGCTGGCGCTGTGGGGCACGAGCTTCTGGGGCTGGCATGTGCAGCTTCTGCTGTTTGCCGCCCTGTCCGTTGCCTTCGCCATGGCAGGCCGCAGGTTCTATAGCGGCCGCGATGCCAAGACCGACGAACCCTGGCTCAACCGTCGCGGCGAAAGCCTTGTCGGCCGCACGGCAACGCTCGCCGAACCGATCCTCGAAGGTCGTGGCCGCATCAAGCTCGACGACACGACATGGTCGATCATGGGCCCCGACCTGCCGGCCGGCACACGCGTGAAAGTGACCGCGTCGAGTGGACGCGATCTCACTGTCGAGCAGGCCTGAATAAAAAAAGCGCGATCGGCGTCAGGCGACGCCGATCCGCAACAGATCGTGGAAATGGATCAGGCCGAGCGGCCGGTTATCCTCGTCGACCACGATCAGCGCGCCGATCTTGTACTGGTTGAGCAGCGCCAGCGCCGCCGTCGCCAGAACCGACGGTTTTACCGTCTTCGGCTGCCGCGTCATGATCTCGTCCACCGACAGTTCGGCAAGGTTGCGAGACAGGTTGCGCGCCATGTCACCCTCGGTGACGATGCCACACAGGCGCCCCTCTTCATCCAGCACGCCGACACAGCCAAAATGCTTGTGCGACAAGACGGTGATCGCCTCCACCATCGGCGTACCTTTCGGCACCAGCGGAACACGATCGCCGGTATGCATGATATCGCGCACATGCATCAGGCTCGCACCCAGTTTGCCGCCGGGGTGGAACACGCGAAAATCCGTCGGCGTGAAACCGCGTGCTTCCAGCAGTGCCACGGTCAGTGCATCACCGAGCGCCATCTGCAAAAGCGTCGAGGTGGTCGGCGCCAAACCGTGTGGGCAGGCTTCCTGCGCATCCGGCAGAAGCAGAACGATATCGGCGGCGCGTCCAAGTGACGATTCGGGATTGCCGGTCATGGCGATCAGCGGAATGGAAAAACGCCGGGTATAGGCCACGATGCTTTTCAGTTCGGCGCTTTCGCCGCCCTTGGAAATCGCCAGAACCGCATCGTTCTGGGCAATCATGCCGAGATCGCCATGCGCCGCTTCGGCCGCATGCACGAAAGAGGTCGGCGTTCCGGTGGACGACAGACTTGCTGCCAGCTTCACGCCGATATGGCCGCTCTTGCCGACGCCGGTGATGATGACGCGCCCGGTCGTTGCGAGAATGACGTCGATCGCCTTGCGGAAAGGCTCGGCCAGACCGTTCTTCAGCGCCGCTTCCAGCGCATCCAGCCCCTGTTTTTCAAAGGCGA
The DNA here is from genome assembly GCF_050455485.1 of Neorhizobium sp. BT27B. NCBI lineage: Bacteria > Pseudomonadati > Pseudomonadota > Alphaproteobacteria > Hyphomicrobiales > Rhizobiaceae > Neorhizobium > Neorhizobium sp. BT27B. The sequence goes on along the minus strand of NZ_JBCIYT010000002.1, from coordinate 420,795 downwards.
CGGTCCGCAGGGCGGATTCGATCACATCAGTTGCAGGAATGGTTTCGGCAGCGTTCTGGGTCATGGCGAGCATTTATCGCGGTTAGGGCGCGGTGTCCATCGGTCGCCGTGGTGCGACAACGGACGGATCGCCGCATCGGTGCTGCAACCATCAGCAACGCTTCATTAACCATGAGCATTTACCATTGCATAGGAACTCCCTCTTCAGGCGATGCGATGAACGGCACAGGACAACAGGCGCGATCGGGAGCGGCCCGCAAGCGGGCGGCTTCACCACGGGCAGCGACGATGCCTGACGCCATGCCGTCGGTCGCCCCGGCGCGCCCGCAGGCATACAGCCAACCGGCAACCCGCCGTGGCCCGCTTTTGATGCTTCTGGCGACAACCGTGCTCGTGCCCGGTGCGCTCTGGGCACAGACACCTTACACCGGTGCATCGGCCAATCGTCCGGCCTCCTATTTCACCTCGGCCGATGGCGGCACCGCCTATGGCACGCGCACGAATTCGGCCAGCGCGCCGACCGGCGCCCTCGGCTCCTCCAATGGCATCAGCCCCGTTTCTTCCGGCAATCCGATCCCGACCGGCGCGGCCGATCCCTATGGCGATACGAATGCGCAGGATACCGACGCCGACGACCCGAACCAGCCGCTGAACGGCCGACAGGCAAACACCGAGGACGGGCTTGTCGACGAGGCCGGTCAGCAGGCGGAACTCGACCTCAACCAGCCGGTCGAGGGCACGCTCAACCCGCCGGAACTCAACCGCGACGGTGCCGAAAGCCCGCTCGCCTCGACCGATGACGGGCTTGGTGTGCGGCTCGGCACATTCCGGCTGCGACCGAGCGTCAACCAGAGCATCAACCACGAGACCGAACGCACCGGTGCGGGCAAGGCCAGCCGCAACTATCTCGCCACCGCCATTCGCGGCACGCTGTCCTCCGACTGGTCGCGCCACGCGCTGACCGTCACCGGCGAAGGCACATTCGAAAAGACGCTCTCCGGCCGCACCAGCAACAGCGCCGATTTCGAGCCGGAAGGCCGCCTCGATGCCGATCTGCGGCTCGACCTCTCCAATGACACGATTGCCAACATTACCGGCAATTACGCGCTGGAACGCGAAAGCAACAGCGATCCGAACGCCGTTGCGGGCGCCAGCACACAATCGACCGTGCAGCGGTTTGGTGGCGGCGTTGCCGTCCAGCGCGATTTCGGGGTGATGCGCGGCACGGCAGCCCTCTCGGTGGCACGCTCCGTTTATGGCGATGTCGATCTTTCCGACGGCACCAGCGTCAGCCGTGGCGACCGCGACCGCACCGGCTTCGATGGCCGCCTGCGGGTCGGTTACGAACTGTCGCCGGCGATCATTCCCTTCCTCGAAGTGGCAGCCGGTCGCGGCGTCTATGACCAGCGTTTCGACTCATCCGGCTATCAGCGTTCGTCGAACAATTATGCCGCCCGCACCGGTATCGAATTCGATTTTTCCGAAAAACTGCGCGGCGAGCTGGGCGTCGGTTACGTGGTCGCGAAATACGATGACGGCCGCCTGTCCGATCTTGGCGCGGTCGCCTTCGACGGCAATGCCACATGGTCGCCCCGCCGTGGCACTGATATCGATTTCGGCCTGCGCACGACGCTTCAGGATGCGACGGCGGCCGGCGCAAACGGCTGGGCTGAATACCGCTTTTCCACCGCCGTACAGCATCAGCTGCGCAGCGACCTGATCGCCCGCCTGACGGGGGCCACGACCCTGCGCGACTTCCCCACCGGCAGCGACGAGAGCACCTACGAACTCGGCGCCGGCATCACCTATCGCCTCAACCGCTATCTCGACCTGACCGGCGACGTGACCTACGAACACGAGGAAAACGCCGGCAGTTCACCGACCAAGACGGTGCAGATCGGCGCGGGTTTGACGCTGCGGCGGTAACGACTTGCCTTTTCTCCCCGTGTTGACGGGGAGAAGTACGAATGCCGCCCCCTCCGCATTCCATCTTCCATCAAGACAAAAAAAGGCCCCGGAACACATCCCGAGGCCTCTCTCAATCACATCACCAAAACTCAGCCGAGCTTGGCAACCAGTGCCTTCAGGCCATTTTCCACGGTCGGACGGATATCCGCACGCTTCAGGGCAAAAGCAACGTTGGCGAGGATGAAGCCATCCTTGGCGCCGCAGTCATAGGTTTCGCCGGTGAACTTGTAGGCCGCGAATTCCTGGGATTTCGCCAGCGCCAGCATGCCGTCGGTGAGCTGGATCTCGTTGCCGGCACCACGTTCCTGGGTTTCCAGGATATCAAAGACTTCCGGCTGCAGGATGTAGCGGCCGTTGATGAAGAAGTTCGAAGGTGCGGTGCCCTTGGCCGGCTTTTCGACCATCTGGGTGATCTTGAAACCGCCGCCGACAGCGTCACCGACGCCGACGATGCCGTACTTGTGGGCCTGTTCCGGATCGCATTCCTCGACGGCGAGGATGTTGCCGCCGGTCTTTTCATAAAGCTCGACCATGCCCTTGAGGCAGCCCTTCTCGGCCGACATGATCATGTCGGGCAGAAGGACGGCGAATGGCTCGTTGCCGACGATGTCGCGTGCGCACCAAACGGCATGGCCGAGGCCGAGCGGCGCCTGCTGGCGGGTAAAACTTGCCATGCCGGCCTGCGGCAGGAGATCGGAAAGAATGGTCAGTTCGGCATTCTTGTTACGCTCCTTCAGGAGCGATTCCAGTTCAAATTGAATATCGAAATAATCTTCAATAACGCCTTTGCCGCGACCGGTGACGAACACGAGATGTTCGATACCGGCTTCGATAGCCTCATCCACCACATACTGGATGACCGGCTTATCGACGACCGTCAGCATTTCCTTTGGCACAGCCTTGGTCGCGGGGAGGAAACGCGTACCCATGCCTGCTACCGGAAAAACTGCCTTACGAATCTTTTGGTGTCCCACTCATGCCTCCTAAAAGCACAATTTGTCTGTATGTCGGTCGCCCGTGAAAAGGTCTCTAGGGATATATTTCAGCCTTTTCGGGGCAATGACAGAGCGATGTTCTCATGGTAAAGAATTTATTTATTCTGATGTTCTACACTGACCGTAACCCGGCCGCCATCACCGGTGAAAACCCTGACTGGAAGAACAACGGATACGCCGTAATGACTATGTTCCGCACCCGTCGCTTTCAAGCGCTCGCACTCTCGATGATCGCAGGCATGACGCTCGCGGTCACTCCGATACATGCTCAGGCAGACCAAGGTTTCAAGGCTTTTGTCTCAAATTTCTATGAGACAGCAGCCCAGAGCGGCATTACACGCTCGACCTATAACAAAGCCTTTGCAGGCATCAGCACACCTGATCAGGACGTGTTGCAGAAGGCGCAGTACCAGCCCGAGTTCAAGTCAAAGATCTGGGATTATCTCGATAGCCGCGTGAACCCTTATACGGTCAAGGTCGGCCGCGAGATGAAGGCCCGCCATGGCCGTCTGTTGAACGCCATCGAGCGGCAATACGGTGTCGATCAGAACATCGTTCTCGCCATCTGGTCGATGGAATCCAATTACGGCGCGGCACTGGAAAACCCCGAGCGTCTGCACCACGTGCCGCAGGCGCTGGCAACACTCGCTTGGGCCGATCCGAAACGCTCGAAATTCGGCCGCACGCAGCTGATCGCAGCGCTGAAGATCCTGCAGGCCGGCGACGTCACGCCAAAGCAGCTGACCGGCTCGTGGGCCGGCGCCATGGGTCATACCCAGTTCATCCCGACCAGCTATCTGCTCTATGCAGTCGATGCCGATGGCAACGGCAAGCGCGACATCTGGCATTCGATCCCGGATGCGCTCGCCACCGCCGCCAACCTGCTTGCCAAGAACGGCTGGACCACCGGCAAGACCTGGGGTTACGAAGCGGCCCTGCCGGCCGGTGCAGCAAAATACGAAGGCCAGACCAAGACGATTGCCCAGTGGGCAGCGCTCGGCTTCACCCGCCCGAACGGCAAGGGTTTTCCGCGCGGTGCCGACCGCGCCACGCTGAAGCTGATGGCGGGCTCGGACGGCCCGGCCTTCCTGATGATGAAAAACTTCTTCACCATCAAGAAATACAACGCGGCTGACAGTTACGCGCTGGCCGTCGGCCTTCTTGCCGACCAGATCGCCGGTTACGGCGGCATGCAGCAGCGTTGGCCGCGCCCGCAGGGCACGCTCGACATCTCGGAGAAATTCGAGCTGCAATCGCGCATGAAGGAACTCGGTTATTACGACGGTGAGGTCGACGGCAATTTCGGCTCCGGTTCGAAGGCCGCCATCTCCGCCATCCAGAAGCGGCTCGGCATGCAGGAAGACGGCGAACCGTCGCATTCGCTGCTCAAGGCGATCCGCTGATCAAAGGCGGGATCGGCCGGTAATTGACTCTCAAGCCGGGCTGCGATCCACTCGCAGCCCGCACTGATATGGACGGCAGGGACATGAAGTCTGCACTTCTCCCCGTTTGGGAACGCATCAAGTCTTTCGGGACGCGCCTCGTCATCGCCATGACGGCCGTCACCATCGCCCTGCCCGCAATCGTGACGCCGGCATCGGCACAGGAACGGCGTTATTATCTGGAGGAGCGCCGTTATGAGCGCCCGCAGCGCCGCAACCTGATGGACATGTTTTTCGGTGAACGACGCGAGTACCAGCGCGACCGATCCGTCATCGACATGGAGCCCCGCCGCAAAAGGCGCGCGGCACCGCCGCCAGCCCCTCGTCGTGCGGTGCGCCCGGTACCGGCTGCCCCGGTGATTGCCGCCGAGCCGACGCCGGAACCCGTCCAGAAGCTGGAAAATGCCAAAAAAGTGCTGGTCGTCGGGGATTTCCTTGCCGGACGTCTGGCCGGCGGCCTTGAGGCGGCCTTTGCCGAAAATCCCGGCGTCGTCGTTGTCGACCATGCCGAAACCGCGTCCGGCCTCGTGCGTCAGGATCATTACGACTGGCCGCAGGCTCTGCCCGAACTGATCGCCAATGAAAAACCGGCGCTTGTGGTGGTGATGATCGGCGCCAATGACCGCCAGCAGATCGACAGCAGCGATCAGCGCGAGAAATTCCGCACGGAACGCTGGTTCGAGATCTACAAGCAGCGTGTTCAGGAATTTGGCCAGATTGCCCGCGACCACGACCTGCCGCTGCTATGGGTCGGCCTGCCGGCCTTCCAGTCGGCTTCGATGACGGCGGATGCCGTCACGCTCAACAGCATTTTCCGGACGCAGGCCGAAGAGATCGGTGGCGAATTCGTCGATATCTGGGACGGGTTTGTCGATGAGGACGGCAAATTCATCGTCACCGGCTCCGACGTCAACGGCCAGCAGGTGCGCCTGCGCAGTGCCGACGGCATCAACATGACCGAAGCCGGCCGCCGCAAGCTGGCCTTCTACGTGGAAAAGGTGGCGCGCCGCCACCTCGGCGATGTTCCGCCGGCCGAAATGATCAATCTCGACGGCAGCAATCTGCCGGCTCTTCCCGTACTTCCCGGCACGCCGATCACCGCAGTGGTCTCCACCCAGCCGATCGCGCTATCCGACCCCGATCTCGACGGCGGCAAGGACCTGCTGGGCGCGAGCGCACCGACACCGGCCAACACGCAGTCCCCGCGCGATCTATTGGTGACCCGCGGCGAACTGCCGGAGGCGCCGGCTGGGCGTGTGGACGATTACCGGATCAAGACGACGCAATAGCTGCGTCATCCCATCCTCCCAAGGGCGCGATCCTTGTTTGGCAGACATCGTCAGGTTATAACACACCACCGCAACTTTCGGTGCGAAACGATGTCTTCTGTAGCTGTTCGCGTTCTATCGACTGTCAACGCCCCTTATGGGACGGCGCTTTCCGCCGAACAGCTGGCAGCACGGATTGCCGATCCCATCAGTGCCGACCACTTCGACCCATCTGCTTTTTCCTTTTTCTCCGAGGTGGACGAGGAGCTTCAGCACGCCTTCCTGCACGAGATGCACATCGACGCGTCGATTGCCATCGATCTTGCGAAACGGTTTTCAGCGCTCGCGGGTTATAATCTGCCCTTGGCGAAAGCTGCGTAATTGGCAGCGCGCAGCCGGTGGGAAGACCTGTTCGAACTCGCCGTCAGCATCATCGACAAGACAAACGGCCAGTTCAGACTGATCGATAGCTGGAGTTTGGGGGGCGGCACCGCCCTTATGCTGCAGATCGATCATCGAGAAAGCTTCGATATCGATATCTTCCTTGATGACCCGCAGCAGCTCCCCTACCTAAATCCGTGGACGCAAGGATACGAACTCGATGTAACGCCAGACGCCTACGTGTCGGATGGCGCCAGAACATTGAAAGTCGTGTTCGAAAACATCGGCGAGATCGATTTCATCTGCGCTCTGCCCCTGACAGAAGCACCGGCGGTGGCGGCAACAGTGCGCGACAGAACCATTCTGCTCGAAACGCCGGCTGAAATCATTGCAAAGAAAATATGTTATCGCGGCGCATTGATGCAGCCTCGCGACATGTTCGATATCGCCTGCGTCATCCAGGTGCTTGGCATCGAATATGTCATGGCGGCCTTGCGGCCTTTCCGGCGCGAAAGCGAAAAGGCTCTTGCCACCGCGCGGCGGATGAACCCGCAGTTCACGCAGGCGATCATGGCGCAACTTCTCTACCGCAACGACTTCCGCGATATTCCCGGTCAGGCACAGGCAGTAACGGTGGACCTTCTTGAGAGGGTATGCACCTGATATTTGGGCGACCACAGCCAACGATGCTGTGGTCGCCCAATTCAAATTTCCGATTCAAAATTACCGTGGCAGAACCGAAGCGCCCATCAGCGCCTCATCCACGGCGCGTGCCACCTGACGGCCTTCGCGGATCGCCCAGACGACCAGCGACTGACCGCGGCGAACGTCGCCGGCAACGTAGAGCTTGTCGATCGAGGTCTTGTAGTCCTGCTCGTTCGCCACGACGTTGGTGGAGCCGCGGCGGTCGGTGTTCAGTTCCAGCTTGCCTTCCAGTTCCGACAGGACACCCGTCGTCATCGGCCCGGAAAAACCGATGGCGATGAAGGCGAGATCGGCCTTGATGATGAAATCCGTGCCGGCGATCGGCTTGCGGCGTTCATCCACCTGGCAGCAGCGCACGCCGGTCAACACGCCGTCTTCGCCGACGAATTCGAGCGTCGCCACCTGGAATTCGCGGTTGGCGCCTTCGGCCTGCGAAGACGAAGTGCGCATCTTGGTGGCCCAGAACGGCCAGACGGCGAGCTTGTCTTCCTTTTCCGGCGGCATCGGGCGGATGTCGAGCTGGGTCACCTTGACGGCGCCCTGACGGAAAGCCGTGCCGACGCAATCCGATGCGGTATCGCCACCACCGACCACGACGACATGCTTGGCGCCTGCGAGGATCGGTTCTGCCGGCCAGCCGGTCGAGTCGATGTTTTCGCGGCCGACGCGACGGTTCTGCTGCACGAGATACGGCATGGCATCGTAGACGCCGTGCAGTTCGACACCGGGAATACCGGCCGGACGCGGGGTTTCCGAACCGCCGCAATAGATGACGGCATCATGTTCGGCCATCAGCTCTTCGGTCGGCTTGTCGACGCCGACATTGACGCCGTAATGGAAGGTGACGCCCTCACCGGTCATCTGCTCGACACGACGATCGATAAAATTCTTTTCCATCTTGAAGTCCGGAATGCCGTAACGCAGCAGGCCGCCGGCCTTCGTTTCGCGTTCATAGACATGGACCTCGTGACCGGCGCGGGCAAGCTGCTGTGCAGCGGCCATGCCGGCGGGGCCGGAACCGATGATCGCGACCTTCTTGCCGGTTTTGACCGTTGCCGGCTGCGGCACGATGTAGCCCAGTTCATAGGCCTTGTCGGCGATCGCCTGCTCGACGGTCTTGATGGCGACCGGCGCGTCTTCGAGGTTCAGCGTGCAAGCTTCCTCGCACGGCGCGGGACAGACGCGACCGGTGAATTCCGGAAAATTGTTGGTGGAATGGAGGTTGCGGATCGCCTCTTCCCACTTGTTGTTATAGACCAGATCGTTCCAGTCGGGGATCTGGTTGTGCACGGGACAGCCCGTCGGCCCATGACAGAACGGAATGCCGCAATCCATGCAGCGCGCCGCCTGTTTGGTAACCTCGGCATCGGACATCGGAATGGTGAATTCGCGGAAATGGCGGATGCGGTCGGAGGCCGGCTGGTACTTGCCAACCTGCCGGTCGATTTCCATGAAACCCGTTACCTTGCCCATGTTTTAGTCCTCTTCAAAGAGTGGTGCCCGTAGGGCCCCAGTACCAGTAAGCAAATCCCATGGTTGCTCCCAGCACAATGAATTCCAATGCGACGTCACCGTTCGCCATGAACGCGGCCGCCGGAACAGCGACCGCGATAACCACCGAAATCAAACGGTGAAAAACAGCCAAAGGCTTACTCCGCAGCAACGCCCATCCGCATGCGCTCCATCTCCTCAAGCGCACGGCGGTATTCGACCGGCATGACCTTGCGGAATTTCGGACGGAACTCGCTCCAGCGATCGAGGATCTCCTTGGCGCGGTTGGAGCCGGTATAGTGCATGTGGTTGGAGATCAGCTGGTAAAGCCGCTCTTCGTCGTGGCGGGTCATGTCTTCTGACACGTCGACACGGCCCTTGTGCATGATGTCGCCGCCGCGATGGTGCAGCTTTTCCAGCATGTCATCTTCTTCCGGAACGGGTTCCAGTTCGACCATGGCCATGTTGCAGCGCTTGGCGAACGTGCCCTCTTCATCGAGAACGTAAGCCACGCCACCCGACATGCCGGCTGCAAAGTTGCGGCCGGTTTCGCCGAGAACGACGACGACGCCGCCGGTCATGTATTCGCAGCCGTGGTCACCCACGCCTTCGACGACCGCGATGGCGCCGGAGTTGCGAACGGAGAAACGCTCACCGGCAACGCCGCGGAAATAGCACTCGCCCGATGTCGCACCGTAAAGCACGGTATTGCCGACGATGATCGAGTTTTCCGCCACCAGCTTGGAATTTTCCGGCGGACGCACGATGATGCGGCCACCTGACAGACCCTTGCCGACATAGTCGTTGCCGTCACCGACGAGATCGAAGGTGATGCCGCGTGCGAGGAAGGCACCAAACGACTGGCCGGCGGTACCGGTCAACGTCACGCGGATCGTGTCGTCCTTCAGGCCCTTTTCGTTCCAGCGCTTGGCAAGCTCACCCGAAAGCATGGCACCGGCCGAACGGTCGACGTTCTTGATCGGCACTTCGATGACCACCGGCTCCTTGCTTTCCAGCGCCGGCATGGCCTTTTCGATCAGCTTGCGATCGAGAATATCGTCGATCGGATGTTTCTGGCGCTCGGTCCAGTAGGTGGCGGCCTTCGGTGCCTCGACCTTGTGGAAGATCTTGGAGAAGTCCAGCCCCTTGGACTTCCAGTGGGCGAGCATGTCGTCCTTTTCGAGGAAGTCGGATGCGCCGATAATATCATCGAACCTGGTGAAGCCGAGCGATGCGAGGATTTCGCGTACTTCTTCGGCCACGAAGAAGAAGTAGTTGATGACGTGTTCCGGCGTGCCCTTGAAGCGCTTGCGCAGAACCGGGTCCTGCGTTGCAACGCCCACGGGGCAGGTGTTCAGATGGCACTTGCGCATCATGATGCACCCGGCAGCGATAACCGGAGCCGTTGCGAAACCGAACTCGTCAGCACCGAGCAGCGCGCCGATGATGACGTCACGGCCGGTCTTCAGACCACCATCGACCTGCAGCGCGATGCGCGAACGCAGACCGTTCAGCACCAGCGTCTGCTGGGTTTCGGCAAGGCCGATTTCCCAAGGACTGCCGGCATGTTTCAGCGAGGTGAGCGGCGATGCGCCCGTGCCGCCGTCGAAACCGGAGACGGTGATATGGTCGGCGCGCGCCTTGGCGACACCGGCAGCAACCGTGCCGACGCCCACTTCAGACACCAGCTTGACCGAGATGTCGGAGGTCGGGTTGACGTTCTTCAGATCGTAGATCAGCTGCGCCAGATCTTCGATCGAATAGATGTCATGGTGCGGCGGCGGCGAGATGAGGCCGACACCCGGCGTCGAGTGACGGGTCTTGGCAACGGTCGCATCCACCTTGTGGCCGGGCAGCTGGCCGCCCTCGCCGGGCTTGGCACCCTGCGCCACCTTGATCTGCAGCATATCGGCATTGACCAGATATTCGGTGGTCACGCCAAAACGGCCGGAGGCGATCTGCTTGATGGCCGAGCGTTCCGGGTTCGCCGAACCATCGCGGCGCGGCAGGTAACGATCGCTCTCCTCGCCACCTTCACCGGTGTTCGACTTGCCGCCGATCTTGTTCATGGCGATCGCCAGCGTCGTATGCGCTTCGCGGGAAATCGACCCGAAGGACATGGCGCCGGTGGAGAAACGCTTGACGATATCGACAGCAGGCTCGACCTCGTCGATCGAAACAGGCGTGCGGCCAAGCACCTCGGCGCTCTTGATCTTGAACAGGCCACGGATGGTGTTCATCCGAACGGCGCTTTCGTTCACAAGGCCGGCGAACTCGCGGTAGCGGTCCTGGCTGTTTCCACGCACAGCATGTTGAAGGGTGGCAACGACGTCAGGCGTCCAGGCATGGCTTTCGCCGCGCATGCGGTAGGCATATTCGCCGCCGATATCGAGCGTCGAGGCCAGAACCGGGTCCTTACCAAAAGCCGACGTGTGGCGCTCGGTGGTTTCCTGGGCGATTTCTTCCAGACCGATGCCGCCGATCGAAGAGGCGGTGCCGAAGAAATACTGCTCGACCAGTTCGGACGACAGGCCGACAGCATCAAAAATCTGCGCGCCGCAATAGGACTGATAGGTGGAAATGCCCATCTTGGACATGACCTTGAGAATGCCCTTACCGACCGCCTTGATATAGCGATAGACCACTTCCTGCGCATCGACTTCCTTGGGGAACTCGCCGCGCATATGCATGTCGGTCAGCGTGTCGAAGGCGAGATAGGGGTTGATGGCTTCGGCGCCATAACCGGCGAGACAGCAGAAGTGGTGGATTTCGCGCGGCTCGCCCGATTCCACAACGAGACCGACCGAGGTGCGCAGCCCCTTGCGGATCAGGTGATGGTGCACGGCAGCGGTTGCCAGAAGCGCCGGAATGGCCATGCGATCCGGGCCGATCTGGCGGTCGGAGAGCACGATGATGTTGTAGCCACCCTTGACGGCCGCCTCGGCGCGCTCGCACAGGCGATCCAGCATTTCCGGCATGCCTTCGGCGCCACGCTCGATCGCGTAGGTGAAGTCGAGCGTCTTGGTGTCGAAACGGTCTTCCGTGTGGCCGATCGAGCGGATCTTTTCGAGATCGCCATTGGTCAGGATCGGCTGGCGCACTTCCAGACGCTTGGCGTTGGCCGCACCCTCATGGTCGAGAATGTTCGGGCGCGGGCCGATGAAGGACACGAGGCTCATCACCAGCTCTTCGCGAATCGGGTCGATCGGCGGGTTGGTGACCTGCGCAAAGTTCTGCTTGAAATAGGTGTAAAGCAGCTTGGACTTTTCCGACATGGCCGAGATCGGCGTATCGGTGCCCATCGAACCCACGGCTTCCTGACCGGTGGTCGCCATTGGCGACATCAGGATCTTTGTGTCTTCGCGGGTGTAACCAAAAGCCTGCTGACGGTCGAGCAGCGACACGTCGCGACGCAGCGCGCGCGGTTCCACCGGCTTCAGCTCTTCGAGGATGAGCTGGGTGTTGTCGAGCCACTTGGAATAGGGGTGCTTGGTGGCAAGCTCCGTCTTCAACTCCTCGTCGGAGATGATCTGGCCCTTTTCCATGTCGATCAGCAGCATCTTGCCCGGCTGCAGGCGCCACTTCTTGACGATGCTTTCTTCCGGCACCGGCAGCGTGCCGGCTTCGGAGGCCAAGATGATACGGTCGTCATCGGTGACGAGGTAGCGCGCCGGGCGCAGGCCGTTACGGTCGAGCGTTGCGCCAATCTGCTTGCCATCGGTGAAACAGACGGCGGCCGGACCATCCCACGGCTCCATCAGCGCGGCGTGGTATTCGTAGAACGCCTTGCGCTCCTTCGACATCGACTGGTTGCCGGCCCATGCTTCCGGGATCAGCATCATCACGGCATGCGCCATGGAGTAGCCGCCGCGCAGCAAAAATTCCAGCGCGTTGTCGAAGCAGGCCGTATCCGACTGGCCTTCATAGGAGATCGGCCACAGCTTGGAGATATCATCACCGAACAGCGGCGAGGAAACCGAAGCCTGACGCGCCGCCATCCAGTTGACGTTGCCGCGCAGCGTGTTGATTTCGCCGTTATGGGCGACCATGCGGTACGGATGCGCCAGCTTCCACGACGGAAACGTGTTGGTTGAGAAACGCTGGTGCACAAGCGCCACGGCGCTCTCAAACCGCGGATCGGCCAGATCCTTGTAATAGGCGCCGACCTGATAGGCCAGGAACATGCCCTTGTAGACGATGGTCGAGGACGACAGCGACACCGGATAGAAACCCTGATCGACGCCGCCGAAGGCATCATAGATGCGGTTCGAGATGACCTTGCGGATCAGGAAAAGCTTGCGCTCGAATTCGAGATTGGTCGCGGCATCGCGCCCTGCCCCGATGAAGACCTGAACGTGATAGGGTTCGGTCGCAGCAATATCCGGCGCCTTGGACAGCGAGGAATTATCGACCGGCACATCGCGGAAACCGATGAACTGCTGGCCTTCCTCGCCGATGACGTCTCGCACCACCTGCTTGTAATGCTCGATCTCTTCCGGCTTGCGCGGCATGAACAGATGGCCGACGGCATATTCGCCGGCCTTCGGCAGGGTGATGCCTTGGCGTGCCATTTCCTCGCGGAAGAAACGATCCGGGATCTGCACCAGAATACCGGCGCCATCGCCCATCAGCGGATCGGCACCAACGGCGCCGCGATGCGTCAGGTTTTCCAGAATGAACAGGCCGTCCTTGACGATCTGGTGCGACTTCTGGCCCTTCATATGGGCGATGAAGCCGACGCCGCAGGCATCGTGTTCGTTGCGCGGATCATAAAGACCTTGGGGCCCAGGAATGCCCGACGCGATGAAGGGCACATGCTCTTCGGCTTTCGCCGAAGCTATGTCGGTGGGACAGTGCATATCCAAAATCGTCTTCGTCATCGTCAGTCCTCCAGTTGGCCGCTCGAGCGGGCAAGGTGGTATCGGTTCATTGCGCGAAACGAGGTGCGGGTGTCGCACATCAATCCGAAATTCATGCGACAGTTCTTAACTCATGCGACGGCGCCGCCCGGACAGTCCGCTGCTATTGCGCAGCAGCATAACCCGGATCGGCGCGGAGGTCATGACAGAAACCAGCCCATCGCCGACCTGATTTCCGGAAAGTAGGACAGTTATTCTGACCTATTTCTCATTTTATATGACACAGAAGTTAATGCGCCACAAGAGGCTGAAATGCAATTCAAACCGGACAAAACGACACAAGAAGGCACCAGAACGGCGCTGCGGCGCAACAAAATTACTCAAATCGACAGAATACATTGCTTAGATTGCCAGACGGATAGGCCCACCCGCACGGACTGGCTTTTCCATTGATTGCAGCAGCAAATTCCTTAAGTTCAGCATCTCTCCCGCAGCATCACGCATGACCTTACAGGACCCTCCATGTTCTTTGCTTCCGACAACTGGGCCGGCGCCCACCCCGCCATCAATGAGCGCCTCTCGAAAGAATCCACCCGCTTTGCCTCAGCCTATGGTTCGAGCGAACTCGACAAGTCGATCGAGGTGCGTTTCAACGAGATCTTCGAGCGCGAGGTCGCGGTGTTTTTCGTGGCGACCGGCACTGCCGCCAATTCGCTGTCGCTGGCCAGCATCGCCCGCCCCGGCGGCCTGACCTTCTGCCATTCGGAAGCACATATCATCGAGGACGAGTGCGGCGCGCCGGACTTCTTTTCCGGCATGCGCATGGTCGCGGTGGAAGGCCCGGATGGCAAGATGCTGCCGGAAAACCTGATCAGCCGTATCGCGCGTTATCCGCAGGACGCCATCCACCACGGCCGCGCCGCCGCCGTTTCGATGACGCAGGCCACCGAAGCCGGCACCGTCTATACGCTCGATGAAATCGACGCGATCGCAAAGATCGCCAAGGACAACGGCCTGCCGCTGCACATGGACGGCGCCCGTTTCGCCAATGCCCTGATGGCGCTCGGCTGCACGCCGGCCGAAATGACCTGGAAACGCGGTGTCGACGTGCTTTCCTTCGGCGGCACCAAGAACGGCTGCTGGTGCGCCGAGGCGATCGTGTTTTTCGATCCCGAACTCGCTAGGGATTTTGCCTTCCTGCGCAAGCGTACCGCCCAGCTGTTTTCCAAATCCCGCTTCATCGCCGCCCAGTTCGATGCCTATCTGAAGGACGACCTGTGGCTGGGTCTTGCCGGCCATGCCAACGACATGGCAAACCGCCTGCGCGCCGGTTTCGGCTCGCTCAACAGCGCCCGCCTCGCCTGGCCGACCCAGGCCAACGAAGTCTTCGCCATCCTGCCGAAATCCTCCGCCAAGGCGGCGCAGGACAAGGGCGCAAAGTTCTACGACTGGCTGGAACCGCGCGACATGCCGGAAAAGGTGGCCGCTGACGAAGTGCTGATCCGCATGGTGACGAGCTTTGCCACGACGGAAGAAGACGTTGACCAGTTCTTGTCTATATGCGCTTCGGCTTGAATAAACGCTAAAGCCACAGCCTTAAGAAAGTCCCCCTCTGGCCTGCCGGCCATCTCCCCCACAAGGGGGGAGAAAACTTGCGGCAAACGCCTACCTCAATTGAGTTTCGACGGAGCGGCCGGGTTAAGCCCCTCCCCCTTGTGGGGAGGGGTTTGGGGCGGGGTCTTTTTTTGCACATTCCATCGCGCAATCCACTCCCCTCACGGCACGATCCGCGCCGTGATCAAACTCGACACCGCCTCCACCAGCGCCGCATCCGCCCCGCGCCGCGGCACCAGCACGAATTCGATATCCTCCAGATCCGGCAAACGTCCCGGCGCGATCTCCCGCAAACCGTCCGGCGCCATGCTGCGCGGCTGCACAAGCACGCCCATACCGGCACGCGCTGCTGCCGTCAGCCCCGCAAGACTGCCGCAGGTACAGACGATCCGCCACGCGATCTTGTTCTGATCCAGCGCCTGCTGCGCCACCTTTCGCGTAATGCTCGGCGGCGGAAAGGCGATCAGCGGCACGGTCTCGACACGCGACAGCACATCCGCATCCCGCGCCAGCCAGACAAGCGGCTCGCGATAAAGCAGACGCCCATGCGTTTCGCCGATATGCCGCTTGGCCAGAACCAGATCGAGTTCGCCGACCTCCTGCATCTGAAACAGCACCCCGCTCAGCGCCACCGTCAGTTCCAGATCGACCCACGGATGCAGCCGGCTGAAATCCTCCAGAATGGCGGTCAGTCGATTGGCGACGACATCTTCCGACACACCCAGCCGCAACCGCCCGCGCAATCGGCTTTCACCGAACAGCGACGCTACCTTGCCGTTGAGATCGAGCATGCCGCGCGCATAACCGAGCAGTGCCTCGCCATCCGCCGTCAGCCGCACCTGATGGGTATCCCGCTGCACCAATTGCCGCCCGAGTGATTTTTCAAGACGCTGGATATGCTGGCTGATCGTTGACTGCCCGATGCCGAGCCGCTCGGCAGCAAGGGTAAAGCTGCCGGCCTGTTGCAGCATCACGAAACTTTCGAGATGATGGAGATTGAGCATCCTTATCCTGCTTCGTGATAACTGTTAATTCTTGCATCGCGGTTCATGATAAGAGAAGACGTCTCCCAACCGAAGTAAAATCAGTTTAAGGACATGCCATGAGCCGCTTCATGCCGGACCGTTTCACGATCATGCTGGTCTGCGCGGTCATCCTCGCCTCCTTCCTGCCGATTTACGGCGAACCCGCCTATTGGTTCGGTATCGCCACTGACATCGCCATCGGCCTGCTGTTCTTCCTGCATGGCGCCCGCCTGTCACGTGAAGTCGTGGTCGGCGGCCTGCTGCACTGGCGCCTGCATCTGACGATTCTGGCGACGACGTTCGTGATCTTCCCGCTTTTGGGTCTTGCCATCGGCTTCCTGCCGGAAAGCATCCTGCCCGCCCCGCTTTACGCCGGCATCCTGTTCCTCTGCGTGCTGCCCTCCACCGTGCAGTCGTCGATCGCGTTTACCTCGATGGCGAACGGCAACGTGCCGGCAGCCATCGTCTCGGCCTCCGGCTCCAACCTGTTTGGCATGTTCCTGACACCGATCCTCGCCAGCCTTGTCATGTCGACGACCGGCGAAGGCGGCGGCATTTCCGCCGATGCCATTGAAAAAATTGCGCTCCAGCTTCTCGCCCCCTTCGTCATCGGCCAGCTTCTGCAGCCCTTCATCGGCAACTGGATCCGGGCGCGCAAAAAGCTGCTGGCGCCGGTCGATCGCGGCGGCATCCTGATGGTTGTCTACCTCGCCTTTTCGACGGCCGTCATCGAAGGCATCTGGCGGACGTTTTCGCTCACCGATATCGCTGCCGTCATCGTCACCGACATGGTTCTGCTCGCCATCGTTCTGGTCATCACCATGTATGGCAGCCGCCTTCTCGGTTTTTCCAAGGAGGACGAGATCGCCATCACCTTCTGCGGCTCGAAAAAGTCGCTGGCATCAGGCGTGCCGATGGCCAACGCCATCTTTGCCGGCCAGTCCTCGATCGGCGCCATCGTCCTGCCGATCATGCTGTTCCACCAGATCCAACTGATGGTCTGCGCCGTGCTGGCGCAGAAATATGCGCAGCGCAAGGTGAAGGTGGAAGACAAGACGGCAACGGCTGCGGCGTAAAGCAAACACGCGGCGGCCCGGTTCACCCGAGCAGCTTTATCGCCTTCGCCCAACCTGTTTTAATGCTGCATCCGATGCCTGGCCTTTGCGCTGGGCATCGCGGCTTTTCCAGTCCAGGCTTTTGACCTGATCTGCGAGAGCAATGCTGTCCTCTCCCAAGACCACCTCGAATGGATAGCCCTTGCGTCTCGTCGTCATGGGACAACACAACATGAGACCGTGGCGATTGTAGCTGGCAGGGCTTAAAACGAGCGCGGGGCGACGGCCGGCCTGCTCATGCCCCATCTGCGGCGAAAAATTCAACCAGACAATGTCACCTGCGTCAGGGACATAACCGGCAGCCGCCATCAGAGCAGCTCGCGACCGACAGGTGCGCCAAAATCGACCTCGTCGTGACGATTGTCTGGCGTGATGCGGGCGATCATCTCATCGAGACTGAGATCACCCTCTCCGACCAATTCGACAATCACGCGACCGTTTTGCGCGCGGACATCAACCTCGGTGTCGACGGAGAGATTGGCCGCTTCCATGATCTCGGCGGGGATCGGGATTGAGGCGCTGTCGCCCATTTTTTTCACGGTCACTCGCATGACGGCCTCTCGTGCCAAACATCACGATCATAGTATGCTGGCCATCAAATCCCGTCAAACCTCACATAAAAACGCCCCCTCCCGGCTGGAAGGGGGCGCATGACGGGCCATCTGACGCGAAGGTCAGGACTGGAGGTCCGGCCTTGGGCGTTAGTTGATCTGCGGCTGGCTGACCTGCGCCTCGATGGTCGTGGGCGTATCGACCGGTTCGGCGGCAATGGCGATCCGGCGCGGTTTCATCGCTTCCGGAATGGAGCGCAGAAGATCGATATGCAGAAGACCGTTCTTCAGCTGCGCGCTCTGCACCTCCACGTGATCGGCAAGCTGGAAGCGGCGCTCGAAGGCGCGCTTGGCGATGCCGCGGTGGAGAAACTCGCTGGTTGAAGCGGCTTCGTCCTCGCTCTTTTCACCCTTGACGTGCAGCACATGCGCACGGGCCTCGATGCTCAGTTCCTTTTCGTCGAAACCGGCAACGGCCATGGTGATGCGATAGGTATTCTCGCCGGTCCGCTCGATATTGTAGGGCGGATAGGTCTGCGCCTGATCGGGCTGGCCAAGGCTGTCCAGCATGGTGAAAAGGCGGTCGAAACCGACGGTGGAACGATAAAGGGGGGAAAAATCGACGTGACGCATGATGTCCTCTCATGAAGCGACGTGTTGCGGTTTTTTAAGCCGGCATCCCGTTCTGGCGATGCCTGACCTCTCGTTGCGGACCCGTCATCGGCGCCCGCAGAACCAAGATGGGAATTGCATTTTCCCGCTTCAAGACCCTTTTTCGGGAATCCCGCATATGCGACCTTTGCGCGAATTTTAGAAATCCATGAAACAGCAAACACGATGCCGGAGAATGCAAAAACGGGCAAAAATAGCCATTTTGTCGCGGCCTGACAGTCTTCAATCCATTCGCTGATTGCCAAAAATCAAATAACCAGTCAGAAAATAAACTATCGTCAAAATTGCAGAAACGGATTGTCCGTATGCCTTCGCCTCGGCCGTTGCTGCGATATCGATAGGAACACCACCATGCATTCCGCTCATCGAGCCGGATGGCTCACGCTCGCCTTACCCCTTCTCGCTGCCGAACCCGCGTCGGCACATGTCAAATGGTTCGCGCCCTATATCGTCGGCGCCCCGCCGCAGCCGATCGGCGCAACACTTGCCAACACATGGTTCTGGGTCGGCATCGCTCTCGTGCTGGTCTTCTTTCTCGCCACCCGCGCCATTGAACGATCCAGCGCCGGCGAAAAAATCTTGCTCGGCATGGACCGCCTGACCGATCCCCTATGGAACCGCCTCGATGATTTCGTGCGCTGCGTGGTCGGCGCCTTTTTCATCGCCATCTTTGCGGTTGGCGGGGTTTATCTGACACCCGACCTGAAAACGCCCTCGGAAATCGTCTCATGGGGTCAGTTGCTGATCGCCCTGCTGATCTTTTTCCGCCGCACCCAGCCGCTGGCTGCCGCCGGTATCATCCTGCTCTGGCTGTTGGCGTTGCGCGATTACGACATCTTTCACCTGCTTGATTATCTCGCACTCGGCGTCGGCGTCGCCGCCTATCTGGTGATGGAGGCGTCTTCCAACGAGGAGATCCGAAAACACCGCTTTCAGGCGCTGCGCTGGGGTGTCGCAATTGCCCTGATGTGGTCGAGCCTCGAAAAATTCGCCTATCCCGACTGGTTCTATCCGCTGGTCGAGGAAAAGCCGTTTCTGACCTTCGGCATGCCGCGCGACGTTTTTATTCCCATGGCTGGCGTCTCCGAATTCACCATGGGGTTTGGCCTGTTGTGGACGCCGCTGGTGCGCCGTCTTTCGGCGGTCGCCCTGTTCGTCATCTTCAACGCCGCCGTTTACCCGTTCGGCCGCATCGACCTGATCGGCCATGCATTGATCATGGCGGTCATCGTGGCAATTGCCGCAGACCACACGCGCGACGTGTTTTTTGTCCCCAATTTCAAGAAATTACTGGCCGGCGTGCCGATCGGCATTGCAGCCGCTCTGGTGATTTTTGCCTCGTCCTATTGGGGCCTGCATATCGCCATCTATGGCCAGGAGGGCAATGTGGCGGCCATCCACCGTACTACCCACAGTCCTGATCCGGACCATCCGCACCCGACCGATGCGGCGGTTGCGGCGCCGGTGGTGCCGCATGATGGCGGCGGTGCGGAGCATAAGCATTGAGGCTTGCTCCCAACGATCTCCCCCCTTGAGGGGGAGATGTCACGATAGTGACAGAGGGGGGTGAACAACGGTGTGGCAAGTGGTGGGAAAGCGGCCATTTGCGCCAGCATTACCCCCCTCTGCCCTGCCGGGCATCTCCCCCTCAAGGGGGGAGATCGGCTGAACGGCAACCGCTACAATCGCTATTCGGCAGCCCCAAACCCCACCGAGACCATCAAGCCACTGCCCTGCCGGTTTTCGATCGACAATGTCAGCCCGTAAACCTCGCAGATTTCCTTGACGATCGACAGGCCAAAGCCGGTGCCGGGTGTCTGGCTGTCCAGCCGCACACCGCGCTCGGTCATGCTGCGGATCTTGTCGGGGTCCACACCCGGCCCGTCATCGGCCACCACCAGCCGACCCTGTTTCCAGCCGATACAGACTTCACCCGAGGCCCATTTGACGGCGTTTTCGGTGAGATTGCCGATCAGTTCGCGCAGGTCATGCGCATCGAGCGGCACGTGTGAGGGTTCACCGATCTCGACAGTCCATTGCAGAGCCTCGCCCTTCGGCGTGCGCTGCAGCGTTTTCACCACCTGTCCGACGATTTTTTCGATATCCGCATCGGTCTGGCGCATGTCGGCATTGGCAACGATACGGCTGCGCGCCAGCTCATGCTCCACATGCCCGCGCATCATCTGTACCAGATGCTCGATTTCATCGGCAATCTCGCCCTCACCCCGCTCGCGCAAGGTCAGCGCATCGTTGGAGAGCACGGTCAGCGGCGTCTTCAGCCCGTGTGCCAGATCACCGGCGCGCGCCCGCGCCCTGGCAAGCGACTGCGCCTGCGATTCCAGTAACCGGTTGACGGCCGCCTCCACCGGCACAAATTCCGCCGGCAGCGCGCCTTCCAGCCTGCCGCTGCGGCGCTCGCGAATGCGGTCCAGCCCCTTGGTGAGGTCCGCCAGCGGTTTGAGGCCAAAGATCACCTGCACTAGCGACGCGCCGATCAGGAACGCCGCAAGACCTGCCAGATAAGGCAGAATATCCAGCGCAAACCCGCGGCTCGCCTCATCCAGTGCACGGGTGTCCGATGCGACGGAAATCTGCACCGGCTTCAGGCCCGCCGGCGCGCTCACCATGATCTGCCGCTCCAGCACGATCAGCCGGGTGCCCTCAGGCCCATCGGCCTCGTACCGGTGCACGGCGCCATCATCGGGCAAATCGTCCGGGCTCGACAGGCTGGTGTCCCACAGCGATTCCGAACGGAACTGCGCTGACGTCGCGGCATCACCGATCTGCCAGTAAAGCCCGCCATAGGCCTGCGCAAACCGCCGGTCCATCAGGCTGAACGGATGTTCGATTTTTCCATCGATACCAAGCCGGATCGAGCCGGCAATTGTGTTGATATGGCCCTTCAATTCCTCTTCCAGCCGCCGTTCCAGACTGGCGGAAAACATCGAGGTCATGAACAGGGCGGCAAGCGCCAGTGCCGAGGGAACGGCAACCAAGGACACCAGAAGAAAACGGACGCGAATCGACAGCGGCCGCTTCATGCAGCACCGATCCGGTAACCGTAACCGCGGCGGGTGGTGATCAGCTCCTTGCCGAATTTCTTGCGCAACCGCCCGATCAGCACTTCCACCGAATTGCTCTCGCGCTCAAAATCCTGAGCGTAAAGCTGTTCGGTCAGTTCCAGCTGCGAGACATGCCGTTCGGCATTGGCCATCAGATAATGCAGGCAACGATATTCGAGCGGCGTCAGGTCTGCCGGTTCGCCATCCAGCGACACGGTGCGGCTGCGTGGATCGATCTTCATGCGGCCGGCGGACAGGACAGGACTGGCCTTGCCCTGCGAACGGCGGATGATCGCCCGCAGCCGCGCCAAAAGCTCCGGCATCTGAAACGGTTTTGCGAGATAGTCGTCGGCGCCGGCATCGATCCCCTCGACACGCTCTTCCCAGTTGCCGCGGGCGGTGAGGATCAGCACCGGCAATTCGCGCTCGGCGGCGCGCCAGCGTTTCAGCACGGAAAGCCCGTCCATGCTCGGCAGGCCGAGATCGAGCACGACGGCGGCAAATTCCTCGCTGTCACCGCGATACCAGCCACTTTCGCCGTCACTTTCGTGTTCCACGAGATAACCCGCACGTGACAGGTGGTGCGTGACATCGCGGGCGATCAGCGGGTCGTCTTCAACAAGCAGAATGCGCATGGGCCTCAATCGTCATCATCATCGTCGACATCGAGAATGCGGCCATCCCTGGCATCCATCTCGATTTCATAAAGCCGGCCATTCGCCTGCAGCACCTTGAATTCGTAGATGAAACGATCGTCATCCTCATCAAGTTCGACGCGGATGATATCGCCCGGATAGGAGGCGCGCAGCTTTTCCTGCAGCACCGACAGCGGCAGCACATCGCCGCGCTTCACCGCATCACGCAGCTTGTCGAGATCGCGCGCAAGACCTGCCGCCGGTGCCGTGAACAACAGCGCAGAAACCAGCGACATTTTTATAAGGACATGGTGTGACATGGCGGCGAAACTATCATTTCCAAACTGAAATTTCGCTGACAGCTGCCGTCAGTTATCGATCAGTGGCCGTCACTTAGGGTGGCTTCATCGGCAGGGCAATGGTGCCCGCCACATCCGGGAAGGAAACCACCCATGAAGAAACTCGTCCTCGCCGCCACCATTGCCGCCACCACGCTGACCGCCCTTGCGCCGCTTTCCATCGCCCATGCCGATGACCGCGACGATCGCCGTTGCGGCAATATCCAGCTCGACAAGTGGATGAGCGAAGCCCAGATGCGCGACCGCGCCACCGGCCTTGGCATCGAAGTCCGCGAAGTGGAAATCGACGACGGCTGCTACGAAGTTTCCGGCCGCAACAAGGATGGCCGCCGCATCGAGGTGAAATTCAACCCGGAAACCGGCGAACAGGTCTCGATCGACAGCGACGATTGATTGCCACGCTTTCGGTTGCAAAGTCCCCCTCTGGCCTGCCGGCCATCTCCCCCACAAGGGGGGAGAAAACTTGTGGCAACCACCTGCCCCAATTGAGCCACAGCGGATCGGCCGGGTTAAGCCCCTCCCCCTTGTGGGGAGGGGTTTGGGGCGGGGTCTTTTTCGCATGCAATCCCCTTCCCGCGCGCGAAGAAGAAGCCCCAGCTCCCCCACTTTCCCCTTGACCCGAAAAACATTCCGCCTATCGCTTGTCTGCATGAGCGAAGCAGAAACCCCGCCCTTCGAAATCCTCCGGTCGACGCCTGACAACCCGGTGCCGCCCAACCATTTTGCCGGCTTTTTCACCGGATATCGCGGTGCAAAACTGCGCTACGCCGTGTTCCGCTCCGACATTTCGCCGGCGCGCGGCACCATCGTTCTGTTGCATGGCCGCAGCGAATCCATCGAGAAATATTACGAGACGATCCGCGATTTCAACGCCATGGGCCTGTGGGTGGCGACCTATGACCTGCGTGGACAGGGTGGTTCCGACCGGCTGCTGAAAAAGCCGAAAAAGGGCCATCTGCGCCGCTTTTCCGATTATGAGCGCGATCTCGATCTGTTTCTCGAACAGATCGTGCTGCCCGATGCCCGTCTGCCGTTTTTCCTCGTCGCACATTCCACCGGTTCGCTAATCGCGCTTGCCGCTGCACCTTATCTGGCCAACCGCATCGATCGCATGGCGCTGGCCGCCCCGTTCGTGGGCCTCACCGGACAGGCATTTTCCGAAGGGTTGATCCGTCTCATCGCAGGCTCATTGACGGCCATCGGCCTCGGCCAGCTGTCAGCCGGAACCGATCAGAACCGCCGCCCCTTTTCCGGTAATCCGCTGACATCCGATCCAAAACGGTTTGCCCGCAATGGTGCGATCGGCAAGGAATATCCGGAACTGGAAATCGGCCCGCCGACCATGCGCTGGCTGAAGGAAACGCTGAAGGCCGGACGCCGCATCGCGTCACAGGCGCATCTGACCAACATCACCATTCCGACGCTGATCCTTGCGCCGATGCGCGACGGCATCGTGCCCTATGGCGCCCAAGAGGAACTGGCCCGCAATTTCCGCGCCGGCCAGTTGGTCAACATCATCGGCGGACGCCACGAACTGTTCAGCGAGGCCGATATCTACCGCGCCCAGGCGCTGGCGGCGATCGAAGCCTTCATCCCCGGCAGCGACGCGACAGCGCTCGTCTCCGACGACGCAGCCGCCTGAAGCGGCTCAACGGCCAAGCAGCGCCCGCGCCTCGTCATACACGGCGCGGCTGCCGGCGGCGATGATATTGCCGCCCTCTTCCGGCCGGCCGCCATCCCAGGTGGTGATGATGCCGCCCGCCTGCTCGATCAGCGGGATCAGCGCGCCGACATCATAAGGCTTGAGGTTGTTTTCGACGACGAGATCGATATGGCCGCCGGCCAGCAGCGTATAGGCGTAACAATCGGTGCCGTAGCGGAACAGCCGCACCTTTTCCTCGACGGCTTTATAGGCGGCGAGATCAGCTCCCTCAAAGATATGCGGCGAGGTGGTGAACAGGATCGCATCGGCCAACCGACCGCAATCGCGCGTACGGATTTCATGCTCACCATCCGGGCCGCGATACCACGACTTTTCGCCATCGGCGAAATAACGTTCGCCGGTAAACGGCTGGTCCATCATGCCCATGGTCGCCCGCCCGTTGGAGCGAAAACCGATCAGCGTGCCCCAGACGGGCACGCCGGAAATGAAGGCGCGCGTCCCGTCGATCGGATCGATCACCCAGACATGCTCGCGGTCGAGCCCGATATTTTCGTGCTCCTCGCCCAGAATGCCGTGCTCGGGGAATTCTTCCGTGATCAGCGCCCGGATCGCCGTCTCGGCGGCGCGGTCGCCTTCCGTGACAGGATCGAACCCGCCGGCCAGCTTGTTGGTGACCGAAGTGCCGGTGCGAAAGCGCGGCAGCGTCTCGGCCTTGGCCGCATCGGCCAGCCTGTCGAAAAACGAACGATCTGGAAGCATGGTCCCCCCGAAAATTTGCGTGCGGCACCATAGACCACAGATTTCCGCCAAGGCCAATCGGGGCCGCCACTTTCAGCAAATGCCCATTATTTAGCCAATTTAAAAATATGCTTGACGATTGTGCAGTGCGGGAGTAAATTCAACCTCGCAGTCTTCGGACTGTAATACCCTCCTTGGGTGTTTCCTCCCTAGACTTGACCGCGCCTCGAGCGCGGTTTTTTTTGGCCGCAGAAAGCCGCCCTCCCCGAATGGAAGCCGGCAAAAATTTCGCAATGCCGTGGAAGGATTATTCGGCAGCCAACGCCGAATCAGGACCGAACTCGGCGGCATAATCCGCCATCGACCCCATGAATTCGGTGAGCGCGCGGGCCAGATCATCGAAATCCGGGCGCTTGCGCAGCGTCACTTCATCGATATAGAGCGCGCGATTGATCTCGATCTGCAACGCATGCAGACCGCGCACCGGCCGGCCGTAATGTTCGGTGATGAAGCCGCCCGCATAAGGCTTGTTGCGCACGGCGGTAAAACCGAGCCCTTCGAGGAAATACATCGCAGCGCGCGAAAGCTCGGCAGCAGCGCTGGTGCCGTAACGATCGCCGATGATGAAATCCGGACGGATATCGGAACCCGAAAGGCGGATATTGCCGGGCATGGAATGGCAATCGATCAGCACCGACATGCCAAAACTCGCATGGGTGCGGGCAATCAGCCGGCGCAGGCAGGCATGATAAGGCTTGTAGATCGTCTCGACGCGCGAAAGCCCCTCCTCGACACTCAGCCGCCGGCGATAGATTTCCATGTTTTCGGCCACGATGCGCGGAATGGTGCCAAGCCCGCCGGCCACCCGCATCGAACCGATATTGACGTAAGGCGGAAGCGCGCCATCGAACATGCGCGGATCAAGTTCGTAAGGCTCGCGGTTCACATCGAGATAGGCGCGCGGGAAATGCGCGAGCAGGAGCGGCGCCCCCAGATTTGGCGCATGCGCAAACAACTCGTCGACATAATGATCTTCGGAGCGACGAATACCCATCTCATCGAGGCGCGACTCACTAAGGAACTGGGCGGGGTAATGCCGGCCGCTATGGGGTGAATTGAAGACAAAAGGGATGGTCTGCGACGTCGGCTCCCTCACCTCGAATAGGTCGATCTCGCCCGTCACCCCGTCCATCCGCCTTTTAAGATGCCGCCTTTACCATAAAGGTAACTTGTTCGTAACGTCATGTTGCCAGTTGCCTGCAGCGAAGTCCATACTATGTACAGTCCCACCAATGGCATCCTGCTTGGCTTCACCGGTTCTTTACCGCGATTTGACTAATGTAGGACGAAGAGCCTAATTTTAAACACGACCCACTGACGGTTTTCCAAGACGATGCAAAAAATCCTTCTCGCTGAAGACGATAACGACATGCGCCGCTTCCTTGTGAAGGCGCTCGAAAAGGCCGGCTATAAAGTGTCGTCCTTCGACAACGGCGCCAGCGCCTACGACCGCCTGCGCGAAGAGCCCTTCTCGCTGCTGCTGACGGATATCGTCATGCCCGAGATGGACGGCATCGAACTGGCCCGCCGCGCCACCGAACTCGACCCGGATCTGAAGGTAATGTTCATCACCGGTTTTGCCGCTGTTGCGCTGAACGCAGATTCGAAGGCTCCGAAGGACGCAAAAGTGCTGTCCAAACCCTTCCACCTGCGTGACCTTGTGGAAGAAGTGAACAAGATGCTGGACGCCGCATAAGGCGAAAAGCTTGTGTCATAAGGGGTTTGAAAAAACTTCAAAAAATCGACACAAAACCGATTGACGGCGGCAAAGCCATATGGTTTATGCCGCCTCACGGAAGGGCGTGTAGCTCAGCGGGAGAGCACTACGTTGACATCGTAGGGGTCACAGGTTCAATCCCTGTCACGCCCACCATCCAGTTTTAAGCAAGGCCCTGTTTACGCAGGGCCTTTTTCTTTTCCGGGACCCGACCAACATAGCGACACGCAGGTTCTTTGAACTGTTGCCCTGTGTCGGCCCATGCGACGTTCACCGTCCTCAGCCCAAGCGCAAAAAAGGCCCGCAGCCTAGTCAGGGCGGCGGGCACAGACTGGATATGCGTGAAGTCTAAAGTATAGTGTGAATGTTTGTGGAGTGGAGACCTTGACTGCCATTTTCGCACGTTCGTCCTCATGGAAACACGCAGCGACATCCGCACACGACCCGGCCGGCGCCGCGCGCATATCCGCCGCGCGGGAGGTCAACTGCGCGACGAGATCAGCCCGCAACCATTCAATAAGGTGCGTGGACGATAAAACCGCCGTAAAACAGCACAAGTCCGCAGGCAATCGCAAGCCAGTTCGTCGCAAACAGGATACGTCCAAGCTGAGCCCGCGTCACCGCAGCCAGCCTCTCGCGGTTCTGCATCACCGGATATTCGATGGCGACATAGGTCAGGTGCGCAAGCAGCACCGTTGCCGGAATACCCCAAAGCCCCGCCACCAGCGGCGACAGCCCCGCCTTGGCCGAAAGGCCATACCAGATCGGAAAATGCCAGAGATAGGCGCCGTAGGATATGACGCCGAAATAGATCAGGATACGGTTGGACAGGACCCGCGTCAGCACATCCCGGTTGTCGCGAAAGCGCGCGTGACAGACGAGGATCAGCGCCAGCACGCTGACGACCAGCCCCGCAACGGCCGTATAGGACACCAGACACACCATGCCGAAATAGGCGAGAAGCGCGGCCAGCGCCATCCACGAGGGAAGCCGGACCTGCGGAAACACCGCAAGGCAGCAGCCCATGAAAAGCGCCGGACTGCGGGAATGCGCACCATTGTACAAATGCCCCTCGCTTGCCCCGATGCGGATCAGGAACATCAAGAGCAGCAACGAGCCCGTTGTGACCAGAAGCGTCGCCAAAACCTGCCTGTGGCGCCGGGTGGCGTAATAAAGAAGCGGCGGCCAGAGAAGATAGAACTGCTCCTCGACGGACAGGGACCAGCTATGCGCCATGAAATTCGGCCAACCGGGCGTCGGAAAGGCGCGCGTCCAGTTGGCCGTATAGAACAGCGCATTGGCCGTATTCAGCACGGCCCCCCATGTGCTCAGCCATGAGGACGGCAACAGAAACAGGCAGGCGCAGACAAGCACGAGCGGCGGCACCAGACGCGCGAACCTGTTCCAGTAGAAGGTGGAAAGAGGAGTGCCGCGCTCGGCGTAACCGATGATGATTTTCGAGATCAGATAACCGCTCAGGACGAAAAAGACATCGACGCCATAACCGCCGGCAACGGAAAAACCGGGCGCGCCGAAATGCCCGAGAATGACGGATATGACCGCAATGCCACGCAACCCGTCGAGACCGGCAACGTAACCGCTGACGGATATTGCCTTGCCGCCGGCCGGGCCGTAAATCTGCTGAACACCGGGCACAATGCTTGACGGGACAGAGGCCATGAACGTCCTTTCGCCAAAGTTGCAAAACTTTGGCGTTGATTTTCCAGATGAGGGTATGCACGTCGGCGGGAAGCCCGGCGGATTTCGCTGTTCTGCGGCAGACCGCTCAATTCAAAGGCCTGCCGGTCCATGCTGCATCGGCAGATGAGCCAGGCGATCGGTTCGAAGATCAAGGAACCCGTCTTATCCCGATGGATAAATCAGATACCGTCTCGTTTTAGCTCAACTTGCGGATGTCAATTAACAAGAACATCGCGGAAAATTCAACCCCCGCACTTAAAAAACACCCGCATGAATTGAATAATAAACGCCTTTTGCATGCGAATGGGGCATCCCTGCCCCTGGAAGCGTCCGAAAAGAATACGGAGACTGGAAAATGAATCGGCTCGAATGTGATCGGATGTTCGTCGCCGTGGCCGAAAGCGGCAGTTTTGCCGCCGCCGCCGCGAAGCTGGGCGCCAGTACCGGACAGGCATCGAAACTGGTGTCGCGGCTGGAAGCGGAACTCGGCGTGCAATTGCTGTCGCGCACCACCCGCGCTCTGTCTTTGACCGAAGCCGGCCGCGGTTATCTGGAGGGCATCAAGCCGCTGCTGGACGATTATCAGGCGCTGGACACCGTCACGCGCCATGCTTCCGGCGCACCTTCGGGACGATTGAGGATCAGCGCGCCGATCACCTTCGGCACCGCACAGCTGGCACCTATCTTAATAGAATTTGCCAAACAATACAGCGATATACAGCTGGATGTTAATTTTTCTGATCGAAACGTTAATCTGGTGGATGAAGGTTTTGATGCAGCCATCCGCGTCGGCCGGCCGATGGATAGCAGCCTCATCGCGCGAAAACTCTGCGACAGCCGCGTCGTGGTAGCCGCCTCCCCCGCTTACCTTGCTGCGCGCGGCACGCCCAAAACGCCGGCCGAGCTGGAAGGCCATGACTGCGTCATCGACACCAATTTTCGCGAACCGTTTCGCTGGCAGTTCGCCCACCCCGATGGCGGCACCGAAACCGTGGTGATGAAGGGGCGGCTGCAATTCTCAAATGCAGAAGCCTGCCTTGCCGCCACGCTTGCGGGTTTCGGCATCGCCCGTCTGCCGAGTTTTATCGCCGGCCCCTGCCTGCGGGATGGCCGGCTGACCTTGCTTCTATCGGAGCGCGGTTACGACGATTTCGGCATCTATGCGCTTTATCCACCGGGGCGACATCTGGCCTTGAAAGTGAGGGTGCTGGTGGATTTTTTGAGTGCAGCATTCCGGGGGCGGCCGGATTGGGACAAGGGGTGGTAGGGTACAGAACGGTGCGGGTCATCGAGCGGGCGACCACTATCGGCCTGATGCGGACTTTTGGTTGCCTCTGGTGCTGTGCCTGTTATGGACTCTCTGACCAAACTTCACTGCTGACCGACTGCCAATGAACGAACCTCATAACACGACAATCATTCAGACTATCATCGACGCTCTTGAGCAACTGGAACGAGATGACGATGTCATCCTTTTGGGGGCATCACCTCGAAAGGCCGCTGAAAAAATCGCCGTGGGGCTGAGATCAGTCGTGCCAAATCCTGGCCTCACTCCAGAGGAAATGCACGGTTTGCGACTGCTGATCCTACATGCAATCTCCAGCAAGTCTTTTTTTGACTGGGAGATGCCGACGCTTACGGGATTTACTGCTGCGCAGTTTCAAGAAATTGCAGAAAAGCTTCCTCGAGAATGACTGCGAATGGCGCAATAGCGCCCTCCAACCGTTTACGCCCACCATTCCTTCCAAATCAGAAACAATTATTCTCATCTTAACCGGATAATCGGCCGCACGGAAACGGTGCATAAGCGCAGCATTATTGCTCTTAGCCCCAAGGTTTTGCACCCATGATCGACGCCCGCACGGCCCCTTACGCTGCCCTCATTCTCCGCCTCAGCCTCGGCATCCTGTTTCTGGCCCATGCCGGCCTGAAGATCTTTGTGTTCACCCCCGCCGGCACTGCCGGTTTCTTTTCCTCGCTCGGTCTGCCGGGCTGGCTGGCCTATGTCACCATCGCCTGGGAACTGGTCGGCGCGCTGGCGCTCATCCTCGGCGTTCTGCCGCGCCTGGCCGCCATTGCCCTGATCCCGATCCTGCTCGGTGCGATCTTCACCGTTCACGGCGCAGCCGGTTTCTTCTTCAACAACCCGAATGGCGGCTGGGAATTCCCGGCGTTCTGGATCATCGGCCTGATCGCGCTGGCCCTGATCGGCGACGGTGCTTACGCCCTGCGCCCGACCCCGGTCGGCAAGCGCTAAAAATCCGGATGGCAGGGAATCCTGTGATACCCTGCCATCTACCGCAGACAGGAAGACAAAAATGCTCGTAGATGGAAAATGGACGGCCGAATGGCATCCGGTTCAGGCAACCGATGCCAAGGGCGGTTTTGTGCGGCAGGTCTCCGGCTTTCGTCATTGGGTCACGCCCCATGGCTCCGCCGGCCCGACCGGTGACGCCGGTTTCAAGGCCGAGGCTGGCCGTTACCACCTTTATGTCGCGCTGATCTGCCCCTGGGCGTCGCGCACGCTGATCGGCCGCAAGCTGAAGAAGCTGGAAGACGTCATTTCCGTTTCCGTCGTCGAGCCAAAACTGTCGCACGAAGGCTGGCAGTTCGGCAGCTATCCCGGCGCAGACTTGGACACGCTGAATGGCGCCACCTACATGCATGAAATCTACACGAAGGCCGACCCGCATTATACCGGCCGCGCCACCGTGCCTGTCCTCTGGGACAAACAGAAGAAGACCATCGTCAACAACGAATCCGCAGACATCCTGAAAATGCTCAACAGCGGTTTTGGCGATCTGGCGGATGACACGATCGATCTTTACCCCGCCGATATCGCCGCGCAAATCGACGCGCTGGCCGAGGCCTTTTACCCAAAACTGAACAACGGCGTTTACCGCGCCGGTTTCGCCACCACGCAAGGCGCCTATGAAGAAGCCTTCGCCGATGTCTTCTCCATGCTTGACACGCTGGAGACACGGCTGGCAGACGGCAGACAATTCCTGTTCGGCGACCGGGTGACGGCAGCCGATGTGCGCCTGTTCGTGACGCTGATCCGCTTCGATGCCGCCTATCACGGCATCTTCAAATGCAATCTGCGCCGCATCGCCGATTATGCAGCCCTGCAGGCCTATATGCTGCGTGTCCTGTCGCTGCCGGGCGTGCGCGAAACGGTCGATATCGACCATATCAAGCAGGGCTATTATTCGATCAAGGCGCTCAACCCGAACGGCATCGTGCCGGTGGGCCCTGATCTGCCGGGCGTGACGGATTGAAACTCAGCCGGCGCGTGCCAGGTCATGCGGCGGCTCCAGCGTCACGGCGTTGCGGCCGCCCGTTTTTGAACGGTAGAGCGCGGCATCGGCGCGGCCGAGCGTGGCTTCAAAAGTTTCGCCATCTCCAACCAGAGCAATGCCGAAACTGGCGGTAATGTCCCTGATCGGCACGCCGCCGCGCAAAGCATGCGAAACACCGGCGCGGATGGTTTCCACCAGCGCCACCGCCTCGTGAATATCCACATCCGGCAAAACGATCGCAAATTCCTCACCGCCGATCCGCGCCACCAGATCGCCCTTGCGACGCTCCGACAACAGATGCGCGGCAAAAGCCTTCAGCACCACATCGCCGCCGGCATGGCCAAGACGATCGTTGATCGATTTGAAACGGTCTATATCGGCCAGCACCACCACCAGTGGGCGTCCTGCCCGACCGCCGGAAGCAAAGATTGGCGTCACCGCCTGCTCAAGGCCGCGTCTGTTCAAAAGCCCGGTCAGCGGATCGGCGATCGCCTGCCGGCGCAATTCCTCAGCCAGATCGGCGGCAACGATCAGAAGCGTCAAAAGCCCGGTGGCGATCATGCCGGTCGGCGTGCCGATCGACAGCACGGCGATGAACACCGGATTTCCGATCATACCGCCATCGCGCGCCAACCATGCGGCGATGCCAACGCTGCAGATATAGGCGCCGTACACAACGAACAGCCAGCGCACGGTGGCAGCCAGCCGACTGGAAGAACCGATCGTGAAAACGATGATGGCAACCATGACGGCATCACCGGCGGCGGTGATGATGCGGTTCAACATCCGCCCCTCTCCCCCGCCGATGACGAAATAGCAGGTGAGCAAGGCCAGCGTCGCGATGACCCAGCAGCCGATAGTCAGGCGGTTGCCGCGCCCTGCCCGCAGCCGAAAACCCCAAGCCAGAAAGGCAAAGCTGGCAACCGATGCATGGCAGGCCAGCATGGCGAGAAAATCGCTATGACCGGACAGCGGCCCGCCGATGATGCGCGTACCGTGCCCGAGCGCCGCGGCCATGAAGGAAAACGCCCAGATCAGCGCATGGGTCCTGCGCCCGAACTGCCACCAGGCGACGAACAATGCAAAGCCGATCAGCAGGCTCGCGATGGCAAGGCTGGAGGAGGTTATAAGAGCTGACAACATGGCGGATACGTAAAGCTTTACTCATAAAGAAAGCCTTACATTGCCACAAAAGACGGTGACTATCCTCATCTGCATATCGGAAAGCGTAACCGGCAGACATGACACAGGCGTCATATGCCGGCTTTTGCGGCTTTGACGAAGGCCGATTGTACCGGCGCCCGAAACCGCCTTGCATTCTCTCCCCGCATTGCACAAACTCGCCTTAACGAAGATGCACCGGTCCATTCAAACGAGACCGGGCAAGGGGCGCCCGCAAAGGGCCTTAAGGGGAACGATGTCGATCAAGGCAAGCGTCTACCATCTTACTCACTATATCTATGACAAACCCGTCCGGCTCGGGCCGCAAATCATCCGGCTGAAACCGGCAGCCCACTCGCGCACGAAAGTGCTGTCGCATTCACTGAAGGTGACACCGCAAAACCACTTCGTGAACCTGCAGCAGGATCCCTACGGCAATTACCTCGCCCGTTTCGTGTTTCCCGATCCGGTCAGCGAGTTCAAGATCGAGGTCGATCTGATCGCCGACATGACGGTCTATAATCCGTTCGATTTCTTCGTTGAGGAAGACGCGACGCTCTGGCCGTTCAAATACCCTGAGGAACTGGCCGAAGACCTGTCGATCTACATGATCCCGGAACCGCCCGGCCCGGCGCTGATCGATTACCTTCGCGATTTCGACATGTCGCCCGACCAGCCGACCGTCGACATGGTGGTCGGCATCAACGCCCGCCTGCAGCAGGCGATCGGGTATGTCATCCGCATGGAACCGGGCGTGCAGACGCCGGAACAGACCCTGCTTTCGGCCATGGGGTCCTGTCGCGACACATCCTGGCTGCTGGTGCAGATCCTGCGCAATCTCGGTTTTGCCACCCGCTTCGTCTCGGGTTACCTGATCCAGCTGACGCCGGACCTGAAGGCGCTCGACGGCCCCTCCGGAACGGAAGTGGATTTCACCGATCTGCACGCCTGGTGCGAAGTCTATCTTCCCGGCGCCGGCTGGGTGGGTCTCGACCCGACCTCCGGGCTCCTGACCGGCGAAAGCCACATTCCGCTGGCCGCCACCCCGCATTACAGCAATGCCGCACCGATTTCCGGCGGGTATTTCGGCGAGGCCAACACCGCGTTCGATTTCGCCATGAACGTCACCCGCGTGGCCGAACATCCGCGCATCACCAAACCGTTTTCCGATGAAAGCTGGGAAGCGCTCAATGCGCTTGGCGAACAGGTGGATCGCGTCCTCGAAGCGCAGGACGTGCGCCTCACCATGGGTGGCGAGCCGACTTTCGTGTCGATCGACGATTTCGAATCCGACGAATGGAACACCGGCGCCGTCGGCCCCACCAAGCGCGAAAAGGCCGATGTGCTGATCCGCCGCCTGCGCGAAAAATTCGCGCCCGGCGGTTTCCTGCATTACGGCCAGGGCAAATGGTATCCCGGCGAAAGCCTGCCGCGCTGGACGTTTTCGCTCTACTGGCGCAAGGACGGCAAGCCGATCTGGCAGAACCCCGATCTGGTGGCCCAGGAAGGCGGCGATTACGGTGTCAGCGAAAGTGATTCGGAAAACTTTCTCACCGCCCTTGCCGGCGAACTCGGCATCGATGCCGAGATGGTGGTGCCCGCTTTCGAGGATCCGGCCGAATGGATCATCAAGGAAGGCTCGCTGCCCGAAAATGTCGATCCGTCCAATTCACAGCTGAAGGATCCGGAGGAGCGCAACCGCATCGCCCGCGTGTTCGAACGTGGCCTGACCAAACCGACCGGCCATGTCTTGCCGGTGCAGGCCTGGAACGCCCATGCCAGCGGCGCGCCGCAGACCCGGCGCTGGATCAGCGAAAAATGGAGCACGCGGCGCGGCAAGATTTTCCTTGTGCCCGGCGACAGCCCCGTCGGTTATCGCCTGCCGCTCGGCACCCTGCCTTTCATTCCGGCCTCGCAATTTCCCTATATCCACGAGGCCGACCCCTCCATCCCGCGCGCTCCCCTGCCTGAAGCCATCGTACCGATCGGCCATGCTGGCGGTCAGGGCCGCGCCATGCCGGAGTCCTCGTTCACGGCCAGTGATCCCGCCAATCTCGGACGCGTCGAACAAACGCTGAGTGAGATTGCCGGTGCGGTGCGCACCGCGGTTTCGGTCGAGGCGCGCGACGGCCGCCTGTGCGTCTTCATGCCGCCGGTGGAAAAGATCGAGGACTATCTCGAACTGATCGCCGCTGCCGAAAACGCCGCCGCCGAACTCGGCCTGCCGGTCCATATCGAAGGTTATGCGCCACCACATGACGAGCGCATCCACGTCATCCGCGTCGCGCCCGATCCCGGCGTCATCGAGGTCAACATCCATCCGGCCGAAAGCTGGAAGGAAACCGTCGACATCACCACCGCGATCTACGAGGAAGCCCGCCAGACGCGTCTGGGTGCCGACAAGTTCATGATCGACGGCCGCCACACCGGCACCGGCGGCGGCAACCATGTCGTGGTCGGTGGCGCCAATCCGGCCGACAGCCCGTTCCTGCGCCGCCCGGACCTCTTGAAAAGCATCGTGCTACACTGGCAGCGCCACCCGTCTCTGTCCTACCTGTTTTCCGGCATGTTCATCGGCCCGACCTCACAGGCGCCGCGCATCGACGAGGCCCGCCACGATTCCATGTACGAACTGGAAATCGCGCTTTCGCAGGTACCTGTCCCAGGTCAAGGCCAGCCGCCTTTGCCATGGCTGGTCGACCGGCTGTTCCGCAACCTGCTGACCGACGTCACCGGCAATACCCACCGCTCGGAAATCTGCATCGACAAACTGTTTTCCCCGGATGGCCCGACCGGCCGTCTCGGCCTCGTAGAATTCCGCGGTTTCGAAATGCCGCCGAATGCGCGCATGTCGCTCGCCCAGCAATTGCTGGTGCGGGCGCTGATCGCACGCTTCTGGAAAAATCCGGTGCAGGGAAAATTCGTGCGCTGGGGCACGGCACTTGCCGACCGCTTCATGCTGTCCCATTACGTCTGGGCCGATTTCATGGACGTGTTGCAGGACCTGCGCGAAAACGGTTTCGATCTGCGCCCCGAATGGTTCGCCGCCCAGCTGGAATTCCGCTTCCCATTCTTCGGCGAGGTGGAGCAGCAAGGCGCCAAGCTGGAACTGCGCCAGGCGCTGGAGCCATGGCACGTGATGGGCGAACAGGGTGCCATCGGTGGCACGGTGCGGTTTGTCGATAGTTCGGTCGAACGCCTGCAGGTGCGGCTCGAAACCGGCAATCCGGAGCGTTATACCGTTGCCTGCAACGGCCGCGCCGTGCCGCTCAAGGCAACCGATACCTCCGGCATTTCGGTGGCCGGCGTGCGTTTCAAGGCCTGGCAGCCGAGATCCGGCCTGCATCCGATGTTGCCGGTTAACACGCCGCTTACATTCGACATCTATGATACATGGTCCGGCCGGGCGATCGGCGGCTGCAGATATCATGTTGCTCATCCGGGCGGGCGCAATTATGAGACCTTTCCGGTCAACGGCAATGAAGCAGAAGCACGCCGACTGTCGCGGTTCGAACCATGGGGGCACACAGCCGGGCATTATCAGCTCGCAGCCGAAGTGCCCTCGCCCGAATTTCCGCTGACGCTCGATCTGCGCCGGCCACTTGGAGTATGACGACCTCTTATGTCCACCGGACCGGCAGCCGAACGCGTGAATGAAGATGCGATCGAAAACGAACCGGCCCTCGGTTATGCGGCGCTTCCGGGCGTCGCCGACGAGATGCTGGATAAAGACGGACAGATTAGGCCGGTCTGGCGCAAGCTGATCGCCCATCTCGACCGCATGCCGGCGCGCGAGCTGCACGAGCGTTTCGCTCGCGCCGACCGTTACCTGCGCGATGCCGGCGTATTTTACCGAACCTATGACGGTAAGGACAATGGCGAGCGCAACTGGCCGATCAGCCATGTGCCCGTGATGATCGACGAGCGCGAATGGGAAGGCATTTCCAAAGGTCTCGTGCAGCGCGCCGATCTGCTGGAAGCGGTGATCGCCGATATCTACGGTGACAACAAGCTGGTGCAGGAAGGTTTTTTGCCGCCGCAGCTGATCGCCAACAACCCGGAATTCCTGCGGCCTCTGGTCGGCGTCAAACCGGTTGGCGGCCATTACCTGCATTTCTGTTCCTTCGAGATCGGCCGTGGCCCGGATGGCAACTGGTGGGTTCTGGCCGACCGCACGCAGGCCCCTTCGGGCGCCGGTTTTGCGCTGGAAAACCGCGTCGCCACCACCCGCGCCTTTTCCGACATCTATGCCGAAAGCCATGTGCATCGCCTCGCCTCCTTCTTCGGCGCCTTCCGCGATGCGCTTCAGGGCCACCGTAAGAACCCGGATGATCGCATCGCCGTGCTCTCGCCCGGTCCCGCCAACGAGACCTATTTCGAACACGCCTATATCGCCCGTTATCTCGGCTTCATGCTCTTGGAAGGCGAAGACTTGACCGTGGTCAACGACCGCGTCATGGTGCGCACCGTGGCCGGCCTGAAACCGATCGGTGTGCTCTGGCGCCGTCTCGACGCGTCCTACGCCGATCCGCTGGAACTCGACCAGAATTCGCATATCGGCACGCCCGGCATGGTGCAGGCACTGCGTTCCGGCTCGATGACGCTGGTCAACGCGCTCGGCTCCGGCATTCTCGAAACCCGCGCCCTGCTCGCCTTCATGCCCACCATCTGCCGCCGTCTGCTCGGCGAAGAACCGCTGATGCCATCGGTTGCCACATGGTGGTGCGGCCAGAAATCCGAACGCGAACATGTGGCCAAGAACATCGACCGCATGGTGATCGGCCCTGCCTATTCGCGCATGCCGTTTTTCGAGGACAATGGCCAGTCGGTGCGCGGTTCGGCCCTGCGCAAGACCGCACAAGGCTCGCTGGGTGAATGGCTGGCAAGCGACGGTGCAAAGCTGGTCGGCCAAGAGGTCGTCACGCTGTCGACCACCCCGGTCTATGTCGACGGCAAGCTGACGCCGCGGCCGATGTCGCTGCGCATTTTCGCCGCCCGCACCGAAAAGGGCTGGCAGATCATGCCGGGCGGTTTTGCCCGTATCGGTTCCGGTGACGACGTGGCGGCCATCGCCATGCAGTCGGGCGGTTCGGCCGCCGACGTCTGGATCGTCTCCGACAAGCCGGTGCCGAAACCAACACTTCTGCCGCCGGAGGAAAGCTTTACCCGTAACATGCCGGGCTCGCTGCCGAGCCGCGCTGCCGACAATCTCTACTGGCTTGGCCGTTACATCGAACGCGCCGAAGGGGCGCTGCGCATCCTGCGCGCCTGGAACGTGCGTTACGCCGAATCCGCCGATCCGAATGCGCCGCTTCTGGCCGATGTCACCCGTTACATGAAGGGGCTGGACATCGACATGGTCGAGGAAGCCATTCCGGCCACCCTCATCCGCAATCTCGACAGCGCCATCTATTCGGCCAGCAATATCCGCGACCGGTTTTCGCCGGATGGCTGGCTGGCCCTGACCGACCTTGCGAAAACAGCACGCCGTTTCCACGAAGTGGTGAAACCCGGCGATGACGCAGCCCACGCCACCACCATTCTCCTGCGCAAGCTCGCCGGTTTTGCCGGTCTCGTGCATGAAAACATGTATCGTTTCACCGGCTGGCGTTTCCTGTCGATCGGCCGCCATCTCGAGCGCGGCCTGCACATGTCCGGCCTGCTCGGCCACATGTCCGGCACAGAAGCCCCCGATGGCGCGCTCGACATGCTGCTGGAAATCGGCGACAGCGTCATGACCCATCGCCGCCGCTACAATGTGGCGACCGCCCGCCTTACCATCAACGACCTGCTCGGCCTCGACCAGCTCAACCCGCGCTCGATCCTCTTCCAGCTGCACGAGATCCGCAACGAGGTGGAACAGCTGCCCAATGCCAAGCTCAACGGCCAGATGTCACCCTTCCTGCGCGAGGCCACCCGCCTCTACTCGGGCCTTGCGGTGATGACGCCGGAAGCCATGGACGGCGAGGTCTACGAACGGCTGGAGCAGGATCTCGGAAAACTCTCCGACATTCTCGGCCAGACCTATCTGCATTGAGGTCTTTTCGGGTGGCGTTCAGGCCATCAAACGCTGTTCATTGGCACCTTGACGTGA
Source organism: Neorhizobium sp. BT27B (assembly GCF_050455485.1). NCBI lineage: Bacteria > Pseudomonadati > Pseudomonadota > Alphaproteobacteria > Hyphomicrobiales > Rhizobiaceae > Neorhizobium > Neorhizobium sp. BT27B. Next base: position 382,220 of record NZ_JBCIYT010000002.1, on the reverse strand, counting down.
CATCACATACGATATCATATTAAGGTCATGATGGTTGTGGACGCGAATGTTGTGCTTTCGGCCATGCGCTCGTCGGCAGGCGCGTCACACCTGCTTTTGCGGGAAATGCTTGTCGGCAAGGCTCCCTTTGCCGTGTCACCAGCCGTCGCCTTCGAATACGAAGATTTGCTGAAACGGGAAGGTATTTTCGGCGATGAACCGTGGATCCGCCCGGACGAGATTGACACGGTGCTGGATGCACTCTTCAGCCAGGCCTATCTCGTTTCTCCATGGTTTCGTTTCAGGCCGTTTCTGAGCGATCCGAAGGACGACATCTATATCGAATGCGCCCTGACGGCCGAGGCGACATTCATCGTCACGCATGACAGACATTTTCGCCATCCAGCCGTTCGTGCATTCGGGATGACAGTCGTGAGGCCGGCGGATTTTCTGGCGGAATTGATGACAAGGAGGCAGCCGAAATGACTACATATCCTCTCAGAATAGCAGATCACGTCATGGAGGAAGCCAAGCGCGCAGCGGCGGAAGACAACGTGTCGCTCAACCAGCTGCTTTCAGCTTTCATCGCAGACGGTATCGGCCACAGACGTGCGATCATGAGCCTTAAGGAACGGGCGGCCCGCGGAAATGTCGATGCGGCGCTTTCAATTCTGGATCGCACTCCGAATGTTGTGCCCGACCCCTCCGATGAACCGGCCGACGCGAGAACTGCATAAGGAGAGATACAGCCATGCTCTACGATCTCTCCCTGCACATGGGTTATGTTTATGACGTGCCGGCCTCCGGCGCGCGCCATGTCATCCGCGTTCTGCCGCTCTCGCTTCCCGACCGCCAGCGGCTGATTGCCGGTGCCGTGACGGTGACGCCGAATGCCGAGGAAAAGACGACGTTCATCGATTTTTTCGGCCAGCAGGCAACCTCGGTGTTTCTGCGCGCGCCGCATGAGCGGCTGGATATCCGCATGCATGCCCGCGTCTCGGTCGAAACCCCGGCGATCACCGCCGACCTCTCGCCGACGCTGGAGGTGCTGCGCGAAGAGCTGGCCGGCGTGCTGTCGGTGGATGCGACATCACCCCATCATCTGACGGGACCAAGCCCCCGGCTGCGCGACGATCCGCAGATCGCGGCCTATGCCCGCGAAGGTCTGAAACCTGGCCAGACGGTGCGCGAGATCGCCGCGGCGCTGTGTCGCCGCATTCACAAGGATTTCAAATACGATCCCGAAGCGACCACGGTGGACACCACGCCGGGCGAAGCCTTCAAGCTGAAGAGTGGCGTCTGTCAGGATTTTTCGCATGTGATGATCGTGGCGCTGCGCAGCCTCGGCATTCCGGCCGGTTACGTTTCAGGTTTCCTGCGCACCATCCCGCCACCGGGCAAGGAACGGCTGGAAGGCGCCGATGCCATGCATGCCTGGGTGCGCGTCTGGTGCGGCGAGACGACCGGTTATGTCGAACTCGATCCCACCAATGACATCACCGCCGGCAGCGACCACATCGTCGTCGCCTATGGCCGCGATTACGCCGATATCGCCCCGGTCATCGGTGTGCTGAAAACCTACGGAACCCACCAGACGGTGCAATCCGTGGATGTCGTTCCGCTGAAATAAACGAATTTGTATCATATTTCTCGAAATACATAAAATTCAGCGCAGTTTCTTAAGCCTCTCTCCACTCACAAAGCGATATGCACGCTATAGGGGTATAAATGTGAGCGGGGATCACAATGGGCATTTCAAGGCATCTTGCGCAGCTTATCCGTGACCGCGGCGGCAACTTTGGGATTATTACCGCATCAATAATACCCGTACTGGTAGGCGTCGCTGGCATTTCCATCGATGTAACGCGCGCCATGCAGGTCAAGGCCGAAATGCAGGGAATAGCCGACTCCGCAGTGCTGGCTGCGGCGACATCGCTATCCAACAAAAAGGACTTTACCGAAGCGCAGGCCAAGGATCTCGCCAACACATTCTACGCCACCCAGATCGTTCAGGTCAGCAGGAGTGGAAAGGAGACCGAGACAGAGCTCGCAGCTATGGTCAAAGCCATCAAGGACGCAACAACCACAACGATCGTGACCAAGGCAAACGGCGCGAAGGGTAAGATCTACGACGTCTCCATCGCCTCGAGCTATACGATGCCGGTCAATCAGATGACGGCGATCGTCACCGGGCCATCCATCACGCTCGGCACCAAGGCGGCCTCCCAAAGCGCGACCGAAAGCCAGAACGCCTTCTCCATGTATCTCGTCCTCGATCAGTCCGGGTCGATGAAATACAACACCAATACGAAGGAATGCATCAAGACCAACAACGCCGGCAAATGCACCAAAGAGGAATATGTCAAGAAGATCGATGCGTTAAAGGGGGCTGTAAAAGGTCTTCTTAAGGTTATCGCCGAAGCAGATCCGAACCAGATGTATGCACGCCTTGGTGCGGTTTCGTATAACGAAAAGATGCAGGACCCCGAGCCCATGTCATGGGGTACCGCTGCTGTCGGCGAATATGCCGCGGATCTGCCGGCAGACGGATCAACCAATTCCGGCGAAGCGACCGCGCTGGCTTACGCGACCCTTGCCGCCACGGGCAAAGGCTCCGAAAACGATGCCCATAATAAGAAGAATGGCCAGGTCCCAAGCAAATTCATCGTCCTGATGACGGACGGCGAAAACAATGTCGGCAATGCCGACGTCGTGACCAAGACCGCCTGCAACCTTGCCAAAGCCAAAAATATCACCGTGTATTCGGTGGCGTTCATGGCTCCGCCACCCGGCCAGACGCTTCTGAATTATTGTGCATCGACATCTGCCCATTACTTCAATGCCGAAAGCTCCGCCGAACTCGCGGCGGCCTTCAAGTCTATCGGTGAAGCCGCAGCGAAAGGGATAACGCGCCTGACGCAATGAACGTTTGCCGAGCCAGGAAAAGCCGGAATTACCTGAAAGAGGGTTGGGAAACTGTCCTAAATGAGGGCGGTTTTCCCGAGATTCTGCACATGCCTAAAATTCGATGGAATAATTTAGGCCCCTGTCTACGCATCGCCGATAAACCAGCCTCCATGGGTTCCAATGGATTGGGCTGGGGCAATGAAGATCTCTCACACTCTTTCGCGTTTCCTGAAGGATCGCGGCGGTAATTTCGGAATTATGACGGCAGTTATCGCGCCGCTGGCGATTGGTGCCGGCGGCATTGCGATCGACCTCACGCAGGCCATGCAGGTCAAGGGCGAGTTGCAGGCGATAGCGGATTCCGCGTCGCTCGCCGCTGCAAGGGCCCTGTCTGAAGAAGAGGACATGACCAGCGCCAAGGCAAAAGAGCGTGCCGAAAAGATCTATGCCGGCCAGATCGTCAATTTTCTGAAGACCGGCAAGGAAACCGACGGCGAGATCGATGCCATGATTGCCGCGCAGATAGCTGCGATGAAGGTCACGATCACCGAAACGGCCAATGGCAGCCGCGGCAAGAGTTATTCAGTCACGGTATCGTCAAACTACCAGATGCCGCTCAATGCGATGACCAGCCTCGTCGCAGGCAAAAGCATGACTTTGGCCGCATCGAGCACCGCATCCAGCGCCACCGAATCGACCAACGGCATTTCCATGTATCTGGCGCTCGACCGTTCGGGCTCGATGTCGTTCAAGACCTCGACGGTCATCAAGAACACCAGTTGCGTCAATTATACTGCATCGAACTGGGGATACAAAAACACAAAGGATAAGTATGGAAATCCTTATCTCAAGGCAGAGAGCCCCTGCTACGTCCGCAAGATCGATGCGTTGAAGACAGCCGGCGCCACGATGTTCACGGCGCTTAACACGGCCGACAAGAATTCCAACCTCGTTCGCGTCGGCGCGGTTTCCTATACGGACGAAACCCAGACAGCTTCGGCGCTCGACTGGGGCACGGCGAAGACCGCTAAATACGTCGCCAGTCTACCCAGCCTGCCAGAGGGCGGTACCGATGCCAACGGCGCGATGACGGTTGCCTTCGATGCTCTCAAGAGCAGCAATTCGGCCGAAAAGGAAGCTCATGCCAAGAAAGGGAACAACAGCTTCTCGCGGTATATCGTATTGATGACCGATGGTGAAATGACAGGCTACAGCTCCGCCTTCAATAGCGGCCTCGATCAATCTGTTCGCGCCAAATGCGCGGCCGCCAAGAAGGACGGCATCCAGATTTTCACTGTTGCCTTCATGGCGCCGGCAACCGGCAAGTCGCTCCTGAATTACTGCGCCAGCGATAGCAGCTACTATTACGAGCCGGACGATATGAACGATCTGGTCACCGCCTTCGGCGAAATCGCCGAAAAAGCGGCAAAGGCAACGACCCGCCTGACCAACTGATCGCCAATCCGGCCCGCATTATTCACAGCCCTCGCTGCCCGCAGCGGGGGCTTTGTTATTTCTGCCGAATTTCCTTTTCCGATCTTGTCGAATAGACCATCGCCCCGATATTGCCAGTCCATCATAAGAATGCATAAACTGTGGTTTAGAGCATGCCAGACGACTGAATCGGACGACCCTCCCATCCGCTCCTCCAGCAAAGTTGGCGATACAATGAGCACTACCGTCTTTTCCAATGACCTTCCTCATCCCGCTCCGCGTTCCTCGCGCCCGGAGATCATGGCTGCGGAGATCATCGAACGTCTCACCTACCGCATCGGCAAGGATGTCCAGGTCGCAAAACCGCATGACTGGCTGACCGCCACCATTCTCGTCGTGCGCGACCGCATCATCGACCGCTGGATGGAAAGCACGCGTCAGGCCTACCGGACAGGCCAGAAGCGCGTCTATTATCTATCGCTGGAATTCCTGATCGGCCGCCTGATGCGCGATGCCGTTTCCAATCTCAACCTGATGTCGGAAATCCGCGATGCCCTGACGTCGCTCGGTGTCGATATCAACGTCATCGCCGGCCTCGAGCCGGACGCCGCCCTTGGCAACGGTGGTCTCGGCCGTCTGGCTGCCTGTTTCATGGAGAGCATGGCGACGGTGGAAGTGCCGGCCTATGGCTACGGCATCCGTTATATCCACGGCCTGTTCCGCCAGCAGATGGCCGATGGCTGGCAGGTGGAACTGCCGGAAACATGGCTTGCCCACGGCAATCCGTGGGAATTCGAGCGCCGCGAAAGTTCCTATGAAATCGGTTTTGGCGGCTCTGTCGAGACCGTCGGCGGGTATGACGATGCCCCGCGCTACGTCTGGAAGCCGGCCGAACGTGTCATCGCCATGGCCTATGACACGCCGGTCGTCGGCTGGCGGGGAAAACGCGTCAACACGCTGCGCCTGTGGTCGGCCCAGCCGATCGATCCCATCCTGCTCGATGCGTTCAATGCCGGCGACCATATCGGCGCGCTGCGCGAGAGCAACAAGGCGGAAGCGCTGACCCGCGTTCTTTACCCGGCCGATGCCAACCCGGCCGGTCAGGAACTGCGTCTGCGTCAGGAATATTTCTTCTCGTCGGCCTCGCTGCAGGACATTTTGCGTCGTCACCTGCAACAATATCCGGACTTCACCAACCTGCATGAAAAGGTGTCGATCCAGCTCAACGACACCCATCCGGCGATCTCGATCGGCGAGTTGATGCGCCTGCTTTGCGACGTGCATGGCATGGAGTTCGAGGAAGCGTGGGAAATCACCCGCCACACCTTCTCCTACACCAACCACACGCTGCTGCCCGAAGCGCTGGAAAGCTGGCCGGTGCCGCTGTTCGAACGCCTGCTGCCGCGCCACATGCAGCTGGTCTATGCGATCAACGCAAAGATCCTGCTGGAAGCCCGCAAGGAAAAGAACTTTGGCGAGAGCCAGATCCGTTCGATCTCGCTGATCGACGAAAGTGGCGATCGCCGCGTGCGCATGGGCAACCTTGCCTTCATCGGTTCACATTCGGTCAACGGCGTCTCGGCGCTGCATACCGAGCTGATGAAGGAAACCGTGTTTGCCGACCTGCACACTCTCTATCCGAAGCGCATCAACAACAAGACCAACGGCATCACACCGCGCCGCTGGCTGATGCAGTGCAACCCGGGCCTGACCTCTCTGATCCGCGAAGCGATCGGCGACAAGTTCATGGATGATACCGATGCGCTGGTGGAACTCGACAAGTTCGCCGACGACAAGGCATTCCAGGAAAAGTTCGCGGCCGTGAAGCGCGCCAACAAGGTGGCGCTCGCCAATCTGGTCGGCAGCCGCATGGGCATCCGTCTCGATCCGTCGTCGATGTTCGACATCCAGATCAAGCGCATCCATGAATACAAGCGCCAGCTTTTGAACATTGTCGAAGCCGTTGCTTTGTATGATCAAATCCGCTCGCATCCGGAACTGGATTGGGTTCCGCGCGTTAAGCTCTTCGCAGGCAAGGCAGCCCCCAGCTACCATAATGCGAAACTGATCATCAAACTCGCCAACGACGTGGCGCGGGTCATCAACAACGACCCCGCGGTTCGCGGTCTTCTGAAAGTGGTGTTCGTGCCCAACTATAACGTCACGCTGGCCGAGACCATGGTCCCGGCCGCCGACCTGTCCGAGCAGATCTCGACGGCCGGCATGGAAGCGTCTGGCACGGGCAACATGAAGTTCGCGCTGAACGGCGCGTTGACGATCGGCACGCTTGATGGCGCAAACGTCGAAATGCAGGAACATGTCGGTGCGGAAAACATCGTCATCTTCGGCATGACGGCTGAAGAGGTCACCAACCTGCGCGCCGGCGAATACAATCCGCGCGAAGTCATCGAGGGTTCGCGCGAACTGTCGCAGGCGCTGGCCGCCATTTCGTCCGGTGTCTTCTCGCCGGATGACCGCAACCGCTTCACCGCCCTGATGGACGGTATCTACAACAACGACTGGTTCCTGGTTGCCGCCGATTTCGACGCCTATGCAAAAGCACAGCGCGATGTCGACCAGATCTGGACCGATCAGACGTCCTGGTATTCCAAGACGATCCGCAACACGGCCCGGATGGGCTGGTTCTCATCCGACCGCACCATCCGTCAATATGCGACGGAAATCTGGAGAGCCATATGACCAAATCGCCCAAAGATCTCGGGGAAGCCGGCGCTCGCAACGAGACCCGCGCTCCCGGTGAGATTCCTCTCTCCGAGATCGAGGCGATCATCAATGGCAAACACACCAATCCCTTCGCCGTTCTGGGTGTCCACCAGATCGGCGAGGGATTTATCGCCCGCTGCTTCATTCCCGGCGCCGAGGAAGCCATCGTGCTCACCCTCGACGGCAAGGATCTCGGCGAGCTGAAACTGCGCCACGAAGCCGGTTATTTCGAAGGCATGCTGCCGCTCACCAGCCAGCAGCCGCTGCGCTACCGCGCCGCCCGCGGCGATGTCGAATGGGCGGTCACCGACCCCTATTCCTTTGGCCCTGTTCTTGGCCCCATGGACGATTATCTGCTGCGCGAAGGCTCGCATCTGCGCCTGTTCGACAGGATGGGCGCGCATCCTTTAAAACATGAAGGCGTCGAAGGGTTTCACTTTGCCGTCTGGGCACCGAATGCGCAGCGCGTGTCGGTGGTTGGCGAGTTCAACAACTGGGACGGCCGCCGCCACGTCATGCGTTTGCGGCAGGATACCGGCATCTGGGAAATCTTTGCGCCCGACGTACGCACCGGTTCCGCCTACAAATACGAGATCGTTGGTGCCGATGGCACGCTTCTGCCGCTGAAGGCGGATCCCTATGCCCGCCGCGCCGAAATGCGCCCGAAAACGGCTTCCGTCACCACGCCGGAACTCGAGCAGAAATGGGAAGACGCCGCCCACCGCGAGCATTGGGAAAAGGCCGACCACCGCCGTCAGCCGATTTCCATCTACGAAGTGCATGCCGGCTCATGGCAGCGCCGCGACGATGGCTCCTTCCTCTCTTGGGACGAGCTTGCCTCGCAGCTGATCCCTTACGTCACCGACATGGGTTTTACCCATATCGAATTCCTGCCGATCACCGAACATCCCTATGATCCGTCATGGGGTTACCAGACGACCGGTCTCTACGCCCCCTCCGCCCGCTTCGGCGAACCGGAAGGTTTTGCCCGTTTCGTCAACGGCTGCCACAAGGTCGGCATCGGCGTCATTCTCGACTGGGTGCCGGCGCATTTTCCGACCGATGCGCATGGCCTTCGCCATTTCGACGGTACAGCACTCTACGAACATGCCGACCCGCGTCAGGGCTACCATCCCGACTGGAACACCGCGATCTACAATTTTGGCCGCGTCGAGGTTCTGTCGTATCTGATCAACAACGCGCTCTACTGGTCGGAAAAATTCCACCTCGACGGGTTGCGCGTCGATGCCGTCGCCTCGATGCTCTATCTCGACTATTCCCGCCGCCACGGCGAATGGGTGCCGAACGAATATGGCGGCCGCGAAAACCTCGAATCCGTGCGTTTTCTGCAGAAGATGAATTCTCTCTCCTACGGCGCCCATCCCGGCGTCATGACCATCGCGGAAGAGAGCACGTCCTGGCCGAAAGTTTCGGCGCCGGTGCATGAAGGCGGGCTGGGTTTCGGCTTCAAGTGGAACATGGGTTTCATGCACGACACGCTGTCCTATATGGGCCGCGATCCGGTGCACCGAAAGTTCCACCACAGCGAACTGACCTTTGGCCTCGTCTACGCTTTTTCCGAAAATTTCGTGCTGCCGATCAGCCATGACGAAGTGGTGCACGGCAAGGGCTCGATGATTGCCAAGATGGCCGGCGACGACTGGCAGAAATTTGCCAATCTGCGCGCCTATTACGGCCTGATGTGGGGTTATCCCGGCAAGAAGCTGCTGTTCATGGGCCAGGAATTTGCCCAGTGGAGCGAATGGAGCGAGGAGCGCGCACTCGACTGGAATCTGCTTCAGTACAACATGCACGAGGGCATGCGCCGGCTGATCCGCGACCTGAACTTCTGCTACCGCTCGAAACCGGCGCTGCATGCGCGCGATTGCGAGGGCGAAGGGTTCCGCTGGCTGATCGTCGATGACGACGACAATTCGGTTTATGCGTGGCTGAGAATGTCGCCGGGAGAGAAGCCGGTGGCGGTGATCTGCAATTTTACGCCCGCTTACCGCGAAAACTACCGAATTCCCTTGCCGAATGCCGGCCGCTGGCGCGAAATACTCAATACCGATGCCGAGATCTATGGTGGCAGCGGCAAGGGCAATGGCGGACGCGTGCAGGCGGTCGATGCGGGAGGCACGATCTCTGCCGAAGTGACGCTGCCGCCCTTGGCGACGATCATGCTGGAACTGGAATAACGGCTGCCGCCGCAAGATCGTGTGGAGCGGTTTTGCGGCAAAGACAGAACAAAGACGTCTAGCGGACAAGAAGTCGAAATTTGGGGAGGATGAAATGACCACGAAACGCGTTCAACCACTCGCACGTGATGCCATGGCCTATGTTCTGGCCGGCGGCCGCGGCAGCCGCCTGAAGGAACTGACCGACCGGCGCGCGAAACCAGCCGTCTATTTCGGCGGCAAGACCCGCATCATTGATTTCGCGCTGTCCAACGCGCTCAATTCCGGCATTCGCCGCATTGGCGTCGCCACCCAGTACAAGGCGCATTCGCTGATCCGCCACATGCAGCGCGGCTGGGATTTTTTCCGTCCCGAGCGTAACGAAAGTTTCGACATCCTGCCGGCCTCGCAGCGCGTCTCCGAAACTCAGTGGTACGAAGGCACGGCCGACGCCGTTTACCAGAACATCGACATCATCCAGGACCATGGCGTCGAATACATGGTCATCCTTGCCGGCGACCACGTCTATAAGATGGACTACGAGTTGATGCTGCAGCAGCACGTCGATTCCGGTGCCGACGTCACCGTCGGCTGCCTGGAAGTGCCGCGCATGGAAGCCGTGGCCTTCGGGGTCATGCATGTCAACGCCAAGGACGAGATCATCGATTTCGTCGAAAAGCCCGCCGATCCGCCGAGCATTCCCGGCGATCCGGATCATGCGCTGGCCTCGATGGGCATCTACGTCTTTCACACCAAATTCCTGATCGAGGCGCTGAAACGCGATGCCGCCGATCCGAATTCCAGCCGCGATTTCGGCAAGGACATCATTCCTCACATCGTCGCCAATGGCAAAGCCGTCGCCCACCGATTTGCCGACAGCTGTGTGCGTTCCGATTTCGAGCGCGAGCCCTATTGGCGCGATGTCGGCACCATCGATGCCTACTGGCAGGCGAATGTCGACCTGACGGCCATCGTGCCGACGCTTGATATCTACGACAAGTCCTGGCCGATCTGGACCTATCAGGAAGTCACCCCGCCAGCGAAATTCGTGCATGACGACGAAGACCGCCGCGGCTCGGCAATCTCCTCGGTCGTTTCGGGCGATTGCATCATTTCCGGCTCGTCGCTGAACCGCAGCCTGTTGTTCACAGGCGTGCGCGCCAATTCCTATTCGCGCCTCGACGGTGCCGTAATCCTGCCGAATGTGCGTATCGGACGGCATGCCCAGCTTCGCAATGTCGTCATCGATGCCGGTGTAACCATTCCGGAAGGACTGGTAGTCGGCGAGGATCCCGAGATCGACGCAAAGCGTTTCCGGCGCAGCGAGGGCGGGATCTGCCTGATCACCCAGAAGATGATCGACAAGCTCGACATCTGAGACGAAACGGGGTTTTGAAGACGAAAATGCAGGTTCTGGCCGTCGCATCCGAACTCTACCCGCTGGTGAAAACCGGCGGGCTTGCCGATGTGGCCGGTGCGCTTCCGCTTGCGCTGAAACATTATCGCGTCGCCACCAGAACGCTCATCCCCGGTTATCCCGCCGTGATGGCCAAGCTACGGGGCGACACCACGCTGAGCCTGCATTTCGACGATCTGCTCGGCGTCTCCGCCGATATCATCGAAACCCGGATCGACGGCCTCGACCTTCTGATCCTCGACGCGCCGGAACTGTTCGACCGCCCCGGCGGCCCTTACGCCGATGCGACCGGCGCCGACCATGCCGACAACTGGCGCCGCTTCGCCGCCCTGTCGCTGGCCGCCGCGCGGATTGCGGCGGGCGAGATGGACGGCTGGCAGCCGGATCTCGTGCATGTGCATGACTGGCAGGCCGGTCTGGTTCCCGCCTATATGCGCTACAGTGACGGCCCGGAACTGCCGAGCCTGATCACCATCCACAACATCGCCTTTCAGGGCCGCTTCGACGCCAGCATTCTGCCGCATATCGGCCTGCCGGCGCATGCCTATGATATCGACGGCGTCGAGTTTTATGGCGGCGTCGGTTACTTGAAAGCCGGCTTGCAGGCAGCCTGGGCGATCAACACCGTCAGCCCGACCTATGCCGAGGAGATCCTCACGCCGGAATTCGGCATGGGCCTAGAAGGCCTGCTCGCCGCCCGTTCCGAACACTTGTCCGGCATCGTCAACGGCATCGATACCGATGTCTGGGACCCGCGCGCCGACGCAGACCTGCCCACCCATTACAGCGCCTCGACCCTGAAGGCCCGCAGCGCCAACAAGCGCGCCGTCGAAGCCCGCTTCGGCCTCGACGAGGATGATGGTCCGTTGTTCTGCGTCATCTCGCGCCTGACCATGCAGAAGGGCATGGATGTGCTGGCCGACCTTGCCGACGAGATCGTCGCCATGGGCGCCCGCCTCGCCGTGCTCGGCTCCGGCGATCCGGCGTTGGAACAGGCACTCTCTGCCGCAGCCACCCGCCATCATGGCCGCATCGCCATCAACCGTGGTTATGACGAGCCGCTGTCGCACCTGATGCAGGCCGGCTCCGATGCCATTCTCATTCCATCCCGTTTCGAACCCTGCGGACTGACCCAGCTTTACGGCCTGCGCTACGGCTGTGTGCCGGTGGTCAGCCGCACCGGCGGTCTCAACGATACCGTCATCGATGCCAACCCGGCCGCAATATCGGCCGGAGCAGCCACCGGCGTGTCCTTCAACGCCGTCACCACCGATAACCTGCGCCGCGCCATCAGGCGCACTGTCGGTCTCTACCAGAGCCCCAAGATCTGGTCGGCCATGCAGAAGCAGGGCATGAAATCGGATGTCTCCTGGGACAAGAGCGCCGGCCTTTACGCCGACCTCTACGCCCGCCTCATTGCAAATAAAGGATGATCATGTTCAAGACCGTCTCCACCACGCCCTACAAGGACCAGAAGCCAGGCACCTCGGGCCTGCGTAAAAAGGTTCCGGTTTTCCAGCAGGAGAACTACGCCGAAAACTTCATCCAGGCGATCTTCGACAGCCTCGAAGGGTTTGACGGCAAGACGCTGGTGATCGGCGGCGACGGCCGGTATTACAACCGCGAAGTCATCCAGAAGGCGCTGAAAATGGCGGCAGCTAGCGGCTTCGGCAAGGTCATGGTCGGCCAGGGCGGCATTCTGTCCACCCCCGCCGCCTCCAACCTCATCCGCAAATACAAGGCGTTCGGCGGCATCGTTCTGTCGGCCAGCCACAATCCCGGCGGCCCGACCGAAGACTTTGGCATCAAGTACAATATCGGCAATGGCGGCCCGGCACCTGAAAAGATCACCGACGCGATCTTTGCCCGCACGCAGGTCATCGATACCTACAAGATCGCCGAGGTCGCCGATATCGATCTCGACAAGATCGGCACTTTCGATCTCGCGGGTATGACGGTGGAAGTGGTCGATCCGGTCACCGACTACGTCATCCTGATGGAAGAACTGTTCGACTTCCCGGCGATCAAGGCGCTGATTGCCGGCGGCTTCAAGGTCGTGATCGACAGTATGGGCGCCGTCACCGGCCCTTACGCCGTGGAAATCCTCGAAAAGCGTCTTGGCGCTCCGGCTGGTTCGGTGCGCAATTCCACGCCGCTGCCGGATTTTGGCGGCCATCACCCGGACCCGAACCTCGTCCACGCCAAGGAGCTTTATGACGACGTCATGAGCCCGACCGGCCCGGATTTCGGCGCCGCTTCCGATGGCGATGGCGACCGCAACATGGTGGTCGGCAAGAACATGTTCGTCACCCCCTCCGACAGCCTTGCGATCATCGCCGCCAACGCGACGCTGGCACCGGGTTATGCCAAGGGCATTGCCGGCATCGCCCGCTCCATGCCGACCAGCGCCGCCGCCGACCGCGTGGCGGAAAAACTCGGCATCGGCATGTATGAGACGCCGACCGGCTGGAAATTCTTCGGCAACCTGCTCGACGCCGGCAAGGCAACCATCTGCGGCGAGGAAAGCTTTGGCACCGGATCGGATCACGTGCGTGAGAAGGATGGTTTGTGGGCCGTGCTGTTCTGGCTGAACATTCTGGCCGTGCGCAAGGAAAGCGCCTACGACATCGTCACCAAACATTGGGCCGAATACGGCCGCAACTACTATTCGCGTCACGACTATGAAGAGGTCGACAGCGACGCCGCCAACGGCATGATTGCCGCCCTGCGCGAAAAGCTTAGCTCCCTTCCCGGCCAGGCATTCGGCAATCTGAAGGTCGCCGCTGCCGACGACTTTGCCTATAACGATCCGGTCGATGGCTCGGTGTCCAAGAACCAGGGCGTGCGCGTCCTGTTCGAAGGCGGCAGCCGCGTGGTTTTCCGTCTGTCCGGCACCGGCACCTCGGGCGCCACCATCCGCCTCTACGTCGAACGTTACGAGCCGGACGCATCCCGTCACGCCATCGAAACGCAGGAGGCTTTGGCCGACCTGATCGCGGTAGCGGACGAGATTTCCGAGCTGAAAAAGCGTTCGGGCCGTGATGCCCCGACGGTGATTACCTGAGGTTCTTGCTACTGAAAACGAAAGGTCGACGGATGTCGCTGCCCCCCTCTGCCCTGCCGGGCATCTCCCCCACAAGGGGGGAGATCGGACGTGGCGATGCCCCGCCTTTCTCTTTCCTCGGCGTCCGCGATAATCTCAGCGATCGAGATGAAACGAGGATCGTGCCCCCAGCCGATCTCCCCCCTTGTGGGGGAGATGCCTGGCAAGGCAGAGGGGGGTACACCTCATAATGCCACACACTTATCCCCTCGGCGCCACCCTCACCCCTGATGGCACGCACTTCGCCATCTGGTCCTCGACCGCCGAAAAGATCGAACTCTGCCTGTTCGACAACGACACCGAAACCGCCCGCCACACGCTCATCCGCGGTAATGAGGGCATCCACCACATCACCCTTCCCGGCATCACCGCCGGCCAGCGTTACGGTTTTCGCGCCCACGGCACTTACGATCCCGATCACGGCCTCTGGTTCGATCCGTCAAAACTCCTCGTCGACCCCTACGCCCGCGAACTCGACCGCCCCTTCCGCCACGATGTCCGGCTGATGCGTTTTGGCGAAGACACCGCCGATATCGTGCCAAAAGCCATCCTCACGCCGGCCGCCCCCATCAACGTCACGTCACCAAAATTCAAACCCGGCGGTTTTGTCTATGAAGTCGCCGTGCGCCCCTTCACCATGCTGCACCCGGATGTGCCGGAAGAACAGCGTGGCACCATCGCCGCACTCGCCCACCCCGCCATCATCGCGCATCTCCAGAAAATCGGCGTCGATGCCATCGAACTGATGCCGATCACCGCCTGGATCGACGAACGCCATCTGCCCCCGCTGGGCCTAACCAACGGCTGGGGTTACAATCCCGTCGCCTTCATGGCGCTCGATCCGCGCCTCTGCCCCGGCGGCATCACCGAGCTACGCGAGACGGTGGCGAAACTGCACGATGCCGGCATCGGCACCATTCTCGACCTCGTGTTCAACCACACCGGCGAAAGCGACCGTTACGGCGCGACGCTTTCCATGCGCGGCCTCGACAACCTTTCCTATTACCGCCATCTGCCGGATGCGCCCGATGTGCTGGTGAACGACACCGGCACCGGCAACACGGTTGCCTGCGACCATCCGGTGGTGCAGCGACTGATCATCGACACGCTGCGCCATTTCGTGTCCGAAGCCGGTATCGACGGTTTCCGTTTCGACCTCGCCCCGGTGCTCGGCCGCACGGCAAACGCTTTTGTGCGCGATGGCGGCACGCTTTCAGCCATCCTCGCCGACGACGTTATGACCGACCGCATCATGATCGCCGAACCCTGGGATATCGGCCCCGGCGGTTACCAGCTCGGCAATTTTCCAGCCCCCTTCCTCGAATGGAACGACCGCGCCCGCGACGATATCCGTCGCTACTGGCGGGGTGACCATGGCCTGACCGGCACGCTGGCGAGCGCTCTTGCCGGCTCCTCCGAGATTTTTTCCCGCCACGGCCTCACCGAAACCCGCAGCGTCAATTTCCTCGCCGCCCATGACGGCTTTACGCTGATGGATCTCGTTTCCCATCAGCACAAGCACAACGAGGCAAACGGCGAGGACAACCGCGACGGCCACGGCGAAAACCTGTCATGGAACAACGGCACAGAAGGCGCGACCGAAGACCCAAACATCCTCGACAATCGCCGCCGCGACGTGATCGCCCTGCTCTCCACGCTGTTTGCCAGCCGTGGCACGGTGATGCTGACGGCGGGTGACGAAGGCGGGCGCTCGCAGCGCGGCAACAACAACGCCTATTGCCAGGACAATGCCATCACCTGGGTCGACTGGGCAAAACTCGATCCGGCCATCATCGCCCATACCGCTTTTCTTGCGCGCATGCGCAGGCGTTTTCCGGCCTTTGCCGACACGGCGTTCCTGACCGGCGCAGACGATGTCGCATGGTTTTCCGCCAGCGGTGCAGCAATGACGGTCGAGGACTGGCAACGCGGCGATGCGGCAACGCTGACCATGGTGCTTGCCAAGCCGGACCGTGACAGCGGGCGCAACGTCCGTGTCGCCGTGCTGTTCAACCGTGGCCACGAAACGGTCGCTGCCGATCTGCCCGGAAACAACTGGAGAACGCTGGCATATGCCGGCACAATCACTAGAATGGAGCTGCCGCCACGGTCCGTCAGCTTCGCACTCGAGGCCTGATCCAGCCTGCGGCCAGCAAATCGCTTTTTGCGCCATGTGATGTGTGCAAAGCTTGGCGATACTTGCCGGGAATCACCTGCCATCCGAAAGAGAAATCCATGCCGCGTGAAATTTCGTTGAGGGATGTAAGCGATCTCGTCGGAACGGAAATCGGCGTGTCCAGCTGGATCACCGTCGACCAGACGATGATCGACACCTTTGCCGATGCCACCGACGACCACCAGTTCATCCATGTCGACCCTGAACGCGCCGCGAGCGAGAGCCCGTTCGGCGGCACCATCGCCCATGGGTTTCTGACGCTGTCGCTGTTGTCGACGATGAACTACGACAGCCTGCCGGTGATCCGTGAACAGACGATGGGCCTCAATTACGGCTTCGATCACATCCGCTTCGGCTCGCCGGTCAAGACCGGCAGCCGCATCCGCTGCCATTTCACGCTGAAGGAAGCGCGCTTTCGCGGTGCCGCCATGCTGATGACCACCTATGATATCTTGATCGAGATCGAGAACGAAAAAAAGCCGGCGCTGACCGGCAGCTGGACGACGATCGTGCAGTTCGATCCAAAGGACCGGCCCGAGGACGCCTGAGATAAGCAAACCGCAATTTTCTGATGCACGCCAAGCCATTGCGATGTTAGGCTCGGGATATTCATCCCCGGCTCAGGAGGCTGCATGTTTCCTCTCTCGCATATGATGAAATCCTTTATCCGCAAAGGCAAGCTGACGGTCATCGATGCCGACGGCAAGCGCCACATCTTCTCCGGCACGCCGGGTCTCGAGGTCACCATGCGGCTGACCGATCCAAAGCTTTACAAGAGCCTCGTTTTCAATCCCGAACTCGCGGCCGGCGAAGCCTATATGGACGGCACGATGCGCTTTGAGGAAGGCTCGACGCTGCAGGATTTCTTGACGCTGTTTTCGGTGAACCGCCTGTCGCTCGGCTCCTATCCACTGCAAAAGGCGCTGCGGGCCATCAAGATGAAATTCCGCAAACGCCAGCAGTCCAACCGCAAGGGGCAGGCCCAACAGAACGTCGCCCACCACTACGATCTCGGCAACGAATTCTACAAACTCTTCCTCGACGACAACATGCTGTATTCCTGCGCCTATTTTCGCGAGGACGGCGAAACGCTGGAACAGGCGCAACGCAACAAGCTGCGATTGCTGGCGGCAAAACTCGGCCTGAAACCGGGCATGAAAGTGCTGGATATCGGCTGCGGCTGGGGCGATCTGGCGCTCTATCTCGCGAGCCTCGAAGACGTGCAGGTTCTGGGCGTGACGCTGTCGAAGGAACAGCAGGCGCTGGCATCGGAACGGGCCCAGAAAGCGGGTCTGGCCGACCGCGTCAAATTCGAGCTGCGCGACTATCGCGACGTCACGGAAAAATTCGACCGCATCGTCTCGGTCGGCATGTTCGAACATGTCGGCGTGCACCACTACGACGAGTTCTTTTCCAAGATCAATACGTTGATGCCGGATGACGGCGTCATGGTTCTGCACTCGATCGGCCATATGAGCCCGCCGGGCATGGCAAGCCCATGGCTGCGCAAATACATCTTTCCGGGCGCCTATTCGCCGGCGCTCTCCGAAGTGTTCGAGGTTGTAGAACAGAACAGCCTGTGGGTGACCGATGTGGAGGTTCTGCGGGTGCATTACGCCACGACGCTCGCCCACTGGAACGCGCGTTTTCAGGCCAACCGCGACAAGGTGATCGCGCTTTACGACGAGCGTTTTACCCGCATGTGGGAATTTTATCTGATCAGCGCCGAGATGATGTTCCGCACCGGCAGCCAGATGGTCTTTCACATGCAGCTGTCGCGCAAGCGCGATGCCGCTCCGATCGTGCGCGATTACATCACCGACAAACAACGCGATTATATCGATCGGGAAAAGCGGCTCGACCTATCCCTTTAAGGACAGCAGGAAGAAACACATGACCCTTGAGATGGATCGTGAAAACGCCGTGCGCGATGCTTTTCGCAAGCAGGTCAAGGCTGCGACGGAGCTTGGATCACCCTTTGTCGCGCATCTGTGCCGCCTCGCCGCTGAACGACTGGACCATGGCACCGCTGTCGGCAGCGCTGTTCTGGACTGGCCGGGTGATGCCTCGATCAACAACGATCTCATACCCTTGCGGCTGGCCGGCTCCTTGCATGCACTTGTTCTGTCGGGTCAGGATGAAGCGCTGAAAGCCGTCTATCCGCCGCAGGAAACCGATGACGACACGCTCTGGCAGGCCATTACCGGCGCCTTCGAAGCGCATGGCGATTTCATCATCCAGCGGCTGCAATCGGCCCCGCAGACCAATGAAATCCGCCGCTGCAACGCGCTTCTGCCCGGTTTTCTCACCATCGCCGAAATCTTCGAAAAACCGCTGGATCTGCTGGAAGTCGGCGCAAGCGCCGGCCTCAACCTGCAATGGGACCGGTATCGCTACAATCTCGGCGGTTTCGAATGGGGCGATCCCGCCTCCCCCGTGCTGTTGCAACCCGACTGGCAGGGGCCGCCGCCACCCGATGCGGAGATCACCATCGCCAGCCGCCTCGGCTGTGACCTCAACCCGCTAGACGTGACATCCGCAGAAGACCGGCTGCGACTGATGTCCTATGTCTGGGCCGACCAGCCGGACCGTCTGCAACGCCTCTCGGCCGCGCTTGACCTCGCCGTCGGTGATCCGCCGCCGGTAGAACGTGCCGATGCGCTGGAATGGCTGCCGCGCGAACTGGTGAAACCACCGACCGGCGCGGTGCGCGTCATCTACCACTCGATCGCCTGGCAATATCTGCCGGCAGCTTTACGCGCCCGCGGCGAAGCCACCATTACCGAAGCCGGCAACCGCGCCACCAAAAGCACGCCGCTCGCCCGCCTGCAGATGGAAGCCGACGACAGACAAGACGGCGCGACAATCAGCCTGCAGATCTGGCCGGGCGGAGAAAAACGCGAACTGGGACGCGTCGATTTTCACGGACGGTGGGTGAAGTGGAAGGGGTGGTGACAAGCAAGATCATGCGGTCGCTCGCCCACATTTGACAGCACCCAAACACACCCTATGATTGCGTTTGTATTTTAGGGATGTAATGATGAGTAGACTTGATCCGGCAGAAATCGAGCAGACCAAGCTGCTGGCGAATGCGCTGGATCGCGCCTCGACAGCATGTTTTACTGTGGGAATAGCGACGCCACTTGCGGGTTACGCTTATAGCCTTGCAGTCTTCAGCACGTTGTCGACATTGCGCATGACCGTGACGCTCACAGCTTGGTTTCTCGGCGCGATAGCACTACATTATCGTGCGAGACGAATACTCAGGAGGCTTGCGTAATGGACTTCTGGTTTTTCTATTCGATCGTTCTACCTGCGGGAATTGTCGTATTGGCGTTTGTTGCAGCCCAACTGCACGAGTGGGATCTGGATCGCAGGCAAAGACGCAAGAACCGCCAACCCGGTGAGTGACCGTCAGCGGCGCCCTCAGAGCGCCGCGTCCCTCGCGCCTTCCGCCAGCATCCCAAACGCATAATCCGAAAACGACCGCCAGACCTCGACCCGGAAAGCATCTTCGGCGGTTCTCAGCAGAACGATCTCCACCTTGCCAAAGATGGTGCGCGAGCATGCACCGACAGGAAATGCCTGCAGCGACAGGTCCTGCGGGCAACCGGTATTGATGGCCGCAGCCGCTCCGGCGCCGGAGACGAGGATCGCCGTGTTACGATGGGACACGTCGGTGGCCGAATGCAACGCGCCGGATTTGGCGGCCGCCGCCACCAGCATGCTGCCGATATCCGTATTGCCTTCGGCAATCACCAGCCATTCATCCGGCCCGATCCAGAGCGCGGTGCGACCATTGGCGGATGCCGACGTCTTCGGCCTGACCGGCAGATCGACGCCAAGCGCTGCAGACAGCGCCGCCACGTCTTCGGCACGAACCCGCAGGTTGATGCGCGCGGCAGGTGCTGCCGGCTCCAGCCGCACCTTGGACGAACCGCCGTGAACGCCGGAAAGCGGAAGGGTTCTTGTTGCGACCTCAACCATTGATACGGCCTCCTTCCTTATCCACGAACACCACGTCGGTGACTTCGACCTCGATCACCTTATCCTTCATCGGCACGTAAAGCCGCTGCCCCATCTTGTCGCGGCCACCGGCCACCAGAGCGATGGCAATCGAGCGTCCGAGATTTTCCGACCAGTAGGAAGACGTGACATGCCCAAGCATGGTCATCGGTTTCGGCTGGTTCGGATCGGCAACGATCTGGCCGCCCTCCTCCAGCACCTCGTTCGGATCCTTCGTCAGAAGCCCGACCAGTTGCTTGCGACCGGTGCGCACCAGATCCGGGCGTTTCAGGCCGCGGATGCCGACAAAGTCGGTCTTCTTCTTGGAAACGGCCCAACCGTAGCCCGCATCGTCCGGGGTGACCGTGCCATCGGTATCCTGACCGACGATGAGATAACCCTTTTCGGCACGCAGCACGTGCATCGTCTCGGTGCCGTAAAGGCAGGCGCCGAGCGACTGCGCGCGTTCCCAGATCGCCGACCACACCGCCGGACCGAAATCGGCCGGCACGTTGACTTCAAAACCGACCTCACCCGTGAACGACACACGGAACAGACGTGCGGCCACACCCATGACCGTGCACTCGGCAACACTCATATGCGCAAAGGCTTCGTTGGAGATGTCGAGACCCTCGACGAACGGCGCGATGATATCGCGCGCCTTCGGACCCTGAACGGCGATGACCGCCCATTGTTCGGTGGTCGAGGTCAGCCAGACCTTGAGATCGGGGAATTCCGTCTGCAGATAATCTTCCATATGCTGCAACACGCGCGGCGCACCGCCGGTCGTCGTCGTCACATGGAAACGATCTTCGGCCAGACGCCCGACGACGCCATCGTCATAGATGAAACCGTCTTCACGGGTCATGATGCCGTAACGGCTTTTGCCCGGTTTCAGCGTGTCCCATGCATTGGTGTAGAGCAGGTTGAGGAACTGCGCCGCATCCGGCCCGACCACCTCGATCTTGCCGAGCGTCGAGGCATCGAACACGCCGCCGACATCACGCACCGTCTTGCACTCGCGGTTGACGGCAGCATGCATATCCTCGCCGCGCTTTGGAAAATACCAGGCGCGTTTCCAGTTTCCGACATCCTCGAATTCGGCACCTTCGGCCGCTTCGAGATGGTGCATCGGCGTCTTGCGGGCCGGATCGAAAAGCTCGCCACGCGAATGCGCCACCAGCGTGCCGTAGGTCACCGGCGTATACGGTGCACGGAACGTGGTGAGGCCCACCTGCGGGATCGGCCTTCCGAGCATTTCCGAGGCGATTGCCAAGCCATGCATATTGGACAGCTTGCCCTGATCGGACGCCATGCCATTGGTGGTGAAGCGCTTGATATGCTCGATCGAATGCATGCCTTCGCGCACGGCAAGGCGGATGTCCTTGGCGGTCACGTCATGCTGGAAATCGACAAAGGCCTTGACCGCCGTATCAGGCCCGGCCCCTTCGGCCGCACCGATCATGCCGCCCGTCCACTCATAGAGATTGGAGCCGGCAAAGGCGATGGCGTCTATGCTCGCCGCGCCCTTATGCCCGGCCATTTCGGCACCAGCCGACAGCGCCTCGCCGATCAGCGTCGAAAGGTCGTCGGTGCCGTTGCAGGCGCCGACCGAGATGCAGTCCTGCGCATAGATATCCGGCAGGAAGCGGTCGCTTTCGGCATCAAACCGCAGTTTTCCGCGCGATTGCGAAAACAGATGCACGGAGGGCGTCCAGCCGGCCGAGACCAGCAGCGCATCGACCTTGAGCTTGCGGCTATTCTTCTCGCCATTGCGGGCAACGGTGATCGAAGAGACGCGATGGCGACCCGCCGTATCGAGCACGGAATGCGACAGCAGAACCTCGATGCCGAGAGAACGGGCCTCGGCCAGCACCGCTTCACCGGATACCTGACGATTGTCGATGATGGCAACCACATCGATACCGGCACGTTTCAGGTCGAATGCCGCCTCATAAGCACTGTCATGCGCCGTGTAGACGGCCACCGCGCGACCGACGGCAACACCGTGATGGTTGAGAAAGGTCCGCGCAGCCGAGGCGAGCATGATGCCGGGACGGTCATTGTTGGCGAACACCATGTGGCGCTCGATCGAACCGGTCGCGAGGATCACCTTCTTTGCCCGCACCTGCCACAGACGTTCGCGCGGCAGCTCCTTCGAAGGCAGGGCCAGATGGTCGGTGACACGTTCGGCAAGCCCGAGGAAACCGTGATTGTAATAACCGAATACCGTGGTGCGATTGAGCACGGTGACATTCGGCATGGCCTTCAGCTTGGCAGCAACGCCTTGCGCCCAGTCAAAACCGTTCTTGCCATCGATCTCGGTCGATGAGTCGAAATGCAGCGCACCGCCCACTTCCGGCTGTTCATCGACAAGGATGACCTTTGCACCGGTCGCGGCAGCAGAGAGTGCTGCCGTCAGACCAGCCACGCCGGCACCGGCGATCAGCACGTCGCAATGTTCGTAGCGGCTGGCGTAATGGTCGGTATCGCCTTCCTTCGGCGCTTCGCCGAGACCGGCCGCACGGCGGATGATCGGCTCATAGAGTTTGTGCCAGGCTTCCTTCGGCCACATGAAAGTCTTGTAGTAAAATCCGGCGGCGAAGAACGGCGACAGCAGATCGTTGAAAGCGCCGATATCATGTTTCAGCGACGGCCAGCGGTTCTGCGAGGCGATCTTTGCGCCATCGAACACTTCCTGCACGGTAGCACGCACGTTCGGCTGACGGCGGGATGCATCACGCGACACGTCGAGGAGCGCATTCGGCTCTTCCGGTCCAGCCGAAAGAATGCCGCGCGGACGGTGATATTTGAACGAACGGCCAAGCAGATGCACGCCATGCGCCAGAAGCGCGGAGGCGACCGTATCGCCTTCAAGCGCCGTATAGGTCTTGCCGTCGAAGGTGAAACGAGCGGTGCGCGCCGGCGTCAGGCGACCAGCGCCCTTGATGCGGAATGCGCCGGAATTGGAGGATGCGCTCATCGGGCGTCTCCTTCCGTCTGTTCCCACGTTTCTACAGTCTTTTCCTCGGCAATCGCCTCGGCTTTTGTCGCAGCGGGGATAGGCTGTTTCGGAAGGCCTGCCTTGTAGGTCATCAGGAACTTGTCGCTCACCGTATCGCGCGCCGCGTTGAAGAAGCGACCGCAGCCATGGATATGCCGCCACCGTTCGTAGGTGACGCCTTTTTCGTTGTTGCGCAGGAAAAAGTATTCGGCGAATTCTTCGTCAGAAATAGCCGCGATATTTTCCGGCCGGGCGATATGTGCTTCGCCGGCCCAGCGGAATTCCAGCTCGGAACGCTCTTCCTCGCAATAGGGGCAATGGATCAAAAGCATCTGGTCTATCCCCTATTTATCAATGCGCGACGGCGGCAGCGGCCGCTTCGTCGATCAGGCGGCCGGTACGGAAACGGTCGAGGTTGAGGCCCGCAGCCAGACGATGCGGTTCGCCCTTGGCAATCAGATGCGCGAACAGGTTGGCAGATCCCGGCGTCGCCTTGAAACCGCCTGTACCCCAGCCGCAATTGACGAACAGGCCCGGCACCGGCGTCACGCCCTGGATCGGCGAACGATCCGGCGTGTTGTCGGTAATGCCGCCCCACTGGCGCATCATTTTCACGCGGCGGAAGATCGGAAACAGTTCGCAGATGGCATCGAGCGTATGCGTGATGATCTGCAGGCCGCCGGTCTGGCTATAGGAGTTGTACTGGTCGGTACCGGCGCCGATGACCAGCTCGCCCTTGTCGGACTGCGAGATATAGGCATGCACGGTGTTGGACATGACCACGCAGGGGAAGATCGGCTTCAACGGTTCGGACACCAGCGCCTGCAATGGGTTGGAATGCAACGGCACGCGTACCCCCGCCATTTCCATCACCACCGACGAATGGCCGGCAGCGGAAACGCCGATCTTCTTGGCGCCGATGAAACCCTTGGAGGTCTCGACACCCTGCACTTCGCCAGCCGGGCCGCGACGGATGTCGGTGACTTCGCAATTCTGGATGATGTGCACACCACGGTCGGCGGCTGCGCGTGCGTAACCCCAGGCGACAGCATCATGACGGGCGGTGCCACCACGGCGCTGCAGGGCTGCACCATTGATCGGGTAACGCGCCGTTTTCGAGATATCGAGAACCGGCACAAACGCCTTGGCCTGTTCCGGTGTCATCCACTCGTTGTCGATGCCGTAAAGCCGGTTGGCATTGATATGCCGCTTGAACGACTGCTGGTCGTGGATGTTGTGCGACAACATCATCACGCCGCGCGGCGAATACATGGTGTTGTAGTTGAGATCCTGGCTCAGGCCTTCCCACAATTTGAGGGAATGCTCGTAGATGTCCATGCTCTCTTCATAGAGATAGTTGGAGCGGATGATGGTGGTGTTGCGGCCGGTATTGCCGCCGCCGAGCCAGCCCTTCTCGATCACCGCGATATTGGTGATGCCATGTTCCTTGGCGAGATAATAGGCGGCTCCCAGACCATGACCGCCGGCACCGATGATGATGACATCATAAGCGGAGCGCGGTTCTGGCGAGGTCCATTGCTGGTCCCAGCCCTTATGGGCACGCATTGCCTCGCGTGCGATGGCGAAAACCGAATATCTGCGCATCTGGCCTCTCTTCTTTGCTCCACCTCAAGGGCCTTGCGGCCGCAATGACTTGGGTAGTGTCATACCCATCGCAAATCAATATGCGCCGCAATGGCTGTTTTGCGACGCATGAGAGGATTGTTTCGACACGGCGAAAAATCGATCGGCGATCAGCCCCGGATGAGAACCTTGCCCTTGCGGCCCGTTTCCCCCGCCGCAGCGGCCGCTTTCGCCACGTCCGACAGGTCGAACACGTCGGAAACGGTCAATTCCACCTCGCCCTTTGCGACACTCTCGACAATCTCGCCGATCATGCTCTTCAATTTTTCGACAGGCAGCGTCGGCGCGATCTTGGCAAGCCAGAACCCCTTGACCGTCGCCTGCTTGAAAATCATGTCGCTGGCCGAAAGCTGCATCGGCTGTCCGGACATCAGGCCGAAGGACACCAGCAGGCCGTTGTCGCCAAGCGTGGACACCAGTTCGCCCGAGGCCGGCCCACCGACACCATCGACACCGGCCTTGATCGGCGCGCCGCCGGTGATCGCTCGCACCGTCTCTCGCCAGCCTTCCTGCGTCGTCGAGACGACATCCTCGATACCCAGATCCGCAAGCTCGCTGACCGCGTCGTCGCGGCGCACGAGATTGACGACGCGGATGCCGCGCTTCTTTGCAAACATCGCCAGCGTCTTGCCAACGGCCCCATTGGCAGCGTTCTGGATCAGCCAGTCGCCCTTTTCGGCGCCGACGAAATCGAGCAATGTCAGTGCGCTGAGCGGCATGGAGATCAATTGCGCTGCAGCCGTGTCATGGATCGAGTCGGGCAGCGGCACCGCCATCGCAGCCGATGCGAGATAATAATCGGCCCATGTGCCCTTGCCCGACACAGCGACCCGCTGACCGATCTTCAGATGCGTCACGCCCTCGCCCAGCGCATCCACCGTCCCCGTCGCCTCGGTGCCGGCAACCGCCGGCAGAGCCGGCAGGCTGCCATACTTGCCCTCTATCGTCAGCAGATCATGGTTGTGGATGGCAGCCATTGCCATACGGATGCGCACTTCGCCGGGTCCCGGCTGCGGCACCGGCCTGTCTTCGATGGTCAAAACCTTCAAAGGCGTTCCGAATTGCGAATATATGGCGCTGCGCATGAAAAATCTCCAAAATGTTCAATAGTCTGGGAAGCTATTACCCGCGAACCGTCCACGGGGGACAGGTGCGTTCCTGAAAGAATATAGGGTATGGTAGCGGCTGCTGAAGCCGTTGATAACGGCGATTTTTCGCGTTAGCCCTGGTTAACATCTGGACTTTACCCCACCGCCCTGTTAAGAGCGCTGCCAAATCGCACGGTTAACGCCGCGCGCACGTAACTTTATCGCCGAAAATCCTGTCGAGGAACGGCGACACCAAACCAAAGGATCGGGATTTCTCGTGCAGGTACTAGTCCGCGACAACAACGTTGATCAGGCTCTCCGCGCTCTCAAGAAGAAGCTGCAGCGCGAAGGCGTTTTCCGCGAAATGAAGATGCGCGAAAGCTATGAAAAGCCTTCGGAAAAGCGCGTTCGCGAAAAGGCTGAAGCTGTTCGCCGCGTTCGCAAGCTGGCCCGCAAGCGCATGCAGCGCGAAGGCCTGCTGCCGCAGACCCCGCGTCCTGCGCGCCCGGCTCGCTAATCTGTCGTCTTTTCGACGTTTTCTCATGCTTAAGAGCGGCGGCGACCTCTAACGGACGCCGCCGCTTTTTGATTTCTGTCTGGATGTCCGCCGTGATTTTTTCTCGGGCCGGCGTCCCTGCTCATATGAGGACAAGCGCCTGATGGCTGCCATGACTGCCGCTCACTCCATTTCGAATGGTGTTTCGCATTCCACAGCCCGCAGGCGTCGCGGCATCGCCCCCATCGCCCTTATCCTGCTCGCCGCCAGCGCGCTGACCGCCTGCCAGTCGACCGTGACCTCGATGGACACGATCCGCGTCGATCGCGCCCAGGGCTCTGAACAGAACATCGCTTCGCTGACATCGGTCATCAACGCCAACCCGCAGGATCCGGAAGGCTACAACGTTCGTGGCTCCGCTTACGGCCGCGCCGGCGATTTCCGTCGTGCGCTTGACGATTTCAACCGCGCCCTGCAGCTCAACCCACAGTTCTATCAGGCCTATGCCAACCGCGCGCTGGTCTATCGCAACATGGGCAAGCCCGTTGAAGCAGCAAACGATTACAACGCCGCACTGCAGATCAATTCGAACTATGACGCAGCCTATATCGGCCGCGGCAACATCTATCGCCAGGCCGGCCGCACCAACGATGCCTTCAACGATTTCACCAAGGCTATCCAGCTGGAAACGACGGACGGACGCGCCTATCACGGACGCGGCCTGATCCTGCAGAGCCGTGGCCAGCACGCTCAGGCGATCGACGATTTCTCCAAGGCGATCTCGCTGTCCTCGACCTCGGCCGAACCCTATAACGGCCGCGGCGTTTCCTACGTGGCGCTGAACGACGACGAAAACGCATTCGCCGACTTCAACCACGCCATCGAACTGGATGACAAGCTCGCCGAATCCTGGGCCAACCAGGCACTGGTCTATGAGCGCCGTGGCGACAAGGCGCGTGCGGCAAAGTCCTATTCGCATGCGGCACGCCTCGATCCGAACTACAAGCCGGCCAAGGACGGCCTCGCCCGCACACGCGGCAGCGCTTCCTGAACATCTGCCGATTGAGAAATCGACATTGCGCTCGGCCCCGTATCAGCGGGGCCGAAGTCGTTTCAGGGCAATGACGTGAAACTCAGCGCAGCAGGAAAACGCCGGCGATATTGAGAACGATGAAGACGATCAGGCCGCCGAGGAAACCTCCGCCCGACAGAAACCCGACGGCCATGGC
This sequence comes from Neorhizobium sp. BT27B, assembly GCF_050455485.1. Taxonomy (NCBI): domain Bacteria; kingdom Pseudomonadati; phylum Pseudomonadota; class Alphaproteobacteria; order Hyphomicrobiales; family Rhizobiaceae; genus Neorhizobium; species Neorhizobium sp. BT27B. The sequence continues at coordinate 354,837 of NZ_JBCIYT010000002.1, read as the reverse complement.
AATCAGCAGCACCACGACGGCCATGGAACCCCATTTGGATCCGGCCAGAAAACGGTCGTAAGTCTTTTCGTGTTCGCGATAATCCATCTCGGCACCGGTTTCGACCGGCCCGCTGTTATGATGTTCCATGCCCGCTCCTCCCAGATAAGCATCGGACGACCACCGCGTGTTCGCCCATCATTGATCGACTGTATTTGTCCGATGCGAACCGAACACCTGTCAAGACTACTGTGTCTTCGCCGCCGCAGCAACGAAAGTTGCATAAGCGCCGTCTTTCAATTTGACGACTGTTTTGTTACATCGCCTAAAGAGGAGAAGGATGGAAGAGGAACCATCCGGGGGGATAAATGGCGGTATTGCTTCGTTTCAGCAGCCTGGTCGACAGGCTCAGCGAGATCATAGGAAAATTTTCCGGGTATCTCGTGTTGTTTTGCTGCCTTGTCAGCGCCGGCAATGCTCTCATCCGCTATACATTCAACATCAGTTCGAATGGCTGGCTGGAAATCCAGTGGTATATGTTCGCATTCATCGTGCTTCTCGGTGCTGCCCATACGCTGCGGCTGAACGAACATGTGCGCGTCGACCTGATCTATGGGGCCGTTTCTGAAACCAAGCGGTTGTGGATCGATATCATCGGCCTCGTGGTCTTTCTCATCCCGGCCTGCGCCTATCTCGCCTGGATCTGTTTTCCGTTTTTCTGGCTGTCATGGCTGCAGGGCGAAGTCTCGTCGAATGCGGGCGGCCTCATCCGCTGGCCGGTCAAGCTGATCATCTTCGCCGGTTTCGCTCTGCTCGTATTGCAGGGCCTGTCGGAACTGGTGAAGCGCATCGCCGCGCTGATGGGCCTTGCCGCCGTCGACACGACCTACGAAAAACCGCTTCAGTAATCATACCGGGAGAGAGACGATGTTCGCTTACGGTGTGATGCCGCCCCTGATGTTCCTCGGCATGATCCTCTTCATGCTCTACGGTTTTCCCGTCGCCTTCTCATTGGCGGCGGTCGGCCTGTTCTTCGGCATACTCGGAGTGTTTACCGGCCATTTCGAGGAAGTGTTTCTGCAGGCCCTGCCCTTCCGCATCTTTGGCATCGTCTCCAACGATCTTCTGCTGGCCATTCCCTTCTTCACCTTCATGGGCGCCATCCTCGAGCGATGTGGCCTTGCGGAAGACCTGCTCGAAGGCACAGGCAAACTGTTCGGCGCCATTCCGGGCGGCCTTGCCTATGCGGTCATCGTCGTCGGCGCCATTTTGGGTGCCATCACCGGCACGGTAGCCGCCTCGGTCATCACCATGGGCGTGATATCGCTGCCGATCATGCTGAAATACGGCTACAACCCGCGTGTCGCGACCGGCGTTATCGCCGCATCCGGCACGATCACCCAGGTCATCCCGCCGTCGCTCGTGCTGATCGTTCTGGCTGACCAGCTCGGCCGGTCGGTCGGCGACATGTATCTCGGCGCCATCGGCCCCTCTATCCTGCAGGTCACGATCTTCCTGCTGTTCATTCTGGCGCTCTCCATCTTCCGTCCCAAGGACGTGCCGGCCCTGCCGCCGGAAGCGCGTGGCGAAATGAACATGGCGCTGGTCATGCGCGTGCTCTGGGGCATGATTCCCTCGATCGTGCTGATCTTTCTCGTGCTCGGCACCATCTTCCTCGGGCTTGCAACCCCAACGGAAGCCGGGGCGCTCGGTGTCGTCGGTGCCATGGGCATCGCCGCGCTGCATGGCCGCCTGACCTGGGATCTGACCAAACAGGGCATGCACACGACGATGCAGATCACCTCCATGGTGGTGTTCATCCTCGTCGGCGCCACCTGTTTCAGCCTGGTTTTCCAGGGCATGAACGGCGGCCTTTGGATCGAGCACCTGTTGTCTCACGTCCCCGGCGGCGCGATCGGTTTTCTGATCTTCGTCAACATCTTCATCTTTTTCCTGGCCTTCTTTCTCGATTTCTTCGAGATCGCCTTCATCGTCATCCCGATGCTGGTGCCGGTCGCCAATGCGCTCGGCATCGACCTGATCTGGTTCGGTGTGCTGATCTGCATCAACATGCAGACCTCGTTCATGCACCCGCCTTTCGGTTTTGCGCTGTTCTACCTGCGCTCGATCGCGCCCAAATCGGTAAAGACCAAGGACATCTATCTCGGTGCCATTCCATGGCTCGGCATGCAGCTGATCCTCGTCGCCATCGTGATCTTCTGGCCGGAATCGGTCACCTACTGGCTGGACAAGGCACCGGAAGTCGACCTCGATTCCATCAAGATCGAGATACCGGGCTTCGGCAACGGCGGCGGCAACCAGATGCCGAATTTCGGCCTGCCACCGATGGACGGCGCACCGGCACAACCGGGCGGCCTGCCGGGCATGCCGAACTTTGGCGAACCGCCAAAGATAAACCCGTAAAGGTTGCCCTTGCCGATAGAGGGTATCGGGGATATATTTGCGGAGTGAGGGCAGAGTTGGAGCTCTGCCCTCATTTACTACTTGATACGGAAGTTGATCCGGAACGCGACTGACCAGCCTGTCCGGGTCTTCCTAAAATGCAGTGTAATGCTCAGTGGTTTCCACATCGCATCACCTCCGGTTCGAGAGCAAGGCTTATGCCTAAGTCGGTGAAGCCCGTCTTCACCGACACTCCGGCTGGCCTCGGAGTATGCTGCTTCTGCTCTCCAACATTTCAACTGTATTTCATGATGTGGCGAACGCAATCGTTTGCACGCAAAAATTGTAATCGCGTTTGAAAAAATGCCCCGAGCTTTTCAGCCGGGGCATCACAGTTTCAGAGCGTGCGCGTGGTCAGAGCTTGCCGTTGCGCTGCTGGATCATCATGAACGTGTCATAGGTGTATTCCGACAGCTGCATCCAGAGGTAGCCTTCCTTCTTGAAGGCGACCTGATCCTCGTAGATCTTCTTGAACCATTCGTTCTTGGAGGAAATATCCTTGTAGACCTCCATGGCAGCGCCATAGCAGGCCTCGAGAATTTCCTGGCTGAATGGCCGCAGCACCGTGCCCTGCCCGACCAGTTGCTTGACGGCAATCGGGTTTTTCAGGTCGTATTTCGCCATCATGTTGGTATTGGCATAGGCCGCCGCATCCGTCAGCGCCGCCTGATACTGTTTCGGCAGGCTGTTCCACTTGTCGAGATTGATCAGCGCATGAATGGCCGGGCCGCCTTCCCAGAAGGCCGGATAGTAGTAATACTTGGCGACCTTGTAGAAACCGAGCTTCTGATCGTCATAGGGGCCGATCCATTCGGCGGCATCGATCGTCCCCTTCTCCAGCGCCGGATAGATGTCACCGCCGGCGATCTGCTGCGGCACCACGCCGAGCTTTTCGACGACGCGGCCAGCGAGGCCGGCAATGCGCATCTTCACGCCCTTGAGGTCGTCGACCGTATTGATCTCCTTGCGGAACCAGCCGCCCATCTGCGCACCGGTATTGCCGGCAATCATGCCGTAAAGCTTGTGGGTGGCATAAAACTCGTTGAGCAACGTGTTGCCGTTGCCCTCATAGAACCAGGCATTGGTCAGCCGCGCATTGAGGCCGAAGGGAATGGCCGTGCCGATCGCAAAGGTCGGGTCCTTGCCGACGTAATAATAGGAGCAGGTATGGCACATCTCGACCGTGCCGTTGCTCACTGCATCCGCCGCCTGCAGACCAGGCACGATTTCGCCGGCCGCATAGGTCTGGATGGTGAAATTGCCGCCGGTCGCCTCGCTCACCCGCTTGGCAATATCCTCGGCACCGCCCCAGATCGTATCCAGCGATTTCGGAAACGACGAGGTCAGGCGCCAGCTGATCTTAGGATTTTCCTGCGCGATGGCGGGTGCCGCCAGAACGCTTGCGGCAGCAGCGCCCGCCCCCGTGGCAGCCGCTTTTTTGAAGAATGCACGACGATCCATGTTCACCTCCCAGTGAGCTTCACGTTGAACCGGACCACGGGCCTCTCTCCAATCCCGCGACCGTATATGAAACAACCATGACGTTTGATCACTGGCAAGCGTGGCATCTGTATTTTCGAATGCAGGAACAGCCGCAGCACATGAGACTTTCGTCTTAGACGTCGCCGCACATTGCTTGGCGTCGACACACATGTGCCCGAATAGACTTTGCCCGGTACGGCGACCAAGGTTGCATCGGCGCGCTTGACTTCCATCCGTGAGCAGCGCCAAAAGGCTGATCCAGACCAGCCTTTCGGAGCCTCTCGCATGCCCAAGCCGATCGTTGCCATTCCCGCCGATATCAAGGAGATCGAAGGCGCTTTGTGGCATGCCACGCCCAACCAGTATGCCAAGGCAGCACTTCAGGTGGCCGGGGCCATGCCGATCATCGTACCCGCCTTCGAGGACGGTAACGATATCGATAGCCTGCTCGACCGCGTCGATGGCGTGCTGATTTCGGGCGCCGCCAGCAATGTACACCCGTCCCGCTATGGCCTTGAGGCAACGGACAAGGATGGCCCGTTCGATCTGGCCCGCGACGCCACCTCGCTAGAGCTGATCCGCCGCGCCATCGCTCGTGGCATTCCGCTTCTCGCCATCTGCCGCGGCATCCAGGAACTGAACGTCGCGCTCGGCGGCACGCTGGCCAGCGAAATCCAGGAGGAAGAAGGTATCTGGGATCACCGCAAGCCGGAACATGCCGATCGCGACGTGATGTATTCGATCCGCCAACCGGTTTTCGTCAGGGAAGGCTCCTGCATCGCCAATTATCTCGGCATGGCCGGCGAGGTGCAGGTGAACTCGCTGCACCGGCAGGCGATCGCCAGGACCGCACCGAGCCTGCAGGTCGAGGCAACGGCGGCAGACGGCACGATCGAGGCCGTCTCGGTCATCGATGCGAAAAATTTTGCCGTCGGCGTGCAATGGCATCCGGAATATTGGGCAGCTGTCGATCAGCCGTCACGCCAGCTTTTTGAAGCATTTGGTGATGCCGTACGGGATTATGCGGCGGGAAAAACCGCAGCGCCTGTGCGTAACCTCGCGGCAGAATAAGGCCCGGCCGTCAGGATCGGACGGGATGGTTGATCTCACCGATATAGCGCAAGCGGATATCGGTGAGCGCCAGATCACGCGGCTGGCGGATCTGCCGGCGATCGCCGAACTGCGGATCGCGATCGACGCCGAACATCACGAAGACATTGATGTCGGCAAGTTCCTCGGCAGATAGCGTGTCACGCAGAACCGGCGCCCATGCCTCGACCCAGGAATGTCCGGCAAAACGGCTTTCCAGATCGTCGCCCGGTTTTGCAAATCCGTATTCGAGAAAGTCGTGATCGTAGGACGGCTGACCCATCGCCTCCGCGAAGCCAGATAGAGCCATATGCTCCGGCGTATCCTCGCGTTCGGCATTGTCGTCCGAATAATAGCCGTCTCGCTCGGCCATCAGCGCGTGTAGCGCGCCTTCATTGGCGGCGTGGCCGATCCACATCTGCTGCGTCAGTTGGCTGGCCGGGCCGGGCTCGGAGGGGCCGATAGGAGTTCGCGCTATTTCCGTAAAATCGAGGAACCGCGAAACGCCCAGCAAGGTCCGCCACCACACCGGTGCAACCGCATGCAGCGACAGAACAAGGACATGCTCCGGCGGCAGAGCCATGCGCCGCGAAAAGCCGCGCCCGTCCGAGGCAGTGACGATGATCGTCGCATCACCCGGCTCGCACAGCGCAGCCTTCGTCTCACCCGCCTCGATATCGAACAGCGTCCTGTTGTCGATCGCGACGGTCAGCCGACCCCATGCCTCGCCGATATCAGGCGCTCGTCTGATCTGCAGCTTGCATCGGCTCATCGGGCACTCACCCCTTGACCGGTGTTTCCGGCACCGGCGCCAGCACCTTCTTATGATCGAACCACTGAATCAGGTTATCGACCACCAGATCGGCCATGGCATTGCGTGTCGGCACCGAGGCGGAGGCGACATGCGGCAGCAGTGACGCATTGTCGAGATCGAGGAAATCGGCGGCCGTGGTCGGTTCCTGGTAAAACACGTCGAGGCCGGCAGCGGCGATGGTGCCGTTGCGCAGCGCGGCAGCCAGCGCCTCTTCATCGACGCTCGATCCGCGGCCGACATTGATGAACACGCCGTTGGGGCCGAGTGCGGAGAGGATGTCGGCATTGATGATCTTGTGGGTGGCGGCCGTGCCGGGCACGATGCAGATCAGCGTATCGACCGCTTCCGCCATCTCCTTCAGCGAGGAAAAATGTGTGTAGGGCACATCCGTGCGGGCGGTGCGGGTGTGATAGCTGATCTTCAGCTTGAAGGCTTCCAACCGCTGGGCAATTTCCAGGCCGATTCGGCCAAGCCCCAGCAGGCCGACATGGCGGCCTTTCAGCGACAGCGGCGACAGCGTAAACGGCCCTTCCGCCTTCCAGCGACCGCTGCGCAACCAGTCCTCGGCCAACGGCAGGCGACGCACGGTGTTGAGCAGCAGGCCGATGGTCGTATCGGCCACTTCGTCGTTCAAAACATCGGGCGTGTGGGTGACGACAATGCCTTTGCTAGCCGCGTATGTCGCATCGACACCATCATAACCGACACCGAAATTCGAGACGATTTCAAGGTTCGGCAGCTTGTCCATCCACGGCTTTTGCAGCGTGCCGAACAGGGCGACGGCGCGCACCTTTGCGCGGGTCTCTTCATCCAGCTCCAGTTCGCCGCCCTGGCCCGCCACCTTCACCACGTCAAAACTTTTCTCCAACCGCTCCAGAACACGCGGATGAATACGTCCGGGAATGAGGACGGTGACGGGCTTGTCGGTCATGCTCTTTTTCCTGTGCTGATCTCTAAAAGGTGGGATGCGACTCAGCGCGGGCGATACAGGCCCGTCGACTGGCGGATACGCATTTCCGGCTTGATGAGATGGATGCCATCCGGCTCGTGGCTGCCGGCAAGGCGATCGAGAAGCGCGCGTGCCGCCAGACGGCCGACTTCGGCCTGCTGGTTGGATACCGTGGTGAGTGCCGGTACGGAGATGGAAGCCTGTTCGAGGTCATCGTAACCGGTGACGGAAATATCCTGCCCCACCACGAGTCCGGCACGGGCAATGCCATTCATCAGGCCGATGGCGACAAGATCGTTCCAGCAGACGGCAGCCGTCGGCTTCTGCGGCAGCGACAGAAAATTCACCGCCGCCTCGAAACCGCCCTGCATGGAGCGCGGGCCGGGAATGCGCAGTTCGGGATCGACCTCGATACCGGCCTTGCGCAGAGCGTTGACATAACCCTGATAACGGTCGCGACCGGTCGATGTCTGGTCGGTGCCGCCGATCATGGCGATGCTTTTGTGGCCAAGCCCGATCAGGTGATTGGTGGCGAGCGAAATGCCGTAGCTGTCGTCGCCGCGATAGGTCGGCAGCGCCGTGCCTTCCAGCGAGCGGGCCACGAGGATCAGCGGCATGCCGTTGGTTTCCGCCAGTCGCACATCCTCGATCGGCGTGCCGATGGCCGGCGACATGATGACGCCATCACCGCCGAGCTGCAGCAGCGTTTCGATGAAATTGCGCTGCTTTTCGACCGAATCGTAATGGTTGGAAAGAATGAAGGTCTGGCGATTGCGGTCGAGTTCGGTCTCGATGGCTTTGAGGATTTCGCCGTAGAACGGGTTCATGATGTCATGCACCACGACGCCGATAATGCCGGAGCGCGAGGTGCGCAGGCTGGCGGCACGGCGGTTATAGATATAACCGAGCGCGCGCGCCTGTTCCTTGATCTTTTCGCGGGTATCGGTGGCCACCAGCGGGCTGTCACGAAGGGCAAGGGAAATGGTTGCCGTCGAAAGCCCGAGGCTTTCGGCGATCGTCGACAGCTTGATCTTTTGGGCCACAAGTCCTCCGGGGTGAGACGCACCAAACGGAGGCGCAATCGGGATTTAAATTATTAAAACAATTTAATTCCGTTTCGCAAGCTTTGAAACGCGGTTTGCCTGCGACTTTCAGTCTTCGCCCGGCTGCAGGTTTTCATCCACCGTCCGCAACAGCTTGATCAGCGTCTTGACCTCCTTGTCGGACAGGCCCTTCGCCGCCAGCGCACCGCAACCGGCTGTCGAACGCTCGATCTGTTCCACGCTCTTGCGCCCGAGTTCGGTCAGATGCACCTTGGCAAGACGACCGTCGCTGTCATCGGAACGGCGCTCCAGAAACCCCTGTGCTTCCATTCGGCCGATCGTGCGCGTCATGGTCGGCGCCTTGACGCCCAGCTTGTCGGCCAGATGCCCCGGCGTCAGGCCATCCTCTTCGGCGAGCAGCATGATGACACCGTCCTGTCCCGCATAAAGCCCGCTTTCCGACAGCATGTGGCTGAGCGCTGTGCGCATGGAACGCGCGGCCTGGGTGATCGCCGGAGCGATATCGACGGCCTCATAGGCGCCCTTCTTCTTGCCGGTCTTGTTCTTCTTCTCGGCTTTTTTCTTGCTCATGCTCTCACCCGTCTTTGCCGTGGCGGCTTTGCCATGGAGATGCCTTCCCGGTATACGAAGCACATCCATAGCGAAAGCCGGGAACCATCACCAGATGCCCAATGTCGAGACGACGTCCGCCAGCCATCCCGCCCGTCATTTTGCCATCAACGATCCAGACCTTGCTCCAGAGGACCGCAGTACCTGGATCGCCGTTCTGCCGCTTGGCGCCCACGAACAGCACGGCCCGCACCTGCCGTTCGAAACCGATTCGCTGATTGCCGAAGGCCTTGTCGAGCGCATTATCCCGCAATTGCCGCGAACCCTGCCCGTAACGTTCCTGCCGGTCGAGCCGGTCGGTTACTCGATAGAGCACATGGATGTGACGGGCACAAAAACGCTTGGCTTTGCCGAAGCGGTCGAACGCTGGCTCGGCATTGCCGAAATGCTGCATGGGCAGGGCATCCGCAAATTGGTGATGCTGAACGCCCATGGCGGCAACTCGCCGCTGCTGACGATCGTCGCCACCGAGGCCCGCGTGCGTTTCGACATGCTGGCAGTGGCGACCAGCTGGACACGTTTCGGCCAGCCCGATGGCTGGATCAAGCCGGAAGACAAGGCACTCGACATTCATGGCGGAGACATCGAGACCTCGGTCATGCTGGCGCTGTGGCCGGATCGTGTGGACATGGCGAAGGCGGAACGATTTGGCTCGCGACAGGCGGATTTCGCGCGCGATTACAGGCACCTGCGCGCCTATGGGCCGCATGCCTTCGGCTGGAAGATGCGCGACCTCAATGACAAGGGCGTGGCGGGCGATGCGAGCGCTGCCACGGCCGAGCGTGGAGAGCAGCTGGTGGCGCATGCGGTGGCGGGGTTTATCGAATTGCTGGAGGATGTGGCGCGGTTTGATGTGGCAAGCTTGAATTAGCAACCTGCGCCACCAACGTAAAATCTGCAAAGCTCGGACGCTTGCCGCAGAAATCGCAATGCCTCATACTGCCGGAAGTTGTGATCGCCCAAAGGAGGCGGACATGCGCATATCCATTGCCGAAGCCCAAAATCAGCTTGAAGAATTGGTGAGGCGTGCCGAGCAGGGCGAAGAGGTTATCCTGACCCAGCCCGGCCTGCCATCCGCACGGCTGTCAATTGTGCATGCAGCAGCTGAAACGTCGCTCCAATCCTACGATGCCGTCGCCGAACTGGCAAAAGTTGGTCCTCTGACACCCAGACGTGAGCCTCTGAGCGCTGAAGAAAAGAGAAAAGTTTTCGAAAGAATTCGCAGGCGCGCATCTGAAAGAAACTCTTTTGATGATACCGATGCCGCGCATAGTCAGGATTTTCTTTATGATGAATTCGGTTTGCCCAAATGATCGTCATCGACTCGTCGGCAATTATCGCAATAGCAGCCAACGAGCCGATGGCGCGCGACCGTGAAAAGGTCTTGGCAACAGAGAAAGTGGTCCTTATTTCTGCAGGCACATTTGCAGAGGTCCTGATCGTGTCCGCCCGACGTAAACTTGTTCAGGATGTCAGCGATCTTCTGAATAGCGTTATTACTAAGACCATAGACGTGACGCCGTTTCGTGCCCAACGTGCAGCCGCCGCCTACTCCCGATGGGGCAAAGGCTTCCATCCCGCATCGCTCAATTTCGGTGATTGTTTTGCCTATGCCACGGCGCAGGAATTCGACTGCCCTCTGCTCTTCATCGGTGACGACTTTGCCCGCACAGACATCAAGCCGGCCATCGCCGCCTGATCATCCCCCCACCGTCATCTTATAACATTAAACCCTTTGAACTCGCTGCCGCTTGCTCTTATATGGGGCGGACCGGATGTCCGGGTCCCAAAATTCCGCGCGATAGCGCCACAAGATCTCTCGAGGTTTCCATGACCGAAGCAGCCACCGCAAAGCCCGTTCCCGTTACCGTGCTGACCGGCTATCTCGGCGCCGGCAAGACGACGCTCCTCAATCGCATCCTCTCCGAAAGCCACGGCAAGAAATATGCCGTCATCGTCAACGAATTCGGCGAAATCGGCATCGACAACGACCTGATCGTCGAGTCGGATGAAGAAATCTATGAAATGAACAATGGCTGCGTCTGCTGCACCGTGCGCGGCGACCTGATCCGTGTCGTCGAAGGCCTGATGCGCCGCCCCGGCCGTTTCGATGGCATCATCGTCGAAACCACCGGCCTTGCCGATCCGGTCCCGGTCGCTCAGACCTTCTTCATGGACGATGACGTGCGCGCCAAGACCGAGCTCGATGCCGTCATCGCTCTCGTCGATGCAAAGCACCTGCCGCTGCGTCTGAAGGACAGCCGCGAAGCCGAAGATCAGATCGCCTTTGCCGATGTCGTCGTCATCAACAAGACAGACCTCGTGACGCCGGAAGAACTGGCCGTCATCGAAGAAATCGTGCGCGCCATCAACCCGACCGCTCGCGTCTACAAGGCCACCCGTTCGGGTGTCGATCTGGCTCGTGTGCTCGATCAGGGCGCCTTCAACCTTGAGCGCGCGCTGGAAAACGATCCGCATTTCCTCGAGCACGGCCATGAAGACCATGTCTGCGGGCCTGACTGCGATCACGATCACGGCCATCATCATCATGATCACCACGATCACGACCACACCTGCGGTCCCGATTGCGGCCACGATCATCATGACCACAAGCATGATCATGGTCACGACCATCACCACCATTCGCCGGGCGCCGTTTCGGCCATCCATGACCTGACGGTGAAGTCGATTTCGCTGCGCGGCGGCGAGATGAACGCGGAGCGTTTCTTCCCCTGGATCCAGAAGATCACCCAGACAGAAGGCCCCAACATTCTCCGTCTCAAGGGCATCATCGCCTTCAAGGGTGACGAGGAGCGTTATGTGGTTCAGGGCGTGCACATGATCGTCGAAGGCGATCACCAGCGTCCGTGGAAAGATGGCGAAAAGCGCGAAAGCCGCCTCGTCTTCATCGGCCGCGATCTCGATTTCGCCAAGATCGAGCAGAGTTTCCTTGCCTGCCAGGCGACGAAAAAGACACCGGCCTGATAGCCGATACCGACCAAGCGGTCACTTACGAAATCCATGCGTGAAAGAAATGCCTGACAATGCCGACCGTTGCACCGCTTGATCTTGAAGGCCATGTCGTCGGGGTTCACTTCCTCGGCGACACCCCGTTCTTCGCCACCGCCGCCGGCACGATCCACCGCCTCGATGGCGGCGAAAAGGTGGATGAAGCCCATCAGGGCCTTCTCACCTTCGTTCGTGATCCTTTCAGCAATACGCTGCTGACGGGCGGCGAAGACGGCAAGGTTTTGCGCATTGCAGCCGACGGCTCGACCACGCTGGTGGCCGAAGCGCCGCGCAAGTGGATCAATGTCGTTGCCGGAGGCCCGCAGAACGCGGTCGCATACGCTTACGGCAAGTCGAGCTTCGTCAAGCTTGCTGATGGCACAACCAGGGAATTCACCGAGGAACGCAGCGTCGAGGCGATTGCGTTCGCGCCGAAAGGCATGCGCATCGCAGCGGCCCGTTACAACGGCGTGTCGATGCACTGGGTCGGCACCAATGCGCCGGCGCAGGATCTGGAATGGAAGGGCGCCCATACCGGCGTCATCTTCTCGCCGGATGGCCGTTTCCTCGTCACCATGATGGTTGAAAACGCTCTTCACGGCTGGAAGCTCGATGGCAAGGCGGGTGATGCCCGCCACATGCGCATGACCGGTTATCCGGCGAAGGTGAAATCGCTGTCCTGGTCACCCAAGGGCAAGTGGCTGGCCTCTTCCGGTGCGCCTGCCGCCATCGTCTGGCCGTTTGCCGGCAAGGATGGCCCGATGGGCAAGGCGCCGCAGGAACTGGGCACCCGCGCCAATATCATGGTCACGCAGGTTGCCTTCCATCCGGCCGAAGAGGTGCTCGCCATCGGCTATATCGACGGCATGATTCTGGGTGTGCGAATGTCCGATGGCAAGGAAGCGCTGTTGCGCCGTCCCGGCAAGGGCGGCATTACCGGCTTCAGCTGGAGCAGTGATGGCAAGCGGCTGGCCTTTGCCTCCGATGCCGGCGATTGCGGCGTCATCGACATCTCGGCCTGATCCCTCCGTCAGGCGGCTTGGTCGTCAGGCCGCCTGCAATTCTCCGACGAAAACATCGACACCGTCGCGGCCATCGCGTTTGCGACGGTACAGCGCCTGATCGGCCTTGTGCAGGATCGCTTCCAGCGTTTCCGGCTCCGTTGTCTGGCCGGTTGCCACACCAATGCTCAGCGTCGGCCTTGTGCTGCACTCCGTGGCCAGACCTGCTGTCGTGGTCGAAAATGCCTTGCGCATGTTTTGGGCCAGAGCGGCCGCCTCTTCCTGTGAAAGCCCCGGCAGCACGACGACGAACTCATCACCGCCATGACGCGCCACAAGGTCGCCGGGCCGGGTTACGGCATGTGCTGCAAATGCAAAGGCTTTCAGAACATCATCGCCCACTGCATGGCCGCAGCTATCGTTGAGCTGCTTGAAGTTATCGATATCGATCAGCAGCACGCCCAGCGGCTGGCGCGGCAACTCGCCAAAAGCACGGCTCATTCCGGCCCGATTGAGTACCCCTGTCAGCGCATCGTGATAGGCCGCACTCTGCAACTGCAGCTGCGTGCGTTCGGTCGCCATCATCATGATCACCATGCAGCGCAGCGTCAAAAGCAGCATCGCCACAAGCCCAAGTGCTGCATGCGTCTGGTCGCCATTGTGGAAAAGCGGCCCATCTCCCAGGCTGCCCCACCAGCCCATCATGGCGCGGGCCCCATAGAGCGTTGCCGTCAGCGCAAACAGACCGGAGGCAAGCTCTGCCGAGTACAATTTTTCCTCGCGCGCCAGCCGACGCGCTTCCCAGGCAACCGCCATATCAAAAAGGGCGCAGACGGCGGATGAGAACACGATGCGCGGCATCGAATGGGCAGGATCCGTGAAGACCGTAAAATAGGGAAGGCTCGGCAACCCGGCCATAAGAAGGACGATCCATGGGCTGGTCTTGCGTCCGGCAAATTCGCGGATCGCCACCGGCAACAGCGCGCAACCGACGATCGTCATCGTGTTTCCGACCGAAATCGACAGAAAATCCGGGGCAATTTCCCGCAACACGATCAGGCATGACGCCAACCCAAGCAGGATATTATTGACGCTCCACCATGCCAGCCAGCGCCCAAAGCGGCCGGTAAAAAAAGCGGCGCCCTGCACGCAGCCCAAAACCACACAGGCAAGCGCGGTCATCGCGTAAATCGTCCGCAGATCGAATGCCATCCCCATCACCCCATCGTCCGGCGCGAAGTCTAGACAACCTCTCCTTTATAAATGATGAGCAAGATTCCCCTAATGCGAGCATTAGTCTGCTGTTTGTTCAGTCTCGCGGCTAGTTCGTTTTTGCAGCTATGCATTTTTTCGACTGATTGCGATATGACGCCCGAACCGGCATAAGGCGGGTAACGGAAAGACCGCGTGCGGAGAAAACGATGATCCCCTGGATAGTGCTTGATACGGCCAAGGTGCCAGACGGTCGTGACGAACTGCGCCTGAAACAGCGCGGCTCCGAATTCTCCATCATGCTCGGCAGCAACGAATTGATGAACAGTCGCCTCAGCGGCTCCGAAGAGGCACTGGCCAAACTCTCCTGGGAGAAGATCAAGGGGCGGCCAAAGCCCAAAATGCTGATTGGCGGACTGGGCATGGGTTTTACCTTGCGCGCAGCGCTGAAGGAACTGCCGCAAGACGCGCAGATCACCGTCGTCGAACTGGTGCCGGCTGTGGTGGCATGGGCGCGTGGCCCGATGGCGGAGGTTTATGGCGACTGCCTGTCCGACCCGCGCGTGACGATCGAGGAAGACGATGTCGCCAGCTTCATCAAGGCCGGCTCGCAGGCATGGGATGCCATCCTGCTTGATGTCGATAACGGCCCGGAAGCGCTGACGCGCGATGAAAACGACCGCATCTACGACCAGCGTGGCCTGCGCGCCGCCAGAACGTCTCTGACGCCCGGCGGTGTGCTCTCGGTCTGGTCGTCGGCACCCGATACAAAATTCACCCGCCGCCTGCAGGGCTGCGGTTTTACAGTCGAGGAAGCCCGCGTGCATGCCAATGGCCGCGGTAAGGGCGGCGGCGCACGCCACATGATCTGGCTTGCGACGGCCTGATCTCAGGCCGAGCGCACGGCGCCGATGATATTGCCGAGCAACGCATGCAGATCGTCGCGATAACCGTTGCGTGCCGACGGGCCGCTTTCATTCGAGGTCATTATTACCGTCATCTGCAGCGACGGCACGATATAGACCATCTGGCCGCCATAACCCCAGCCGAACCAGACATTTTCGCCGCCGATAGTGCGGTTGAACCAGCCGTAGCCATAACCATCGCCGGAAAAGCGCGAGTTTGTGCGCACCTGCCATGAGGTGGCGATCCAGTCCGCCGGGATCACCTGCCGTCCCTCCGCTGTCTTGCCGCCATTGCGGTATAGCTCGCCAAAAGCCATCAGCGACCGCGCCGTCATCGCCATCTGGTTACCGCCAAGATAGATGCCCTGCGGATCACGCTCCCACGAACCGATGCGGAAATCATCCACCGGCGCGAACCACTCGCGCGCCAGTTCCAGCGTCGACTTGCGCCCCACACGTGTCAGGATGGCGGAAAGCAGATGCGTCGAAGCGGTGGAATAGAGCATGGCCCCGCCCGGATCCCCGTCGAATGGTTCCGACAGCGCAAACCGCACCCAGTTACCGCTCGACACCCAGCGCCCGTAATTCGGCCCCGACATGCGCGACAGCCCGGCCTGCATGGAGAGAAGATTGCCGATGGTGACTTCGGAAAGCCGCGGATCAGGATCGGATGGCAGGGCAGATTTGAGGATCGGTGCGATCTTCTGATCCGGCCCGTCCAGCAGCTTCTTGCCGATCGCGATACCGATCATGGCGGAGATGATCGATTTCGACGCCGACTTGATATTGGTGGAGCCATTGAGGGAATTGCCATTGAAAGCACGCTCGACGAGCAGTTTGCCCTCACGGTTTACCAAAACGACCTTCAGCGGAGACAGGTTCGACGCATTGTCGAGCACCGCCTTCAGGCCGGTACCGGCTGGTGCACCCTGCGCAAACGCTTGCGCGGCAGGGATGAGGAACGGCAGCGAAATGAGAGCGGAGCGACGTGTAAGCATTCAGCAAAGCTAGAGCAGCGGCTGGGCAGCGTCATGGCAAAGCAGCGGGATTCACGGCAAGGTGAAAGGCTGTGACGACCGAAAATGAAAACCCCGCCCCAACATCATGTCAGGACGGGGCTTCAGGGCATCATGCCCAAGTGTCCCCACGAGGACACAACATATTTGTACTTTCGAAAATATGATTACAAGTCGAATAAATGTCAAACGGTCGTGAACATCTTTTTTCTGCTCAGCAGAACGCAAAACACGAGGCCACCTTTCGGCGCCCCGTGTTCGATATTTTCAGAAAGAAAGTGGCCGGCGCCGCCTCCGTTGCGCCGGCCGGCCTCCTACCGGTTTGTTCTCGCGTCAGAACCGGTAGGTGACACCTGCGCCGATCAGCCACGGATCGATCTTGGCCTTGCCGGACAGCGGGCCGAGCGTATCGTGGGTGGCGGTCCATTCGGTTTCGAGGAAGATCTTCTTCACATCGAAGTTCAGGCCCCAATGCTCGTCGAACATGTAGTCGAAACCAACCTGCAGGACGGCGCCGAAATCGTCTTCAACGTCGACGTTGGAGAAGGCGCCCCTGTCTGACTGGTTATAGAAAAACGAGTAGTTCACACCGGCACCGACATAGGGCTTGAACGCGCCGAAATCGGTGAAGTGGTACTGCAGCATAAGCGATGGCGGCAGCAGCCACGTCTTGCCCACATCCAGATCGCCGAGCGCACCGGTGGTGTTGATCTTGGCATAGGTCGTGCCGAGGATCAGTTCGGCGGCAAAATTTTCGGTGAAGAAATAGGTGATGTCCAGCTCGGGAACGACCGTGTCGCTATATTCGAGACCGACACCCGACACACCGTTTACGGAACCTTCGTCTTCGGTAATGACGCCCAGCGCGCGAACGCGGATCTGCCACGGGCTTTTGGCCGACAGCGCATCATACGCAACGGGTGCGGCCTGCGGCGCCGCGAGATCGGCAGCAGCGGCGCCCATCGCGAAAAATGCAACGCTTGCGCCAGCCAGACAGCTGAGAACCCGTGCTCGATTGATGTTCATGTCCCTCTCCTTCAAATCAATGATGATCAAGGATTAGGCGCATGCGACAGAGTGACGTTTGATCCGGATCAAACACACGGGCGCGGCGCACCGACTGCGGCTAAAAAGTCACAGTCGGCGCTGCTTGCGGACATGATCAGTTGGCGGGAACGCCCTTCTGCCAGACAGACCAATCGGCAATGACGGCATCGGCAAACTTGGAACCCACCCGGTAGGCATTGACGGTGGATGGCATGAAACCGCCGGACTTGGCACTCAGCGATTCGGCCGCCGTCTTGTCTTCCGGCTCACGGTCGAAATTCGACGCGGTGCGCAGAACCGCAATGCGGTGGAATTGCAGAAGCCCGGCATCGCCACCGCGCTTCAAGGCCGTCAGCGTGGCATTGTCTTCCATCTGCGTCGTGCAGTAATTGCCCTTGCCCTCGGTCATCAGCGATACCCAGTCACCCATGCCCTCGGCGATCTTGGTGCCGTGCCAATAGGTGTCGGTGGACAGCGTATCGCAAATGCTGACGATGGGTGCTGCACTACCCGGCTCACCCTTTTTGTAGGCGGCACGATAGGCCTTCGAATCGTCGTTGTCGGAAAGCTCGGTATCCTTGCTCAGCGCAAACGCCCTCTGCAGCAGCGGCTCGTTCAGCTGGTAAACTTCGGTGCCCGAACCCCAGCTGGCCTTTTCGCCGGGCTTTTTTGCACCCAGCGCCACAACGCCATTCGGCCATTCTGCCGGCACCTGGCGCGGGTCGATTTCGTGACGCAGGCCACCGTCGATCACATACCGTGCCCAATGCGCGGACCCCAGCGTACCATCGCTCGGATCGACACCGGCAATGCCAGCAATCAGAAAATAGGTGTCCTTCAGATCGAATTTTTGGCTATAGACCAGCGCCGAAACCGAACTTGCAGCATTGGCAAACCCCATGGCGGTCGTCATGACGCAGAGCCCGGCCGCATCGCAGGCAATTTCGGGATATTCCTTGGAAAGGCCCGGAACCGCGACCTTGGTCTCCAGCTTGCGCCCGGTCAGCCACGGCTTCGCTTCGCCACCGAACATGGTGATGACCATGACCTTTGGCGCAATCGGCTCGGCCGCCGCGACCGGCAGCGCCGCCAATGTCATCGAAGCGGCAAAAACGGATGTGGTGAAAAATGCAGGAATACGCATGAACCCCTCTTATGATTTTGAAAAAATTGAACCCGAGGATGGGTCAGATCTTTTCAATCGATCATCAGGAGCAGGGTCAAGCGCCAAAACAAAACACCCCGCCTCCCTTTCAGGAGACGGGGTCGGGCAGGATCGGAGATACGCAAAGCTGAGAAGCCCCCCTCTTTCGAAGGATGTGCCGCCACACCGGCTTCCCTGTCTCATGTCACCATGCGCGAAGCCCGAAAGGCTGAACACCGCCGGTCTTCACTGTGACACGTGTCAGGCCAGCTTGCGTCCACTCGCCACGATCATGCCAGCGGCATCATCCAGCCAGCCGGCCTTCAGCTCCAGCGCCAGAAAACGGGCGCGATCGCAGGGGCCGGGCATGACAAGATGCCGGGTCTTTTCGGCCAGGAAGCCGAATTTCTGGTAATAGGGCGCATCACCGACAAGGATGATGGCGCCATGGCCACGCTTGCCGGCTTCCGAGATGGCGGCACGCATCAGTGCTGCACCAATACCCTTGCCTTCGCGGGCCGGATCGACGGCGAGCGGGCCAAGCAGCAGCGCATCGACCGGCGTACCATCGGCGGCAACGCCGGCCTCGATGTTCCACAGACGCACCGTGCCGATGACATGGCCGCTCGTATCGCGGGCAACCAGCGCCAGGCCTTCGGCCGGCAGACGGTTGTTGCGGATCTTTTCCGACGACTTCTTGCGGCGATCGGTGCCCATGGCGCGATCAAGCAGGTTTTCGCGGGCCACGATATCGGCCGCATTTTCAGCGGCGATCGTGAAGGATTTGGATTTCGGCGCAAGGAATGCGCGTACAGAATCAAGAACAGCGGCCATCTTGGCCTCCCGCACTCAAAACCATTTCAAATGGTGTCTTCGGATCATTGTGGATTTGCGGCCCCCGCCTGGAGGATCGGGAACCGCGAACTGTTTTCGCGTCAGGGACGCAAGGCTAAAAGTCTTTAGATGACGTAGGCCTTGAGCGGGTCAAAACCGTTGAAGGCAACCGCCGAATAGGTCGTCGTGTAGGCGCCGGTGCCTTCGATCAGAACTTCGTCGCCGATCGAGAGCGTGAGCGGCAGCGGATACATGTTCTTTTCGTACATGACGTCAGCCGAATCGCAGGTCGGGCCGGCGAGAACGCAAGGCTCCATCTGGTCCTGATCGCGCGTGGTGCGGATCGGGTAACGGATCGCCTCGTCCATGGTTTCAGCGAGACCGCCGAACTTGCCGATGTCGAGAAAAACCCAGCGATGGTTGTCATTGTCCGACTTGCGCGAGACGAGAACGACTTCCGCCTTGATGACGCCAGCATTGCCGACCATGCCGCGACCCGGCTCGATGATCGTCTTCGGCAGGTTGTTGCCAAAGTGCTTGCGCAGCGAAGCGGAGATCGCCTGGCCGTATTCCTCGGCCTTCGGGACGTCGCGCAGGTACTTGGTCGGGAAACCGCCGCCCATGTTGACCATCTGCAGGACGATGCCCTGCTTGGCGAGCGACGAGAAGACGCGCTTGGCATCGGCCAGAGCCGAATCCCAGGCATCGACCTTGGTCATCTGCGAACCGACATGGAACGAAACGCCGTAGCTTTCCAGACCCAGCTGGTGAGCATAGACGAGAACGTCGACGGCCATCTGCGGTACGCAGCCGAACTTGCGCGACAGCGGCCATTCGGCCCCTTCACCATCGGTCAGGACGCGGCAGAACACTTTTGCGCCGGGAGCGGCACGAGCGATCTTTTCGACTTCCTCGTGGCTGTCGACGGCGAACAGGCCAACGCCGAGCTGATGAGCGCGAGCAACGTCGCGTTCCTTCTTGATCGTGTTGCCGAAGGAGATGCGGTCAGCGGTTGCGCCGGCGGCAAGAGCCATCTGGATTTCGGCAACCGAAGCGCAATCGAAGCTCGAGCCCATGGAGGCGAGCAGTTCGAGGATCTTTGGTTCCGGGTTAGCCTTGACGGCATAGTAGATCGAGCTGTCCGGCAGCGCGTGGCGGAAAGCCTTGAAATTGTCGCGCACGACGTCGAGGTCGACAACGAGGCAAGGGCCTTCGGGACGCTCGGTACGGAGGAAGTCGAGGATACGTGCAGTCATCGTTCAAACCCTCTGGAGCACCACGCTCCGGCAAGAGGACAAAGGACGGATGAGGATGCGGCAGCAGCGGTTTTTGGAGACACCGCTGCCTTGCACGCTCAAACGCGCGATCGATGGACCAACGCCCTGCCAAGAGCTTTGATCCGCTTTGTCTGCCATTGATTGGAGGGTTGTCCCTACCGCACTTCCGGCAATTCAGGTGTGCCTCTACAGAATTGCATGCTGATGGAAAGCATGCAGAGACTTAAAAGGCCCGCACCGTCGTTGCTTCATGCGTCCTCGCATTTCCCGGTTGGCCGGAATAGCGACTGGAGGGGTTAGTTCCAGGTACCTTACCGATGACCTCACCTTAGAGATAAATCTCAATTCGAGGGTCGGCGGACACCCATGGGCACGTGCGACTTTGGGCAAGCCGGGAGATAAGAATATTCGCCGTCATAATCAAGCGGTTTTTTGTACCTTGGCCAAAAATCTTAACACGACGCAGGCAAGCGGAATTTGCACGAGGAATGGGGCGGAATTAGACAGGCTTACGGAAAAGCGCCCCTTGTGTTTCCGGCGCGACTGACGTCTTTCTGGCTTCGAAAGCCAATTTGCGAACCGGAGCAAACACTTCGATGGATACACTGACCCGTATGCGCGCCTTCATCGACGTGGTCGAGGCGGAGGGGTTTTCCGCCGCTGCCCGCCGAACCGGCCGTTCCAAGGCGCTTCTGTCGAAATATGTACGTGAACTGGAAGACGATCTTGGCGCGCTTTTGCTCAATCGTACGACCCGCCAGTTCTCGCTGACGGAGGCGGGACACACCTATTTCCGCACCGCCGCCGATATCCTGAAAGAGATCGACAACCTCGCCGACCTCGTGCGCGAGAACAATGCCGATCTGAAAGGCCGCATTCGCGTCTCGGTGCCGCGCACCTTCATCGATGCGCCGGTCGGCCAGTCGCTGATCGATTTCGCCGCCGCCAATCCGGAAATTGCGCTGGAGATCGTCGCGGAAGACCGCTTTGTCGATCTGATCGAGGAAAGTTTCGATCTCGCCATCCGAATCACCAAGCTGGAAGATTCCGGCCTGATTGCGCGAAAACTGTCGGATTTCCGGGTTTATGCTGTTGCCACGCCGGATTTCGTAGCCCGCTACGGCCCGTTCGATCACCCGAGCGACCTCACCGGCAAACCCTTTATCGTCGATACCAACACCCGCTCGCACAACAATATCCGCTTTCAGGACCCGAATGGCGGTGCGCTGTCGGTGCCAGTCGCAGGCCCCATCGAGGTCAACAGCCCGCAGGCAACCTTGCGCGCGGCTCTGGCCGGCATCGGTGCTGCCATCGTGCCGGATTTCATCGTGCTGCCGTATATCCAGTCCGGCGCGCTGGTGACGCTGTTCGACGACTATATCGTCAAGGACCGCGGCATATATGCGGTCTATCCTCACCGCCGTTACCTGCCGGCCAAGGTGCGCAGTTTTGTGGATTTTCTTACCGCATGGTTCCGCAACAAGGGTGAGTGATCGGAGCCGAATGTCGCGCCCCTGACGACACTGTCATCAGGGAGCCGAAATTCCGTCTTATTTGCGGGTCACTTCCGCATATCGGTTACAGGGCAAAGAAACGCATCCATGAAATATCTTCGTTCTATCATCGCTGCCGCGGCACTCTGCGCCCTGCCCCTGCCCGCCCTGGCGCATCCGCACATCTTTCTCGATGCGCGGCTGGAAGTGATCGCCGGCGATGACGGCAATCTCGCCGAGCTGCGCAATGTCTGGCGGTTCGACGAAGTGTTTTCCTCCAGTGTGCTGCTCGATTTCGACAAGAATTCCGACCTGAAGCTCGACAATCAGGAACTGGCCGAACTCGGCGAGACCATGCGCGCCTCGATGGAAGATTTTCATTATTTCACGACGATCTCTGTCGATGGCAAGGATGTGCCGGTCACCAAGCCGGGCATCATCCACGTGTCATGGCAGCACGGCCAGATCCTCGTGATCTTCGCGGTCAAGCCATCGAAACCGGTGCCGCTCAAGGGCAAGCTCGCCTTCGGCATCTACGACCCGTCGATGTACACCGCCGTCAACTTTCCGACCGACAACGATCTCAAGGTCGAAGGCAAGGGTTTTGCCGCCTGCAAACATGCCGTCGTGCGTCCCGATCCCGACGAGGTGATCGCCTCCAACAAGGACACGCTGACCGACGCCTTCTTCAACGATCCGACCGGCACCGACATGACCAAACTGTTCGCAACCCGCATGGAGGTGACATGCTGAGCCTGCGACGCCTCGCGCTCATTATTGTCGGCACGCTGCTGCTGGCCACCGTCGCCCATGCACAATCGCCGCTCGGCGTCGGTTCGGCCGAACCCAGTTTTTCCATCGGCGGACCACTTGGCGGTTTTTTTCGATGGATCAATGAGCACCAGCAGACGTTTTACCGGGCGCTGACCAACGCGCTGAAGGCGATGCGTGAAGACCCCTGGGCGTTGTCGGGCCTGATCGGCCTGTCCTTCGCCTACGGTGTTTTCCACGCCGCCGGCCCCGGCCACGGCAAGGCGGTGATTTCGTCCTACATGATCGCCAATGAAACCGCGCTGAAACGCGGCATGGCGATCTCCTTCGTATCCGCCCTGTTGCAGGGCTTCGCTGCCATCCTGCTTGTCATCGTCGCCTATTTCGCCCTACGCGGCACAGGCATCACGCTGACGCGCGCCACATGGGTGATGGAAGTCGCAAGTTTTGCCATGATTGCGCTGTTCGGCGCATGGCTGCTGACGCGAAAACTCTGGTCGTTGCGTCGCCCCGCCGCGCTCAAGGGTCTCAGCATGGCGGCCCCGACCGGCCCGACCGGCCTGCGCTTCGAAGCCGTCGAAGTGCATGACCATTCCGATCTAGAGCCCGGGAATGTCTGCGTCGATTGCGGCCAGATGCACATGCCAGATGCGACCGCCATGGGAGGGAAGGATTTCAGCCTGCACGAGGCATGGTCGGCCATCCTGGCTGTCGGCATGCGTCCCTGCTCCGGCGCCATTCTGGTGATGACGTTTTCGCTGCTGAACGGACTTTATCTCGGCGGCGCGCTGTCGGTGCTCGCCATGTCGATCGGCACCGCCATCACCGTCTCGATCCTCGCAACGCTCGCCGTCACGGCCAAGGATATCGCAGTCCGGTTTGCCGGCGCAGGCTCCAACCGTGCGGAAAAGATCACGATCAGCGTCGAGATCATCGCCGCCATTTTCCTGATGCTGATGGGCCTGTCGCTGCTCGGCGCCTCGCTGCAGGCGTGACGCTCGATTATTTCCCGTCCCGTCGCCGCTGATACCGCGCCCGCAGCCAGAAAATCCAGAAAAACCCGAGGATCAGGACGGCGCCGACAATCACCGCCAGCACCGGCGAATAATTGCCGATCCACAGCACCAGCGACGGCAGAAAATAGATGACGACGCCCGCGCCGCCGAGAATGAGGGCGGCGGCTAGCGCCTGTGATTTCGCTTCCGGGGTCATGCGTCGGGTGTCCCGGCGATTTCGGCGCGAAGATCTTCGAGCTTGCGCTTCTGCTTGCCATCCGTGTCGAAATTGTCGGGCGAAAGCCAGGCTTCGAAGGCCTTGCCGATCACCGGCCATTCGCTGTCGATCATCGAGAACCAGGCGGTATCGCGGTTTTCGCCACGCGAAATCAGATGCTGGCGAAAGACGCCTTCGAAGGAAAAACCGTAACGCTTGGCCGTCACCTTGCTCGGCTCGTTTTCGTTGTGGCATTTCCATTCGTAACGGCGGTAATCGAGATCCTCGAACACGTGTTTCGCCATCAGGTAATGCAGCTCTGTCGACATCGGCGAACGTTTCATCGCCGCGCCATGGGCCACCGATCCCACCTCTACCACGCCGTTTTTCGGGTCCGGCCGCATATAGCTCGCCATGCCGACCACCTTACCGCTCGTGTTTTCACGCGCCACCAGCGTCACGAAACCGGAATTGTCGCGGACATTGTCCAGCCATGCACCAAAGGCTTCCGGTGTGTCGTAATGGTCGTTCGGAAAATAGCGGATCAGCTCGTTGATGGCATCCGCTCCGCCCAGCGCATCCCAGAGATCCGCCAGATGTTTTGCCCGTTCATAAGGTTCGAGGGCCACGAAACGGCCCTTGAGGGTGACGGGTGCCGGAGCGGCAGGCTTGTAGCTGGAAAGATCGCGCATGAATGCCTCTGCAATTGATTTTTCGAAGCTAAGCGAGGCTCCGGGCAAAGGCAACGACAAAGCTTGGCCGGCCAATTCAGGGTATTTTCCCGGGTCGTTTTGGGGTGGACAAACGGGGACAGAAACCTAATTTGCGCACCGTTGTAGAAAGACAATTTTTTGTCACCTTCGTCGGCGGCAACGACCGTGCGGCGCTCACGAAAGATTTTTTCGCCAATCCAATCAACAGAAACGGACGGGAAACACGATGGGACCAGGAGCACAAATGCAGGCGGCGAAGCTTGCGGCACAGACGACAAAGCAGCAGTCGAAAGCGCCTCAGGGCTTCCGTGAAATCAATCTCAACGTCAATCCTGTCCTCAGTGGCTGCGGTCCGGGGGCGACAGCAACAGGCCTGACCTTTGATGGTTCTTCCGCCGATGACAGCTACCTGAACAGCCAGTTCCAGTGCGGCGGTAAATATAGCCTGAAGGGCTCGCATTACGAAGGCGTGGCCGGCATTACGGACGACGGAACGACGATCTTTGCCGTCAACAGCCGCATCAATGGCGCGTATCGCACGATGATGGGCGCGTTCGATATTGACGGCAAGCCGAAAGCACCGAGCACGGCGCAGCAAAAAATCCTGGCAGGCCTTCTGAAAAATTCCGAACGCCGCCTCATGCCAGATGCAAAAAGCTCAGGCGTGCTTGGCGCAAAGACCAATGGCACCAACCCGCGCGCCGGCGTTTATGTCGGCGACAAGAAGATTGTCTACGATTTCGGTTTCCGCGTCGCCGATGACCCGGCCGCCAACAATCCCAACAAATACATCGATGTCAGCGCCAGCGTCGAAAGCGATTTCAACCACCGCGTGACCAAGCAGTCTTACGACATAAAAGGCCGCAACGGTGCGTTCACGGGTTTCGTGGGCATGGATCGCAACGGCAATGGCAGCCAGATGGGTTACCGGGCGGGCGCCGGTTACGGCGACTTTTCTGCCTCGGCACGCCATGCGAACAATAGTGGCGCCAAGACAAGCGAACTCGACCTGGCCTGGAACATCAACAAGGATATGACGCTGACCGCCTCGTGGCGTCCGGACAACCGTCCGCCGACCTCGCTGCCGGCCTCCACCTTGAAGAACCCCGGCGCGTTTCAGGATTTTTCGAACTATTCGCTGAAGCTCGAAATCAAACTGTAAGCTTTGTCACCCCAAACGAAAAAGGCCTCCCGCATCATCTGCGGGAGGCCTTTTTTATGTCTGGAATTTCAGGCGGTTCACGCCTGAACCTTGGCCGCCGAAACGGTCGCATCGATATGATCGAGCAATGCATCCGGCAGGCCGAGACGACCGGCGAGCAAGTCAAGATAACCTCGCTCGGCGCGCGTATCCGGCTCGATGGTCAGTCGGGTCGCGGTGTAAAGCTCGACCTTCTGTTCCTCTGTACGGGCGGCAGCGACCAGCTCGTCGATATCGACCGGGTTTGCCAGCTCGTTGCGGATAAAGGCTTCGGCCTCTGAGCCGAGATCAACCTCGTGCACCTTTTCCATGATGTTGGCACGTTCAGCCGCATCGATATGGCCGTCAGCCTTGGCGGCGGCGATCATGGCGCGGATCAGCGTCAGGGCAAAATCATTGGTCAGTTGCGGCGATTCCAGGCTGAAGGCGCTATCCGGCGGCGGCAGTGCGATCGGCTGGTTGCCAGCCGGGGTCGGCTGCGGAGCGGCCTGCGGCGACTGACCCGACTGATAATTCTTGTAGGCAAGGTAACCGAGGCCTGCGACGGCGGCGATACCACCAATCGTGGCGACATTGCCGGCCAGCTTGCGGCCGGTCTTGGTGCCGAGGATGGCGGCGGCGATGCCGGCGGACTTCAGGGGATTGTTCTTCGCAATGCCACCGAACTGGCCGGCCTTGTCACGGACGCTTCCCGAAAGGCCCGGCACCTGCGAACCGAGGAACTGGTCTAGAAGCTTCTTGGCGTCGAACATTCAAATCTCCTGATCGTGAAACACTGACCCGGAGATAGGGATTGTCGCGGCAAAATCAAAAAGGATGACGAAAATGTCATGTGGCGGAAGCAGGAGCGACCGCCACATCGAAATCGACCGAATAACCGAGGCTCAGGCCTTCAGCGCAAAGGCTTCCGAGGCAAGCTTGGTGATGCCGGCCCAATCACCGGCGGCAACCAGCTCCTTCGGCGCGACCCACGAGCCGCCGACGCAGACGACGTTCGGCAGCGCCAGATAATCCTTGGCGTTCTTCAGCGAAATGCCGCCGGTCGGGCAGAAGAACGTGCCGGCGAGCGGCGAGGACCACGCCTTCAGCATGGCAGCGCCCCCGGCCTGTTCGGCGGGGAAGAACTTCATCACGTCATAACCGGCTTCGCGCAGCGTCATCACTTCGCTCGGCGTTGCCGTGCCGGGAAGCAGCGGAACCGGAGAATCGTTTGCGGCAGCAAGAATGCTCGGCGCGATGCCCGGCGAAACGATGAAGGTCGAGCCGGCCTTGACGGCAGCTTCGTAATCCCTGGAATTCATGATGGTTCCGGCACCGACATTGGCGCCTTCCACTTCATCGGCAACGGCCTTGATGGCGTCGAGCGCTGCCGGCGTGCGCAGCGTGATCTCGATGGCGCGCAGACCACCCGCGACAAGCGCCCTGGCAAGACCGACCGCAGATTTCGCGTCGTCCACGATCAGCACCGGAACGACCGGCTGCAGCTTGAGGATGGAAAGGACTTTCTCTGTCTTACCGCTCATCATCTTATCCGTTTGAAACGATTAAAGTGTGTTTTCGAATACGCCTCGCGATGGTTGATGTCGAGGGAAAATGCCATTGCGACACAATGCGGGGCTGGTCGAAAGTGTCGCATTGCCATAGGTTTGCTGTCAACGAACGGGGTATTCATGGCCAAGGAAATCGAACGCAAGTTTCTGGTGGCAAATGACGGCTGGAAGGCTGGCGTCAACGCGACCAGCGCATTCCTGCAGGCCTATGTCGCAACCGGCGACGATCGCTCGATCCGCGTGCGCATCATTGATGGCGCAAGCGCCCGCCTGACCATCAAGATCGGTCGCGATCTTCTGGTGCGCGACGAATTCGAATACGACATCCCGGTCGCCGACGCGGAAGAACTGATGCAGGCGGCGATCGGCATCGTGCTGGAAAAGACACGGCACCGGGTGGAATATCGCGGCTTCACCTTTGAAGTGGACGAATTTGCCGGTTTCTATCACGGCCTCATCGTCGCCGAGGTGGAGATGCAGTCCACCGAAGACCAGCCCGAACTGCCCGCATGGCTAGGCCGCGAAGTGACCGGCGATAAACGTTATTCCAACATGTCGATGGCGACCAACGAGAACCTGAGCGCGGAGTTGGGCCATGGCCTATCGAATCCGCCCCTCTGAGCCATTTGCCGGGGAAATCCGGCGCGTCACCGAAAAGCAGCTGAACAAGGCGATTGCTCTTCTGGAAGAAAAACCGGACGGGCAGCACAAGGCCATTCACGATGCCCGCAAGCGTTTCAAGCGGGTGCGCGCGCTTTATCGGCTGATCGAACCGGATGCGAAGGCTTTTCGCAAAGTCGAAAATGCCCGCATCCGTGACATCGCACATACCCTGTCCGCCGCCCGCGATGCCACGGCACTGGTCGAGACCACCGAATATCTGGTGAGTGCCGCGATCTCGGCCGAAGAAATCGCCGCCCTCACCTTCGCCTCCAACGCACTGATCGCACGACGTGACCGGATCGTGGCTGATGAAACCGATCTTGACGACAAGATCACCAACGCGATCGGACAGTGCCACGCGGCCATCGATGCGCTCCCGACACTCGATCTGGGCGACAGTGCCGGCAAAGCAGCAAAATGTCTCGGCAAGGCTTGGCGCAAGCAACGTGACGCTGCAGCATCGGCGCTCGCCGCCTGCCACGCCCACCCGGAAGCCGACGTTTTTCACGAGTTGCGCAAGGCCGGCCAAACCTACTGGATGCATCTGTCACTGCTGGGGGACCTCTGGCCATCTGCGATGCGCGCCAAGCATGACGATGCCAAATATCTGGTCGAAATCCTCGGCCATGAGCACGATCTTTCTGTACTGACGCAGCTAATCAACGAACAGCCGGAGCTTTTCGGCAATGGCGACACGATGGCACGGCTTCTGGGCGCCGTCATCGCCAAGCAGCAGATGCTGCGCAGCCAGGCGCTTGAGGTCGCCGACGCCGTGTTTGCTGACGATGGCGAACAGGAAAGCCGGATCATAACCCTGCTCTGGCAGGCGGCGGCAAAATCCTGATCGATTGTCGGAAGATAGGCCGTTGCGAAAGCGCGGCCAAGGTTGTATTTCGTGCCGCATGACCGAAAACCAGACCCTCCCACGCCCTGAAGCCACGGGCGCATTTCTCGTGGCTGCCCTGTATCATTTCGCCCGCTTCGAGCGCTTTGAAAGCGTGCAAAAGCCGCTGCAGGCTTTTTGCGATGAAAACGGCATCAAGGGCACGCTTCTGATCGCGCGTGAGGGGATCAACGGCACGGTGGCCGGAACGGATGCGGGCATCACAAAGCTGCTTGCGCATCTGCGCGCCATGTCCGAGTTTGCGGCGCTGGAGCACAAGGAAAGCCGGGCGTCGAAAATGCCGTTCGTGCGCATGAAGGTGAAGCTCAAGAAAGAGATCGTGACCATGGGCGTCGAGGATATCGACCCCAACCGCATCGTCGGCACCTATGTCGATCCAAAGGACTGGAACGCGCTGATCTCCGATCCGGAAACCATCCTGATCGACACCCGCAACGACTATGAAACGGCGATCGGCATTTTCAAGGGCGCGGTCGATCCGAACACCAAGACGTTTCGCGAGTTTCCGGACTGGGTGCGCAACAATACCGGCCTGCACAACAAGCCAAAAATCGCCATGTATTGCACCGGCGGCATCCGCTGCGAGAAGGCGACGGCCTTCATGAAGGAAGAGGGTTTTGAGGAAGTTTATCACCTCAAGGGCGGCATCCTGAAATATCTCGAGGAAGTGCCGCAGGAAGAAAGCCTGTGGGAAGGCGCCTGTTTCGTATTTGACGAGCGCGTCTCCGTCGAACACGGCCTGAAGGAAGGCAATCACAAGCTCTGCCACGCCTGCCGTAACCCGATCACCGCGGAGGAAGTGACCTCGGAAAAATACGAGGAAGGCGTGTCCTGCTCCAGCTGCTACGACAGCCGCACGGAAGAAGACCGCCTGCGTTACCGTCAGCGCCAGTTGCAGATCGCGCTCGCCAAGAAGCGTGGCCAGAAACATATCGGCGGCTGATGAAAAACGTCCTGTTCGTCTGCAGCCAGAACAAGCTGCGCAGCCCCACGGCCGAACAGGTGTTTTCCGACTGGCCGGGCGTGGAAACCGCCTCGGCCGGCACCAACAATGACGCGGAAAACCCGCTCTCGTCAGAACTGGTTGAGTGGGCGGACATCATTTTTGTGATGGAACGGACGCACCGCACGAAACTGCAAACGCGCTACCGTGCGGCAATGAAAAATGCCAAGCTGATCTGCCTCGATATTCCCGACAATTACCAGTTCATGGAGCCGGCCCTCGTCGAGCTTTTGAAGGCGAAGGTGGGGCGGTATTTGTGAGGGTGCGGGGACGGAAAAGTTCGTGCTATCCGCCCCTCAAAAAGACGGGTTGCAGGCATCTGTCTTTGAACACATAGTCGCATTCCAAGCTCTGTAACGCGTCGGATTGCGATAGGTGAAGCAAGATGAGTGCACAGCGTCCCAGTCAGCCAGCCAAGGATAACCCAACTCACCCGCTCAACGAGCAGATCATGCAGTCGCTGATGGAGATTCAGCGCGAACTGTCTTCGGTTGCGACGAAAACGGATCGCGTCATCACCGATATCGGCAGGCTGGACGATCGGCTCGACAAAGTCAGAAGCAAGATTTCCCGCTTCGAAGGTGTGACGTTTGGCACCGGGATTGTCATCGTGCTGTTTGCCAGCATGTTATGGTGGCTTGTCGGTGATCAGATGACGCAAATCAGGAACCAGTTGCACAGCTTCCAGCAGCAGCAACAAACCAACATCGCGCCCTGATCCTGCATCGTAAGGCTGAAACAGATCGACCGCCTGCCATCTATTGCTTGGCTGCCCCAACCACTTTCTGAGCGATCAAAGCACCCGCGGCGACCACGCTGAAAACACAAAAAACCTGCAAATACCGATCGCCAACGCCGAATGCAGTAAAGAAAAACTCACCACATTCCAGGCTCATCACCATCAGCGCCAGTGCACCGATACTCAGAGCAAAAAAAGCCACCACCTCGCCATTCGAGATCTCTCGGTTCCAGCGGAATAACCGCCAGAGAATGGACGGAACGACAACGATCGAAAAGAGCATTGCGACTTCGTCATCACCACCGGATGAAAACAGCTCGCTGCATCGAAAAAGTGTCTCGGTAGACCCGGCAAAAAAGCCGGAATAGATCGCAAAACCCAATGCAGATGCGACAGCAATCATCGCCGAGAGACAGAAGATCAATGAGACGATGGCATTTCTTGCTGAACCGGCAGGCATCAGCGTCCAACCTCCCGCTGCTCCCGCAGCATCCGCCCGATCGCATCCCCCGCCATCGGTCTGCCGAAGAAATACCCCTGCAGCTCGTCGCAACCGCTCAGCCGCAATATCTTGGCCTGATCCTCGGTCTCCACGCCTTCCGCCGTCACCGGAATGTCGAGCGCGCGCGCCAGTGCCACCGTGGCCTGCAAGAGATCGACGGCGCTGCCGCCTTCCGACACCGTCGCCACCAGCGACTGGTCGATCTTCATGCGGTCGAAACCGAACTGGCGCAGATACCCGACGCTGGAAAAACCCGAACCAAAGTCGTCGAGCGCGATTTTGACGCCGATCGCCTTCAAACTGTTGATCGCAGCCAATGCACGGGCCGGATTGCGGATGAAATAGCTCTCGGTCATTTCCAGCGTGATGCGGTTGGGATCAACGCCGATATCGCTGAACGTCGTCGCAACATGGCAGGCAAAGGCAGGATCGCGGAACTGGCCGGGCGAGATATTGACCGCCAGCCGCAGGTCCGGCCATTGCCGCACGGCCCGGCAGGCAATGCGCAAAACACTGAGGCCCAACTGATCGATCATGCCGGTCTGTTCGGCAACACCGATGAAGATTTCCGGGCTGACGGGACCATGTCCCGGCCGGTTCCAGCGGGCGAGCGCCTCCACCGACACCATCCGCCCGTCACGCGCATCGACGACCGGCTGATAAACGACACCGATCTCGCTGTTCTCGATCGCCTTGCGCAGGTCGATTTCCAGCTGGTTACGCTCTTCGCGCTCGGCATCCATGCACGGCGTATAAACGGTCCAGCGGCCTCGACCGGCCTCCTTGGAACGGTACATCGCCATATCGGCCCGCCGCAGCAATTCGTCACCCGATACCGTGCCACGCGCCGAAACGGCAACGCCGATGCTGGTACCGACCACGGCGACACGCTCGCCGATCACGAAAGGCTCGCCGAAAAAGCCGAGAATGCGCTCGCACAGTTCCGGCACCACCGCTTCCTGAGCGCGGGTGTTCATGGCGATGGCGAATTCGTCGCCGCCGACGCGGGCAATGGTCGCCTGCCCGCCGATCAGCGCCGAGAGGCCGGCAGACACGCCACGAATGAGGTTGTCGCCGGTACCATGGCCATAGGCATCGTTGACTTCCTTGAACCCGTCGAGATCGAGGTAAAGCAGAAGAACGTCGTCATTGCTGCTTTCGGCCTGAGAAACCAGTTCGCGCAGGTTCGCGAACAGGCCAAATCGGTTGGCAAGCCCGCTGAGCGGATCGAGCCGCGACAGTTCCACCGCCGCCGCCTCCTCCGCCTTGATCTGCCGCAGCAGCCGTGAGCCGCTGACGAAGAGAAGAATGAAATAGATCGCCACCATGGCGATCGCGCCGAGAACCAGCGGCTGCACCTGGGCGAGACTGGCATAACCCGGCAGACGCGATGTCCAGGTCAGTGAGCCGATCGGCTGGCCATTGCCATCGTGGATCTCGACGTGATGGGCAGGATTTTCGCCGGCAGCGACAGGCCGCAGACCGCTGACCACATAGGTCCTCGCCATCCCCTTGATATCGTTATCATGCAGATGCCGCAGCAACACGAGGTAACGACGCGCGGCCGGTTCGTGGTCGATGTGGCCGCTCTTCTGGCGCACCAGACCGATGGCGACGGCGGCGATGCCGCGCTCGGTGCGGATAAAGGCATTGGCCTCCGGCGTTGCCTCGGCGGCCGAATTGCGCACGCTGTCGAACAGCAGCGGAAACGACGCATCGAAATAGCGCTCGGTGGTCCAGTCCGCCGCGGTACCCGCCTCATAGGTCATCAAGGCGCGGCCCTGCGCATCAAGCAGAATGGCTGCATCGAAAAGATTGTTGTTGGCGGTCATGTCGCCGAAATTGCTGACCACCCAGTCCATGCCGTCGGCGGCGTAAACGTAACGGTTGGCATCATCCCAGGCGGCATAATCGTTCAACGTGGCGCCGAGATGGTTGCGAAAGGTCTGCAGCGCGCCGATCGTGGTTTCACGCGAGCGTTCGTCATCCAGCCGGTTGGCGTGATCGCCGACACGGTCGAGCGCGGTCAGCACCATGCTGGTGACGATCACCATGACAGCCGCGAAGATGACAAGCAGCGAGCGCACAAGCGACCGGCGCTGTGCGGCAGATGACTGCTTCGGACGCGAAGATAGAACCCGCATATTTTCCCCCGAACCCAAGATACGTTGCGAAGGTTCAAATTTTATTTATCGCGGCGAAATCGCGGGCGCAAACCCCGCCGACGAAAAAGGCGGCCCGACAAAGCCGAACCGCCCTTTATTATCGTGGAATACTTGCCCGGACTTACCAGGAAGCGATCAGAGCGCCCTTGTATTCATCATTGATGAACTTGCGGATGCTTTCATCATGGTAGGATTCCACCAGCGTCTTGGCCCAGGATGCATCCTTGTCGGCGGTGCGAACAACGATGACGTTGGCGTAAGGCGACTTTTCACCTTCGATGGCGATGGCATCCTTCTTCGGGTTGAGGCCCGCTTCCATGGCGTAGTTGGTGTTGATGACGGCGGCATCGACGTCATCGAGCGAACGCGGCAGCTGGGCGGCGTCGATTTCGGCAAACTCGATCTTCTTGGTGTTCTCGATGATATCGGCAGGCGTGACCTTGATGCCGGCATCGTCCTTGAATTTGATCAGGCCCTTGGAAGCCAGAACCAGCAGCGCGCGGCCGCCATTGGTCGGGTCGTTCGGGATGGCGACGGTCGAACCTTCCTTCAGTTCGTCGAGGCTCTTCACCTTCTTGGAATAGACGCCCATCGGGGTGGTGATGGTCTTGCCGATGCTGACCAGATCGAACTTGCGGTCGGCAATCTGGTTGTCGAGGTAAGGCTGGTGCTGGAACGAGTTGGCCTGGATATCGCCGTCGTTCAGCGCCTGGTTCGGCACGACATAATCGGAAAACTCGATGATATCGATGTTGAGGCCCTTGGTCTTGGCGACTTCCTTGACCTTTTCCATGATCTTGGCATGTTCGCCGGCCGATACGCCGACCTTGATGTCTTCGGCAAGAGCAGAGCCGGCAGCGAGAACTGCGAGCGTTGCGGCAATGATAAGCTTCTTCATTGGATGTTTCCTCACGTTTTTTGTTTGATTCTCATGGCGCCGCCGCTTGGGAGAGAGGCGGCGCAATTGGTCTGCCCGTTACCAGGTGGGCGTGATGGCGCCCTTGAATTTTTCCTCGATAAACGCCTTCACTTCCGGGCTGTGATAGCTCTCGACGAAGGTCTTTACCCAGGCGGCATCCTTGTCCTTGGCGCGCACGGCGATGATGCCGACGTAAGGCGCCTTGGTGCTTTCCTGGAAAATGCCGTCCGACTTCGGGTTGAGGCCGGCGGCAAGCGCATAATTGGTGGTGATGGCGGCAAGATCGACGTCATCGAGCGAACGCGGCAGCTGGGCGGCATCCAGTTCGGTGATGTTGAGGTTCTTAGGGTTGCCGGTGATATCGGCAACCGAAGCCTTCACACCGATACCGTCCTTCAGCGTGATCAGCTTCTGGTCGGCGAGCAGCAGCAGCGCGCGGGCGCCATTGCTCGGGTCGTTCGGGATGGCAACGGACGCGCCGTCCTTCAGTTCGGACAACGCCTTGATCTTCTTGGAATAACCGGCCATCGGGAAATTCACCGACTGGGCAACGTTGACGAGATCCAGCCCGCGCTCCTTCACCTGATTGTCGAGATAAGGCTTGTGCTGGAAGGAGTTGATGTCGAGATCGCCATCAGCCAGTGCCTGATTGGGCACGACGTAATCGGAGAACTCGACGATATCGAGGTCGAGGCCCTTCTTCGCCGCGACTTCCTTGACCTTTTCGACCAGCTGCGCATGCGGGCCGGGCGTGACGCCAACCTTCTTGGTTTCGGCCAAAGCCGCACCGGTGGAAAAGAGAGCGGCGAACGTGGCCGCGACAATCAGTTTCTTCATGATCTTACCCCTCTTGAAAATTCAGTTCTTGCGATTGCGTTTGTCGAAACTGCGCGCCAGCGCGTCACCGGCGCTCTGCACAAGCTGCACCAGCACGATCAGCACCACGACGACGGCGAGCATCATTTCCGGCATGAAACGCTGGTAACCGTAGCGGATGCCGAGATCGCCCAGGCCACCGCCGCCGACCGCGCCAACCATGGCGGAATAGCCGATCAGGCTGACCATGGTCATGGTGAGCGCCGCCATCAGCGAAGGACGCGCTTCGGCGAGCAGAACCTTGAAGACGATCTGCATCGGCGTGGCACCCATGGCACGCGCGGCCTCGACCAGACCCTTGTCGATCTCGCGGATCGCAGCTTCCACCAGACGGGCAAAAAACGGGATCGTCGCAATGGTCAGGGGCACGATCGCCGCATTGGTGCCGATCGAGGTGCCGGTGACAAAACGGGTGAACGGAATGATCGCCACGACCATGATGATGAAAGGCGTCGAGCGCGCGGCATTGACGATCAGGCCGAGAATGCGGTTGACGACCGGTGCCGGGAACAGTTCGCCCTTGCCGCTGGTGGCAAGGAAAATGCCGATCGGCAGACCGATCAGCGAGCCGAGCAGGCCGGCAATCGCCACCATCTGCAGGGTCTGGCCCAGCGATTTCGACATCAGGCTGATAAGCATATCAAGCGACATAACCGAGCACCTCCGTGGTCAGGCCGGTCTCGGCATAAAATTGATTGGCGCGGGCAACGACGGCCGGATCGGCGGAATAGGAGACGACCAGCGAACCAAAAGGCTCGCCGCCGATCTCCTCGATGCCACCGGCCAGAATGTTGACGTCCGACCCCAGCTCGGACACCAGACGAGCCGTCAACGGCTTGAAGGCGGTTTCGCCAAAAAACACCAGACGCACCAGAACACGATCCCCCTCGGAGGGAACCTGCTTGATGCTGTTGCGCAGCCATTCCGGCAGGTGCAGGGCCGAAGCCAGCAGCGTGCGCGTCGTTTCGTGTTGCGGATTGGCGTAGACATCGAATGTACGACCGGCTTCGACGATACGGCCGGCATCAATCACCGCCACGTGGCTGGCAATGGTTTTTACCACTTCCATTTCGTGGGTGATCAGCAGAACCGTGAGGTTCAGCTCGGCATTGATGCGCTTCAGAAGCTCGAGGATCGACTGCGTGGTTTCCGGGTCGAGCGCCGATGTGGCTTCGTCGGAAAGCAGCAGTTTTGGATCGGTCGCCAGCGCGCGGGCAATGCCGACACGCTGTTTCTGACCACCCGAAAGCTCGGACGGATAACGGCCCGCCTTGTCGCCAAGACCGACGAGATCGAGCAGCGGCCCGACCTTGGCCTTGATCGCCTTTTTATCGATACCGGCGATTTCCAGCGGCAGCGCCACATTGTCGAACGCGGTGCGCGACGATAGCAGGTTGAAATGCTGGAAAATCATGCCGATCTGGCGACGCAAACCGCGCAAACCGTCTTCGCCGAGACCACCGACCTCCACGCCATCGACCACGACTTTGCCGGTCGTTGCCTTTTCCAGCCCGTTGACGAGGCGGATGAGGGTGGATTTGCCGGCGCCGGAGCGGCCGATAATGCCGGTGATGGCGCCGCGTGCGACGGTGAGGTCGATATCCGCAAGTGCCGTGAAACCGCCGTCACCGGCCGGGCCAAAACGCTTTCCGATGCCTTCGAAGGCAACCATCGGCGCGGGCTGCGTGCCGGCCGACCGATCGGCCTCTGGCGCGCTGCGGCCTGAACCTCTAGCCACCGCTTGTTGGATTGTCATGTCTTACTCTCGGGTGTTGGTCTTCTTGAACTGGCGGCTCTATAACCGCTTGTGCACGTTTTAGCCAATCAGGCAGCACATTCGAAGACGGACACAGACGGGAAGCATTTTGACGGCTTTCGGTTCGGGCGGTTGTGAGCGAGGCTTTTGCACCTCTCTTGACCGAAACTTATGCCGTCAGCGCTGATCCCTGCACAGGGATGGTTTTCCGTTTGTGCAGTGCGGCAGGAAATAATCTTCCCTCTTTGCTCAGGCGACGCCTATTCGTTTGACGAACCGAAATTCGAGGCGAGCGCGCTATACCAGCTGCCGCTTTTCTTGATAGTCCGCGTCTGCGTGGCGTAATCCACATAAACCAGACCAAACCGCATGCGATAGCCTTCCGCCCACTCGAAATTGTCCATCAGGCTCCAGGCGAAATAGCCCTTCATCGGATACCCGGCCTTCACCAGATCGGCGACCACGCCCAGATGGTCGGCGTAATAATCGAGGCGCATGTCGTCCTCGATCTTGCCATCGACCAGTTCGGTATTGTCGCAGGCGCCGTTTTCGGTGACATAGCAGTCGGGCAGGTCGTAGCGGCGATAAAGATCCTCGACGAGAGACTTCATCGCCGGCGCATAGATTTCCCAGCCGATATCGGTGGTCTGTTCGCTGATGAAGGATGCCGGCTGAGTCGCAGGATAGGCTGCCCCTTCGGTCGTGTCGGCGAAAACGCGGGCGGGCGTGTAATAATTCAGGCCCCACCAGTCGAGCTTCTGGCTGATGACCGCGAGATCCCCCTCTTCCACCGGCGGCATACGGTCGCCCAGCGCCTCAAGAAGCGAGGCCGGGTATTCCCCCTTGAACACCGGGCCGAAAAACGCGCCATTGTGGAAATCGAAGGCACGCTCGACGGCGGCGGCATCTTCAGCGCTGTCGGATCCCGGCAAGATCGATTGGGCATTCAGCACCAGCCCGACCGGCATTTTTGGCGTGACGTGGCGGATTGCCTGAACCGCAAGACCATGCGCAAGATTGGTGGTGTGCATGGCGGCCAGCGCCGCCTCCATGTTGCGCTCACCCGGCGCATGCACGCCATAGAGATGCGAAAGCCAGACCGAGCACCACGGTTCGTTGAAGGTCGCCACCGCATCCATGCGATCACCGAGACGCGCCATCACCACCTTGGCGTAACGCTGGAATTCGTAAGCGGTCGAGCGCGCCGTCCAGCCGCCCTGCCCCATCAGCGAAAGCGGCAGGTCCCAATGGTAGAGCGTCGCGTAAGCCTTGATGCCGCGCGCCTTCAAACCGTCCAGCAGGCGGTCGTAGAAATCGAGCCCCTTCTCGTTGATGCGCCCAGACCCTTCCGGAATGATGCGCGGCCAGGCGATGGAGAAGCGGTAGGCCTCGACGCCCATATCCTTGATGAGATCGAGATCCTCTTCGAAACGATGATAGTGATCGCAGGCGACATCGCCATTATGGCGCTCGTACACGCGCCCCGGCATGTTGCAGAAAGCGTCCCAGATCGATGGCTTTCGACCATCTTCCTTCGCCGCACCTTCGATCTGGAAGGCGGCAGTGGCGACGCCGAACAGAAAGTCCTTGGGAAACCGCGCGGCAAGCTGCTTGGGGTCGGTCATGGGAACGCACCTGTTTCTTATGGGAAGATATCGGCGATCTAGGCAAACGGCAGCGGCTTGTACAGGGAAAGAACGGCAATTTTCCCGCGACAGGCAAGAGTCGTTCCGAAAGCCACGGACCGGCATCTTATTTCGCGAAAAAAGAGCAAAACTTCCAACGGATGCACCAGATAAGCACACAGTTTGCACCGTTTTTTGAATATGCGCAAAAGTTTACCTGCCAATAGATGTAAATACATCAATTTCAACCACAGCTAACTTGCCCTTCATCAAACTGCGGCGTAGAGCCGCAGCGTCAGATTGCCTCCTGCGCTAAAATGACGCGCCCCTCCCGACGCGCCGCGCAAGGCATTTCCAGCGGACGAAGGAGCAAAAAATGAGAGACGTTCCGGGCTTGCCATCGCGCCGAACCTTCCTGAAGGCATCGGCAGCGAGCGCAGCCATTGCAGGCATTGCGGCGGTTCCCGCCAAGGCCGAAGTCAAACCCGAACCGGTGGCGCTCACCGAGTACAAACCGGACTGTCTCAAGCCCAGTGAGTGGGCTTTCGTGATGGCAGCGGTAGCAAGACTGATCCCGTCGGACGGCGAAGGCCCCGGCGCGATCGAGACGCGTGTCCCGGTCTTCATCGACAAGCAGCTCGCCGGCGATTACGGCAAGGCTTCCGACTGGTACATGGTTGGCCCCTACCAGCCTGCAGCAAGCCCGCTGCGCGGCTGGCAGACACCCTTGGCACCGCTGGAAATCTACCAGCAGGCGATCCCCCTGTTCGACGACTGGTGCAAGACCACCCACGGCAAGATCTTTGCCGAGCTTGATGCGGAAACCCAGGACAAGGCGCTCACCTCGCTCCAGAAGGACGAGATGAAGATCAAGCCGGAACTGCGCGAATTTTTCGGCATCCTGCTGGCCAACACCAAGGAAGGTTATTTCTCCGACCCGATGTATGGCGGCAACCATGGCATGGCGGCGTGGAAATATATCGGCTTCCCGGGCGCCCGTGGCTCCTACAGGGAATGGGTCGGCAAGCATAACGTGAAATATCCGCTCGGCCCCGTCTCCATTTCCGGCGAAAGGGGTTAAGCACCATGGCACGGACAGAAAAGAAAAAAGACGTCGTCCTCGTCGGCTTCGGCTGGACCGGCGCGATCATGGGCATCGAGCTTGCCAATGAAGGCCTCGATGTTCTGGCGCTGGAGCGCGGTCACGATCAGGCGACCGTTCCGGACTTCCAGTATCCCAACATGATTGACGAGCTGAAATACGGCATCCGTTACGGCATGATGGAAAAGCCGGCCAACACGACGGTGACCATCCGCCGTTCGCTGGACGAAGAGGCCCTGCCCTATCGCAGCCTCGGCACCTTCCTGCTCGGCACCGGTGTCGGTGGCGCCGGTACCCACTGGAACGGTTTGAACTGGCGTCCGATGCAGTCGGAATATCGCCTGAAGTCCTACGTGACCGAAAAGTTCGGCGCAGGCGTCATGACGGAAGACATGACGATCCAGGACTATCCGATGACCTATGACGAGCTCGAGCCGCATTTCGACCGCTTCGAAAAAGTCGCCGGCATTTCCGGCACCGCCGGCAATGTCAACGGCAAGATCATCGAGGGCGGCAACCCGTTCGAAGCACCGCGTTCGGATGAATATCCGATGCCGGCCATGCCTTCTACCTGGGATGGCGTGAAATTCCGCGACGCCGCCAAGGCAGCAGGCTATCACCCGTTCCCATCGCCGGGCGGCATTGCCTCCAAGGACTATGTCAACGAATACAACATGCAGATGGGCCCGTGTAACCACTGTGGTTTCTGCGAGCGTTACGGCTGCTACAACTATTCGAAATCTTCCCCGCAGACGGCGATCATCGACGCCCTGAAGCGCAAGAAGAACTTTGAATACCGCGTCAATTCGGAAGTGCTGCGCGTCGAAAAGTCGACCGACGGCAAGACAGTCACCGGCGTCACGTACTTTGACCACAAGACCGGCGAAGAGGTTTTCCAGCCGGCCGATCTGGTCATCCTGACCGCCTTTGCGCTGAACAATGTCCACCTGATGCTCGTTTCGGGTATCGGCCAGCCTTACGACCCCAACACCAATGAAGGTGTCGTCGGCCGTAACTACGCCTACCAGATCACCGGTGGCTACACGCTGTTCTTCAAGGACGAGGACTTCAACCCGTTCATCGGCACCGGCGCCAACGGCTTCTGCATCGACGATTTCGGTATCGACAATATCGACTTCGCCAAGGAAGGTTTTGTCGGCGGCGCCTACTGGCGTGCGGGCCAGACGAACGGTCAGCCCGGCCACACCATGCCGCTGCCTTCCGGCACCCCGAGCTGGGGCGCTGGCTGGAAGAAGGGCATCGGCGAGTGGTACGGCCATGCGATGAACATCGGCGCCCACGGCTCTGTCATGTCCTATCGTGGTCACTATCTCGACCTCGACCCGACCTACAAGGACCGCCACGGCCGTCCGATGCTGCGCATGACCTACAACTGGCATCCGAACGAAATCCGCCAGACGCAGTTCATGAAGCAGAAAATGGAACCGATCGCCAAGTCGATGAACCCGACGACGTTGCAGGAAGGTTTCAAGAAGGAAGGCGCCATGTTCGACGTCCGTCCTTACCAGACCACCCACAACACGGGCGGCACGGTCACCGGCGACGATCCGAAGACCTCGGTTCTGAACCGTTATCTGCAGTCCTGGGATTGCCATAACCTGTTCGTCATGGGTGCCAACACCTTCCCGCAGAACACGCAGTACAACCCGACCGGCATGGTCGGCGGCCTCGCCTATTGGGCCGTCAACGCCATCCGCAAGGATTACCTGCCCAATCCGCGTCCGCTGGTGTGAGGAGAGAAACGATGAAAAAGCTTATTCGCGTTCTCGGCGTCCTCGTCGTTCTGGGCCTTGTTGCCCTTGCCGCCTTCATCTTCGTGCCGGTGCAGCGCACCGGCCCGGCCACCCAGTTGGCTGCCGACTTCAAGCCGGCCAAGGGTCAGGGTGAATATGTCATGCGCGCCGGCGACTGCATGGCCTGCCACACCAACGAAGGCGGCAAGCCTTTTGCGGGCGGCCGTGCCATCCAGAGCCCGATGGGCACGATCTGGACCACCAACATCACGCCCGACAAGGAAACCGGCATCGGCAACTG
This sequence comes from Neorhizobium sp. BT27B, assembly GCF_050455485.1. NCBI lineage: Bacteria > Pseudomonadati > Pseudomonadota > Alphaproteobacteria > Hyphomicrobiales > Rhizobiaceae > Neorhizobium > Neorhizobium sp. BT27B. The sequence continues at coordinate 313,694 of NZ_JBCIYT010000002.1, read as the reverse complement.
GTCGCTCGATGATTTTCGCGCAGCCCTTTACGATGGCGTGACCCCGAACGGTACGCATCTCTACCCGGCCATGCCGTACGAGAACTACCGCAAGATGTCGGAGGAGGACATCGTCGCCCTCTACGACTACTTCATGCATGAGGTTCAGCCGGTCTCCAACAAGGTCGAGGAAACCAAGCTCGCCTTCCCGTTCAACATGCGCTTCGGTCTCAGAGCCTGGAACTGGCTTGCCGCCAGCTACGCGCCCGGCTTCAAGCCGAACGCCGGCCAGGACGAACAGTTCAACCGCGGCAAATATCTGGTAGAAGGCGCCGCACACTGCGCCGCCTGCCACAGCCCGCGCAACCTGTTCATGGCACAGGACGGCATCGACGAAACGTCGAAGGCTTTCCTGACCGGCGGCGAAATCGACGGTTATACCGCACCTGACCTTCGTGGTCCGGAAAGCGGCCCGCAGAAGTGGACGACCGAGCAGACGGCAGCCTACCTCTCGACGGCCCGTAACGCCCATTCGACGGCAACCGGCGAAATGATGCTCGTCGTGCGTGACTCGCTCCAGTACATGACCAAAGAGGACAACATGGCGATTGCCGCCTACCTCAAGAAGATCGGCACCGGCGGCGAGAATGCGGCGGCGGCTCCGGCTTCACCGGTCGTCACCGAAACCCAGAAGATGCTGACGGAAGCCAAAGCGGATATGCCGCTCGGCCCCCGTCTCTATCTCGACAATTGCGGTGGCTGCCATTTCGTCACCGGCAAGGGTGCAGGCGAAACCTTCCCGGAACTCGACGGCAACTCGCTCGTCACCGCGAAGTCGCCGAAGGGCCTGATCAGCGTCATCCTGCACGGCGCGGAACTGCCCTCCACGGCAGACCGTCCGATGAAGATGCGCATGCAGGGTTACGACCAGCGACTGTCGGACGAAGAAATCGCAGCCCTTGCCACCTTCCTGCGTGAAGGCTGGACCAACAAGGCAGCGGCTGTTTCGGCGGCCGATGTGAAGGCCGTCCGCGACCTCGCACATCACTGAAAACAGGCCCCGCCGTTCCATCAATGGCGGGGCGAAAATGGCGTGTTTTTCATCGAAACACGCCATTTTGAACATGTTCAAAATGCATACCCTGAATTTAATTAGCACTTCAAAATCAAACAATTACGCGAAAATAATATGATAAGTTATAATAAAAACGATCACAAAAAGGCGAAAAATACCTTCTTTCGACACAACGTAAAAATGTGACCGCCTATTTAAGTAATTTATTTATAGTCTTGACTGCCAAATCACCTCGTAATTCGAGGAATGATTGTCGTGATACTTCGTTTCCCCAAAAATCTTGTTCAGGCCGGCCTTTATATTGAGGCCGTGGAGTGCCCGAGTGCCGAATTTCCACGGCGGCGGTTCATGCTGGAATCCGAGGAAGATCTGAAATCCATCCTGCTGTCGTCGGCGGTTGACGTGCTTGTCAGCCAGCAGAAAAGCCGGGTGGATGTCGCAGCACTTCTGGAGCGCGCGCCCGCCGGTTACTTCAAACCCGCCCCCTTGAGCGAACCCCTGCGGCTGGAAACAAGCGCTGCACTCGAAGGCGCCATGGACGCCATGCGGCAGGGTCTCGAAGCCATGGTCGATGGCAATATCGACATGGCGCATATCACCGAAGCGGCCATTGCCGCCCGTCGCGGCGTCGAAAGCGCCCCGGAACTTTTCGTGGAAATGACCCGCCTCAAGGCCAAGCACAAGGCCACCTACCTGCATTCGGTCGTCGTGGCCGGCCTGATGGCGCAGATGGCCGTGCTGCTGGAGATGGACGACGAGATGGTCGACGAGATCGGCCGCGCCGGCATTCTTCACGACATCGGCAAGCTTCTTATCCCCAACGCCATCCTGAACAAACCCGGCAAGCTGAACGCTGTCGAATGGCGGATGATCCGCAGCCATCCGGAAATCGGCTATCGCCACATGAAGGATCTCGGCGGCGTTTCCGACCTGATCCTCGACGTCTGCCGCCTGCACCATGAAGCGCTCGACGGCAGCGGTTATCCGCTCGGCCTCAAGGATGATCAGATCATCCAGGTCGTACGCATCTGCACCGTTTGCGACGTGTTTGACGCGCTGACCAGCGTGCGCCCCTACAAGAAGGCATGGACTACGGCCGACGCCCTGACCTGGATGTACGACCAGCCACACATGTTCGACCGCAAACTGATCCTGCGGCTGGGCTCGATGTTCCGTTAAGGACCATCGATCACCCAGCCATCGGGTTTCAGATCACAGCTTGACCCAGGCGCCATTCTTTTTCGAAGACGCCACACAGGCCTCGACGAAGGCGACGCCCTTCACGCCGTCATCGACGGTGGGATAGATCACCGCCTTGTCCAGCTTGGTGCCATTCTTCTTGGCGTGAATAGCAAGGGCTGCTTCGGAATAGATCGTCGCAAACGCTTCGAGATAGCCCTCCGGGTGGCCACCGGGAATGCGCGACACGCGGTTGGCGGCCGCCCCTGCACCGGCACCATTGCGGGTGATCAGCCGTTTCGGCTCACCAAACGGCGTGTACCAGAGCAGGTTCGGGTTTTCCTGCGACCATTCCAGCCCGCCCTTTTCACCATAGACCCGCAGCTTCAGGCCATTCTCGTTACCCGGCGCCACCTGGCTGCACCACAACATGCCCTTGGCGCCCTCTGCAAACCGCAGCATCACATGCGCATTGTCGTCCAGTCTCCGCCCCGGCACAAAGCTGTCGAGATCGGCGGCGAGGCTTTCCAGCGTCAGGCCGGTGACGAAAGAGGCGAGATTATAGGCATGCGTGCCGATATCGCCTGTCGAACCGCCCGCACCCGATTGCGCCGGATCGGTGCGCCACACCGCCTGTTTTGCGCCGGTCTGTTCGGCGGCTTCCGTCAGCCAGTCCTGCGCATATTCCACATTCACCACACGCAGCTTGCCGAGATCGCCATTGGCAATCATTTCGCGGGCCTGGCGCACCATCGGATAACCGGTGTAATTGTGGGTGAGGATGAACAGCGCATCGCTCTCATCAGCCAGCTTCTTCAGCTTCTTCGCATCGGCCAGATTGGAGGTCAGCGGCTTGTCGCAGATGACATGGATGCCGCGCTTCAGGAACTCGCGCGCCGCCTCGTAATGCACGTGGTTGGGCGTGACGATCGACACTGCCTCGATACCATCCTTCAGCCGCGCCTCGCGGATCGCCATGTCCTTGTAGGAGCCGTATGTACGCGCCGCATCCAGCCCCAGTTCGCGACCGGATGCCGCCGCTTTTTCCGGGGTCGACGACAGGGCGCCTGCGATCAGGTCGAACCGGTCATCCAGCCGTGCCGCCATGCGATGTACCGCGCCGATAAAGGCGCCCGAACCGCCACCGACCATGCCGAGCCGGATGCGCGGCTGCCGTGCCGCTTCCTGTTTGCCTTCGATTGCCATTAAAATCTCCCTTGAATATTTGCGCTTTGCGCCAAAGTCCCCCTCTGGCCTGCCGGCGTCCTGCGGACCCCACCACAAGGGGGGAGAAAACTCGCAGCAACTCGCCTGCCCCAATTGAGCCAAAGCGGATCGGCTGGGTTAAGCCCTCCCCCTTGTGGGGGTCCGTAAGGACGGGACGAGACACGTGTCTCGACCCTGGTTGGTTGGGAGGGGTCTTGCTAGAGCCCCAGCATCCGCCTGTTGGCCGCCTCGTCGGTACCGCCGGCGGCAAAGTCGTCGAAGGCGTGTTCGGTGACGCGGATGATATGCGCCTTGACGAATTCGGCACCTTCGCGCGCCCCGTCCTCCGGATGTTTCAACGCGCATTCCCATTCGACCACAGCCCAGCCGTCAAAGTCGTTGGCCGCCATTTTCGAGAAGATCGAACCGAAATCGACCTGACCATCACCCGGCGAACGGAAACGGCCGGCACGGTTCACCCAGTTCTGGAAACCGCCATACACGCCCTGACGCCCGGTCGGATTGAATTCCGCGTCCTTGACGTGGAACATCTTGATCCGGTCCTTGTAGATGTCGATATTGTCGAGATAATCGAGGCATTGCAGCACGTAATGCGACGGATCGTAGAGCATGTTGGCGCGGCGGTGGTTTTTCACGCGCTCCAGAAACATCTCAAAGGTGATGCCGTCGTGCAGGTCTTCGCTGGGATGGATCTCGTAGCACACGTCGACATCGTTTTCGTCGGCATGGTTGAGGATCGGCGTCCAGCGTTTCGCCAGTTCATCGAATGCGGTTTCCACGAGGCCTGCAGGGCGCTGCGGGAACGGATAGAGATACGGCCAGACCAGCGCCCCGGAAAAGGTCGCATGCGCCTTGATCCCGAGATGGCGTGACGCGGTGATCGCCATCTTGACCTGTTCGACCGCCCATTCCTGCCGCGCCTTCGGATTGCCGCGCACTTCCGGTGCGGCAAAACCGTCGAATACTTCGTCATAGGCCGGATGCACGGCCACCAACTGGCCTTGCAGATGCGTGGAAAGCTCGGTGATCTCGACGCCGTTACTCCGCGCCACACCGGCCAGTTCGTCGCAATAATCCTTGGAGGTCGAGGCCTTTTTCAGGTCGATCAGATGGGTCGCCCATGTGGGCACCTGCACGCCGAGATAGCCCTTGTCCGCCGCCCATTTTGTGATGCCGTCCCAGCTGTCGAACGGTGCCGCGTCGCCTGCAAACTGCCCGAGAAAGATGCCGGGGCCCTTGATCGTCTTCATGAAAAATACCTCCGCTTATACAATTCAGAACATGGAACGGGCGCGCAGGTCGACAACCAGACGCGCCCGGAAAAAGCCGGTCAGAACGGCGAGTCAGGGAAATAGAAGTCCTTGGCGTTGTCCTTGGTCACCAGCGTGGCATCGAGAATGTAATTGCCGCTGACCGGTACCTGATCGTAAAAACCGCCGGCGGTGAGCTGCATGGCGGTCGCCACCATGGCCGGTGGGTAGAGCACGTCGACCGGCACCATCTTGTCGCCGTCGGCCACGCGCTTGATCATGTCCTTGGAACCGGCGCCGCCGACGACATATTTGATGTCGGTGCGCTTGGCCTGTTGGATGGCTTCCAGCACGCCGACAGCCATGTCGTCATCCTGGCACCAGACCACGTCGATCTTCGGATATTTGGTGAGATAATCCTGCATCACGCGGAATGCGTCATCGCGGCTCCAGTTGCCGTACTGGCGATCCAGCACCTTCACCTTCGAGCCGGCAATCCCCTTGTCGAAACCATCCTGACGCTGCTGATCGATCGGGATCGGCAGGCCACGAATGATGACGACCTCGGCTTCCGGCGTCGTCTTGGAGATATACTGGCCGGCGACTTCGCCGAGCGCCGGGTTGTTGCCGGCCACGTAGAGATCGCGGATCGTGTTGTCGTTGACGGAAGGTGCGCGGTCGACCAGCGCCACGAATTTTCCGTCGTCCTTGACCTGCTGGATGGCCGACACGAGCTGATCCGGATCGGTCGGCAGGATGACGAGCGCATCGATGCCCTGCACCGCCAGATCCTGCACGGCATTGGCCTGGCTGGCGGGATCGGCCGAGGTTTTCACGATGACATTGAGGCCCTTGTGTTCGGCCATGAGAAGTTTCGCGACACGTTCGGCATGGAAGACCACGCCGGCCGTCCAGCCATGGTCGGCGGCCGGAATGGACACGCCGATCGTTACCTTTTTCGCCTCCTGCGCCCAGCCGAGCGTCGGCGCCATCACCACCGATGCGGCAAGTGCTGCCGCGGTTATCCCAAAAGTTCTTCTACGCATGTTCTCTCTCCCAAGAAAAACGGGGTCTCTCCTCCCGACCGGACCCGCCCCAGATGGCCCGGCGTATTCTTAAGAACTCTCCTATTTCCGCATCAGCGTGCGCTGCACCAGCATGGCGATGATGATGATCGCCCCTTGGATCGCGCCGATCAGATATTCGCTGACAAAATTGGACAGCAGCATGATGTTGCCGACGATTTCCAGAATGAAGGCGCCACAGATCGTGCCCCAGATACGCCCGACGCCACCCCGAAGCGCCGTGCCACCGACCACGACGGCGGTGATCGCCTGCAGTTCCCAGAGAATGCCGGTGGTGGCCGAGGTCGATCCCAGACGCGGCACATAGATGATCACGGCAACGGCGACGCAGAGCCCCTGAATGACATAGGCAATGGTGCGCACCTTCTTCACCGAAATGCCGGAATAGCGCGCCACTTCCTCATTCGATCCGACGGCAATCACGTGCCGGCCATACCGCGTGCGGTAGAGCACGAAGGCGGCAATCGCGGCGGTGACGAAAATCACGATGATCGGGATCGGCACGCCAAACACATCGCCAAAATAGACCGGGCGATAAAGCTGCTGCAATTCACGGTCGCGCACCGTGATCGAGCCGCCCTGGGACAGCCATGTCGTCAGGCCGCGATAGATGCCCATCATGCCGAGCGTGGCGATAAACGGTTCAATCTTGCCGACCGTGGTGATCAGTCCGTTGGTCAGCCCACAGGCCGCCCCGAGGATCAGCGCCAGCATCATAGCCGCGATCAGCATCAGCATCGGATCGGCGACCGCGCCGGAATTCATGAACAGGATCATCAGGCTGGCGACAAAGGCCACCATCGCGCCGACCGATAAATCGAGCCCGCCCGACGAGATCACGTAAGTGGCCCCCAGCGCGATGATGGCGATGAAGGCGCTGCGGGTGATGACATTGGTGAGATTGGCGAGCGAAACGAAATTCGGATTGGCGAAATAGCCCAGCACCAGCAGCAGCGCCAGCGCCACGAAGGGCGCGATGGCCGCCATGTCCCAGTCTTTTGAGGTTTTGGGAGCCTTGGTCGTGTCTGTTGCGACTGTGCTCATGCTGCCACCCTCGTTGGGAAGATCGTGAGCGGTTGCGAGTCACTCCAACTATCTTCTCCCCCGCGGGGAGAAGGTGGCCCGAAGGGTCGGATGAGGGGGGCGACGCAACGATGAGCGCCATGCCATCTGGCCCCCTCATCGCCTCGCTGGCGCTCCGGCACTTCTCCCCGATGGGGAGAAGAGGGTTGTGGCACTGTCACCACCCCGCGGGCGCGGACACTGCTCTTTGGGCGAGAGGTTGGAGAAGGATCTTTCCTCACGCCGCCTCCCCCGCACCCGCATTCACACCCGTCGCCAGCTGCACGATCTCGTTTTCCGTCATGTGCTCCCCCTCCACCTCGCCGACGATCCGCCCCGCCCGCATCACATGGATGCGGTCGCAGATGCCGATCAGCTCTGGCATTTCGGAGGAAACGACGATGATCGACCGCCCCTCTTCGGCCAGAGCGGCGATGAATTTATAGATCTGTTCCTTGTTGCCGATATCGATGCCGCGTGTCGGCTCGTCGATGATGACGACCTGCGGATCGAGCAGCATCATCTTGGCCAGCAGCAGTTTCTGCTGGTTGCCACCGGAAAGCTGGCCGGCAAGGATATCCTTGTTGCCGGTGCGGATATCGAAATCCTCGATCGCCGTGTCGAGCGCTTGCGCTTCGCGTTTGCGGTCGATCTGAAACCCGCGAATGAATTTTGAAAGCGAGGCCAGCGTCAGGTTGGTGCGCAGGTCTTTTGTCAGCAGCAGGCCCTTGCCCTTGCGGTCTTCCGAGAGATAGGCGACGCCGGCTTTCAGGCTGGAATGGACATCGGTGAAAGCCACCGGATGACCGCGCAACGTCACCTTGCCCTTGCCCGGACGCAGACCCACCAGACCTTCCATCAGCTCGGTACGGCCGGCGCCGATCAACCCGGCAAAACCGAGGATTTCGCCTTTGCGCAGCGTGAAGGAAGCACCCTGCGCATAACCCGGCACGTCAAAATTTTCGACATTCAGCACGGTTTCGCGTGCCTCTGCCGCATGACGGTCGGGATAAAGTTTTGCCACATCGCGCCCCACCATCAACCGCGCCATATCGGCCGGTTGAAGCTCGGAGGTCTCGTGCGAGGCCACCAGACGACCATCGCGCAACACGGTGACGCGGTCAGCAATTTCCTTCACCTCCGGCAGGCGGTGCGAGATGTAGAGCACGCCGACACCCTTGGCGCGGATATCGCGGATGACTTTCAAGAGCGCCTCGGTCTCGTGTGGTGTCAATGACGCGGTCGGTTCGTCGAAGATGACGATACGGTGCGGTACCAGCAACACGCGCGCGATCTGCACCAGCTGCCGCTGGGCGATGGAAAGGCGCGAGACGATGGCGTTGGGATCGAGATCACCGCCGAGCTCGCGGATCGCTTTTGTCGCACCCTCGTTCATCACCCGGTCATCGAGCGCCAGACCCTTGCCGAGTTCGCGGCCGAGATAGATGTTCTGGGCAACGGTGAGATCCGGCGCCAGCAGGATTTCCTGATGCACCAGCACGATGCCATGGTTTTCAGCATCCACCGGCCCGGAAAAACTGACCGGCGCGCCATTGATGCGAAGCTCGCCACGGGTCGGCTGATGGTTGCCGGCGAGGATCTTCATCAGGGTGGATTTGCCGGCACCGTTTTCGCCGATAATGGCATGCACTTCGCCGGCGCGCACCGTCAGGTCGATGTCCTTCAGAACCTCGACAATGCCAAAAGTCTTGGAAAGCCCCGCGCCCTCAAGCAGCGGAACTGTATGAACCGTCGAAGCCACGGGCGCAGTAACGCTCATGGTCCGGCCACGCATTTAAAGTGCGTCGATACGCGTTCGAATGGAAACGCACATCGAACGCCAGCCTCCTCGCAAGCGGTCGAATGCATTGATAGTCCTCCTGATCGGGAGGCTAGCCAAGATTATGAGGTACGTAAAGCAAGATTTGCTGAAATAGCCGATCGCTGACTTTGTTGTGACAACCGCCCGGTTGTCGCAAGTCAGCCGCGGTTCTTTGCGATCAGCGCATCGAGTGCGTCGGCGTTGTCACGGCCCCAGCCATAGAGCAGTTCGACAGGCTCGACGAAGCGTGTTCCGAGCGGCGTCAGCGTGTAATCGACGGCAGGCGGCACGGTGCCATGCACATGCCGGGTCACGAGGCCGGCCGCCTCCATGTCACGCAGGGTCTGGGTCAGCATCTTCTTGGAAATGCCCGGCAGACTGCGCAACAGCACGCCGGTACGGGCGCAGCCATTCAGCCGCGTGTGCAGCACATGCAGGATCATGCTTGTCCATTTGCTGGAAAAGATCTCCAGCACGCGGCGCGGCGCGCAATCCTCGCGCCATTCATGATCGGGCGAACCGGGCTGCATCGGGCCTCTCCAGAGTGGTTACGTCAGGGTGTCTATGTCCCCAAAGGGTGCCTTCTGGCATGGTGGCGGCCAAAAGACTAGATGAAGCCGACAACGAAAGGATACAAGCATGAGCAAGACAGCATTGATCGTCGGCGCCAGCGGCATTGTCGGCAGCGCAACCGCAAAGGTTCTGGCCGAAGACGGCTGGCAGATCTTTGGCCTGGCCCGCAAGCCGACGCAGAAGCAAGGCGTCACACCGGTGGCAGCCGACCTTCTCGATCCGGCATCGCTGGCCACGGCGCTGTCAGGCATTACCCCATCGACGGTATTCATTTCCAGCTGGCTGAGGCAGCCGACGGAAACCGAAAACATCCGCGTCAATTCCGCCATGGTCCGCAACCTGCTCGACGCGCTGTCGCCCGCCGCTTCGGTGCGTCATGTCGCGCTTGTCACCGGACTGAAACACTATCTCGGCCCGTTCGAGGCCTATGGCAAAGGCTCGCTGCCGCAAACGCCGTTCCGCGAGGAACAGGGCCGCATCGATGTCGACAATTTCTATTACGCCCAGGAAGACGAAGTGTTTGCGGCAGCCAAGCGTGATGGCTTTGCCTGGAGCATCCATCGCCCGCACACCATCATCGGCAAGGCGGTCGGCAATGCCATGAACATGGGCACGACGCTGGCGGTCTATGCGACGATCTGCAAGGAAACCGGCCGCCCCTTCCGTTTCCCCGGCGCCGACATGCAGTGGAACGGCCTGACCGACATGACCGATGCCACCCTGCTCGGCCGCCATCTTCTATGGGCCGCCACCACACCCGCCGCCGCCAATCAGGATTTCAACGTCGTCAACGGTGATATCTTTCGCTGGAAGTGGATGTGGAACCGCATCGCCGAATGGTTCGGCATCACCCCGGCCGAGTTCGATGGCAGTGCGCAACCGCTCGAAACGCAGATGGCCGATGACGCGGAAATCTGGCGTGACATCGCCGCCCGCCACAACCTTGCCGAGCCCGACATTCACCGTCTGGCATCGCCATGGCACACCGACGCCGATCTCGGCCGGCCGATCGAAGTGGTCACCGACATGTCGAAAAGCCGCCGTCTCGGCTTTCTGGAATACCAGCCGACCGACGACGCCTTCTTCGCCCTGTTCGAGCAGTTGCGCGCCGACAGGCTCATTCCCTGAAAGTTCACGTTGACGATTTAGGTATTTCTAATATAAATTGCATTTGACTGAAATCGCAGCCATGAGCCTGGCGCGGCGGACCCCCTCAAAGGAGGCGTCGGGCTTCTGGCGCGGGTCACCTGCATGAAAGACTTCATAGGTTTACGGGCAGAAACGGAGATCGTTTCTGCCCGTAAATCCGTTTCAGGCAAAGCCTGTCATCGTCAAACGTAACGGTTGACGACATTTTCTAGAAATTCCTGACGGCCGGATTTCGGCTCAGGATTGATGTTTTCACGCTCCACCCTGGCGGTGATCTCTTCCAGCGTGTAATCGCCGCGCAGCAATTTTTGTGCTTCCGGGCTGTCCCACTTGGCATAACGCTCGGCAAGCGGCTTCGACAGCGCGCCATCCTCCAGCATTTTTGCCGCCGCCTTCAGGCCGCGAGCGCATGAATCCATGCCGCCGATATGGCCGATCAGCAGGTCTGCCGGATCGATCGACTGGCGGCGCAGCTTGCTGTCGAAATTGGTGCCGCCGGTGGTAAAACCGCCCGCCAAGAGCACCTGATAATAGGCCAGCGCCATTTCCGGCACGTTGTTGGGGAACTGGTCGGTATCCCAGCCGGACTGGTAATCGTTGCGGTTCATGTCGATCGAACCAAAGATGCCATGCGCATTGGCCAGTGCCAGTTCATGCTCGAACGTATGGCCGGCCAGAATGGCGTGGCCCTGCTCGATGTTCATCTTCACCTCGTTTTCGAGGCCGTATTTCTTGAGGAACCCGTATACCGTGGCGACGTCGTAGTCATACTGGTGCTTGGTCGGCTCCTGCGGTTTCGGTTCGACAAGGATCGCACCCTTGAAGCCGATCTTGTGCTTGTAATCGACAACCATGTGCAGCATGCGCGCCATCTGGTCGAACTCACGGGAAAGGTCGGTATTGAGCAGCGTCTCGTAGCCTTCGCGACCACCCCAGAGCACATAATTCTCGCCGCCGAGCTTTTTCGTCGCGTCCATGCAGGTCTTGATGGTGGCGGCCGAATAAGCAAACACATCCGGATCCGGATTGGTGGAAGCACCCGACATGAAACGGCGGTTGGAAAACAGGTTCGCCGTGCCCCAGAGCAGCTTGACGCCGCTTTCGTCCTGCTTCTGCGCAAAATAATCGACGATCTCTTCGAGGTTTCTGGTGTTCTCGGCAAACGTCTTGCCTTCCGGGCGCACGTCGGCGTCGTGGAAGCAATAATAGGGTGCGCCGAGCAGCGAGAACATTTCGAAGGCGACATCGGCCTTCAGCTTGGCCTTTTCCATCTCGCCGTCATACCAGGGACGATCGAACGTGCGGCCGCCAAACGGGTCGCCGCCTTCCCAGGCAAACGAATGCCAATAGGCGACGGCAAAACGAAGATGATCCTCCAGCCGCTTGCCGGCAACGATCTCGTCGGGGTTATAGAAACGGTAAGCCAGCGGATTGGTGCTGTCCGGGCCTTCATATTTGATTTTCTGGATATCTCCGAAAAAGCCGGTCTTCATATGGGTCTCCTCCCTGAAAAGATGATTGTGATGGTTTCTGCATTGACCTGAGGTACGTAAATCAGAATATGACGTACGTACCTCATTGCAAGGTAAAAATCGCCGCAGGGCAGCGATCTTCGGTTTTGAAAGTGGTGGTGGCGGGCTGTTGCGCACTCGCCGCCGAAAGCAGGCTAGTATCAGTTGGGCGATGCCTCTTGCTCCCAACAATCTCCCTCCTTGAGGGGGAGATGTCACCAAAGGTGACAGAGGGGGGTGAGCAACGGCGCGGCGAATGTTTCGAAAGCGGCATTGGCGCCAGAAACACCCCCCTCTGTCCTGCCGGACATCTCCCCCTCAAGGGGGGAGATCGGCTAGACGCACCCTTTGCATTCCACATCCTCCCGCCAACCCCGAGGATCACTCCTCCCGAAAAATCACCCCGCCAACGCGCGGATGGCCGGATAGGCCGCACGATACCGGCCATAAGCCGCCTCGTACGCTTCCGACAGACCAGCAACCGGATCGATCGTGGTTTCCGTCTTCGGTGCGGTGCAGACGGCAAGCGGATCGGCACCCGTGGCCGCGATCAGCCCCAGACGCGCAGCACCGAAGGCGGCACCGAAATCGCCATCGGCCGGGATATCCACCGGCACGCCGAGCGAGGTTGCAATGGAAGCAAGCCAGTAACGCGAGCGCGAACCGCCGCCGATGGCGGTAACGCGGTCGATCTGCGTACCGGCCGATTTCAGCGCTTCGAGATTATCACGGATGGCAAAGGTCACGCCTTCCAGCACGGCCTGCGTCAGCACCACCCGGCTCGACTCATGCTCCAGCCCGAGGAAGGCACCGCGAATGACCGCATCATTGTGCGGCGTACGCTCGCCGGAAAGATAGGGCAGGAAGGTGACGCCCGACGGTGCCTTCAGCTCATCGCCCAGTTCCGCCACCAGATCGGCGGCGGGCTTGCCGCTCACCTTCGAATGCCAGTTCAGCGCATCGGTGGCCGAGAGGATGACGCCCATCTGGTGCCACGTCTTTGGCAGCGCGTGGCAGAAGGCATGCACGGCACTTTCCGGCTTGGGCAGGTAGCTGTCGGTGGCGGCAAACAGCACGCCCGACGTACCGAGCGATACGAAAGCGCTGCCATGCGAAACCGTGCCCATGCCGATCGCCGAGGCAGCATTGTCCCCTGCCCCGCCGGCAACGACGACACCGTCCGCCATGCCCCATTCGGACAGCAGTTCGCCGCGCAGCTTGCCGGCCTGATCCGTGCCTTCCACCAGCGACGGCATCTGCTGTTCGGAAAGATCGGTCGCAGCCAAAAGCTCCGCCGACCATTTTCGCGCACCCGTATCAAGCCACGACGTGCCGGCAGAGTCGGACATTTCGGAAATGTGCTCACCCGTCAGCCAAAGACGCAAATAGTCTTTTGGCAAAAGCACCTTGGCGACCTTGGCAAAAATCTCCGGCTCGTTGTTCTTCACCCATGCCAGTTTTGGCGCGGTGAAGCCCGGAAAAACGATATTTCCGGTGAGTTTTCGAAAAATCGGGTTGGCGTCGAGCGCAGCTGCTTCCTTGTGCGAACGCGTGTCGTTCCACAGGATGCAGGGGCGCAAAACCTTGTCATCGGCATCGAGCAGCGTCGCACCATGCATCTGGCCGGAAAGGCCGATGCCTTTCACGGCCGCCAGCTCCTTGGGGAACTTCTGCTTCAGCCCGGCAACCGCTTCCTTCGTCGCGCGCACCCAATGCTGCGGATCCTGCTCCGACCAGCCGGGATGTGGGCGCGAGACATCGAGCGAACCATTGGCCGAACCGATGATCTTCTGATCGCCGTCGATAAGCAGCGCCTTGACGCCGGACGTGCCGAGATCGAGACCGAGATACATGCTGTTTCCTTTCCTCCCGCCGCCTTCAGGGCAGGTTGTCCTTCAAGAAAATGTCTATGCGAATACGTTCCTGCGCAGCGATCACAGGTAGGCCGTCGGCCTTTGCCTTCAAGACGCGGATGGCGCTGCGCACCTCGTGTCCGGCATCCTGATTGAGCACGGCATCGATCGTGCCATTGACCAGCGCGGCGCTGCTGGCCTCCGTCAATTCATGCAGGATGACGACCGGAGCGGGCGAAAGCGGCCGCTGTTCCAGAACCGGCAGCAGACCACGATTACCGGCACCGAGACTGTAGATGCCACAAATGTCGGGATGCTGGCGCAGGGTCTCACCGATCAGCCTTTCCACCAGAGCCGGATCATCGCGGCCCTCGACGGCCGGCAGCAGCGTGAGGTGCGAAAAATTCTGGGCCATCACTTCGGAAAAGCCATCGAGACGTTCGCGGTGGTCGCGCACCATCAGCGAGCCGGCAAGTGGCACGATCCTGCCCTGCCGTTGCCCAAGAAAACGGCCCATCAGCGTGGCGGCGGTGCGTCCGGCGGCGATATTGTCGATACCGGCATAATGATCGCGCAGCGACTGGCCCAGATCGGAGACCAGCGTCACCATCGGAATGCCGGCGGCGGCCACGCGGGCAGCGGCGTCACGCACGTCGGGCGCATCGACGGCGACAAAGGCGACACCGGCAGCATCACCGCCCGCCACCTTGTCCAGCGCCGCAACAAGTGCCGTACTTTCCAGCGCCGGCACATCGATCACCTCGATCCGCGTGCGCTCAGTGCTGGAACGCCCGATGGCCGCTTCCACCTCGCGGCGCAGGCCGAGCATGAACGGGTTTTCGTTGACCGGCAGAATGAAAACGAAGGGATAAACGCGGCTTTTGGCAAGATTGGCGGCGGCGACATCACGCACATAACCGAGGGCGGCAATGGCCTCTTCCACCCGCACCCGCGTGCCTTCACGCACACCTGGCCGCGCATTCAGCACGCGATCGACGGTGGCAAGGCTGACGCCGGCACTTCTGGCGATGTCATGGACCGTCGGCTTCATGCGCACTCCTCCGCTGCGTGTGGTAGCGAAAAAGCTGAGGTACGTAAATCAGATTTTTGATAACTCTTGCCTTGGAATACAACTTATGGAAGAATTAAGTAATGTCGCGGTGAATACGATGAAGATTGCATCAAGAATCATAATCACAGTGATCAGCTTTGCGAGTGTATTAATTACGCTCATAATCACTGCTGCCATCATTACATGGACGCTGTCCATTCTTATTCCAGAACAATTAGGAAGTAGGTTGGCGGAAGACGCTCTTAGATCACTAGGGTTGTCATACACCCGATACAGAGGGCCATCCGATGCAGACTCTGGAGTTATGAATCATGAGAAAGCGGTTGCCCGCATATTAACTTGCAGAAAAATTACTAACGAAAAGCAATTGGAAGAGAGCGACAAGCGCATACTCAGACCATCCATAAGAAATGAAGAAATTAATATTTCATATGCTATAATAGATCTAAACACAAGCGAAAGAAGAATATCATTCATGTCTGCGGAGATAGTTCAAAAAAGATATGAATTTCAAAATGAAAATGATCGAAATTATAAATATATGCAATATTCAACGTTCGCAACAATAATAATAGGAATGTTAACGACCGCATTCATAAGCTTGAGTTCATCAAAAATATTTAAAGACGAAAGTAATATTTCGGCAACAGTTCAAATTTTAGCAATATTACTTCCGGCAATAGGAACAGCTCTGGCAAAAGTAGTTGCATTTTACAATCCAACAGAAAAATATGCGAGAGCAAAACAGGCATCCACCAGCCTGGGTCAACTTCACAGGGACATTTCTACAGAAATATATAAAATTGACTGCATAAATAATTTAAATGATGAAAAACAAAGGCAACTATCAACAAAAATAGACGGGTGGGAATCACAATACGGAAATGTACTGAATATTGCTGCGGCACGCGACCTTACACAACAAGGAAACTCATCTTCCGGGACGGGAAACAGAGCAGAAGGACACTAAAGGGAAGAGGCCGCTGCTTATAACAGCGACCCCGATACGCGCGGTGGATCTTTTACAAATTCTCAGTGGCCGCCGCCACCGCCTCCGCCACCCTGCGGCGCAGGTTTGGCGATTGCGGCAACACCCAGGATCATCAGGCCAAACAGCACGGTGAGGATCATGAAGACGTCGCTGAACGACATCACCACGGCCTGTTTGGTCGCCAGCTGCACCATCTGCTTGATGGCGCCGGTCGCGCCATCAAGGCCATAGGCATTGAGGTTGGCGGCCATGCTGTTGAGCTGATCGACGGCGGCCTGATTGCCCCAATCGAGATTTTCGCGCAGCCGTTCGTAATGCACGTCTTGACGGTTGGACAAAAGCGTGCTGATGACCGCGAGGCCAACGGCGCCGCCGAGGTTACGCGTCAGGTTGAACAGGCCGGATGCGCCGCGGATACGGGCGGGAGACAGCGTGCCGAGTGCGATATTGTTGATCGGCACCATGCACATCATCAGCCCGAAACCGCGCAGGATCTGCGGAATGAACAGCTCGTAGAAATCCCAGTCGGCGGTAATGCCGGTCATGATATAGGTGCCGGCCGCAAAGCTGATGAAGCCGAGCACCATCATGGCCCGCAGATCCATGATGGTCGAAAGCTTGCCCGCAATCGGCGCGGTAAAGAACATCGCCAGACCCGAAACGAACATCGTCTCGCCGATCATCAGGCTGTCATAACCGCGGATACGACCGAGATAGACCGGATAGATATAGGTCAGACCGTAAAGCCCGATGCCCATGACGAAGGAAAAGATCGAGCCGAAGGCAAAGTTGCGGTTGGCAAAAGCGGTCAGATCCACCACCGGAAATTCCGAGGTGAAGGCCCGGTAGAAGAACACGACCGCACCGGCAACCGAAGCAACCGCGCCGATGACGATCATGTGGTCGTTGAACCAGTCGTTGGAATTGCCCTCTTCCAGCACATATTCCAGCGCGCCGAGAAAAATGCCCATCGCGGCCAGACCGGTCCAGTCGAATTTCTTGAACAGCGACAGTTCCGGCTTGTCGAAATCGATGAAATTCCAGGTGACGATCGACACGATAATGCCGGGAATGATGTTGACCAGAAACAGCCAGTGCCACGAAAAGGCATGGGACAGATAACCGCCGACGGTCGGGCCGATGGTCGGTGCCAGCGTTGCGATCAGGCCGATGATCGGCGAGACGATAGCGCGTTTCGACGGCGGGAAGATGGTGAAGGCCGCCGCGAACACGGACGGGATCATGCCGCCGCCGATAAAGCCCTGGATGGCGCGGTAGACGATCATCTGGTCGATATTGGTCGCCGTGGCGCAAAGCGCACTCGCGATGGTGAAACCGGCGGCCGAGAAGGCAAAAAGATACCGGGTCGAGACGATACGCGCCAAGGTGCCCGACAGCGGGATCATGATCACTTCCGCGATCAGGTAGGATGTCTGCACCCAGCCGATCTCGTCCGAACCGGCCGAAAGACCCGCCTGGATTTCAGACAGCGATGCCGACACGATCTGGATATCGAGGATCGACATGAACATGCCGAGCACCATGGCGAAGAAAGCGATCAGCTTTCTCCGGTCCATGGGGGCATCCGCCGGCATCGCTGCCGCGGGCGTCGATCCTGCAGTCGTCGTTGCGCTCCCAGCCATGGGACCACCTCCGCCCTTGATCAGGGCTGTTAGATCCGAACCGGGTTAGTTCTGCGGTGCCGTGCGCGTGTCGACATCGACGACGACGCTCAGGCCCGCCCGCAGACGGCCGCTATCAAGCGCATCCTGCGGCAGGGCGATACGCACCGGCACGCGCTGGATGATCTTGGTAAAGTTGCCCGTGGCGTTTTCCGGCGGCAGCAGCGAGAACACAGAGCCCGAAGCCGGCGCGATCGATTCCACAGTGCCGGTGATCGCATCGTCGCTATAGGCATCCACATGCACCTTCACCTTGGAGCCCGGCTCCAGATGCTGGATCTGCGTTTCCTTGAAATTGGCGTCGATATAGAGCTGGCGCGTCGGCACCAGCGCCATCAGCCGCTGGCCGGAAGAAACGAGATCGCCCTCCTGCACCGAACGATTGCCGACGACACCGTCATACGGCGCCTTCAGGATGGTGAAGGAAAGATCGCGGGCCGCCTTGTCACGCTGAAGTTCAAGGCCGCGGATCTGGCCTTCGGCCTCGCGCTTCTGGGCGTCGAGGATCTTGATATTGGCTTCAGCGCTGGCAATGCCGGCCTGGCCACCGACGAGGTTCGCCTTGGCCTGATCAAGCGCGATATTGGCGCTGTCGAGATCGGCGGCAGTACCGGCCGACTTGGCCTGCAATTCCGCCTGACGCTTCTGGGTGATTTCAGCACCGCGCACGGCGGCCTGCAGGGCAACCTGCTGGGCTTGCGCCTGTTCGACGCTGGCATTGCCGGCGGCAATCTGCGCATCGATGCGCGACAGCGACAGTTTTTGCGTTTCGATGGCGGCATTGGCCTGATCGAGCGCGTTCTGGTAATCGCCATTGTCGAGCGTGACGAGCGTATCGCCGGCCTTGACCTGCTGGTTGGCAACCACATTCACCTTGGAGACGAAAGCCGTCACCTTCGGCGTGATGGTGGCGATATCACCTTCGATATAGGCGTCATCGGTCGAAACCATGAAGCGGCCCGTCGTCCACCACTCGTAACCATACCACGCGCCACCGGCGAGAAGCGCCAGCACGACGATGGGCAGAACCACGCCACGCTTCTTTTTCTTCGGCTCGGCCTTCTGTTCGGCGGTCGCGGCAGCAGCAGCCGTCGGTGCAGTCGGCGGGCTTGCCGGCGCTTCCGTGCGGGCTTCGGCCTTGTCGTCTTCGACGGCTTCGAGCTTGACAGCGCGTGCAGCGCCGGAATTTTGAGATGCGTTCATGGTATCGACCATCTACATAGGGAGAGCGGGGCACCAATCGAACCGATCGGTTTAATCGGGCTTGACTTAGAACTTTGCAAACCACATATCAAGGGCCAATCGAACCGATCGGTTCGAAATGATGAAAAAAGGTAAAATGGACAGTTCCAAGACATTGCCGATTACCGAGACGTCTTCGCCCGCAGGCCGTTTTGCCGCCGGCGCGGACCCGGCAAAACGCGAGCAGATCGTCGACGGTGCTAAACGCGTCTTCATGCAGAAAGGTTTCGATGCCGCCAGCATGAACGATATCACCCGCGAGGCCGGCGTCTCGAAGGGCACGATCTACGTCTATTTTGCCAACAAGGAAGATCTCTTCATTGCCATGGTGGAACGCGAGCGCGCCGCCTTTCTGGCGGCACTGCGCACCGTTCTTGCCGGCAACGAGAATGTCGAGACGGGTCTCACCGAGTTCGGCATCAAGTTTTTAGAACATCTGACCGACGAAAAGATCGTCAACGCCATGCGCACCGTGCTGGGCGTGCGCGAACGGATGCCGGATCTCTGTGCCCGCTTTTTCCGTGGCCCGCAGAACCTGCGCACCGTGTTGCAGGATTTTCTCACCCTGCATGTCGAGGCGGGTTCACTCAAGATCGACGACATCGATCTGGCCTCCGGTCAGTTCCTCGATCTCGCCAGCGGCAGCTTTTTCAAGTTCCGCCTGTTCGGCACAATGCCGGAAGCACCGCCGCGCGAAGAGATAGAGCGCGTCATCCGCGGCGCCATCCATGTTTTCATGGCAGCCTATGGGACAAAAAAAACCAGCTGAGCTGCGGAATAATAGTCATGTCGCGCACGTATACCCCAGACGTGCGCTTGTTTCTCTGAAACCGGCGACAATATATCTTGTCCATAAAGCCCCGACGTTTCAGGAGAACACTACCCCATGCAAGACATCATGCTGCTCATCCAGGATCCGACCGCCTGGGTGGCGCTCGTCACCCTTGTCGTCATGGAGGTGGTGCTTGGCATCGACAACCTCATCTTCATCTCGATCCTGACCAACAAGCTGCCGCCGGAACACCGTGACAAGGCCCGCAAGATCGGTATCGGCCTCGCACTCGTCATGCGCCTCGGCCTGCTCGGCACCGTCGCCTGGATCGTGCAGCTCACCAACCCGGTCTTCGAAGTGTTCGGCCATCCCTTCTCGTGGAAGGACATGATCCTGATCGCCGGCGGCCTGTTCCTGCTCTACAAGGCGACCAAGGAAATCCATCACAGTGTCGATCCGGTCGACCACAAGGACGACATGGTCGGCGCTGGCGAAAAGGTCGTGCAGATCACCTTCGCCGCCGCCATCACCCAGATCCTCATTCTCGACCTGGTGTTTTCGATCGACAGCATCATCACCGCCGTCGGCATGACGCCGCACCTGCCGATCATGATCGTCGCCGTCGTTGCCGCCGTCACCGTCATGCTGCTGGCCGCAAACCCGCTCGCCAACTTCATCGAAAAGAACCCGACCATCGTCATGCTGGCTCTGGGCTTCCTGCTGATGATCGGCGCGACACTGATCGCCGAAGGTTTTGGCGTGCACGTGCCGAAGGGCTACATCTACGCTGCCATGGCCTTTTCCGCGCTGGTCGAGATCCTCAACATGGTCTCACGCAACGCCCGCAAGAAGAAAAAGAGCGGTGAGACGACGCTGCATTAAAACAAAATACAAAGGGCGCCGCGAGGCGCCCTTTCCTATTGCGGGATGAGATTGATCTCCAACCGCGATCCCGTCGCCTTTGCATAACGCCGCAATGTCGAAAGCGAGGGAGACACTCCACCGCCTTCAAGCCTGGCAATGGCGGACTGGGTCGTGCCGATCCGCTTGGCAAGCTCCGCTTGTGAGAGATTGGCGTTGCTACGCGCGCGGACCAGTGCTTCGATCAGGCTGAATTCGGCATCGGCCTTTTCATATTCCGCACGAAACTCCGGGTTAGCCATCAGCTTCTTCTTGAGTTCTGCTATCCGCGTCATGGCTTTATTTCCTTCATTCGTTTTCTGGCAATTTCCAAAGCGCGCATGGGTGTTTTCTGTGTTTTTTTGATAAACACATGCAGAACCAGAACTTTTCGCCCTGTCACTGTCACGTAGATACCGCGCGCAATGCCTTCCGACGCCTTCGCACGAAGTTCCCAAAGCTTGCCTTCGAGATGCTTCACATGCGGTTCGTGGAGATTATCCAGACCAACATTTTCGATTGCTTCGATGAGACGGATCAATCTGGCCTGAAGACCGGGCGGCAAAGCCTCGATCTCAGGATCAGCTGCCTTGTCAATTTCGACAATCCATCTCATTTACGCTATATAGCATTATCGCTATAAATCTTCAAGAGCCGACTAGAATCTACCCCTTCGCCAGCTCCCGTTCCAGTGCCGACACAAGCCGGTTGTCCTGCGGCTCCACATCCGGTGCAAAACGGGCAACAATCCTGCCATCGCGACCGATCAGAAACTTTTCGAAATTCCAGACGATCTCGCCGCCATCCTTCAATTCCAGACCCAGAGCCCGCAATCTCTCCTTCATCGGCCCGTCGCCGGTGGTCGGCAATTCAACGGAGGTCAGCGCCTTGTAGAGCGGATGCTGGTCCCGGCCCTTCACCGAGATCTTTGAAAAGATCGGGAATTTCACGTCATAGGTCAGCTGGCAGAACTCGACGATCTCCGCATCCGTGCCCGGTTCCTGCTCCTTGAAATTGTTGGCCGGGAATGCCGCGATTTCGAAGCCTTCGCCACGCTTCTCCTCATAAAGCTTTTCCAGCCCCTCATACTGCTTGGTCAGCCCGCATTTGGAAGCGACGTTGACCACCAGAATGACCTTGCCCTTGTATTCGGACAGCGAAGTCTGGCGCCCGTCGGCCAGAGTGACGGGGATGGACAGAATATCTGTCATGAAATTCTCCTGATGCGGCGATGCGGATGACGCATCCTATCCCGCGCCCGGCCATTGTCCAGCATGGCAAAAACCGTTTAACCCGCCGCAGTTGTTTGAAACATTTTTGCGGCTGAGGCATTATCACGCAAATTTCCTACCTCCCCTCGCAGTCGCCTCCGGAGCCCCATGACCACGCAGCAGATCCTTGCCTTTGCCGTTATCGCGGCGATGATGGCCGTGTTCATCTGGGATCGCTTTCGCTATGACGTCGTCGCCTGCTGCGCGCTGGTTCTGGCCGTCACGGTGGGCGTGGTGCCGTTCGACCAGGCATTTTCCGGCTTTTCCGATGATATCGTCATCATCGTAGGCTCGGCACTGATCGTGTCGGCCGGCGTCGCGCGCTCCGGCATCGTCGATGCCGCCATCAAGAAATTCTTTCCCAATCTCAATTCGCTGCACACCCAGCTTGCACTGCTGATGATCGTGGTGGCGCTGTTGTCCGCCTTCATCAAGAACATCGGCGCGCTCGCCATAATGATGCCGGTCGCCTTCCAGTTCGCCAAGAAATCCGGTGCATCACCATCGAAATACCTGATGCCGATGGCCTTTGCGGCGCTGCTCGGCGGCTTGATGACGCAGATCGGCACCTCTCCGAATATCGTCGTGTCGCGCATTCGCGAGGAACTGACCGGCCAATCCTTCACGATGTTCGATTTCACGCCGATGGGCGCGCTGCTCGCCGTCGTCGGCATCACCTTCCTGCTCTTTTTCCACTGGCTGGTTCCGAGCCGGACCAAGCAGAACAATTCCCTCGAGGAAGCGGTCGAGATCAGCAATTACACCGCCGAAGTGACGATCACACCGCAATCGACCGTGCTAGAAAAACGCCTCGGCGAACTGTTGAAACTGGGCGATGGCGAAGTCATCGCCAATGCCGTTCTGCGCGGTCCCTCTCGTATGGCGCCTTTTCCGGACCTGACATTGCGCGACAACGATATCGTGCTGCTCGAAGGCCCGTCCAAGGCCCTTGATCGCATCGTCTCCGGTGCCAAGCTGCAGCTTTCCGGCAAGCCACTGATGGAAAACGGCAAGGATCAGGCCGATGTCATCTCCATCGAGGCGATCATCAGCCAGGAATCGTCCCTGCGCGGGCTCTCGGCAAAAGATCTGTCACTGTCCTACACGCGCGGCGTCAATCTTCTCGCCATCAGCCGGCACGGTGAGCGGCTGAAGGAGCGGCTGGGCACCCTGACGCTGATGGCCGGCGATATCATCGTGCTGCAGGGCAGCCGCAAGAACATGCCGACCATCATGCAGGACTTTTCGCTTCTGCCGCTGGCCCAGCGCGAAGTGCTGCTCGGCACGCGCCGCCGCGCCGTCATTCCGCTGATCATTCTCGCACTCGCCATGGCCGCCACCGCCGTCGGTCTCGCGCCGGTTCCGGTTGCGTTTTTCGCGGCGGCGCTTGGTATGGTGGTTTTCCGCGCCATTCCGCTCACCGATTTCTACAAGTCGGTGGATGGCCCGATCCTCGTCATGCTGGCGGCGCTGATCCCGGTGTCGGACAGTCTGCGCACGACAGGCGGCAGCGAACTGATCGCCGGATGGCTGGGTCAGGCGGCGGCCACCCTGCCGGCCTGGGGCGCGCTCGGCCTTATCCTCGTCACGGCCATGGCCGTCACGCCCTTCCTCAACAACGCGGCAACCGTGCTGGTCATGGGGCCGATCGCCGCCAGTTTCGCCACCAATCTCGGTTTCAGGCCGGAAGCCTTTCTGATGGCGGTGGCCATCGGCGCCGGCTGCGATTTCCTCACCCCTGTCGGCCACCAGTGCAACACGCTCGTTTTCGGCCCCGGCGGCTACAAATTCTCCGATTATCCGAGGCTTGGTCTGCCATTATCCTTCCTGATCATATTGGTGAGCATCCCGGCGCTGCTCTATGTCTGGCCAGTCAGTTGATGCTGGTAAGACACTGCTAGGGCCGTTAGGCCTAAAATTCTTGACGCTGCCAGCTGAATATGGCCTAAGCCTGCACCAATCCCTATTCCCGGAACAGGCTTGGCGCCGCCCTATCTCTACGGGTAGCGCGCCTTGAAAAAGAGCAGCACAATGATCCATCCGACCCCGCGCGTCCGTATCGCTCCCTCGCCGACCGGCGAACCCCATGTCGGCACCGCCTATATCGCCCTTTTCAACTACCTCTTTGCCAAGAAGCACGGTGGCGAGTTCATCCTGCGCATTGAAGACACGGATGCCACCCGCTCGACGCTCGAATTCGAGGAACGCGTTCTGGACGCGCTGAAATGGACCGGCCTGACCTGGGCGGAAGGCCCGGATGTCGGCGGCCCCTATGGTCCGTACCGCCAGTCCGAGCGCAAGGACATGTATCAGCCTTACGCGCAGGACCTGCTCGACAAGGGCCATGCCTTCCGCTGCTTCTGCACGCCCGAGCGGCTTGAGCAGATGCGCGAAGGCCAGCGCGCTGCCGGCAAGCCGCCGAAATACGATGGCCTGTGCCTCAGCTACAGCGCCGAGGAAGTCACCTCGAAACTGGCAGCCGGCGAGCAGTCCGTCGTGCGCATGAAAATCCCGACCGAAGGTTCGTGCGATTTCACCGACGGCGTTTACGGCGATGTGTCGATCCCGTGGGACTCGGTCGACATGCAGGTGCTCATCAAGGGCGACGGCATGCCGACCTATCACATGGCCAACGTCATCGACGACCACCTGATGAAGATCACCCATGTCGCGCGCGGCGAGGAATGGCTCGCATCGGTGCCGAAGCATATCCTGCTGTACCGCTACTTTGGCTGGGAAGCGCCGGTGTGGATGCACCTGTCGCTGATGCGCAACGCCGACAAATCCAAACTGTCGAAGCGCAAGAACCCCACATCCATCAGCTATTACTCCGCTCTGGGCTACCTGCCGGAAGCGCTCATGAACTTCCTCGGCCTGTTCTTCGTGCAGATCGCCGAAGGCGAAGAGCTGCTAACCATGGAAGAGCTGATCGGCAAGTTCGATCCGGAAGCGCTGTCCAAGGCCGGCGCGATCTTCGACCTGCAGAAGCTGGACTGGCTGAACGGCCGCTGGCTGCGCGAGAAACTCACGCCGGAAGAATTTGTTGCCCGCACGCTGGAATGGGCGCTGGAAAACCAGCGTCTGACGGAAGGCCTGAAGCACTCGCAGAGCCGTATCACCAAGCTAGGCGACCTGCCGAACCTTGCCGGCTTCCTGCTCGCCGCCGACGTCAACCTGACGCCGGCCTCGTTTGCGGGCCTGAAGACGTCTCCGGAAGATACGCTTGTGATCATCAACACTGTTCAGGCCGACATCGAAAAGATGATCGAATGGAACGTGGAAGCGATCGACGCCGAACTGCGCGCTGTCGCCGACAAGCTGGAGAAGAAACTGCGCGTCGTCACCCCGCCACTGTTCATCGCCATGTCCGGCTCGCAGCGCTCGCTGCCGCTGTTCGATAGCATGGCCATTCTTGGCCGCTCGGTGGTGCGCCAGCGTTTGAAGATTGCCGCAACGGTCGTCGCCTCGATGGTGGGCGACGGAAAGTAATTGCCCAGGCGGCGATTTTGCACAGACGCCGCTCCGCCCTCAGCCGTCATCCTCGGGCTTGACCCGAGGATCTGCAAGGTTAGCTAAGGGTGAGGCGAGGCGGCCTGGCGGAAATGTGATTAGATCCTCGGGTCAAGCCCGAGGATGACGGATGCGGAGAGGTTTCGTCCATACGGCGCCAGAATGCACCCAGTAAACCTAACGAACACAGCCCTAAAGGCGAACACGATGACCGACACAAAGACCGAAACCGCCCTCTCCTCCGACGCCACCGAAGTGCGCGCCCAGAAGCTTGCCAAGCTGCGCGAAACCATCGGCGACGTGTATCCGGCGCATTTCCACCGCACCATCACCAACGCGGAACTGGCGGAAAAATACAAGGATCTCGAGTCCGACGTCGAAACCACCGATGTCGTCACCGTTGCCGGCCGCGTCTATTCCTCGCGCAATTCCGGCATGTTCATGGATATCCATGACGCCGGCGGCAAGATCCAGATCTTCTCCCACAAGGATGTCACCCCGGAAGAAGCCCGCAACATGCTGGCGATGATCGACCTCGGCGACATTATCGGCGTCACCGGCATCGTGCGCCGCACCAAGCGTGGCGAGTTGTCGATCAGCGCCCGCGAAATCACCATGCTGACCAAGTCGCTTCTCCCCATGCCGGAAAAGTGGAACGGCATTGCCGATGTCGAAATCCGCTATCGCAAGCGCCACCTCGACATCATGAGCAACGACGAATCCAAGCTGCGTTTCCAGCAGCGTTCGAAGATCGTTTCCGGCATCCGTCGCTTCATGGAAGAAGACGGCTTCATGGAAGTCGAAACACCGATGCTGCATTCCGTCTATGGCGGTGCCACGGCTGACCCATTCAAGACCCACCACAACACGCTGAAGCAGGACATGTACCTGCGCATCGCGCCGGAACTGTTCCTGAAGCGCACGCTGGTTTCGGGCCTCACCGACAAGGTGTTCGAGGTCAACCGCAATTTTCGTAACGAAGGCGTCTCCACCCGGCACAATCCTGAATTCACCATGATGGAATGCTACTGGGCCTATGCCGATTACGAGGACATCATGGACCTCGTGGAGCGCATGTTCGCCGAACTGGCGGTCAAGATCCACGGCTCGACCGAGTTCATGTACGGCGACAAGGAAATGTCCTTCAAGGGCCCGTTCAAACGCGTGCCCATGCCAGACGCCGTCAAGGAAGTTACCGGCATCGATTTCCTCGCCATGAAGACCGACGAGGAAGCCCGCGCTGCCGCCAAGGCCGCCGGTTTCGAAATCGAAAAGGACTGGACCTGGGGCGAATGCCTAGCTTTCATCTTCGAGGAGAAGGTCGAGGGCACGCTCATCCAGCCGAGCCACGTCACCCATTTCCCGAAGGACATTTCGCCCTTCGCCAAGGAAGTGCCGGGCGAACCGCGCCTCGTCGAGCGTTTCGAGACCTATTGCAACGCCTGGGAACTGGGCAATGCCTTCTCCGAACTGAACGACCCTGAAGAACAGCGCAAGCGCATGGTCGAACAGCTGGAACAGGCCCATGCCCGCGGCGAAAAGGACAAGCAGCTGGACGACGAGTTTCTGGACGCGATCGACCAGGGCATGCCGCCGGCCGGTGGCCTCGGCATCGGCGTCGACCGTCTGACCATGCTCCTGACAAACGCCCCGTCGATCCGCGACGTCATCCTCTTCCCGGCCCGCAAGGCCAAGGCAGACTGATTTTCGTAAAGGCGCGCATCCAATGGGGCGCGCCGATCAGCCAAAACGCAAACGGCGCCGCTGATGAAGCGGCGCCGTTTGTTTATAAAGCACCGCTTTCGATGGGGGACGTCATCCTCGGCCTTAAGCCGAGGATCTAAGCACGTCAATGATATCGGGCAGTTGCAGATCCTCGGGACGAGCCCGAGGATGACGGCGGAGACGTTTTCACCTCAACAGCAATAAGAGGATTGCCGATATCCGGCGATGTCTTCAATGACCGGCCGGAGCAGGTTCCGTCACCGGCGTATGATCGCCCGACGCCGCCGTCGTGCTACCGTCGATAGCAGGCGCTTCGTCCTTTTTGTCACCAAAGAACATGCCGGTAATGGAGCTAAGAAAACCCTTGTCCTGCGGCGTCGAGGCGACCACTTCGCCACCATCAGGTGTGCCATGCCCTTCGGCAACCGGTGCATCATGGCCTTCTGCCGGCGCGGCATCGTGGCCTTCGGCGGCAGGCGTTTCGCCATGTCCACCACCGTGGTCGCCAGCTTCCGCCTTGCCATGCCCGGCATCAGGGCTCTTGCCGTGAGCGGACGGTGCACCGCCATGCCCACCATCGGCGCCGGCAACGACCGGTTCGATACAATCGGCAAAATCGCTCAGGCTTGCCGCCATGCCATCGATATCTTCGTAAGGCAGATCGACACGCATGCCGTAATACTGGCCCGTACCATCCGCGCTGCCATCGAGATAGAAGGCCGCCAGCGGATGGTTCATCACGCCGTCCGGCACTTTCGAAGGATCGGGCGTATAAATGACCTGCGCCCCGATGGCGCGGCCGCGCATGGCGGCCCGGTCGGTCGGGCCCGCCTTGTCGAGAATGGCGATCTGCACCAGATCGGCCTTTTCCGCCTTCTGCACCGCCTTGGCGACACGCACGGCGGTGCGCACCCGCGCCATACCGTCACCGGTATCGGCAACAACGTATTTGCGCACCCAGTATTGATGATCGCGTTTGATCTTCACCGTCTGCACGGTGGAACAGGTAAGGCCGTTTAGGTTTGCAATGGAAGCGCCCAGATAGCCGGCATGGCTGGCGTAAAGCGCAGCCGCGCCGCTGCCACCGCCGAGCACGACGATGCCACCGAGGATCAGGGCAAGCTTGCGCGAGAGCCGGATCTTGATGCCTTTCACGTACCAAGCCCCGGCATGGTTTACCCCAATTACTCACTACACGTCTGGAATACAGGCCCGATACTCACTCATTCCTATTGAGGAAACTTTAATTCTCTAATGTTTTCCACGCGAAATTGCGGTCAATATTGGTTGCATCCGTATCAGAATGATCCAGATGCCCGCATTTCCCCCACCATGCCCACCGGCCGTTCTCACCATCTCAGTTCACAGCCGAACACTTTGCCATCCGCGGCCGCCACCCAGGCAGGATAGGATATCACTTTCTTATTGCGAATAATTCGCAATAGCATTGACAGTCATAAAATCTGCGCTAGTCTCTAATGCAAATGACTTGCAACAGCAGAAACGGTTTCCATGTCCCTTTTTAGAATTGCATGCCTCGTTACCGGTCTTTTCGCCCTGCCGCTGGCGGCCCACGCACAGGAAAAGCCGAAGGTCGTCACCACCTTCACCATCATTGCCGATATGGCGAAAAACGTTGCCGGTGATGCCGCCACCGTCGAAAGCATCACCAAGCCGGGTGCCGAGATCCACAATTACCAGCCGACGCCGCGCGATCTGTTGCGCGCCCGCGATGCCGATCTGGTGCTGCGCAACGGTCTCAATCTCGAACTCTGGTTCGAACGTTTCCTCAAAAACATCGGCGACGTGCCGAGCGTGACGGTCTCTGACGGCGTCGAGCCGATGTCGATCGCCGGTGGCGCCTATCAGGGCAAACCCAACCCGCATTCGTGGATGTCGCCGGACAATGCGCTGATCTACGTCGAAAACATCCGCAAGGGTCTGGCGCAGGTCGATCCGGCCCACGCCGACGTCTATGCCGCCAACGCAAAGGCCTATTCGGACAAGATAAGGGCAATGAGCCAGCCGATCCGCGATGAACTGGCAAAACTGCCGGAAAACCACCGCTGGCTGGTGACGAGTGAAGGCGCATTCTCCTATCTCGCCCGCGATTTCGGCCTCAAGGAACTGTATCTCTGGCCGGTCAATGCCGACAGCCAGGGCACGCCGCAGCAGGTGCGCGCCGTTATCGACGCCATGCGCGAACACGATGTAAAAGTGATCTTTTCGGAAAGCACCGTCTCCGACAAGCCGGCCAGGCAGGTGGCATCCGAAACCGGCGCGACTTATGGCGGCGTGCTTTACGTCGACTCGCTGAGTGAAACCGACGGCCCGGTACCGACCTATCTCGACCTGCTGCGCGTCACCTCCGAGACAATCGCAAAGGGTCTTGCACAATGATGATGGGCAAGGCCAAACCACCGGTGGACGGCATCCGCCTCGACAATGTCAGCGTCGCTTATCGCAACGGCCACACGGCGCTGAAACATGCCAGTTTCGAAGTGCCAAAGGGCACGATCACCGCCCTTGTCGGCGTCAACGGCGCCGGCAAATCCACCCTCTTCAAGGCCATCATGGGCTTTGTTTCCGTCAATGAGGGCACGGTCGAGATCCTCGGCATGTCGGCCCGCGAGGCATTGAAAAAGAACCTCGTCGCCTATGTGCCGCAGTCGGAAGAAGTCGATTGGGATTTCCCCGTCCTCGTCGAGGACGTGGTGATGATGGGCCGTTACGGCCACATGAATTTCCTGCGCATTCCTTCCCGCCGGGACCACGAGATGGTCACCGACGCCCTGAAGCGGGTGAACATGGAGGAATACCGCAAGCGCCAGATCGGCGAGCTTTCCGGCGGCCAGCGCAAGCGTGTGTTTCTCGCCCGCGCGCTGGCGCAGGAAGGTCAGGTGATCCTGCTCGACGAACCGTTTACCGGCGTCGATGTGACCACCGAAGAGCAGATCATCACGCTTCTGAAGGCATTGCGTGACGAAGGCCGCGTCATGCTGGTCTCCACCCACAATCTCGGCAGTGTGCCGGATTTCTGTGACCGTACCGTCTTCGTCAAGGGCACCGTTCTCGCCTATGGCAAGACGGAGGACACGTTCAACGAAGCCAATCTCGAAAAGGCCTTTGGCGGCGTTTTGCGCCACTTCATTCTCGGCGGCCGCGACCTGCATGACGATGAAGATCCACGCCATGTAAAGGTCTTTACCGACGACGAGCGTCCTTACGTGACCTATGGGAACGGCAAGGAAAAGAAGCAGACGGAGGCCGATAATGCTCCAGACGCTTCTTGAGCCCTTCACCTACGGCTACATGCTCAACGCCATCTGGGTGTCGGCTCTGGTCGGCGGCGTCTGCGGTTTCCTTTCCGCCTATCTGATGCTGAAAGGCTGGTCGCTGATCGGCGATGCGCTCTCGCACTCCATCGTTCCGGGCGTTGCCGGCGCCTATATGCTCGGCCTGCCCTTCGCCATCGGCGCATTTTTATCCGGCGGCCTTGCGGCACTCGCCATGCTTTTCCTCAACCAGCGCACCCGGCTCAAGGAAGACGCGATCATCGGCCTGATCTTCACCTCCTTTTTCGGGCTTGGCCTGTTCATGGTGTCGCTGTCGCCCACCTCGGTCGATATCCAGACCATCGTGCTCGGCAATGTTCTCGCCATCTCTCCCGGCGATACGCTGCAACTGGTCATCATCGGCACTGTCAGCCTCATTCTGCTGACGTTGAAATGGAAAGACCTGATGGTCACCTTTTTCGATGAAAACCACGCCCGCACAATCGGCCTCAAACCCGATGCGCTGAAGGTGATGTTTTTTGCGCTGCTGGCCGCCTCCACCGTCGCCGCCATGCAGACGGTCGGCGCGTTCCTCGTCGTTGCCATGGTCGTGACACCCGGCGCCACCGCCTATCTGCTCACCGACCGTTTTCAGCGCGTCATCCTGATGGCGCTTGCCATCGGTGCCGGCACCAGCTTTCTCGGCGCCTACCTGTCTTATTTCCTCGACGGCGCCACCGGCGGCATCATCGTCGTCGCCCAGACGGTGATTTTCCTGATCGCCTTCGTGTTTGCCCCCAAACACGGCATGCTCGCCGCGCGCCGCCGCCTCAAGGCCTCGCTGGAGGCAGCACAATGAGCGACATGATCGACCTCCTGATCTTCCCCTTTCAGATCGATTTCATGCGCACGGCCTTTGCGGTGACGCTGATGATCGCGCTGCCGATGGCGATCCTTTCCTGTTTTCTGGTGCTGAAAGGCTGGTCGCTGATGGGCGATGCGGTCAGCCACGCCGTACTGCCGGGCGTCGTCATCGCCTATATTCTGGCGATCCCGTTTTCGATCGGCGCATTCGTGGCCGGCATGATCTGTGCGCTGGCGACGGGATTCCTGAAGGAAAACAGCCGTATCAAGGAAGATACCGTGCTCGGCATAGTGTTTTCCGGCATGTTCGGGCTGGGTCTGGTGCTTTACGTCAAGGTGCAGGCCGATGTGCATCTCGATCATATCCTGTTCGGCGACATGCTCGGCATCCTGCCCTCCGACCTGATCGAAACCACCCTGATCGCCATCGCCTCGACGATCTTTCTGCTGATCTTCCGCAAGGATCTGCTCGTCCACGCCTTCGATGAACAGCACGCGAAAGCCATCGGCCTGCCGACCCGACTGCTGCACTACGGCCTGCTCGCCGTCCTGTCGCTGACGGTGGTTGGAGCATTGAAAGCGATCGGCATCATCCTCTCGGTCGCGCTTCTGGTCGCCCCCGGTGCCATCGCCTTCCTTTTGACCCGCCGTTTTACCACGATGATGATCACCGCAGTTGCGGTGGCGCTCGGCTGCTCGCTCGGCGGCATTTATCTGGCTTTCTTCCTCGACAGCGCCCCTGCCCCGACCATCGTGCTGCTGATGACGGCGATGTTCATTCTGGCGTTTATCAAAACGGTGGTTTCGGCGAAGAGAGTGTCTGCCGCTTGAACGCAGAAAGGCCCGCCAATGGCGGGCCTTTCGCAAGGCAGTTTTGTTCATTTTCGTCATCCTTGGGCTTGTCCTAAGGATCTAATCACATTGCCAAACAGCAACTGTATCAGATGCTCGGGACAGGCCCGAGCATGACGAAGGACGGATGTTTTAAGCAGCAGCCAGCTGCAGTTCCTTCTTGACCAGATCGCGCAGCGCGACGAGGTCCTTGGCGAACAGGCGAATACCGTCCGACAGCTTTTCCGTTGCCATCTGGTCTTCGTTGAGCATCCAGCGGAACGTCTTTTCGTCCATCTTGATCGGGGCGACAGCCTCGAACTTTTCAGGAGACAGCTTGCGCTCCAGCGTGCCTTCGGCCTTGTCCAGCTCGTCGAGCAGGTTCGGCGCAATCGTCAGGCGGTCGCAACCGGCCAGCGCTTCGATTTCGCCGACATTGCGGAACGAGGCGCCCATGACGATCGTCGAAATGCCGTTGGCCTTGTAATAGTTGTAGATTGAGCGAACCGAAACGACGCCCGGATCGGTTTCCGACGTGTAATCCTGGCCGGTCGCCTTCTTGTGCCAGTCGAGAATACGGCCGACGAAGGGCGAGATCAGGAATGCCTTGGCATCGGCGCAGGCGACTGCCTGGGCGTGGGAGAACAGAAGAGTCAGGTTGCAGTCGATGCCTTCGGCCTGCAGCTTTTCGGCAGCCTTGATGCCTTCCCAGGTGGAGGCCAGCTTGATGAGGATGCGCTCGCGCTCGATGCCGCGCGCCTTGTAGGCGGCGATGATCTCATGCGCCTTCTTGATCGAAGCGTCGGTGTCGAAAGAGAGGTCGGCATCGACTTCGGTCGACACGCGACCCGGAACGATGGCGGCAAGTGCTGCACCGACATCGATGGCCAGACGGTCAGCCACGGCTGCGGCAACGGCATCAGCATCGCCACCCTGGGTGCGGCCCCAGGCGACGGCTTCCTTCACCTTGTCGGCGAAGATGGAGGTGTTGATCGCCTTCAGGACGATCGACGGGTTGGTGGTGCAATCCACCGGCTTCAGGCGGGCAACGGCTTCGATGTCACCGGTATCGGCGACAACGGTGGTCATGGCGCGCAGCTGCTCTAGTTTCGATGTCATCCGGAAAATCCTCGCTTTTAAAACCCAACGCCCGACAGGCGTTTCTGATCCCTCGACAGTTACATGGATAACAGCCGGGACAGGATAAGAAGTCAAGACATTTGTCTTCTTGAATTGACATATGTTCCATCCATGACGATATCATGGCGTCGACAAGAGATAGTGCGCCTGCGGGCGAATGCGAGGATGCCTTGGTCAAACTCAGACGCGACACCCACACCGCCGCCTCAGATTCGGGATCGCAGCGGCTGCGCGCCGCCTGGCTCTATTACAATCAGGGACTTACCCAGAAGGACGTGGCAGAACGGCTCGGCATCAGCCGCTCAACCGTCATCCGCATGCTCGATGAGGCGATGAAACGTTCGGAAGTGCAGATCTGGATCAGCGAGGGCGTCGATAGCTGTCTCGAGCTGGCGACCCGGCTGGAACGCGCTTACGGGCTGGATGAGGCGGTCCTCGTGCCGGCTCCCAAAGACGACAGCGCCGAAGCCTTGGCCAGCGCCGTCGGCCTCGCGCTCGGGCAGTTCCTGTCGGAAGTCGTGCAGAACGATATGACGATCGGCGTCGGCTGGGGCCGCACCATGACGGCTTCGCTTTCGAGCTTTCGCCCGCCGCGCCGGGAAGGTTGCAAGGTCGTGTCGCTGCTCGGCGGCATCGTCGCGGTGCAGAAGACCAATCCGATCGATTTCACCTGGCGGTTTGCCGGCCAGCTGGGTGCGGAATGTTTCATGTTTCTGGCGCCGCTTCTGGTCGACAGCGTCGCCACCAAACGCGCGTTGATCGAAAAATGCGGCCTCGATGCCGTCTACAACCTCGCCGAAAACCTCGATCTCGCCGTGGTCAGTTGCGGCGATATCGGCCCGCATTCCACCTCGCTGTCGGAAGGTTTCATTTCGAAAGCCGAACTCGATCGGCTGATCTCCGCCGGCTGCGTCTGCGATACGATGTTCAATTTTTTGGATGCGGACGGAAAATCGGTCGATGCCAAGCTCAACGAGCGGGTGATGTCGGTCGATCTCGACACACTGAAAAAGGCAAAGCACGTCGTGCTCTCTTCCGGCGGCGCCCACCGCGCCACCGCCATCCGCGCCACCATCCGGCGGGTCGGCTGCAACACGCTGATCACGGATGAGGCAGCGGCAGTGGAATTGTTGCGGCTGGCGGAAAGCGGCTAGATTTCGTCAGGCCACAACCGGGCACCATGCTGCACGAACAGCACTTCAACTCGGTCATCCTTGATGCGGTAGGCGACTATATAGGGCGTTCCGGCCAGCACGAGTTCGCGCGTGCCTGATATTTCACCCACCCTGCCGATCAGAGGATTTTCGGAGAGAAGAGCTGCCGTTTTTGAATGAATGTCGCGAACGATACTCGCAGCAGCGCGCGGGTTTCTTTCCGCGATATAGTCGCCGATCGCCTCCAGTTCACACAGATAACGTTGCGACCAATATATCCGCACGGCTAGGCCGACGTATCGTATTTACCGAGAACATTCGCAATCTCGGCATCGGAGGCGAATTTGCCCTCGTCTGCATCCTGAATGCCGGCCTGCACGCCGGCCGCCCATTTTTCCTGCCATGCCAGTGAACGACCGTTCGACAGCGCGTCATCAACAATCTGGGCCGGCGTCAAACGGGTTCGCTCGGCCAGCCGATCGATCCGCCGTGACATATCCTCGGAAAGTTCAACACTGCTCTTCATGGCGCGATTTTGGCACACTCCCGAAAACCGGCAAAGAGAAATCGTGTCCGGCTTGAGCCACGGCCACGCCTCACCCATCGATCCCGTAATGCCGTTCCAGCTGATGCCAGCTTTCATCCATCGCGTAAGCCGCCGAAATCAACGGAATGCCCACATGGCCGAACAGGATGGACAATTGCCGTTCCGCCTGGTGTTCCGGCAATCCGGCAACCTGATTGCTGTAGATGACGGATACCAGTCCGGTTCGATCCGCACCCGACAGGCAGTGGATGAGGATCGGTTTAGGGGCATCCTTGAGCAAGGCCACCAGCCTGTCGGCTTCCGGGCCCGTCAATTGCTTGCGGGCCGACATGCGAAAATCGATATGGCGAATATCGAGCTTGCGGGCAGTGGCGACCTCATCCGTATACCAGGCCTGGCTATCGTTCTCGCCACGCAGATTGACGATGGTACGGATGCCATATTGCTGCGCATACCGCTCGATCTGGTCGGGCGTCGGCTGCGCCGAACGATAGAGTTCGCCGGAAATCACAGTGTGGAAATTGCCGCTGAGATGCAGCAGGCCGATGTAACCACCAGCGAAAAGTATCAGCGCCAGAAACCCGGCAACAAAATACCGGACAGACACCCGCCGCCACCCCGTTTTCAAGACCATCCGCTACACTCCTTCCGATACGCGGCAGGCTCATGCCCGCCATTGGAAATCGGATTAGGGAAGCAAGCTGACAGCATGCTGAAGGCGCAACATGGTCACCGGACAGGCCATCGGAATGTTACCGCCAGATGAAACCAAAAATAAATCGGCGAACAATACTTCAACCGGAAATAAATCCGAATTTAATTCACGCGAAATTCAGGGAATTCCAGGTTTATATCAAGTCGTCGAACTGTCTGATCCAGACAGGTGTTCGGCCCATTGTCCCCTCGGGAGGAAAACCACTTGATCAGGAAAATTTCAATTCTCGCTGCGGCCATGCTGGCGGCCAGCGCAGCCACCGTTAGCGCACAGACGACCGGCGACTGGGTCCTCGGCAACTACAAGGGCGCCGGCTACTGGTTTCCCGGCATCATCGACAAGATCGCCGGCGGCAAGGTGACGATCCGTTATGACGATGGCGACAAGGAAACCGTCGCGCTGGCCGATGTGCGTCCCTACAACTGGGCGATCGGCACCAAAGTCGAATGCAATTTCAAGGGCCAGGGTGACTGGTACCGCGGCACCATTTCCTCGCTTGCCGGCGAAAAGATCGGCATCGCCTATGACGATGGCGACAAGGAAGTGACGAAGACCGGCCGCTGCCGCTCGAAGTAAACCGTCTTGCTAAACCTCGACCCGAAAGCCGCATTCGGTTTTCGGGTCGACGCGCTTTACAGCGGGTGGATGCCAAACGCCCGGTCAGGCCAGCCGGAATTCAGCCTTTCTGGAATTCGACGCCGATGGCATTAATGCGGCGCCAGCGAACCTCGCAATCGAAATTGCGGCCATCGGAAAAAAGCAGGTTGAACTGTTGTGGAACAGCCAGCGCATTTTCGACCTTGATCTGCGCACCACCCTCGGACAATTCCTTGATGATACAATCATAAGACGAGTGGCCGTCGTTGAATAAGATCTTGGCGCCGAGAAACGCCCTCGATCGGGGAAACTTGCGCTCCTGCACCGGCTTGATCTCCATTGCTGCTGGAGACCCTGTAGACCTGCGAGCAACTATCGGAAAACCCCGGAAAAGCCCCCGTAACTTCTTGCAATATATGCGTAATTACTCATTTTACGACATAGAGCTTTCCCGCGCGCCTGGGGTTCCGGGCTTACGCCTGCCCCGCCTCCCAGCCGAGAATGGCGCGTTTACGGGTCAGACCCCAGTGGTAACCGGTCAGCGCACCGCTTTTGCCGACCGCCCGGTGGCAGGGCACGACAAAGGAGATCGGATTGGCGCCAACCGCCGCCCCCACCGCCCGGCTCGCGGTTGGCTGGCCGATATCGCAGGCGACATGCGAATAGGTGACCGCCTTGCCGAACGGGATTTTCAACAGACTGCGCCAGACCTTCACCTGAAAATCGGTGCCGATCAGCACCACCTGCAACGGACGATCGTTGGACCATTGCGCACGATCAAAGATGCGGGCGATATAATCCACCGTCGCGTCGGCGTCCTCGACATAAGCGGCATTCGGCCAGCGCCTTGTCATGTCGTCGAGACAGGCCTGCTGATCCTCGAAACCGTCAGCGAAGGCGAGACCGGCCAGACCACGATCGGTCGCCATCACCAGCGCCCGGCCGAAGGGCGAGGGATGGAAACCATAGCGGATCGTCAGCCCGCCGCCCTTTGCCTTCCATTCGCCCGGCGACATCGCCTCGTGGGTGACAAACAGATCATGCAGGCGGCCGGGGCCGGAGAGGCCAAGCTCATAGGAGGTTTCCAGCAGCGGCAACTGTTCCGCACCAAGTAACCGCTTGGCATGATCCAGCGTCACCGCCTGCAGAAACGCCTTCGGAGAAAGTCCGGCCCAACGGGTAAACACTTTCTGCAACTGCGTCGGCGACTGTCCGAGTTCGGCTGCGATGGTTTCGAGCGACGGCTGCGCACGATAATCCAGCGTGATCAACTCGATCACCCGGCGCACGATATCGTAATCCATGCCCTCGGGTGTCACATCGACCGGCTGACTGGAAATGTTGGCAAGAGCGTTCATCTCGTCTCTCCTTTGCCCGGAAGATGGCCGTGAACGAGCCTGCGCACCACCCGTTTCTTGCGATATGTTTTGGTTACCCGCTAAATTCGCCGTTTCACCGTAGCAAGAGCAGCCTTGAAGGCCTTGGCAAAACTTTCCCGGTCATCCGGGTTGAGAAGCGAGCCGACATCGGTGCGCCGGCCCTCACCCGACACATACATGGCGGTGATACCGAATTCCTCGTGACGGTTCACACCAAAGCGCGCCCAGAACGGATTGAACCGATGCTCGACTGCCCGCCCCGCCGGCGAGATTTTTTTGATCGACAGATTGCT
Organism: Neorhizobium sp. BT27B; assembly: GCF_050455485.1. NCBI lineage: Bacteria > Pseudomonadati > Pseudomonadota > Alphaproteobacteria > Hyphomicrobiales > Rhizobiaceae > Neorhizobium > Neorhizobium sp. BT27B. The sequence continues at coordinate 275,969 of NZ_JBCIYT010000002.1, read as the reverse complement.
GCGCGTCACCGTCACTTCTTCACGTGCACGGCCCGAGCGATAATTCAGCCGGAAGGCACCATAGAGCAACAGAAAATCCAGCCCGAAAAACAGTCCCACCGGCCAGGCACCGCTCACCATAAAAAACAGGCCATAGAACAGGCAAACCGCGCCCGACACGCACAGCAGCACGCGAAAACCCTTTCGTCCGAGCGAGCGATGGGCAGTCAGTTCAGCGGCAAAAACCGGCGTGTCGTCCCGATGATCAGGGTCGGCATCCACGTTGCTTTTCTCCGGGTCGAATGGCAGTAAAAGGCATGGCCATTCCCAAGCATAAATCCAGCGCGCAAACCTTGCAAACGTCAAATCCGACGCCGCCCAGCCGCCGCAAGAAGGTGCTGCCCCGTTCCGCCTATTCGAAAGAGGAGCGCGTGGAAATCTTTCGCCGTTTCTCCATCCAGCGGCCGGAGCCGATAGGCGAATTGGAACATGTGAACCCGTTCACGCTGGTCGTGGCGGTGGCGCTGTCGGCGCAGGCGACGGATGCCGGGGTGAACAAGGCGACGCGCGAACTGTTCAGAATTGCCGACACGCCGGAAAAGATGCTGGCCTTGGGCGAAGACGGCGTGATCGCCCATATCAAGACGATCGGGCTTTTTCGCAACAAGGCCAAAAACGTCATCGCGCTCTGTCGCATGCTCATTGAGCAGTTCGGCAGTGAAGTACCAAAGACCCGCGAGGAACTGGTGATGCTGCCCGGCGTCGGCCGCAAGACGGCGAATGTGGTGATGTCCATGGCCTTTGGCGTGCCGACCATGGCGGTGGACACGCATGTGTTCCGTATCGCCAACCGCATCAAACTGGCGCCCGGCAACACGCCGGACGACGTCGAAGACAATCTGATGCGGGTGATACCGGAACAGTATCTTTATCACGCGCATCACTGGCTGATCCTGCACGGTCGTTACACCTGCAAGGCCCGCCGCGCCGAATGCGAACGCTGCGTGATTGCCGACCTTTGCAAGTTTCCGGGAAAAAGCAACGACATCCCCGCGCCATTGGTGGAACTGCCGCCGCAGGTGATCGGCGGCGCCATTGCCGAGGCTCTGAGCGAGAGCTGAGTTACCCCACGAAACCGGGATCACGCTTCGACAGCGCCTTGTGCAGATGCACCATCAGGCCGGCCGCAAACAGCGGCGTCAGCAGGTTGACGAAGGGGATGGCCAGGAAACCGGCAATCAGCATGCCGGCGAGGAATACGGTTGAGGAATGTTTGGCGCGAAACGCCTTGGCCTCAGCCACCGGTCGAAAACGCATGGCAGCGAATTCAAAAAATTCGCGACCGAGCAGGTAACCGTTGACGAGGAAAAACGCGATCAGGTTGACGCCGGGAATGAACAGCATCAGCAGCGCGATGATGTTGCCGACGATAACGACGCCGAGAAACTGGATCGAGCCGATGATCGCCTGACCGAGCGGCAGTTCCTTGCCCGGCGCGTCGGTCGGATAATCCCGCTTTTCGATCACCTCTGCCACATCATCTAGAAACAGGCCGGCGATCAGCGCGGTGACCGGCGCGATCAACAGGGCCAGCGCAAGCGCAAGCCCGACACCGAACAGGATGCCGGCGATCAAGGCCAGAAAGCCGCCGAATTCCGGCATGGAGGGCAGGAAAGCCGCGAACCACGGCCACACATATGTCAGCAGGACTTCGCGCAGCCCGAACCACAGGCCGGCCAGAATGAGCAGCGTCAGCCCCAGCATTTTCAGAAAGACGGATCTGCTTTCCGGGGCGAAAAGGTTGGTCAGCGAGCGGCGTGCGGCGTCGAGGATCATCGGCGTCTCCTTGGTTCCGCGCAGATGTAGGATGCCACGCGAAATGCAGCAAGACGCCCGATACTGTTAATCCCGACGATCAACACGCGGCACGACGACATCCAGCGCATCACGCGGAAAATTGGCGGCAAGATGATCGATGAATTTGCGCACGGCCGGTGGCAGGCCCCGCCGGGTCGTGAACACAACATGCACGATGCCCCGGCGGCCGCGCCATGCCGGCAGCACGCGCACCAGCGTGCCGGCATCCAGTGCCTGTCGGCAGCTATGGTCCGGCAGCAAGGCCACCCCCAGCCCGCCGATGGCAGCGGCGCGCACGGCCGCAAAATCGGCGCAGCCGATGCGGGGCTGATGGTGCAGCACATGCTCGCGGCCGTCATCCGTCTCCAGTTGCCAATCCACTTCGCTGGCGTCATCGCTGCTGGAGAGTGTCGGAACCGACGCGAGCTGTTCGACACTGCCGATGCGGCTGGCCAGCTGCGGGCTGGCCACCAGAATGCGCACGGATACCCCAAGCGAACGCATGGTCAGCGACGCGTCACTGTCGAGTGAGATGCGCACGCGCAGCGCCACGTCTATACGTTCCTCGATCAGGTCCACCGGCCTGTCGATCGCCACGAGCTGCAACTGCACCTTGGGATGGCGGTCGAGAAAACCGGGGATCAGCCCGGAAATCGGCTCGACCATGCCGGTCGGGCAACTGAACCGCACAAGGCCATGCGGCTCGGATTGCGCCTCGGCCACCAGCGCCTGCGCCAATTCCGCCTCGGCCAGCATCGCCTTGCAGCGCAGGTAAAACACCTGGCCTACATCCGTGACGCGGAAACGACGGCTGGAACGCTCGATCAGTCGCACGCCGAGCCGTGTCTCCAGCCCGGCGATCCGACGGCTGAGTTTCGATTTCGGCTCGTGCAGCGCCCGCCCGGCCGCGGCAAAACCACCATGCGTCACCACTTCCGCGAAATAGACGAGATCATTGAGATCGACACGCATCATCGTTCCTCCAATGGAACGCTGAGTAGCACATTTGCGCACTTTCGCCATCATCGTTCCGGGCGCATCTCTATGGGGCGGACGTTGAGCCGCCAACACAAGGAGAAAGACAATGGCAAAAAGATTTGAGAACAAGGTCGTCATCGTGACCGGCGGCACCAGCGGCATCGGACTTGCCACCGCAAAAGCCTTTGCCGATGAAGGCGCGTCCGTCTTCATCACCGGTCGCCGCAAGGAAACGCTCGATGGAGCCGTAAAGACGATCGGCGGCCGCGTCACCGGCGTGCAGGGCGACATGAGCAAACTTGCCGACATCGACCGCCTTTACGATGCCGTCCAGCAGAACCACAGCCAGATCGACGTGGTCTTCGCCAATGCCGGCGGCGGCGAGTTCGCAGCGCTCGGCTCGATCACCGAAGAGCATTACCAGAGCACGTTCGATACCAATGTCAAAGGCGTGCTCTTCACCGTACAAAAGGCACTGCCGCTGCTGCGTGACGGCGGCTCGATCGTGCTGACCTCCTCGACCACCAGCATCTCCGGCACGCCGAACTTCAGCGTCTATTCCGCCACCAAGGCCGCCATCCGCAGTTTCGCCCGCAACTGGATCCTTGACCTCAAGGACCGGCATATCCGCGTCAACGCCGTCAGCCCCGGCGTCACCGATACGGCCGGTCTCAACGAACTTTTCGGTGGCGGCGAGCAGGCGAGCGGAACCAAGGATTACCTTGCCGGCCTCATCCCAGCCGGCCGTGTCGGCCAGCCGGAAGAGATCGCCAAGGCCGTCTTGTTCCTCGCCTCCGATGATGCGAGCTTCGTCAATGGCGTCGAACTGTTTGTCGACGGCGGTCAGGCACAGATCTGAGATCGGGCCTGACAGGGATAATGCACTGCTTTTCAAAACAGGAGATCAGTCATGCCAATTGACATCATCGCTTTGCTCACCCGCAATCTTCACGAAGTGTTCGGCGAGGGCGATGACGCCCGTCGCCGGGCGGTGGTCGAGGAGATTTTTACCGAGGATGCCGCGTTCCACGAACCGAGCGGCGTTCATCGCGGTCGCGACGACATCGCCAAAATCGCCGGGGTGATCCGGTCCTTTCATCCCGATTTCGTCTATACCGTCACACGTCCGCCCGAACAGCTGAATGACACGGCAGGACGCATCCAGTGGGTCTCAGGCCCGCCGGGAAAACCAGCCGCCTATGCCGGAACGGATATCGGGGTTGTCCGCGATGGACGGATTGCCGCCATCTATCTGTTTTTCGACCGTGCGCCACCGGAAGCAGGCTGATCCTGCCGAGGTCGGTTGAGCATCAAAGCTGCGCTTCGATAGCCACCTTGTCGAGCATGGAACGAACATCGGCGATGCGACCATCCTCGAAACGATAGAACACGTTTTCCGCAAACCGGATGCGGCGGCCGTTCACGTCGAGACCCAGAAAACTTGCCTTCGGTGAACAATCGAAGGCAAGCCGGCTGGCGACATGCGGCGGTTCGCAGACCAGAAGATCGATGTTGAAGCGCAAATCGGGAATCTGCTCGAAATCGTTGATCAGCATGGCGCGATATCCGGCAAGCCCGAGAAACCGCCCATTATGATGGGCGTTTTCACCGACAAAATCACCCAGATTGTCCCAGTCCTGCCGGTTCAGGCAGTCGATGTAAGCGCGATAGATGTCGGCGAGTTCATCAGGCGTCATCGTCGAGCCTGCGCAATTCTTCGCGATGCCGGACCATGGCAAGAAACCGCTTGTAATCGCGGCCATAGGCCTTGGTTCGCTCAGGATCGGCGGCATGTTCCGCCCAGCCCTGATCCATGGCACCGGCCGCCGCATGCAGGTTTTCATGCAAGCCGCCGGCCACTGCCGCCGCCATTGCCGTGCCCAGCAGAACGGCATCTTTCGTATTTGGCACAACCACCTTGCGGCCGGTCACATCTGCGTAGAGTTCCAAGAGAAGCGGGTTCTGCACATGGCCGCCGGTAATGTGCAGCGTCTCGAATCGATAACCGTATTGCGCCAGCGCCTCGAGGATGTGGCGGATGCCGAGCGCGATGGCCACGCAGGTGCGCCAGTAGACGCGGCAGAGGCCGTCGAAGGACGTATCGAGCGTCAGCCCGGAAATGACGCCTGTCGCACGCGGATCGGCCAGCGGCGAGCGATTGCCATGGAAATCCGGCAGGATATTGAGATCGGGCGCGAGATCGCTGCCCTCCTCTGCCCTGAGTTCGCCGATCCGCGAAACGATGCGGGCATGCAAGTCGAGCGTCGGTTCGCCGCCCGCCGCATGCATGCGCACGATATGATCGAGCAACGCGCCGGTGGCCGATTGCCCGCCTTCCACCAGCCAGTGGCCCGGCAGAAGCGCATCGTAATACGGCCCCCACAGGCTCTGACCCGGCTTGGACTGGCCGTTGAGAGCAACGATGCAGCTGGATGTGCCGGCGATCAGCGCCACGCTCTGTTCCAGCGCCCCGACATCTTTAGCGTTTTCATCCGCCGCCTTGCCGAGTGCACCAAGAGCGCCGGCATAGGCATCGATCATGCCGGATGTGACCACGCATTTGGTGTCGAGACCGAGGTCGGCGGCAGCGGCTTTGGTCAGATGCCCGATGACGCCACCGACCGGCACGGTTTCCTCCGGCAGGCTGGCCCGCTCCAGCAGGTCCTCAAGACCCGCTACGCCTAAAAAATCCGCCTGCCAACCGGGCTTTTCATGGGAAAGATAGTTCCACTTGGCGGTCAGCGTGCAGCGCGAACGCGCTGCCGAGCCGGTCGCCTTCCATGTGAGAAAATCGGCGAGATCGAAGATGAAGCCCGTCTTCGCCCAGGTATCCTGATGATGCCGCTTCAGCCACATCAGTTTTGGCATCTGCATTTCAGGCGACAGCGTTTCGCCGGAATATTTCAGTACAGGGTGGCCGGAGGCATTGAGGATTTCGGCTTCACCGATGGCGCGGTGATCGAGCCAGACGATGGTGTCGAACCGGTTTTCGCCACGCGGCGAAACCGGCAACGGCTTGCCTTTTTTATCGCGCACGACCAGCGAACAGGTCGCATCGAAACCCAGTGCCGCCACCTGTTTTGCAGCAATACCTGCTTCAGTCAAAGCAGCACGCACGGCGCCGCAACAGGCAGACCAGATGTTTTCTGAATCGTGTTCGGCGTGGTTTTCGCGTGGCCGGATCATTTCGATCGGCTGTTTGGCGCGCGCCAAAAGGTGCCCGGCGCGATCGAAAACCGCAGCCCGCGCGCTCGTGGTGCCGACATCCACCGCGACGATATGATCACGCATACGGATTGGTTTCCTGCCCCTTATGCCCCCGCCGAACCTTTACCGCTCAAAGCGAACGGCTGGCAACGGGTCCCTTGTGACCGTTGAATTGTTTTTGGACAAGGTGGAGCAAATCCGGCATGGCGTCAAATATCGCGTCGGGCTGAAGTGCTTCGATCCGTTCACGATATCCGGCAACGTGGGTGTGCGAGCCGCCCGTGAAGGCGAGCGCCGTCATGCCGGCCCGCTGTGCTGCCTCGATGCCGGCCGGGCTGTCTTCCACGACGATGCAGTTGGCAGGGTCATAGCCCATCTTCTCCGCTGCAAAGAGGAAGAGATCGGGCGCAGGCTTGCCGTTTTCGACCATCGAGGCGCTGAAAATGTTCGGCTCGAATTTGTCGAGAAGCCCGGTCAGCGACAGCGACAGGCGGATACGTTCCGGCTGGCTGGAAGATGCGACGCAATGGGCGCAACCGAGCCTGTCGATCGTATTGGCAATGCCTTTTATGGCCTGCAATTCGGTGTGGAAGCGCTCGTAGAGATCGACACGCAGGCTTTCGAGAAAGTCCGGCCCGGTGTGAAAACCGTATTCCTCGTCCATGACCTGGGTCATGGTGGCGAGGCTGCGGCCGAGGAAGCGGCCGTAAGCTTCCTCCTCGGCCATATCGATGCCATGGCGATTGAGCGCTGCGACGAGAACACGAACCGAAACCGGTTCGCTATCCACAAGAACCCCGTCACAATCGAAAATCACCAGCGGCAGGTCATTCATGGCATCGGCCCTTACTTGACCAGTTCGTCGGCGAGATAGAGTTCCAGCGTTTTTGCCGTACCCTCAGCCCACAGCGTCTTCAGCGCATGCGCAAAACGCTTGCGGAACAGCTCGTTGCCCGACACCTCGCCAAAGATCTCGTCGAAGACGAGGAAGGCATCCGGATCGTCCTTGGCCTTGATCGCAGCGGCCTGCAGCTTTTCGGCGCTGGCATCGTTGAAGACGATCTTGCGACCGCTGTCCGACGTGCCTGCGAAATAACGGCACCACAGGGCAGAGACCAGCGACAGGCCGATAATGTCGTCACCCTTGGCGAGGCGATCACGCGTCGAGGGCAGAATGAACTTCGGCTGGCGGTTGGAGCCATCCTGCGCCAGACGCGGAATGGTGTCGCCGATCTTCGGGTTGAGGAAACGGCGCTCGATCAGATCAAAGTAGTCGTCGAGGCTGGTATTGGGCACCGGCGGCACGATCGGGATGATCTCTTCCTTTTCCAGCTTGGCAAGGAAGGCGCGGATCAGCGGGTGTTCCATCGCCTCATGCACGAAGTGGATGTCCAGAAGCTCGCCCGGATAGGCGATCGTCGCATGGCCACCGTTGAGGATGCGCAGCTTCATCAGCTCGTAAGGGGCAACGTCGGGCACGAACTGCACACCGACCTCTTCCAGCGCCGGACGGCCGAGCGGGAACTTGTCTTCCATCACCCACTGCTTGAACTCTTCGCAGAACACCGGCCAGTTATCGTCGATGTTGAAATCGTTCTTCAGAATGTCGATTTCGCGCTGGCCGGTGGCCGGCGTGATGCGGTCGACCATGGAATTCGGGAAAGCAACGTCTTCATGGATCCAGTGGGCGAAATCCGCATCCGACAGCTTTGCCAGACCGATGACCGTGCTTTCCGTCACCTCACCATTGCCCGGAATGTTGTCGCAGGACATGATCGTGAAGGGGGCGATGCCGCGTTCCTTGCGAACCTTGAGGCCGGCGAGGATAAGACCGAACACGGTCTTCGGGGCGGTCGGGTTGTTGGCATCCTCCACCATGGCCGGATGCGCCGGATTGAAGTTGCCGGCAGCGTCGATGAAATAGCCACCCTCGGTGATCGTCATCGAGACGATGCGGGTGGCGGGGTCTGCCAGCTTTTCGATCAGCGCCGCCGTTTCGCCCGGTGCGATGATATCGATCATCGGGGCGGTGACACGGGCACCGGTCTTGTTGTTGTCCTGCTCGACAACGGTGGTGAGGAAATCCTGTGCCTTGAGCTTTTCGCGCATGGCGGCGTCGGACGGCATGACGCCGGCACCGGTGATCGCCCAGTCATGGCCCTTGCCGGTGTTGAACAGGTCGTCGAGATAGATCGCCTGATGCGCGCGGTGAAAGTTGCCAACGCCGAAATGCACGATGCCATGGCTCAGTGTCTTCGGATCATAGGCAGGAATGGCGGCTGTTGCCTTGGCCTCATTCAGCGTGGCCAGCGAAAGTTTTACGGTCATGTCTCGGTCCTCGAAGGTCCTTAAATATCAAATACATGCATGATCGCCACAAACGGGCGGTCAGCGAGAGCCTCAGCTCATCCAGTTGCCGCCATCGACGTTGTAGGTCTGGGCGACGACGTATTCGGCATCACGGCTGGCGAGGAACACGGCCATGCCGGTCAGGTCTTCCGCCGTGCCCATGCGGCCGAACGGAACGGCCTCGCCCACCAGCTTCTTCTTTTCGCCGCGCGGACGGTTCTCATGCTTGGCAAACAGCGCATCGACGCCGTCCCAATGCTCACCGTCAACGACGCCGGGGGCGATCGCGTTGACGTTGATGCCGTGCTTGATCAGGTCGAGACCGGCGGACTGCGTCAGGCTGATGATGGCGGCCTTGGTGGCGCAGTAGACGCCAACCAGCGCTTCGCCGCGACGGCCGGCCTGGCTGGCCATGTTGATGATCTTGCCGCCCTGCCCGCGCGCAATCATCGACTTGGCGACGGCCTGCAGCATGAACAGCGAACCGGCGACGTTGATCGAAAACAGCGTGTCGTAGCTTTTACGAGTGATCTCGACGATCGGCGCCAGATCGAACAGCGCCGCGTTGTTGATCAGGATATCGACGCCACCGGTCTTTTCCTCGACCGCGCGGATGGCCGCATCGATCGACGCCTGATCGGTGACATCGAGCTGGACCGCATAAGCATTCGGCCCGATTTCCTTGGCCGTCTGCTCGGCGCGTTCGATATTGATATCGGCGATAGCCACGGTTGCGCCTTCGCGCACATAGGCTTCCGCAAACGCCCGGCCAATGCCGCGCGCCGATCCGGTAATGATCGCCGATTTGCCTTCCAGTCTGCCTGTCACGGTCTTTATCCTTGATATGACAATTCTAGTCTCAGCCCGCGATCCGCAGGCCCTTGTCGTCGAAACGGTGCAGCCTCGTCTCATCCGGCGTCAGATAGACGGTATCGCCGTGATGGGCGCCGAATTCGCCGCTTGCGCGTGCCGTCATCTTGCCGATGCCATCGACATCGAGATGCAGGAACGTGTCGGCGCCGAGATGTTCGGCAACCGAAACCGTGCCCTTCCAGGTGCCGCTTTCCTTGGACAGCGTCAGGTGTTCGGGGCGGATGCCGGCGGTCTTGGCATTCTTCGCCTGTGCGTATTCACCTTCGATGAGGTTCATGCGCGGTGAGCCGATAAAGCCGGCGACAAACAGGTTGCGCGGCGTGTTGTAGAGGTCCATCGGCGAACCGACCTGCTCGATATTGCCGCGATTGAGAACAACGATCTTGTCGGCCATGGTCATGGCTTCGATCTGGTCATGGGTGACGTAGATCATCGTCGTTTTCAGCTGGTTGTGCAGATCGCTGATTTCCAGACGCATCGTGCCGCGCAAAGCCGCATCGAGGTTGGAGAGCGGTTCGTCGAACAGGAAGGCCGACGGTTCGCGAACGATGGCACGGCCGATGGCGACACGCTGGCGCTGGCCGCCCGAAAGCTGGCCGGGACGGCGCTCGAGATAGTCCGTGAGGTTGAGGATGCGGGCGGCATCGGCAACCTTCTTGTCGATGGCCGACTGTTCCATCTTCGCCATCTTCAGCGGGAAGGCGATGTTCTTGCGCACGCTCATATGCGGATAGAGCGCATAGGATTGGAACACCATGGCAAGGCCACGCGCGGCCGGTGCCGCTTCCGTCACATCCTTGCCGTCGATGGTGATCGAACCGCCGGAGACATCTTCGAGACCGGCGATGAGGCGAAGCAGGGTCGACTTGCCGCTGCCCGACGGGCCGACGAAGACGACGAATTCGCCATCGGTGATTTCCAGATCGACGGAAGGAATGACCTTGGCTTCGCCGAAATGCTTCTGGACGTTTTTGAGAGTAATGCTGCCCATGAGACGAATTCCTTACTTAACCGCGCCAAACGTGAGGCCGCGAACGAGTTGCTTCTGGCTGAACCAGCCGAGGATGAGGATCGGCGCAATCGCCATGGTGGAGGCCGCCGAAAGCTTTGCCCAGAACAGACCCTGCGGGCTTGAGAACGAGGCGATGAAGGCCGTCAGCGGTGCCGCATTGGTGGTCGACAGCTGGATGGTCCAGAAGGCTTCGTTCCAGGCAAGGATGATGTTCAAGAGCAGCGTCGAGGCGATACCCGGCACCGCCATCGGCGTCAGCACGTAGACGATTTCCTTCCACAGATTGGCGCCATCCATACGGGCCGCTTCCAGAATTTCGCCCGGAATTTCGCGGAAATACGTGTAGAGCATCCACACCACGATCGGCAGGTTGATCAGTGTCAGCATGATCGTCAGGCCGATACGGGTATCGAGCAGGCCAAAGTTGCGGAACAGGATGTAGATCGGCAGAAGCACCGCAACGGCCGGCATCATCTTGGTGGAGAGCATCCACATCAGGACGTCCTTGGTGCGCTTGGTCGGCGCGAACGCCATCGCCCAGGCCGCCGGAATGGCGAAGATCAGGGCAAGGATGGTCGAACCGATCGACAGGATCACCGAGTTCATGAACGGCTTGAAGTAGTCACGCTGCGTCTGCACCGTGATGTAGTTCTCGAACGTGCCCGACGGGATCAGGCTGAACCCGTCGATCGCTTCCGGCTCCGTCTTGAAGCTGGTGATGACCGCGTAGAGGATCGGGAAAAAGATCACCAGCGCCACGACCCATGCGATGACGGTCCAGACGATCTTGCTTTGCGTCGTTGTTTTGCGAGCCATGATCGTCTCTCCTACTTGTCCAGGTTCTTGCCGACGGCGCGCATCAGGAAGAAGGCGACGATATTGGCGAGAACGACAGCGATGATACCGCCTGCAGCACCACCACCGACGTCGTAACCGAGACGCGCGGTGCGGTAGATCAGGAAGGTCAGGTTGGTGGAGGCGTAACCGGGGCCGCCATTGGTGGTGACGAGGATTTCCGCATAAATGCCGAGCAGAAAGATCGTCTGGATCAGGATGACGACCGTGATGGCGCGGGAAAGATGCGGCAGCGTCAGGTAGATGAAGCGGTTGAGGAAGTTGGCGCCGTCCATTTCGGCGGCTTCCTTCTGCTCGCCGTCAAGCGATTGCAGGGCCGTCAGAAGGATCAGCGTTGCGAACGGCAACCACTGCCACGCGACGATGACGATCACCGAAAACAGCGGATATTGCGCGAACCAGTCGACCGGTTGAACCCCGAAGAAACGGGCGATATCGGCCAGCACCCCGTAGGACGGGTGCATGATCATGTTCTTCCAGATCAGCGCTGCCACCGGCGGCATGACGAAGAAGGGCGAGATCACCAGAATGCGCACGATGCCCTGGCCGAAGATCGGCTGGTCGAGCAGCAGACCGATGGCAATGCCGCCGATCACGGTGATGGCCAGCACACCGACCACCAGGATCAGCGTGTTCCAGATCGCCGTGAAGAAAGCCGGATCGGTATAGAAATACTGGTAGTTGAAGAAACCACCGAAGCTGACATTCTGGGGTGTCAGCAGATTGTAGTTCTGGAAGGAGTAATACAGCGTCATCGACAGCGGTATGACCATCCAGACCAGTAGGGCAATGACGGAGGGCGCCATCATCAGCCGCGCCAACGTCTTCGTATTCTGCGTTGCCATTTCAGCGACCCTCCCTTGAGTAGCCACACGTTCCGCTCCGGCGGGGAGCGCTCGCATGGTTTTCATCTTCTTGTTATGGCTTTGCCCGCAACCGGGGGCTCGGGGGCGACCGCCCGGCAAAACAGCCGGGCAGCCTTGGTCCTTGGGAGGACGTTACTTGATGTAACCGGCGCGGGTCATGTCGCGGGTTGCCGTTGCCTGAGCGGCGGCAAGCGCGTCGTCGACCGTGGACTGGCCGGCGATGACAGCCGAGAACAGCTGACCGACAGTCGTGCCGAGAGCCTGGAATTCAGGGATCGCGACGAACTGGCCACCGGTGTAAGGAACCGGCTTGACGGTCGGCTTGGTGATGTCGGCAGCATCCATCGCGGCAAGCGTCGGAGCAGCGAAGGCAGCGGCCTTCTGGTAATCCGCGCTCTTGTAGAGCGAGGTGCGCGTGCCCGGAGGAACGTTGGCCCAGCCTTCCTTGGAAGCGACGAGCGTGGTGTAGTCCTTGCTGGTTGCCCAGGAGATGAACTTCTGCGCCGATTCAGCCTTCTTCGAGGAAGCCGGTACGGCGAGGTTCCACGACCACAGCCACTTGCCATGGTTGTCGACGCCGTCCTTGTTCGGGAACATCGCGTAGCCAACCTGGTCGGCAACCTTCGAGTCCTTCGGGTTCGACACGAAGGATGCGGCGACGGTCGCGTCGATCCACATGCCGCACTTGCCCTGCTGGAACAGCGTCAGGTTTTCGTTGAAACCGTTGGAAGAAGCGCCAGCCGGGCCGGCATCCTTCATCAGGTCGGCGTAGAACTGAAGTGCTGCCTTCCACTCCGGCTGATCGAACTGCGGCTTCCACTGCTCATCGAACCAGCGACCGCCGAACGAGTTGTTCAGAGCCGAAACGAAGGCCATGTTTTCGCCCCAGCCGGCCTTGCCGCGAAGGCACATGCCGCTGATATCGGCCTTGCGATCGGTGGTCTTGCGGGCCGCGTCAGCGATGAATTCCCAGGTCGGCTTTTCCGGCATTTTCAGGCCGGCTTTTTCGAACAGGTCCTTGCGGTACATGATCATCGCGGATTCGCCGTAGAACGGTGCCGCATAAAGCTTGCCGTCAAGCGACAGGCCACCGCGGATCGCTGGCAGCAGGTCATCGATGTCGTACTTGTCGCCAAGGCCGTCGAGCGGCAGCAGCCACTTCTGCTTGGCCCAGATCGGAACTTCGTAATTGCCGATGGTGACGATGTCGTACTGGCCACCGCCGGCGGCGATGTCGGTCGTCACGCGCTCACGCAGCACGTTTTCTTCCAGAGTGACCCACTCGACCTGAATGTCGGGGTTCGCCTTGGTGAACTCGGACGTCAGGGCCTGCATACGGACCATGTCGCCATTGTTGACGGTTGCAATTGTGAGGGTTTCGGCAGAGGCCATGCCGGCAAACGCCAGCGCCGAGCAGGCGCCCAGCAGAACGGTCTTCAATGTCATATCTTCCTCCCGAGAAGATTGGATGCGAGCATTCGCTTTGCTCGTGGGCAATTACTTATCAGCGGATGACAGAAGTCAATGCGGATTCGTCGCTGCACTGCGATTAAAACGTTTTAAATAATTGATTTTGTTGTGATAAATTTTTGCTCACAGGGAGAGCAACTGCTCAGCAGCCGCTTCATCGGTGATCAAACCATTGATTAACTTGCCCTTCAGGGCTGCAGCCATGGCGGGAATCTTGCGTCGGCCTTGCGCGATTCCCACAACCGAACAGGTATCGCGCGATGGGATCGGCACGGAAGCGACGCGTCCGTTGATGGGGTTATCGAGCAGTTTTCCGTCATGGTCGAAGAACCATCCGCAGATTTCACCGGCGGCGCCACCATCAACCAGAGACTGCATTTCCTCGCGCTCGAGAAAACCGTCGAGGCAGAGCGGCCCATCCGGCCCGAGCTCGCCGATACCGACAAAAGTGACATCGGCCATGGCGCCGAGCTTGATGGTGGAGCGCACCAGGGCCTGGTCATGCAGCGTCTCGCGTTCCTCCACGGATGTGCACATGACAGGCAGCGGCATGGGAAAATGTCGCGCCTTGATGGCATCGGCCATGGAAAAGATGACGTTGTAATAGGCGGCCGATCCATCCGGCCCGATATTACCGGTCAGCGACACGATGCGATGTTGTGGACATTCCATCGGCGGCAACTGGTCGACAGCGGCTTTCAATGTGCGGCCAGTGCCGATGGCAACGATGATCGGGTCTGGCCGCTTCAGCCAGCGCTCGATTTCGGCGGCTGCCGCTTCGGCAATGCCGACCGTGGTCGACACGGCGGCCGGATCGCTCGGCACGATCTCGATATATTTCAGGTCGTGTTTGGCTTTCAGCGCCTCTGCCAGTTCCAGGCAGGCGGCGATCGGATGATCGAGCCGCACCTTGATCAGCCGCTCGGCAACGGCAAGCGATACAAGCCGCTGCGCCGACTGACGCGAAATGCCCATGGTAGCGGCGATCTCGTCCTGGGTGCGCCCCGCGACGTAATAAAGCCAGCCGGCACGCGCCGCATCGTCAAGCCGTCCCTGCGAATCCGACCGTTTTGCCATGACAGAAATCTCCTCTTGCGATTTGCTGACATGTTTTTGGAGGGCCTGTCAAATGCTGAAAGATAACAAGCATCAAGCGAGCCAGCATTGGCGCATCATCCCGATCTATGGTGTACGGGATAGTTCTAGAGCCACGTCATTTCATGAGTTCATCGAGATGGGTATTAGGCTCACCTTGATAGCCGCCTTGCAAGTCTGCGAGAATATCATCGGGCAGAGAGTGAACGTAGAAGGCCTCGCGCACGTCGATAACTTTCTTTCCCGCCGTTCGAGCGCGCTCAAGAATATAGGCCTGCTGCCGCTCCTTAGACCAGCTCTCCCGATCAAACATGTCGAACATGGCAAGCTGCTCAGCATCCAGCGGGTTGCCCTCGATCGCCTGCAGATGCGCGGCTTGCAGCGTGCGTTGGCGCAGCGTTTCCTTGTCTGTCATCTGCACCCTCCTTCGTCTCCGAGGTACAGATCTTATCAGAAGCGCGACCGGCCGACAAACATGTGGCCGGTCGGCACACTCGAAATACTTACGCCATCTGCACCAGATGCCCTTCGGACACCTCACGGTACTGCCTGATCGGCGGTACATAATCCACCGCGCGGATCGGGCTCTTGATCTCGTCGGTCGACATGTTGCGCTTGATCGAGCGGCGCGATGGATCGGGCACCGGCACGGCGGCGATCAGCTTTTGCGTATAGGGATGCTGCGGGTTCTCGAAGACCGCCGCCCGCGGGCCGATCTCGACGATCTCGCCCAGATACATTACCGCCACCCGGTGGCTCACCCGCTCTACCACCGCCATGTCATGGGAGATGAACAGGAAGGCCAGTTTCAGGCTCTGCTGCAGGTCGAGCAGAAGATTGCAGACCTGCGCCTTGATCGACACGTCGAGCGCCGACACCGCCTCGTCGGCCACGATTACTTTCGGATCGAGCATCAGCGCGCGGGCAATCGCCACGCGTTGGCGTTGGCCGCCGGAAAACTCGTGTGGAAAACGCCGCATCATGTCCGGCGAAAGCCCCACTTTGGCCATCAGGTCGGCCGCCTTTTCGCGTGCCTGTTGTTTGCTGCCGAGATTGTGCTCGATGAACGGCTCCATCACCGCAGACCCGACGCTCATGCGCGGGTTGAGCGAGGCAAACGGATCCTGAAAGATCATCTGGATCGACCGGCGCATGGTGCGCAGGGCCGAACGGTCGAGCTGCATCACCTCGTATCCGTCGAGCGTCACCTTGCCGTCGGTCGGTTCGATCAGACGGGTGATCGAACGGCCGGTGGTCGATTTTCCACAGCCTGATTCACCGACAAGCGACAGCGTCTCGCCGGCAAACAGCTGGAACGAGACCTTTTCCACCGCGTGCACGGCCCCGGATTTGCGTGCGAACAGGCCGGAGCGGATATCGAACCGCGTCGTCAGATCCTTGACGTCGAGGATCGGTGTCTTGCCCTTGGCCACCGTGTCGGACACGTCGGCGGTCGGTATCTGCTCGCCGGTGGTCGTGTCGATGATCTGAAACCGCTGCGGCAGTTTTCGCTCACCCATCGAGCCGAGTTTTGGCACCGCCGACAGCAGCGCCCGCGTATAAGGATGCTGACCGCGATGAAAAATATCGTCGGTGGCGCCGGTTTCCACCTGCTCGCCGCGGAACATCACGATCGTGCGGTCAGCCACTTCCGCCACCACACCCATGTCGTGGGTGATGAAGAGAACAGACATACCCTCCTCTTCCTGCAGAACCTTGATCAGATCGAGAATCTGACCCTGGATGGTGACATCGAGTGCGGTCGTCGGTTCGTCGGCGATCAGCAGTTTTGGTTTTGTCGCAAGCGCCATGGCGATCATCACGCGCTGACGCATACCGCCGGAAAACTGGTGCGGATATTCGTCGAACCGGTTCTTGGCGTTGGGAATGCGCACCTTTTCAAGAAGCCGGATGACCTCCGCCTTCGCCTCCGCATTGGAGATATCGCGATGCACGGTCAGCGCTTCGGCGATCTGCCGGCCGATCGGAAAGATCGGATTGA
Organism: Neorhizobium sp. BT27B; assembly: GCF_050455485.1. NCBI lineage: Bacteria > Pseudomonadati > Pseudomonadota > Alphaproteobacteria > Hyphomicrobiales > Rhizobiaceae > Neorhizobium > Neorhizobium sp. BT27B. The sequence goes on along the minus strand of NZ_JBCIYT010000002.1, from coordinate 259,426 downwards.
GCGAGGTCATCGGCTCCTGAAAGATCATCGAGATATCGTTGCCGCGCACACGCCGCATCTGCTCTTCCGGCAGCGAAAGCAGCTCCTTGCCGCCGAGCATAACCTTGCCCTCGATCTTGCTCGTCGCCTTGGGCAAAAGCCGCATGATCGACAGCGAAGTGACAGATTTGCCCGATCCGCTTTCGCCGACGATTGCCACCGTCTCGCGGGGCGCAACGTCGAACGAAACATTGCGCACCACCGATTTCCACTCGTTGTTCACACGGAACGACGTGGTGAGATTTTCGACCGACAGGACCGGCGTCACCGAAGACTGCATCGCAAATTCCCCTGTTTTTGTTTTATGTCATGCAAGCTGCCGGCCTCAGGCCGGAAGCGATGTCTCCGCCAATGTCACCCAGTAGCTGATGCCATAGGGCAAGGCCTCGTCGTTGAAGTCGTAACCGGCATTGTGCAGGCCGGCGGTGTCGCCATTGCCGATGAAGATGAAAGCGCCGGGTCGTTTTTCCAGCATGTAGGAGAAATCCTCGGCGCCCATATGCGGCGCCATGCCGGTATCGACGGCGTGATCGCCGGCCACCTTGGCCGCGACCCCAACAGCAAAATCCGTCTCCGCATCATGGTTGAACGTCACCGGATAACCACGACGGTAGTTGACCTCAGCCGTCGCACCATGGGCAATAGCGGTGCCTTCAGCGATTTCCGTGAGGCGTTTCTGCGCAAAATCGCGGGTTTCCGACAGAAGTGTGCGCACCGTTCCCGTCAGCTTGACGAAATCGGCAATGACATTGCTCGCCTCACCGCCATGGGTGGTGGCAACGGTGACGACCAGCGACTTCAGCGGATCGGTTTCGCGCGACACGATCGACTGCAACGCGATGATGATATGGGCAGATGCCACCACCGGATCGATGGAGCGATGCGGCTGCGCGGCATGGCTGCCGCGACCGTTAATGGTGATTTCAAACGTGTCGGCCGCCGCCATCACGCCGCCTTTTCGGGTGGCGAATTCGCCCACCGGCAGCTTTGGTTCGTTGTGCATGCCATAGACTTGGGAAATCGCATATTTGTCGATGAACCCGTCGTTGATCATCGCAAGCGCGCCCGCCCCGCCCTCTTCCGCCGGCTGAAAAATCACCGCGACAGAGCCTTTGAAATTGCGGGTTTCGGCGAGATATTGTGCGGCACCCAGCAGCATGGCTGTATGGCCATCATGACCGCAGGAATGCGCTTTGCCCGGCGTTTTGGATGCCCAAGGCTTGCCAGAGGTTTCGAAAATCGGCAGCGCATCCATATCGGCGCGGAAGCCGACAACCGGGCCGTCGCCATGCTTGCCCTTGATGATGCCGACCACGCCGGTCCGGCCGATACCGGTCTCCACGGTATCGCAGCCGAAGGATTTCAGCTTGTCGGCAACGAAGGCCGCCGTCTCGTGAACATCATAGAGAAGTTCCGGATTTTCATGCAGGTGGCGTCTCCATCCGGCCACGGTTTCCTGCATTTCGGCGACGCGATTGAGCACTGGCATTTCAGAGACCTCGTTGATTTATCGATATTTCCCACTCTGGCTGGCGGGGATATTGCGACGCGTCGGAGGCCTTTTGCAAGCTGCAAATTTCCATCTTGACCGAAAAATAGGCCCGTGCTTGGATGGCACAAAATTTGATCACTAACGAATGGGAACACGGTGATCATGCCACTGAACACAAGCCGGCAAGGAGGAATGGTAACGGCATTTCGACTTTAAAAGCAGAGGCTTGAACAACAGCCCCTTATGGTCGTCATGCATGCTGAATATACATCAGCACATGTTCATATTTGCAACTCATAAGAGAACAACAAGGGGAATGGCAAATGAAAAACGTGAAAATGCTTCTGGCCGGCACGGTGGCCGCGCTCGCCTTGGCGGGCGGAACGGCTCATGCCGAACGGGGCACGGATGGTGATCTGAAGATCCTGTTCTGGCAGGCCGTGTCGACACTGAACCCGTTCCTTTCGGCCGGCACCAAGGAAGTGCTCGCCTCCTCCATCGTTATCGAACCACTGGCCCGCACCGATGAAAAAGGCGAGCTGACACCGTGGCTCGCTTCCGAGATCCCGACCGTCGAAAACGGCGGCGTGGCCAAAGATCTGCTCAGCATGACATGGAAGCTGAAGCCCGATGTCAAATGGTCGGACGGCACGGCCTTCACCGCAGAAGACGTTATCTTCACCTGGAAATATTGCACGACGCCGGATGGCGGCTGCGCCCAGCGCGCCCAGTATGAAGGCGTGAAAAATGTCGAGGCCGTCGATCCGCATACGGTGAGGATCACCTTCGAAGAGCCGAAGCCATACCCCTATTCCGCCTTTGTCGGCCCCCAGTCTCCGGTCATTCAGGCCGCCCAGTTCAAGGATTGCCTCGGCACCAAGGCACCGGGCTGCACGGCCGCAAACTTTGGCCCGATCGGCACCGGTGCCTTCATGGTCACCGATTTCAAGCCGAACGACGTCATCACCTACAAGGCCAATCCGAACTATCGCGATGCCGCCAAGCCGGCCTTCGCCTCGATCACGCTCAAGGGCGGCGGTGACGCGGCTTCCGCTGCGCGCGCGGTTCTCGAAACCGGCGAATACGATTACGCCTGGAACGCCCAGGTGGAGCCGGAAGTGCTGGAAACCATGATGGCCGCCGGCAAGGGTCGCCTCGAAATCTCCTTCGGCACGCAGACCGAACGCATCAACCTCAACTGGACCAACCCTGATCCGGCGCTGGGCGCAAAGCGCTCCACCACGGAAGCCGGCCCGCACCCGGCCCTCAAGGACCCGGCCGTGCGCCGTGCGCTTTCGCTTGCCATCGACCGCGACATCATCGTCGAGGCCGGTTACGGCAAGTCCGGCAAGCCGACCTGCAACATCGTTCCCGCACCGGCGGCGGTCGCCTCCACCAAGAACGACAGCTGGTGCCTGAAGCAGGATCTCGAAGCCGCCAACAAGCTGCTCGACGATGCCGGCTGGGTAAAGGGTGGCGATGGCATTCGCGCCAAGGACGGCGTGAAGCTGAACTTCCTCTACTCGACCTCCACCAACTCGGTGCGTCAGGCAACCCAGGAACTGGTCAAGGCCATGTGGGCGGAGATCGGCGTCGGCGCTGAACTGCGCAACGCATCGGCTTCCGTCTTCTTCGGCGGCGATCCGGCAAGCCCCGATACGTTCCAAAAGTTCTATTCCGACGTCATCATGTACACGAACAATTTCGACGGCACCGACCCGGAAAAATATCTGGCGGAATGGCTGTGCGACAAGATGCCGGGACCGGCCAACGGCTGGCAGGGCCAGAACATTCCCCGTTATTGCAACCCGGAATTCGACAAGTTGGTCGGCACGCTCTCCAAGACCGCCGATCTGGAAAAGCGCGCCGAACTTTCCAAGCAGCTGAACGACATGCTGACCGAAGAAGGTGCGCATATCCCGCTCGTCCACCGTGGCGACCAGTCGTCCTTCTCCGTCACGCTCGAAGGCGTGAAGATGAATTCCTGGGACAGCCAGGTCTGGAACATCGCAGACTGGTCTCGCAAGAAGTAATGCTCGCTGCCGGGTCGCGCATGTCGCTGAAGGCCCGGCCGCACTCTCTCCGCACTGCCGCATCGTCATTGGATGATGCGGCGGTCTTGTAAATCTGCAGCCATGCCCGAGACGGCAACATGGCGTCGGCCGCGCTGCAGCCTGGAGACCCTGAATGTTCACATACACGTTGCGGCGATTGTTTTTTGCAATCCCGACCCTGCTGGTCATCAGCTTCGTGATCTTCGCGTTGCTGGATCTGGCGCCAAATGACCCGACCGGCGACCTGCCGCTCACCATTCCGCCGGAAGTGCGCGAGCAGATCCGCGCCTCGCTCGGCCTCGATCAGCCCTTCCTGATCCGCTACATGAAATGGCTGCAGCAATTCTTCATCAATGAACCGCTGAACATTTTTGAAAGCCTCACCGGCTGGCAGTTCGGCGATGGCGAACGCATGCGGGTTCTGTCCTGGGCGACGCGCAGCCCGGTGGTCGATCTCATCGTCCAGCGCCTGCCGCAGACGCTCTGGGTCGTCGGCCTCGCCTATCTGTTCGGCATCTTGATCGCCATCCCGATCGGCGTCATCTCGGCCTACAAGCAGTATTCGATCTTCGACCAGATCGGCACGTTCATCTCGATGGTCGGCTATTCTGTCCCGACCTTCTTCACCGGCGTGCTGCTGATCGTGATTTTCTCCTCCTACCTGCAATGGTTCCCGTCGGTTTACGACACCAATCTGCGGGTCACGGATTTTGCCAGCTTCATGGCGCAGATGAAACAGATGGTCATGCCCGTTGCGGTGCTGGCGCTTTACAACGCCTCGCAGATCACCCGCTTCGTGCGTGCCTCCATGCTCGACAACCTGCATCAGGATTATGTCCGCACGGCCCGCGCCAAGGGTGTCAAGGAAAGGGCCGTTCTGCTGGTTCACGTGCTGCGCAACAGCCTGATCCCGGTCGTCACCGTGATTGCGCTTGGTGTGCCGACGATCTTTTCCGGCGCCATCATCACCGAGCAGATTTTCCGCGTGAATGGATTGGGCCAATTGCTGATCACCGCCGTACAGGGTGCCGACATGCCGCTGGTGCAAACGCTCACCTTCATTTTTGCGGTGCTGATCGTCCTCTTCAACCTGATTGCCGACGTACTTTACGGCATTCTCGACCCGAGGATCCGTTATGACTGATGCAACAATCGCAACCACCACGCCGGTCACACCAACCGTGGCCTCTACGCCCGCCCGATCCGCTTTTGGCGATATCTGGCACCAGTTCCGCGCCCACAGGGGCGGTGTCATCGGGCTTGGTGTGTTCATCTTCATCGTTCTGGCGGTTTTCGTCGGTCCTTACATTCACACCGTCGCGCCCAATGCCCTCAATATCCGCGAGAAGAACCAGTGGCCGTCGCTGGCGCATCCGTTCGGCACGGACAATCTGGGCAAGGATATGCTGGCACAGGTTCTGGCCGGTGGGCGTATCTCGCTTGCCGTCGGTTTCACCGCCATGCTGCTGGCCTTGTTCCTTGGAACCATTGTCGGCCTGTTTTCCGGCTATGTCCGCCGGCTTGACGGGCCGCTGATGCGTCTCACCGACCTGTTTCTGGCACTGCCGCTTTTGCCGCTGCTGCTTGTGGTGATCATGTTGTTCCGCGACACCTTGCGCGGTGCCTTCGGACCAGAGACCGGCATCTTCTTTCTGGTGGTCTTCGTCATCGGCATCACCAGCTGGATGCACACCGCCCGCATCGTGCGCGGTGATGTGCTGGCGATAAAATCCCAGGAATTCGTGCTGGCCGCCAAATCCAGCGGCATGCGGGAATATCGCATCATCCTGAGGCATATCCTGCCCAATGTCCTGTCATCGATCATGGTGTCGGCGACACTTGGCATTGCCTCGGCGATCATCACGGAATCGGCGCTGAGTTTCCTCGGCCTCGGCTTCCCCTCCGACTTCCCGACCTGGGGACGTCTTCTGTTCGACGGTGCCAACTTCCTGCAGCTGACGCCATCACGCGTGCTGTGGCCCGGCCTTGCGATCTCGGCCACGGTGCTGAGCGTCAACTATATCGGCGACGCCATCCGCGATGCGCTTGATCCACGCGCCCTGAAACACTGAAGTCACACAGAACAAACAAAGGCCGTCCCTCGGGGCGGCCTTTTCGTATGCACAGTAGCTTTCGGGATCACAAAAAAGAACTGGCTCGGTTTCCGGGGGAAACCGAGCCAGATCGTCTCTTCGAGGGGGATGAAGAGTTTATCTGGAAGCTTGAAGGGCGGGGGACGGGGCGCTTCCAGATGTAGTGATAACGGACGTCCCCAATAATGGTTCCGCCGGTTCACAGAAAAAATTCGAGGAAGATCATTTTTTGATCGACGGCCGCAAACGGCCACCGAATTCATTCCGCGACGTCGAGCGGAAAAGTCAGGCGGTAGGAGATTTCCTGGTCGGAAATGCCATATTGCGCCTTGCCGTTGACCGAGGCGGGAACGACACGCTCCAGAACGGTACTGCCGAAATGACCCTTCAGGGTTTCCTCGTTGACAAGGCTTTCGTCAGTCGAAGGATCAAGTTTCTCATGCCACGAAACCTCGAGACTGTCCTGCCCGTCAACGAGCTTACGGCTACAGGTCACTTCGATGGCGCGGCGGCTGGTGAGCAGCGAACCATGGCTGACGGCGTTGACGATCAATTCATGCAGAGCCAGCCCGATATGCAGCGAGGCATTCGGCGTCAGCAGCACATCGTCGCCCTTGATGACGACGAGATGGGCGTTCTCCGGCAGGTATTTCTGGGTCTGCTGCTCGACCAGCTCGCGGAAATAAGCACCGCGCCAACTTGAATCGGTAATCAGGTCCTGGCTTTGCGACAGTGAATAAAGCCGGCCACGGAACTTGTGCAGGAAACCGTCGAGCGTACCGGAATAACGTGCCGTCTGCAGCGCGATGCTCTGGATGATGGCGAGAAGATTTTTCGAGCGGTGGCTCACTTCGCGCAAAAGCGCCCGCAAAAGCCGTTCACGGTGACGTTCTTCCGAACGGTCGATGATCGTCGTCACCAGATGCATCTCACCGCGTGAAATGCTGACGGCCTGAACGCGGAATTCGAAAACATCTTCCGAGCCGACCGCGATCTCGATATGCGACTTGTCGCCCGGCTTTTTGATCGCATCCTTGATGGTCGAAAGCTTGTCGGCAATCTCGTCACCGAAAAGACTGCGATCGTTCGGCGGCGTATCTTTGGAGATATGCCATGCGCCGGGCAGGTTGGTCACGAACAGATAGTCGCGCGCCGCATTCTGGATGATGATGCTGGCACCGAGATCCACAAGCGCGGGCATGAAGAAGCCATGGAGCTTGTCGTCACTCTCACCGGCCTGCTGCCATGTCAGCTGATGCGACAACTGCATCACCCCGCCTGCTTGTCTGACTGAAGGAAAGTACCGAATGCCGGGAGCCGGCATCCGTATGATAAAGCGAATTTCTTATAAGATGTCATGTTCGCCTGAACAACCCGAGCACCAGCGATATCAGGAGCAGAACCAGAAACAGGAAGAACAGGATCTGGGCAATGCCCGTCGCTGCTCCTGCCACGCCACCAAACCCGAGAGCGCCTGCAATCAGCGCGACCACGAGAAATACGAGAGCGTAATACAACATGGCGCTTTCCTTTCGATGCTTCGCGAAAGAACGTCGCCATGTCTTTATTGTTCCTGATCTGTCTCAATTCCCGCAGGCCGGTCAGGCTGCTGCCTTGACCGCCTCGTTGAAGAACAGCGCCTGGCTGATCAACGCCTTCACCATGTCCGGGTTAAACGGCTTGGTGACGAGGAAGGCAGGCTCGGGGCGTTCACCCGTCAGCAGGCGTTCCGGGAAAGCCGTGATGAAAATCACCGGCACGGTGGACGTGCGCAGGATTTCGTTGACGGCATCGATACCGGAGCTGCCATCGGCGAGCTGGATGTCGGCCAGAACCATCTTCGGCTGCGAGGTCTGAAACAGCGACACTGCTTCCTTGTGGGTACGTGCAACACCGGTAACCCGGTGGCCGAGATCCTGAACCATCTGTTCGATATCGAGCGCGATCAACGGCTCGTCTTCGATGATCATGATGTCGGTGGCGACCTGACGGGAAATCTCGCGCGATGCTTCGTCGAGAAGCTGGGTCGCTTCATCGATACCGATATCGAGAATTTCAGCGGTTTCCTCGATGGTGAAACCTTCGACCGAAATCAGCAGAAATGCGTGACGCGCCTTGGACGGCAGCGACGAAAGATTGGCGACGGCGCGCTGTTCCCATGCGAAAGGCGATTCGATCGGGCGGATTTCGATGGATGTGGAACCAAAGATCGCAACGAAAAGTTTATACAGCGAAACGCGATCCTTGGATGTCTCGGGAAAAATCGAGATATCGGCAATCAAGGCTTCCAAGACCGCGGCAACATAGGCGTCACCTGATGTCTGCGATCCGGTGACGGCACGAGCGTATCGACGCAGGTATGGAAGGTGAGACGCGACGCGCGTGGTGAGTGACATAAATAAATTCTCCCCTGAGCCCCAGCGGGCAACTAACTGGCTTTAAACGGTCGGCGACAAAAAAAGTTCCGACGGTAACGGAACTTTTTTGGTCGTCGCGCATTCTGTTGTCAGTGATATCGCAACAGGCTGCCCGAGTGATGAGTGAACAAGATAGCAGAAAAAAAGAAAAAACAATGACGACAGCACAAGCGAAAGATTTCAAGCCCGGCGCAATGCTTCCGAACTCGGCAATCTCGCGCAAGCTGCGTGACTTTTATGATGCTGTGCAGGAAGAAGGCATTCCCGACCGCTTTCTCGATCTCCTCGAGCGCCTCGAACAGGCTGAGAAAAACGCGAAATCGGCGGATGTAAAATGACTGAGCAGGAACTCGCCGACCGCGCTTTCAAGCGTGACCTCCTTGCCTCCCTGCCCAATCTCCGCGCTTTCGCCGTATCCCTGACGGGCCGCCACGACAAGGCGGACGATCTGGTTCAGGACACGATCATGAAGGCCTGGGCCAACCAGGGCAGCTTCACGCCCGGCACCAATATGCGGGCCTGGCTTTTCACCATCCTGCGCAACGAATTTTACAGCCAGATGCGCAAGCGCGGCCGTGAAGTACAAGACAGTGATGGCCTGTTTTCCGAACGTTTTTCGGTGCACCCGGAACAGTATGGTCGCCTTGACCTGCAGGATTTCCGAAAAGCCCTCGACAAGCTGCCGGACGATCAGCGCGAAGCCATCGTTCTCGTCGGCGCCGCAGGTTTTGCCTATGAAGAAGCCGCCGAGATCTGCGGTTGCGCCGTCGGCACGATCAAGAGCCGCGTCAGCCGCGCCCGTACCCGCCTGCAGGAATTGCTGGGTGTTTCCGGAGAAGGCGATTTCGGCCCAGATCCGGGTGACGCGGCGATCACGTCGCGCGCTTTCGGAAGCTAAGCCGGTAAAAGTTACGCAGGAGGAGACGAAACGTCGCGATCATTGGTCGCGGCGTTTTTTACTGCCTCGATCAGGGTTTTGTCGTCGAACGGTTTCAGAACGACCGGCGCTCCCGGCCATGCCGCAAAACCGTTGGCATTCACATGCGACAGGCTGGACAAAACCACATTCGCGCCTGCCGCAGCAATACGCTGCGCCGCATCGGCCACATCATCCTGAACGACACGAACGTCGATCAGCACCACATCGAAACGATGGGTCTCAAGTGCTGCGTGGTAATCGCGCGGCATGGCAATTTGCACGTCGCATTCCAACGCATCGGACAGAACCTGCTCGCCGTCGAGAGCAACGAGATATTCGGGATCGACAATGAGAACGAGCAAATTCCAGGTATCCTGATGGTGATTTGAGGCAAGGCCACATCACGGTCTAGATCACCCTAACGGGGCGGGTCTTTATAAAATGACACACTGGGCACATGTTGCGCCCCAAACGGCGACAAAAAAGGGACGCGGCAACCATGCCGCGTCCCTTTTCGGATCAGTGATTATAATGGGTCTCAGCTCTCGTCGGAGTGACCTGAACCACCCAGCGTCTTGCCGAGCACCAGCGCAAGACCACCTGCAATGGCAACGGCCGCCAGCGGTTTCGAGCGGATCACCATCGGCAGGGCAGACATCGCCGCAGTCAGCATCATCGCCTTGCCACTGTTGGCAGCGGCAGCCTGACGCCGGCGTTTCTGTTCAGCCCGGTTGGACAGCATGATCGCCAGGAAAAAGATCAGCGCCACGATGAAGGCCGCGAACGCAACCGCCGCTGCGGCGGCTGCCGGATGCATCATCGTTGCCAGGTAGATGCCGAGAGCCGTCACGCCTGCGGCATAGGCCGTGAGCATGAAAAATCCCGCAATCGCATACAGCACGGCATTGCGGCGCATTCGCTTGGTGAACGCGCCGATATCAACCGCAAGCAGCGATGCCAGGATAGGGGCCAGCCCCCCCATGATCAGCGACGCGCCAGGAGGGCGAACAGGAAGCCGGCGCCGGCGGCGATGGCAACCGACTGCAGCGGATTGGTGCGGATCTGGCGCTCGAGATCCTTTTCCAGCGACAAAGCTTGTTCACGCGCAGCTTCGACAATGTTGAGCGAAGCGTCGGCGGCTTCGTCGGTGGCGCGCTTCACGCGGCGGGTGACATTTTCGGCCTTCTGCGAACCGGCGGCTGCAACCGTGCGGGCAAGAACTGCGATATCTTCACGCAGCTGAGCCAGCTGCAATTCGATTTCCTGCGCGTAGACAGCAGATGCGGCTTCGCCTGGAATATCCTTGGTTGAATTTACGGGCGCCATATCATTCTCCTTTGACGATCTTCGCGTGGTCGAAAACGGAAAAGGGCGATGTCAGGAAATTTGCCGACAGGTGAAAACCCGCCGATACGTCCCCCGCGACGACCACCCCTTGCTGCCAGCCTGTATCGAGGCACGGCAATCCGGTCTTCGGTTCGCGCAGTCAACGCAGCGTGTCGGATTTTGTTCCAACGGCAGAGACGATAGCACCGATCAGATGGAAACGGGCGGCTCCGGCCATGCCTGCACGCCGCCGGTCCAGCGTTCGAAGGCTCTGGAGAGCCGCAGCACCGTCATATCGGCAAAACGTGGGCCAACGATTTGCAGGCCGATCGGCATGCCCGACGATGAAAAACCGCAATTGATCGAGGCGGCCGGTTGTTCCGACATGTTCCACGGCACGGTAAAGCCGATATGCTCGAACGGCTTGGCCGGATCATTGGTGGGCGAGGCCCATTCGGCCGGATAGGAAACGATCGGATTGGTCGGCGAAATCACCGCATCGACCATCGAAAACAGTTTTCCGCAGGCTTTTCGCATCTCGATTGTCTGATTGAAGCCGCGCACGGCATCGACACCGGAAACATCCGCCCCGCCCTCGGCCCATTCAAGGATATAGGGCAGGATTTTCGCTCGCCGCTCAGCCGACAATGCCTCGATGTCTCCCCAAAAACGTGCCCGCCAAAAGACGTCGAGACCGTCCAGCATGGTCCGCGTCATCACCGGTTCGACCGGAACGACGATGGCACCGGCCTCCTCGAAACGACGCGCTACGGCAATCACCGCATCGCGCACCTCCGCCTCTACCGCAAGGCCGACACCGGCATCCAGCATCAGGCCGATCTTCATGCCCTTCACGTCGATATCGAGATCGAACCAGTCGATGTTTTCCGGCGGCAGAGAGGTGCCGTCGCGCCAGTCCGGTCGCGACAGCGTTGCCATCGAGAAAGCGGCATCTTCAACGGTACGGGTCATCGGCCCGGCGCAACGGCCGACATAATAGGGATCGACGGGAATGCGGCCATGGCTCGGCTTGAACCCGAAAAGCCCGGTCCAGCCGGCCGGCAGACGCACCGAACCGCCGATATCCGTGCCGATATGCAAAGGCCCGAAACTGGCAGCACCTGCAGATGCCGCACCGGCACTGGAACCGCCGGGGTTCTGGCTCAAGTCCCACGGGTTGCGGCTCAAGGGATGAAAGCTGGAAAGACCGGAGGACAACATGCCGTAATCCGGGCATGTGGTTTTGGCAAAGATGACGGCGCCGTCTTCCTTCATGCGCGCGGCAATCGGTGCATCGGCCGCAGCGGGGGTCAACTCGATCGCCGCCGTGCCGAGCGGCACCGGCTGGCCTTCGGTGGCGATCAGTTCTTTCAGCGTCACCGGCACACCGTCGAGAGCGCCCAAAATCTCTCCCCTTGCCCAGCGCTCCGTGGACGCTTTCGCCTGCGCCCGCGCACCTTGCGGATCGTAGAGATAAAGCGCCTGCACATGCGGTTCAAAAGCATCGACGCGCTCTTCGACAGCGAGCCAGTATTCCGAGGGAGACAGTTTTTTCTCGCCGAAAAGCCCGACGAGTTCGCGAATGCTCAGTTTCAGAAGATCGTTCATGGCAATATCTTCGCTGTGAAAAGGATCAGTTTTGTTCGCTCAGTTCTGTTCTCTGGGGTCGAAAAGATCGCGCAGGCCATCGCCCAGCATGTTGAAGCCGAGCACCGCAAGCGCGATGGCAAGCCCCGGCAGCAGAGCCAGCCACGGCGCCTGACCGAGATAGGTCTGCGCATCGGCCAGCATGCGGCCCCAAGTCGGCGCCGGCGGCGGCATGCCGAGACCGAGAAAGCTCAGGCCCGCTTCGGTGAGGATGGCGAGACCAAGCTGGATGGTCACCTGCACGATGATCTGGTTGGAAATATTGGGCAGGATATGGGTGAAGGTGATGGCAAGCCCCGAACGACCCATGCCGATGGCGGCAGAGACATAATCGCGCGTCCAGATCTGCAGCGCCGCGCCAAATGTCAGGCGGGCGAAAACAGGCACCATGAAGGTTGCGATCGCCAGAATGGCGGTGAACCGCCCTGCCCCGAGAAATGCTCCCAGCATCATCGCCGACAGGATCGGCGGCAGCGCAAAAATGATATCGCAGATGCGCATGCCGATGACTTCCGCCCAACCGCGACGGGCAGCGAGAAACACACCGACCGCCGTGCCGATACTGGCGCCGAGCGCCACCGCAACCAGCGCCGTCGACAGCGAATTCCAGGCGCCGACCATCAGCATGGAGGTGAGATCGCGGCCGAACTGATCCGTGCCGAACAGGCCGGCAGAGAGCGGCGGTTTCAGCTTCAGCAGGATCTGCATTTTCGACGGCACGGCCGGCGTCCAGACCAGCGACAGAAGTGCTACCGCAACCAGAGCTAGCGTGATGACGAGGCCGGTGACGAGAACCGGGCGATACAAAAACCTTGCCATCATTGCGCCTTCGCCCTCAGTCGCGGATCGATCACCAGATAGGCGAGATCGACGAGGAAATTCATGACGATGACGAGGCCGGCGAAAAACAGCACGACATTCTGCATGACGATAATGTCGCGTTGCGACAACGCCTGATAGGCCAGCCGCCCCAGACCCGGCAGGTTGAAAACGTTTTCGACCAGAACCGCGCCGGCGACCAGAAAGGTGAATTGCAGGCCGAGCATGGTCACCACCGGGATGAGTGCATTCGGCACCGCATGCCGCCAGAGTGCGGCCCCCTCGCCCAGTCCCTTGGCGCGCGCCGTGCGGACAAAATCCTCGTTCATCACCTCGATCACGGATGTGCGCGCAACTCGCGTCAAAACACCCGCCTGCGCCAAGGCCAGCGACACGGCGGGCAGCACGAGCGCCTTCAGGCCTGCGCCGATACCGGCATCCCAACCGGGAAAACCACCCGCCGGCATCCAGCCGAGGCTTGAGGAAAACAGCAGAATCAGCAGCAATCCCACCCAGAAGGCCGGCATGGCGATGCCCGCATAGGAAAACAGCCCGACGATAAGATCCACCGGCCCATTGCGATAACGCGCGGCCGTGACGCCGAGCGGCACGGCAATGGCGACCGACAACACCACTGCCATCAGTGCCAGCGGCAGCGTGACGGCGAGACGCTCGACGATAAGGCCGGCGACGGGCACGCTATAGGTATAGGACGTGCCGAGATCACCCTGCAACATGCCGGAAAGCCAGGCGAGGTATCGCAGAGGCAGCGGTTGATCGAGCCCCATCTGCTTTTGCAGCGCGGCAAGCGTGTCGGGGCTGGCGGACGTACCAAGCATGATCGCCGCCGGATCACCGGGCAGCAGGTTCATGATGGAAAAGACCAGCAGCGAGACGGCGAGGAGTGTGATGATCAGACTGAGGATGCGGCGGGTGAGGATGGTGATCATGGGTGGAGCACCATAATTTTCGAGTTCGTCGAGTAGGCGATGTCAGCGAGGCAGGCGCGGGCTGGTCTCCCCCCTTGCGGGGGAGATGTCGGCAGAGCCGACAGAGGGGGGTGGCGACCGTTTTGCCGCTCCAGCAACGAGGGAGTCCGAGGATCCACCCCCCTCTGCCCTGCCGGGCATCTCCCCCGCAAGGGGGGAGATCGGCGTGCGGCGCCATCATCCCTCTGCCACAAACACTGCGGCATCACAGCCTGCCCCAACAACACCCTCACTCTACCCAATGCACATCCGTCAGCACGTTCGACGGGATCGGTTCGTTCTCCCAAAGCCCCTTCAGCTTCCCATCCCAGACACCCAGCTTCGGCATCACGAACAGGAATAGCGACGGCACGTCATCAGCGAGAATCTTCTGCGCCTCGCCATAAAGCTTGGCCTGTTCCGCCGGGTCGGATGTCTCCTGCACCTTCTGCAGCACAGCGTTATAGGCCGGGTTCTTGTAGTTGAAGTAATAGGGATCGCGGGCGTAGATATCGAGGTCCATCGGCTCGGCATGGGCGACGATGGTCATCTCGTAATTGGCGGCCTTCAGCACATCCGCCACCCATTTCGCCGGAAACTCGGTGGTTTCGATATTCATCGTCACGCCGATCTCGGAAAACAGCGCCTGCAGAACCTGCGACGTGCGCTGCGCATAAGCCATCTGCGGCGCCTTGATGGTAAAGGTCAGGCCGTTCGGATAACCGGCTTCCGCCAGCAGCGCCTTGGCCTTTTCCACGTCGTAAGCATAGGTGCCGGTCAGATCGATATAACCGGGATCGTTTGGGGTGTAATGACTGCCGATCGCAGTGCCGAGGCCGGACCATGCGCCCTCGATGACGGTGGCGCGGTCGACGGCCATCATCAGCGCCTGTCGCACCCGCTTGTCGTTAAAAGGCTTGGTGGCATTGTTCATGCCGGCAACCACCTTCAACTCGGTATTGCCGATCACCGTCACCAGTTTCGCATCGCCCTTGAAACTCTCCATCAGTTCCGGCGCACCGAATTCCGGAAAGGCATCGACATCGCCGGCCTTCAGAGCGGCGGCCTGCGCCTGCGCATCGCCGATGAAGCGGAAGGACGCCTTTTCCAGTTTTACCGAAACCTGGCTGTTCCAGTAGCCGGCATTCTTTTCCAGCTGCACCTGCGAGCCCTTGGCCCAGCTGACAAACTTGAACGGGCCGGTGCCGACAGGCGTCACCTTGTTGTTTTCCGCCGTTTTCGGCGCGACCATGACGGCGGACGGCCAGCCCAGCCAGTAAAGCAGGCTGCCGGTCGGCTGTTTCAGCTTCAACACCAGCGTCGTGGCGTCGGGCGTTTCGATCGTGTCGATGGTGGAGAAATAGCGTTTCTGCGGATTGACCGACTGGTCGCCGCGCGCCCGGTCGAGCGTGAATTTTGCAGTCGCGGAGAAGAACGCCTCGCCATCGTGGAATGTCACGCCATCGCGCAGCTTGAACGTATAGGTCAGGCCATCGGGGGAAATCGTCCAGCTTTCAGCGAGAAGCGGCACGACCTTGCCTTGCCTGTCGATCGTCGTCAGGCCTTCGAACACATTCTGCCATGTCACCTGACCGATGGCGACGGGTGCAGCGACGGTCGGGTCCAGTCCGGCCGGCTCGATCGCCATGCCGATGGTGACGTTATCCTTTGCCGCCTCGGCCCTGCTTTGCCCCATGGCAAGCACGCTGGCTGTCACCATCAGGCCGAGCGCCACTCGGCGGGTGATGGCACCGGATGCGGAGCCGATCATCGAAATCGTTCTGAGCATGCGTCATTCCCCCTTGCGCAGGTCATCCGGGAGATCAGGTCCGCCGCTGCCTGCAATTGACGAAAAGAGTGTCATGTTGCGAGTGCACACACAATGCAGATTTTTGTGGTCTCTGTGTAGCCGAAATCGCTACACAAGGCATTTTGTCAGGGCGTCTTTTTGGCGACCGACTTTTTCGGCACGACACCACGCATGAAGCCTTCGATGAAATCGACCAGCTTTGCCGTGGCATAGGACGGCTGCCGGTCCGGCGCAACGCAGAGTTCCATCGAGGTTTTTACCGCCTTGCCGCCACCGACCGGCACCGCCACCAACTGCCCGGCATCGATTTCGCGCTTGACCGACAGCGCCGGCAGCAGCGTCACGGCCGAACGCCGCAGCACCAGTTCCTTCAACATTTCCAGTGAACCGGTGACAAAGACCGGGTCAAGCTCCAGTCCGGCCTTGCCGAACACGTCCTCGAAAGCCTGCCGGGCGCTGAAACTCTTGTCCGGCAGAGCAAGTGGCATCTGCACCAGATCGCGCAGGGTGAATTCCTTGGCGCCCGCTGCCGGATGATCGGCAGACAGGATGACATCATAGGTGAGTTCGGAGCGCACACGCACTTTTAGGCCGGAATTTTTGGGCGCAAACAGCGCCACCACCAGATCCGCCTCGGCAGCAGCCAGCGCCTCCACCGCCTCGCGCGCGGAAGTGATCGCCACCTCGAACCGAAGCTTTGGATATTTCAGACTGAACTCGGCAAGCACCGGCGCCAGCAGGTTCGCCACCGTCGCGCCATTGGCGTAGATCACCACCTTGCCGCGCTGCAGGCCCTGCAGATCATCGATCAGCTGGTGCACATGTTCCAGCTCACGCAACGTCTTGCCCGCCCGCGCCGCCAGCAATTCGCCGGCAGCCGTCAGGCGGATGCCGCGATTGTTGCGCTCCACCAGCGGCGTGCCGAAATAGTGCTCGAGGTTCTCGATCTGGCGGCTGACGGCGGTGGCGGCAACGCCCATATTTTCCGCCGCCGCACGCATGGAATTGGTGCGCACCAGCTCGTCAAAATACATCAGGGCGCGAAGCTGCATGCGGAAAATCCAATATCTGTCGCGGCCAAAATCAGCCGCGACGAAACCCTTCGCTGGCGACCAGCAATTGCCGCGTATAATCGGCGGAAAATTCGCGCTTTTCCAGTGCCTCGACCGGTACCGTCTCGACAATCTTCCCGCTTTTCATCACCGCCACGCGCTCGCACATATGGCTGATGACACCGAGATCATGGCTGACCATGACGAAGGTGAGGTTCCGATCCTTGCGCGCCTGTTCCAGCAGATTGAGGATTTCCGCCTGGATGGAGGCATCGAGCGCCGAGGTCGGTTCGTCCAGCAGCAGGATCTTTGGCTCGAGGATCAGCGCGCGGGCAATGGCGATGCGCTGGCGCTGGCCGCCGGAAAGCTGGTGCGAATAACGGAAACGAAAACCCGCCCCCAGACCCACCTCATCCAGTGCACGGGCAATGCGCACATCGATATCGTCGAAACCGTGGATCACCAGCGGTTCAAGCAGCAACCGGTCCACCGTCTGGCGCGGATGCAGCGAACCGTAAGGATCCTGAAACACCATCTGCACGGTGCGGTAAAATTCCTTGTCGCGACGCCCGCTCGAATAGCTGCGACCATCGACAGCGAGCGCGCCACTGTCAAAGCGATTGAGACCGGCCACGGCGCGCAAAAGCGTGGATTTGCCGGAACCGGATTCACCGACGATGCCAAAGCTCTCGCCCGTCGCCACATCGACGCTCACGTGATCGAGCGCCACATATTCATCAAACGTCACGATCATGTCGCGGACGGAAAGCGCTGTTTTCTCTGTCATAATTCCAGTCATCACGCCGACCACTCCACCTTGCGCTCCAGAACTGGCAGCGGATGCCGATCGGTGCCGATGGTCGGCAGGCAGTTGAGCAGGCCTTGCGTATAAGGATGTTTCGCCTGCGCCAGATCGGCGGACGGCAGTTCCTCGACGATACGGCCGGCATACATGACGATGACGCGGTCACAGAATGACGAGACGAGCCGCAGATCGTGGCTGATGAACACCAGCCCCATGCCGCGCTCGGCCACCAGCTTGTCGAGGATCGAGAGCACGTCGAGCTGCACCGTCACATCGAGCGCCGAGGTCGGCTCGTCGGCGATCAGCAGTTCCGGCCCGCAGATCAGCATCATGGCGATCATCACCCGCTGGCCCATACCGCCCGAAACCTCGTTCGGATAAAGCCCGAACACGCGCTCCGGATCGCGGATCTGCACCTGCTCCAGCATTTTTAGCGCACGATCACGCGCCTCCGAACGACTGATCTTTTCGTGCGCCAGCAGCGTTTCGATGATCTGTTTGCCGATCGTCATCACCGGGTTCAGCGAATATTTCGGGTCCTGCAGGATCATGCCGATGCGCTTGCCGCGCAGGTCCCGACGCTGTTTCGGCGTTACCTTCAACAGGTCGATACCATCGAATTCCAGCTTCGATGCGGTGATCCTGGCATGGCCCGGCGTCAGGCCCATGATGGCGCGGCCGGTCTGTGATTTGCCCGATCCGCTTTCGCCGACAATGCCAAGGCGTTCCTTGCCGAGCGTGAACGAGACGCCGCGCACGGCCTGGATCTCGCCGGTGCGGGTGGGAAAGGTGACGCGCAGGTCGTCAACCGTCAGGAGAGGAGCCGTCATTGGCCGGCCTCCTTCGGATCGAGCGCATCACGCAGGCCGTCGCCCAACAGGTTGAAACCGAGGCTGACGATCAGGATGGCAAAACCCGGCATGGCCGCAACCCACCACTGGTCGAGAATGAAGCGGCGACCGGAGGCGATCATCGCACCCCATTCCGGCAACGGCGGCTGTGCGCCCAGCCCGAGGAACCCGAGACCGGCGGCGGTCAGAATGATGCCGGCCATGTCCAGCGTCACGCGCACGATCAGCGATGACAGGCAGAGCGGCATGACATGACGCAGCACGATGCGGAAAGGCGAAGCGCCCATCAGTTTTACAGCCGAGATGAACTCCGAATTGCGGAATGTCAGCGTTTCGGCGCGGGCAATGCGCGCATAGGGCGGCCATGAGGTGACGGCGATGGCCAGAATGGCGTTCTCGATGCCGGGGCCGAGTGCAGCCACCAGCGCCAGCGCCAGAACCAGCTTTGGAAAGGCCAGAAAGATGTCGGTGATGCGCATCAGGATCGCATCCACCCAGCCACCGGCATAACCGGAAACGGTGCCGACGATCAGACCGATCGGCGCTGCAATGACAGCAACGAGCACGATCACCATCAATGTGAGGCGCGAACCGTGGATCAGGCGCGAGAGAATATCGCGGCCCTGATCGTCGGTGCCGAGCCAGTAACCGGGCGATCCCGGGGCTAACAGCCGGGAGTTCATCAGATCGCCCTGCACCGGATTATACGGCGCCAGCACATCGGCAAAGGCGGCGACGAACAGCAGCAGGATGATGATGCCGAGGCCGAGCAGCGCCAGCCGATTCTCGGAAAACCGCCGCCATATCACATAGGCGCGGCCAAGCCGTGCCTGATGGCGCGAGGTGGGACGGTCGGAAAGCAGCCATTCCCGGCTGTAGGGTTTCAATGTATCGACCGTCGCGCTCATCGGCTGCGTGTCCTTGGATCAAGCGTGCGGTAAAGAAGGTCGGACAGGAGGTTGATGGCGATGAAGACGGAACCGACAATGATCGTTCCGCCCAAAACCGCGTTCATGTCCGCATTCTGCAGCGAATTGGTGATGTAAAGGCCGAGCCCCGGCCATGAGAAGATGGTTTCGGTCAGCACCGATCCTTCCAGCAGGCCTGCATAGGAAAGCGCGATCACGGTGATCAGCGGCACGGCTGCATTGCGCAGCGCGTGAAACCAGATGATCCGCGTTTCCGACAGGCCTTTGGCGCGGGCGGCAACGATATATTCCTGTTGCAGCTCGTTGAGCATGAAGGAGCGTGTCATGCGGCTGATATAGGCGAGCGAAAAATAGCCGAGCAGCGCGCCGGGCAGGATGATGTGGCGGAACGCATCCCAGAAGACGTCCCACTGGCCCAGAATGGCGCTGTCGAACAGGAAGAAACCGGTGATCGGCGTAAACGTGAATTCGTAGACGATATCGAGCCGGCCGGGATAGGCCACCCAGCGCAGTTTTGCGTAAAACAGCACCAGCGACAGAAGCCCGAGCCAGAAGATCGGCACCGAATAGCCGATCAACCCGACAACGCGGACGATCTGGTCGGCAATCGAGCCGCGCTTGACGGCGGCGAGCACACCGAGAGGAATGCCGATCAGCGAGCCGAAAATGGTGCCGATCGTCGCCAGCTCCATGGTTGCCGGAAACACGCGGCGGATATCGTCCATCACAGGATTGGTGGTGAGAACGGACGTGCCGAAATTGCCGGTCAGCGCATCGCGCACATAGAAATAGAACTGCTGGTAAAGCGGCAGGTTCAGCCCCAGCTGCTCGCGCACGCGTTCCACCACATGGGCGGGCGCCCGGTCACCGACAATGGCAAGCGCCGGATCGATGGGAATGACGCGGCCGATGAAAAAGGTGACGGCGAGCAGGCCTAAGAAAGTCGTGACGACCGTCACCAGGAAACGAAAGATCGCCTTTCCCGATGAGGAAGCACGGCGCCGGTTGCGCCGCGTCACGGCCGTCGTATCGGTGAGAGTCAAGAAGATCTCCTGAGTGTATTGCGAGGACTGCCGAATGCCCGTCGTCTGAACGTTAGGCGAATGGTCGATGGGACACGAAAGACTGCCGCCAGCATCTTCTCACCACCGGGGAGAAGTGCCGGAGCGTCAGCGAGGCGATGAGGGGGCCACACGACACCACATATCAGTGGCTTCGCTCCCCCTCATCCGGCCCTTCGGGCCACCTTCTCCCCCTTGGGGAGAAGATAACTTCGCCAAGCCTTCCGCGCTAAAATCCCCCTACAATCAGTCCTTGGAGACCGTATACACAAAGTTCGTATCAAAGCTCGGGCCAAGCTTGTAGCCCTTCAGCTTCGACGAGAAACCTGCCACTTCCGTCTGCTGAAAGACGATCACGAACGGGCTGACCGCCGCCACCTTCTTCTGCAGGTCCTGATAGATGGCAGCGCGTTTTTCGGCGTCCTTTTCCAGAAGCGCGCCCTTGCCGGCGTCCGACAGTTCCTTCGGCACGTCCCAAGCATTACGCCAGGCCAGCGTCTTGTTCTTGCCTTCGTCGGAATTGTCCGGGTTGACGGTAAAGGTCTCGGCATTCGAGTTCGGGTCGAAATAGTCCGAACCCCACTGGCCGATATAGATGTCGTGGGTGCGGGCGCGGAATTTCGTCAGCGTCTGCTTGCCGTCGCCGGGAATGATTTCCAGCTTGATGCCGGCCTGCGCCAGCGTCTGCTGCACGCTTTCGGCAATGCCGGTCACCGGCTGCGTGTTGCGTACGTCCATGGTGACGGTGAAACCATCCTTCAGGCCGGCCTTGGCCAGCAGTTCCTTGGCCTTGGCAACGTCGAGCTTGTAAGGGTTTTCGGTGCTGGCACCGAGCTGGCCCTTGGGCAGAAAGTTCTGGTGGATCTCGCCGATACCCTTGATCAGCGTTGCGCCGATCGCATCGTAATCGACCAGATATTTCATCGCCTCGGCCACTTCCGGCTTGGCGAGGTTCTTGTTCTTCTGGTTGAGGCTGAAATAATAGATCGTGCCCTTCGGCGCCGATGTGCTCGACAGGCCGTCCTTGCCTTCGATGGCCTTCAGGTCGTTCGGCTCGAGGTTGCGGGCAACGTCGATATCGCCGTTTTCAAGCGCCAGGCGCTGGCCCGAGCTTTCCTTCATGTGGCGATAGATGACGCGCTTCAGCTTTGGCTTTTCGCCGTAATAATTCGGGTTGGCTTCCAGAATGACGGCCTCGTTGGCGCGCCATGTCAGCACCTTGAACGGGCCGGAACCGGCATAACCGGTCTTCAGCCATTCATTGCCGAAATCGGTATCGTATTTGTATTCGGCGCTCGGCGTTGCCGGCTTGGCATGTTCCGAAACCAGCTTCTTGTCGAGGACGGAAGCAACCGTTGCCGTCAGCACGTTGAGGACGAAGCTCGGCGCATAGGCCTTGTCGACGGTGAAGGTGAAGGTCGTGGCGTCAGTGGCCTTGGCCTTTTCGGTCACGTTGTCGCCGGTCAGGCCGAACTGGGTGAGCAGGAAGGCCGGCGACTTGTCGAGCTTGACGGCGCGTTCGAACGAGAAAGCCACATCCTCGGCGGTAACCGGGTTGCCGGAAGCGAATTTCAGGTCGGGCTTCAGCTTGAACGTATAGGTCAGGCCGTCATCGGATACGGTCCAGCTGGCGGCGAGATCACCGACGACCTTGGACGTATCTGCCGGATCGAGACCGACCAGCTTGCTGTAGCTGTTGGCGGTCACTTCGGCGGTCGAAAGCTCGAAGGCCTCGCCCGGATCGAGCGTGATGATGTCGTCGATGGCAAAACCTTCGACCAGCGTGTCGGCCGGCGTCGCGGCAAAGGCCTGCGGTGCGAGAAGCGTGATCAGCGAAAGGGCGGCGCCTGCGGACAGAATGCGCATGCGTGTGTTGAGAGAGTTCATCATGATGGTCGTCCCGTTGTTTTGTTGCCCGTTATTGTCTTTGTTTTTTTGGATCGAAAATCTCGGCTGGTCAGGCCTTCTCGTGCCAGGCTTCTCCCAGCACGCGCAACCAGTTCTCCCGGCACAATTTGGCAATTTCTTCAGGAGCGTAGCCCGCGTCCCGAAGGGCCGCAACCAGTTTCTGGTTGCCGGCCGCATCGTGAATGTCGGCCGGTACGGTTGCACCGTCAAAGTCGGATCCGAGCGCCACGCAATCGATGCCCATGCGCTCCACCATGTAATCGATATGGCGCACCATGTCGGAGAGCGGCGTGGCGGCATTGTCGCGCGCATCCGGCCGCAGCATGGTGACGGCGTAGTTGAGACCGGCGAGACCGCGGCTCTCCTTGATGGCGTCCATCTGCTTGTCGGTAAGGTTGCGGGCAACCTGCGTCAGCGCATGCGCGTTGGAATGGCTGGCGATCAGTGGCTGGTCGGTGGTTTTTGCCACATCCCAGAAACCCTTTTCGGTGATGTGGGCGAGATCGATCAGGATGCCGAGCCTGTTGCATTCACGGACCAGTTCGAAACCGAGATCGGTGAGACCCGGCCCGGTATCCGGCGACATCGGATAGGCAAACGGCACGCCATGCCCGAAAATGTTGTGACGGCTCCAGACGGGGCCGAGCGAACGCAGGCCGCTAGCGTAGAACACGTCGAGTTCGGCGAGATCGGCGCTGATCGCCTCGCAGCCTTCCATATGCAGCACGGCGGCAAACACGCCGTCTTCCATCGCCTTGCGGATATCCGCCGTCGAGCGGCACAAACGCCATGCACCGGCACGCTCCAGACGCAGCGCTATCGAGGCCTTTTCCATGGCGATGTTGAGCGATGGCAGATGGTCGAGCGGGGCCGCCAGCGGCGTTTCGTAATGGCCGTCGGCATCCGGTTCCTTGAGGATCAGGTCGCCGGAGGGAATGTAGATGGCGCAGATACCGCCGGCCAGACCGCCGATTTTCGAGCGCGGCGCATCGATATGCCCCTGGGAGGTTCCCTTGAAAAACTCGGCGACCGGATCGCCGCCCCCCTTCATGGTCCTCCAAAGCCGGAGAAGCACGTCGTTATGGCCGTCGAACACCAGTTCCATGAATTTTCCAGATCTCTGCTGCAAATGCGAAGCGCTGATCCTATTCAGAACTCCACACACTCGGCAAGCCGGAAAAAATCATCTTATTTGGTCCAGTGACCATCATCCGTTCGGCTAAGCATCGGCGTCTTGAACACGCCGACGATATGGTCGCGCCATTTGGGATCGATATCGGCGATCGTGTCGCGCCAGCGCTCCGATTGCAGCATGGCGGCACCGATGACGACCGGCTCGATACCGATCGCCGACATCAGCGACAGACCAGCGAGAATGGATGAGCCGCTGGAAATCACGTCATCGACCAGCGCGATACGGCTGCCACGCAAAAGCGGCAGCATGCGCGGATCGGCATAGAGCCGTTTGCTGTATTCCGGCGTGGTGATCGACGACATCGGCACCGAGAGCGCATCGTCGTACCAGAATTTTCGCGAGGTCCCGAGCGGCACGTAACGGCCATGGCCGAGACGGCGGGCAACGGCCGCGGCAAGCGTCAATCCCAAGGTCGGCAGGCCGACGATGATCTCCGGATCGAACGGTTTCAGCTTGGCCGCAAGCGCATCGGCCAGCGCATCCTGGACGGCAAAACTCGCCTGGTTGATGATCAGCGAGGCCAGCGCATTTTCGCCGTTGGACAGATGCCGGATCGGCAACATGATCTGCCGGCCATCCTCCAGCACCGCCGGATAAAAGGTGTCGAACGGGCCTGCCGGGTCAAATGTGTCGGCGGGATAGACTTCCTGCCAGAAATCGTGCGGCTGCATGCGGCTCTCCATCAACCGGAAAAACGGGTCACGCGAAATAGGGTTCGTCGCGGTAACGACCGATCTCCTCGACCAGCCATTCGCGAAAAACGCTGACAGGACGGGAATCGGTCTTGGCGACGGGTGCTACCGCATAATAGGCGCTCGGGCTACGCACCTGATGCGGAAATGCTTGCGTGATCTCGCCATTGCGCAATTCGGATGAGATCAGGAACAGCGGCATCAAGGCAACGCCAAGCCCGGCAATACAGGCCTGCGCGACGCTGGAAAACTGTTCAAACCGCATGCCCTGCGACGGCGCATCCCGAAGCCCGAGGCTCTGGAACCAGTGGTTCCACGCCCCCGGCCGCGACGCCATGTGCAGAAGCGGCAGCGCCCGCAGATCTTCCGCCCCCGTAACGGGATGGGCAGCCAGAAACGCGGGGCTTGCGACCGGCGCCACCATTTCGTCCATCAGAAAGGTGCATTCCGCCCCCGGCCAGTCCGGCAGGCCGATATGGATGGCCATATCCAGCCCATCCTTCTCGAAATCAAAGACACCTATACGGGTGGCAAAATTCAGCGTGATTTCCGGGTGGCGCTCGACAAAGCGCGGAATGCGCGGCATCAGCCAGCGCGTGCCAAAAGTCGGCAGGATGGCGAGATTGAGCTGATCATTATGCGTTTTCGTCATGGCCTTGAGAGAGGCCGAACGGATCAGCGACAGCGCATTGCCGATCGATTTGGCGTAATCCACACCCGCCACCGTCAATCCGACGCCACGGCTGCTGCGCTCGAACAGCATGACGCCCAACTGGTCCTCAAGCCCGGAAATCTGGCGGCTGACAGCCCCTTGCGTCAGGGAAAGTTCTTCGGCGGCTGCGGAAAAACTGCCGAGCCGCGCCACCGCATCGAAAGCGGCAAGCGCACCGGTGGAAGGCAGCAATCTGCGGCTCGCAGTGATCATCCGCCATTCCTATACCTCATGGCGAAATGAGTAAACAACGCTTGCCGATCATCAAACCCTCGCGGACAATGAAGCTCACAACGATATTGGAGGCATGATCGTGAGCACGCGTACCGCATTTTCCTGGGAAGACCCGTTTCTGCTTGACGAGCAGATCAGCGAAGACGAGCGGATGATCCGCGACACTGCCGCAGCCTTCGCGAAATCGGAGCTTCTGCCGCGTGTGCAGGAAGCCTATCTGGACGAAACCACCGACAAGGGCCTGTTCAAGCTGATGGGCCAGACCGGCCTTCTCGGCGTCACCCTGCCGGAAGAATTTGGCGCCGCCAACGCCTCCTATGTTGCCTATGGCCTCGTCGCCCGAGAGATCGAACGCATCGACAGTGGCTACCGCTCGATGATGAGCGTGCAATCCTCTCTCGTCATCTACCCGATCTTCGCCTACGGCTCCGATGAGCAGAAACAGAAATATCTGCCCGGCCTCGTCTCCGGCGATCTGATCGGCTGTTTTGGCCTGACCGAGCCGGATGCCGGCTCCGACCCCGGCGGCATGAAGACCCGCGCCGAAAAGATCGAGGGCGGTTACCGCCTGCGCGGTTCAAAGACGTGGATTTCCAACGCACCGATCGCCGACGTGTTCGTCGTCTGGGCCAAGTCGGAAGCGCATAACAACGAGATCCGTGGCTTCGTGCTGGAAAAGGGCATGAAGGGCCTGTCGGCGCCAAAAATCGGCGGCAAGCTTTCGCTGCGCGCCTCGATCACCGGCGAGATCGTGCTGGATGGCGTGGAAGTCACCGAGGATGCGCTTCTGCCGAATGTCTCGGGCCTCAAGGGTCCGTTCGGCTGCCTCAACCGCGCCCGCTACGGCATTTCCTGGGGTGTGCTGGGGGCTGCCGAAGACTGCTGGTTCCGCGCCCGCCAATACGGGCTCGACAGAAAACAGTTCGGCAAGCCGCTGGCCGGCATGCAGCTTTACCAGAAGAAACTCGCCGACATGCAGACGGAAATCACCCTTGGCCTGCAGGCGAGCTTGCGCGTCGGCGAGTTGATGGATGCGCACAAGATGGCGCCGGAAATGATCTCCATCGTCAAGCGCAACAATTGCGGCAAGGCGCTCGACATCGCCCGTCAGGCCCGCGACATGCATGGCGGCAACGGCATCCAGATCGAATACCATGTCATGCGCCACGCGCAGAACCTCGAGACGGTGAACACGTATGAAGGCACACATGATGTCCATGCGCTGATCCTGGGCCGCGCGCAGACGGGCATTCAGGCGTTTTTCTGATCCCGCAAACAGTTCCGGGCGCGATGGGCGCCCGGATTTTTTTCCATTCAGATCATGCGACAGGTGTCAAAATTCCTGCCACTCGTCCCTGGCTGTATCGATCGCGGCATTGCCGGAGAAGGCTGAGGCGATCTTGCGACCGAGTGCGCGCGCCGGTGATGCCACCGGTTTTTCGGCCGGGCGGGCAAGACGGGCGGATGCAATCATCTCGGAGCCAAGCTTGAACTGGCCGAGCAACTGGTTGAGCGACGCCACCTCGCGGGCCAGACCATGGCTTGCTGCCGTGGATTCTTCGACCATGGCCGCATTCTTCTGCGTATCCTGATCCATCTGGTTGACGGCGGTGTTGATCTGCTGAAGGCCTGACGACTGCTCCTGCGCACTTTCGACGATCGCCGCCACGTGGCGGTTGATCTCCTGCACTTCGACGACGATCTTTTCCAGCGCGGTGCCGGTCGCACCGACCAGGTCGACACCTTCCTGAACCTGTTCGTTCGAGGTGGTGATCAGCGTCTTGATCTCCTTGGCCGCATTGGCCGAACGCTGGGCAAGCTCACGCACTTCCTGGGCAACGACAGCGAAACCCTTTCCGGCTTCACCGGCGCGCGCCGCTTCCACACCGGCATTCAGTGCCAGCAGGTTGGTCTGGAAGGCGATGTCGTCGATCACGCCGATAATATTGCCGATCTCGCCGGAAGACTGTTCGATCTTTTCCATGGCGATGACGGCGCGGCGAACGACTTCACCGGAATGCTCGGCTTCCTGACGGGTGCGCGACACCAGCGCACCGGCTTCCTGCGCGCGCTTGGTCGAATCCTTCACAGTGGTGGTGATCTCTTCGAGAGCGGCAGCCGTTTCTTCCACGGCGGCGGCCTGCTGTTCGGTGCGCTTGGCCAGATCGTCGGCTGCAGCCTTGATCTCGTTCGTGCCGGCATTGATGCCGCGGGCATTCTGCGACACCTGCACAAGCGCTGACTGCAGCTTTTCGGCCGACTGGTTGAAATCGCCACGGACGCTGTCGAGGTTCTGCGTGAAGGGCTGGGTGATGCGATAGGCCACATCGCCATCGGAAAGCTTTGCAAGCCCGCCGGCCAGGCTGTCGACGGCGAACTGCACATCGGCTGCTTCCTGCGCCTTCTGCTTTTCGCGCTCGATACGTTCCTTTTCAGAGAGCGAACGGTTCGCCTCGGTTTCCCGCGCCAACTGCGCGCGCTCGACCGCGTTCTGGCGGAAGACCTGCACGGCCTGTGCCATTTCACCGACTTCATCCTTGCGGTCCATACCGTCGATCTCGGATGCCGTATCACCGGCCGCGAGGGACAGCATGCGCTCGCGAAGACGCACGATAGGCGTGGTGATACCCCGAGACGTCACGAACAGCGCCGCACCGATGACAGCCAGGAACATGGCGACGACGGCAACCAGCGTAGATATGATCAGCGAACTGTTGTTTGCGGTCAGCGCCTTGCTGCGGTCTTCGACATCGCTCATCCGCGCCAGCAGGAAGGAGAGGATATCGTCGCTGAGCGGATTGACCAGCGCGTCAGCCTTTTCCAGCGCCACTTTCGCCTGCGCATCCTGCGAACGGGCGGCAAAATCGATCGCCTGATCCGTCTGCGCGATAACGGCACGCATTCTGGTGATAAGGCCATCCAGTTGCTGCGCATGCTGCGGCAGCAGATTGCGTGCCCGACCAAGCTGCGTCAGCACATATTCCTTGGTGGAAACGTAGTCGTCGGCCGCAAACTTGTACATTGGGTGCTGCGGGTCATAAAACGTGGTCTGGTAGGCGGTCAGCGTCAGGCCGATAAGGTTGCGGTTGGCGCGCGCCACCTCCAGCGTGGCACGGTTATCCCGGCTGATGAAGTCGAAATAGGCTTCGTCGGATGCCTTGAACTCAGCGGACAGATAAGCGACGGCGCCAAGGCCGGCGGCACAGAGAAGAAGAATGATCGCAAGGATCTTCGTTCGAATTCCGGTCTTTTCCAAAATGGTCATTTTTGATCCAAAAGAGATGAGCCGTTCCCTTCCCGTGCCGAAGGTCATCGGTTTCAGATTTGGCAGAGCACGTTTTTACCCAGTCATTGGGAAGCGGCGCATCGTGTTTGACCGAGACAGAACGAGAGACGACCAGGGCCGGTGTCATGAATCAAAATCGGATGTGCAGGCCGCAGCCTCGATATGATTCTTAGCGATAAACAATGTCTTACGAAATTAGTTGGATTGCTGATTATTTTGTGCGGCGCATCAAAAACTGCACTTTCTGTTCGGCATGGCAGCAGATTCGTTCGATGTCGCCTCGGTGAAATCATTTAGTATTACTTTTCATCAAGCTGTTGATTGTCGGTCCCATCTATCCTACCTCAAGACCGCTATTCCATTTGCCGGCCTAGCGCCGGCCCTTGCCGACCCTCCCTTCTGAGAACGAAAGTGGACACCATGACTACCTATCCCGACGTCAAGCTTTTCATTGCCGGCGAATGGCGCGATGCCGTCGCGGGCGAGACCATCGAAGTGACCGATCCGGCGACCGACGAAGTGATCGGCAAGATCGCCCATGCCCGCAAGGCCGACCTTGATCTGGCGCTGGAAGCTGCCGACAAGGGTTTCAAGATCTGGCGTGACACGTCGGCCTTCGAACGCTCGAAGATCATGCGCAAGGCCGCCGATAACCTGCGCGAACGCGCCGATGCGATCGCCTACATGATGACCCGCGAACAGGGTAAACCGCTCGCCCAGTCCAAGATGGAAGTGCTCGGCGCCGCCGACACGATCGACTGGTTCGCCGAAGAAGCACGCCGCACCTATGGCCAGATCATCCCGGCCCGTTTCACCGGCGTCTCGCAGATGGCGATCAAGCTGCCGGTCGGCCCGGTTGCCGCATTCACGCCGTGGAACTTCCCGATCAACCAGATCGTCCGCAAGCTTTCGGCTGCTCTTGCAGCCGGCTGCTCGATCATCGTCAAGGCACCGGAAGAGACGCCTGCATCGCCTGCCGAACTGATCCGCGCCTTCGCCGATGCCGGCGTTCCGGCCGGTGTCATCGGTCTGGTTTATGGCGTGCCGGCCGAAGTGTCGGAATACCTGATCCCGCATCCGGTCATCCGCAAAATTTCGTTCACCGGCTCGACGCCGATCGGCAAGCATCTCGCAGCGCTTGCCGGCAAGCACATGAAGCGCGCCACGATGGAACTCGGCGGCCATGCACCGGTGATGATTTTTGACGATGCCGATCTGGAAAAGGCAATCGAAGTCACGGCGCTTTCGAAATTCCGCAATGCCGGTCAGGTCTGCGTATCGCCGACCCGCTTCCTCATTCAGGATGGCATCGCCGACAAGTTCCTTGACGGTTTTGTCAAGGCGGCCGCCGCCATCAAGGTCGGCAACGGTCTTGAAGCCGACACGGTCATGGGACCACTCGCCAACGAGCGCCGCATCCCGGCCATGGAAGCCCTCATTCAGGACGCCGTCTCTGCCGGCGGCGAGCTGAAGACCGGCGGCAAGCGCATCGGCAACAAGGGCAATTTCTTCGAGCCGACCGTTCTCGCCAATGTTCCGACCTCGGCGAAAATCATGAACGACGAGCCGTTTGGCCCGGTCGCCATCGTCAACCGTTTCTCGACCTTCGAGGATGCCGTTGCAGAAGCCAACCGCCTGCCCTTCGGCCTCGCATCCTATGCCTTCACCGGCTCGGTCAAGACCGCGCACGAACTCGGCCGTCAGGTCGAGGCCGGCATGCTGACCATCAACCACAACGGCCTTGCCCTGCCGGAAGTGCCGTTCGGCGGCATCAAGGATTCGGGTTATGGCACGGAAGGTGGTTCGGAAGCCGTTCAGGCCTATCTCGAAACCAAGTATGTCAGCCAGATGAGCTGATCCACCAGCCTCATGTGAATGACGGGACGGCCGGAGTGAAAACTCCGGCCGTTTTGTTTTGGGCTTGTGTGCGTGAGGGGAATGGCATACGAAAACAAAGAGTGAACATTGGCGAGTTGGTGACAACAGCCTCTCCTCACTCTCGACGTCACCCTCGGGCCTGTCCCGAGGGTCTGCCGAGCTTCATTGTCAGACGTGGTTGGATCCTAGGGACAAGCCCTAGGATGACGGAGGAGAGATGGATAACGCCCCTTGCCATAACCTGCGGACACCTTGATGACTGACACCTCGCCCGAACCCGCCCCACTCCTCAAGGAAATCTTCAACCGCGACCGGTTGCAGCATTTTGCCAACGAGACAGCCGCCATCCATCCGGGCTTCGACCGCGAACGGTTTCTGGCGCTGGCATCCGAAGGGCTGGACGGTCTCAGCATTATGCAGCGCCTGCGGCAGATCGCCGTGTCCTTTCACGCCACCCTGCCCGGCCCTTACGAAAAGAATATCGAGATCCTGCGGGCACTGGCGCCACGCATCAACCACGGCTTTGCCTCGATCACGCCGCCGGAATATGTGGCGCTTTACGGTCACGATCATTTCGACCTCTCCATGCAGGCGCTCGCGTTCTTCACGCAGTTCGGCTCGTCGGAATTCGCCATCCGCCACTTCCTGCAAAAGGATTTTTTTCGCACGCTGAAAGTCATGGAAGGCTGGTCAAAGGATGACAACGAGCATGTCCGCCGCCTCGCCTCGGAAGGCTGCCGCCCGCGCCTGCCATGGTCGTTTCAGCTCAAGGAACTGATCGCCGATCCCGCACCGGTATCAAACATCCTTGAAAACCTGAAAAGCGACCCGGCGCTCTATGTCCGCAAATCCGTCGCCAACCATCTGAACGACATCACCAAGGACCACCCGGATTGGGTGCTGCAAAAGATTGCCGGCTGGGACCAGACGAATGTGCACAGCAATTGGATCATCCGGCAGGCCCTGCGCACGCTGATCAAGAAGGGAGATGCCCGCGCCCTGCATGTTCTGGGTGCCGGCCACAAGGCCGAGGTGGTGGTCGACAATTTCTCGGTGACACCGTCATCTCTGAAACTCGGCGGCGCGGTGAAGATTTCCACACATCTCGTTTCGACGTCGGAGGCATCACAAAAGCTCGTGGTCGATTACGCGGTGCATTACGTGAAGAAAGCAAGCGGCACCTCGAAAAAGGTGTTCAAATGGAAGGAGATCACGCTGCATGCTGGTGCCGGTATCGACCTTTCCATCAGCCGCGCCATCCGAGATTTCACCACGCGCGTGCATTACCCCGGCCGACATGCGGTGGAACTGATCGTCAATGGTGAGGTACTGGCGGAAGGGGCGTTCGAGATTTTGGGGTGAATCCAGAACCTGTAGGCAGCATCACTTGAACAGGGTGGAAAGGTCGCGCCGGCCATCCACGACCCGCACGATTTCCACCGTATGGACATCACCATCATCGGTATCGGGCCGGGTCTCGTAGAGAATGATATAAGGCGCTTCGACAATCATTCGCGCCGTTCGAAAAATCGACGGCTGGCGCGTGCCCAGGCGAGGATGCTCGGTCAACATCTGTGCCTTGTGCCGCAAATTGGCAAAGTAGCGTTCAGCGCTATCGGGCTGGTGCCTGCCGATATCGACGTAGATCTGCTTGACGTCGGCCCGAGCCTTCGGGGTCCACACCAGCTTAACGGCCATGGATCGCCGCAGCCAGTTCCTCACGAGCTTCATCCAGCGCGGCGTCGAGATCAAGTTCGACGGCCGGGCCGCTGTTCTTGCCTTCTTCCCACAGGGCCTGCAGTCTGGCCGTGGTCTCGCGCTTTTCGATCCATTTTGCCGACCAGTCGCGCAGGGCCTCACGCACCACTTCGCTTCCGCTCGCATAGGCGCCGCTTTGCACCGCATCGCGCAAAAGCTCGGCATGTTGCGGAGTCATGGAAATGCTGACTTTCTCGACCTTGGACATCGTCTGCCTTCTCAAGATGGTGCGAATTATTACCACCATCTTCGAAATCAGCCAACGGGATTGGGGTCGGTCTTTCCTAAACAGCAAACACCTTCGCCCGCCGCAGCGTCACAAAACCACCCTCACCCGCCGTCACCACCCGTTCCGGCTCGACATTGAATTCCAACTGTTCGCCGGCTGCTGTCACCGCCAGCACCCGCCGCCCATCCGGGCGGTCGAGCACGCGCGAAATCGTCGCGGCGATACCCGGCCCCTCAGCCGACCAGTCGAGATCGGCGGGGCGCGCGTAAAGCTCGGCCTTGCCGTCCACCACGCCGGGCGCCTCTACCGAAATATCACCGACATGGGCACGCCCGTCGCGCACCTCTGCCGCAATCACATTGGCATCCCCCAGAAACTTCATCACGAAGGCCGATTGCGGATCGCGGCAGACCTCCTGCGGCGTGCCCTGCTGCACGATCTGGCCATCCTTCAGGATCACCACCCGGTCGGCAAGATCGAGCGCCTCTTCCTGATCGTGGGTAACGAACAGCGTGGTGATCCCCAGTTCCGAGTGGATTTCGCGCAGCCAGCGGCGCAGGTCGCGGCGCACATTGAAATCGAGCGCGCCAAAAGGTTCATCGAGCAGCAACACCTTTGGATCGACGGCAAGGGCACGGGCAAGAGCCACGCGCTGCCGCTGGCCGCCGGAAATCTGTGCCGGAAAACGATCGCCGAGACCTTCGAGGCGCACCAGTCGCAGCAGATCGGTGACGCGGGCCTCAATGGCTGCCCTGTCGCGCTTCACCTTCGAAACCTTCATGCCGAAAGCGATATTGTTGGCCACCGTCATATGCGGAAACAGCGCGTAGTGCTGGAACACGAAACCGACGCCACGGTCGCGCACCGGAATGTCGGTGGCATCCTGATCGCCGAAATGGATATGGCCGCCATCGGCATATTCCAGTCCCGCCACCATGCGCAGGATCGTGGTCTTGCCCGAGCCGGAGGGGCCGAGCAGCGCCACCAGTTCGCCACTCTCGATATCCAGCGACACATCCTTCACGGCGCGAAAGTTCTCAAAGGTTTTGACGACATTTTCCAGGCGGATCTTCATGCGATTTTCTCTGCCGGGTTGGCGGTTTTGCGGACGCGGCCGGCGCCCTGTCTTTCGAGCAGGACCTTGGCGATGATGGTGAAGACGGCGATGGTCGCCAGGATGGAGGCGGAGGCGAAAGCACCCGCCGCCTGATAATCGTGGTAGAGCAGTTCGATAT
This sequence comes from Neorhizobium sp. BT27B, assembly GCF_050455485.1. Taxonomy (NCBI): domain Bacteria; kingdom Pseudomonadati; phylum Pseudomonadota; class Alphaproteobacteria; order Hyphomicrobiales; family Rhizobiaceae; genus Neorhizobium; species Neorhizobium sp. BT27B. The sequence goes on along the minus strand of NZ_JBCIYT010000002.1, from coordinate 226,017 downwards.
GCAGAGGCAGCGTGTTGGTCTGGCCCCGAATATTGCCGGAAACGACCGAAACCGCCCCGAACTCGCCCATCACACGCGCATTGCAGAGAATGACGCCGTACAGCAGCGCCCATTTGACATTGGGCAGCGTCACCGAAAGAAAAGTGCGGAAACCGGATGCCCCGAGCGAGGTGGCCGCCTCCTCGAGATCACGCCCCTGCGCCTGCATCAGCGGGATCAGTTCGCGCGCCACGAAAGGTGCAGTCACGAACATCGAGGCGATGATGATGCCGGGCACGGCGAACAGGATCTTGATGTCATACGCATCCAGCAACGGACCAAACAGGCCCTGCAGCCCGTAGACGAACAGATAGGCGACACCGGCAACAATGGGCGACACCGAGAACGGGATCTCGATCACGACCAGCAGAAAGCGTTTGCCCCAGAAATCGAACTTTGTGATCGCCCAGGCCGCGGCAATGCCGAAGGCAGTATTCACCGGCACGGCGATCAGCGCCGCCAGCACCGTCAGGCCGATGGCATGCAGCGTATCGGGATGGATGATCGTATCGCGGTAAACCACCCACCCTTTCGAAAATGCCTCGACGCCGATGATGATCAGCGGCGCGACAATAACGAAGGCGACGAGAACGAGCACGATACCGATCAGCGTGCGGCGAAAAATGGGATTGTCGCCGACACGCGGCGGCTTCTTTCGGGTAGGAAGCGTGCTCATGACCTATCCCTTCACCGTGTAACGCAGCGCCCGCGCCTGCAGCCAGTTGGTGATGCCGAGCATGAAGAAGGCGGTGAGCAGCAGCACCGAGGCGATCGCGGCCGCCGCCTGATAATCATATTCCTCCAGCCGGATGAAGATCAGCAATGCGGTGATTTCCGTCGACATCGGCTGGTTGCCGGCGATAAAAATGATCGCGCCGAATTCGCCGAGGCAACGCGCGAAGGAGAGCGATACACCGGCGAGAAGTGCCGGGGTCAAAAGTGGCAGGATGACTTTTCGAAAGATCGTCCAGTCGGAACCGCCGAGCGATTGCGCCGCCTCTTCCAGCGCCGGATCGAGATCCTCCAGCACCGGCTGCACGGTGCGCACGATGAAGGGCAGCGAGGTAAAGCACATGGCGATCATGATGCCCAAAGGCGTATAGGCAACCTTGATGCCCCAGCTTTCGAGCACCGAACCGAACCAGCCGTTATTGGCAAACAGCGCCGTCAGCGCGATACCGGCCACCGCCGTCGGCAGCGCGAATGGCAGATCGACCACGGCATCGACGATACGCCGGCCGGGAAAACGGTAACGGGTGATCACCCAGGCGAGCGACAGCCCGAAAAACAGGTTGAAGATGGTGGCACCCAGCGCTGACAGCACTGTGACGCGATAGCTCGCCACGGCGCGCGGCGACGAGACGATCTGCCAGTAATCCGCAGGCCCGAGGCTTGCCGCCTTGAAAACCAGCGCCACCAGCGGCAGCACGACGATCAGGCCGACATAAAACAGGGTCACGCCCAGCGATAGTGGCAGGCCGGGCAGGACATTGCGACGTCTCACGCACTCGGTTCCTTAATTGGCAAAAGCCGGCGGATGGGAAATCCGCCGGTGAGAGGAGTGATGGAGCCGGCCTCTTGCTTGCCGTCATCCTCGGCCTTGTGCCGAGGATCTACCGTGGCCTCCATTTGGCTCAGCAGATGCTCGGGACAGGCCCGAGCATGAAGGAAGAGTATGTGGTCAGGCTCAATGCTGGGAAAGAGTTACCGGCTGCCGTAGAGCTTGTCGAGCGTGCCGCCAGACGCAAAGTGTTCCTTCTGGATCTTCTCCCAGCCGCCAAACACGTCATCGACCTTGACGAGACGAATTTCCGGGAACTGATCCTTGAACTCGGCCGCAACCTTTTCGTTATGGACGCGGTGGCCGAACTCTGCGGCGATCTTCTGGCCCTCTTCGGTATAGAGGAAGTCGAGATAGGTTTTTGCCAGCGCTTCGGTGCCGTGCTTCTTGGCAACCTTGTCGACCACGGCGACCGGGAATTCAGCCAGCAGGCTGACGGACGGGATGACGCTTTCGACCTTGTCCTTGCCGAACTGCTTTTCGATGCCGCGGGTTTCCGCCTCGAACGTGATCAGCACGTCGCCCTGGCCACGCTCGACGAATGTGGTGGTGGCGGCGCGACCGCCGGTGTCGAACACCGGAACGTTGTCAAAGATCTTGGTGATATAGGCTTCGACCTTCTCGGCGTCGTCCTTGTACTCTTCCTTCGCCCATGCGGTGGCGGCGAGATAGGTGTAGCGTGCATTGCCGGAGGTCTTCGGGTTCGGGAAGACGGCGTGAACGTCGTCACGCGCCAGATCGGCCCAGCCCTTGATGTTTTTCGGATTGCCGGCGCGCACCAGGAAGGCCGGGAAGGAATAGAAGGGCGAGGCCTCGTTCGGGAATGCCTTGGTCCACTCCTTCGAAACAAAACCGTTCTTGGCGAGGAAATCGATATCGGTCGACTGGTTGAAGGTGACCACGTCGGCTTCCAGACCCTCAACGATCGAGCGCGCCTGCTTCGACGTGCCGGCATGCGACTGGTCGATGGTCACACCCGGATGGCCCTTCACAAAGGCCTCGTTGACGGCAACGAACAGTTCGCGGGCAACGTCATAGGAGGCGTTGAGCAGTTTCTGCTCCTGCGCGAAGGCGGGCTGCACGAAAAGGGCTGCCAGGGCGGTGCCGAGGATCAGAAGGCGCTTCATCAAAAGTCTCCGGTGGAATTTGCGATTGACGCAAACATATGCGGCGACATGAGGCCGCGCGAGAAATCCACCACTCACGCGCATGGGCGAGGGAGAATTTTCCACCAAAGGTAAGCCCAATTGGCGAGGCCCGTTCCAACATCGCGGAACGGGCCTCGCATTTGATTATTCCGCCGCCATCGGCAGGTCGAGCTGTTGCGGCTCGTTCTGCTGGTCCGAAGGCTTTTCCGTCTCTTTCGGCTCGCGACCGAAGAACAGCGCATAACCGGCCGGCAGCACGAAGATGGTCAGCACCGTGGCCACCAGAATGCCGCCCATCATCGCATAGGCGAGCGGCCCCCAGAACAGACCCCAAGAGATCGGGATCAGCGCCAGCACGGCGGTCATGGCAGTCAGCATGATCGGCCGGAAACGCCGCACGGCGGCCCCGACGATCGCTTCGGCTTTATGCATCCCCGCCGCGATATCCTGGTCGATCTGGTCGATCAGGATGATCGAGTTGCGGATGATGATGCCGAGCAGCGCGATGACCCCGAGGATCGCCACGAAGCCGAATGGCGCGCCGCTGATCAGAAGTGCGGCTGCAGCGCCGATGATGCCGAGCGGACCGGTGGCAAGCACCAGCATCGATTTGCCAAAGTGCTGCAACTGGATCATCAGCAGCGCCACGATCACAAGCAGCATGACCGGCGCCTTGGCGGCAATCGACTGCTGGCTTTCGGCCGCATCTTCCGCGCCGCCCTGGATTTCCAGCCTATAGCCGGCCGGCAGTTGCGCGCGGATATCACCCAGCTGATTGTAGAGTTTTGCCGAAAGATCGGTCGGCTCCACGCTATCCGGCACGGTCGCCTTGATGGTGATGGTCGGCAGGCGGTCGCGGCGCCACTCGATGCCGTTTTCCAGCACCGGCTCGACGCGGGCGATCTGCGACACCGGCACGAAGGCGCCGCTATCGGTCGGAATATAGACGCTTTCCACCGCCGACAGCAGTTTGCGGGTTTCCGCCGGTTCGCGGGCAACGATCGAGACCGTTTCCTCGCCATCGCGGAAATCACCCAGCGGCGCACCGGTCGTGGCGGCATAGAGCATCTGGCGCACACGCTGCGAAGAGACGCCGAGCGCACGGGCACGGTCCTGATCGATGACAAGCTTCATCGCCGGCACTTTTTCCAGCCAGTCGTCATGCACCGCGCCGAGAACCGGGTTCTGGTGGAAACGTTCCTTCACCTGATCGGCAATGCGGCGCACTTCGTCACGATCGGGTCCAAGCACGCGCATCTGCACTGCCCAGCCGACCGGAGGGCCGAGGAACAGGCGATCGACCTTGCCGCGTACCGTCGGGAAATCTTCCGCCAGCGTCTTGCGCAGTTTTTCGATCATCCGTTCGCGGGATTCCACATCCTTGGCCATGACGAGCAGCTGCGCATAGTTGGGGTTGCGAAGCTGCTGGTCGAGCGGCAGGAAGAAGCGTGGCGCGCCCTCGCCGATATAGGTGGCGACAAAACTCTTGTCGGGATCCGGCAGGATGCGGTCTTCCAGCGCCTTGGCCTGACGTTCCGTTTCTTCGATCGAGGTGCCTTCCGGCAGCCACATATCGACCAGAATTTCCGGCCGCGACGATTGCGGGAAGAAGCTTTGCGGAATGAACTGGAACGACCACAGGCTGCCGGCAAACACGCCGAGCGTCAGAAGCAGCACGATCACCCGGTGCTTGACCGCCCAGCCGACCGAGTGGCGCAGGCCGCGGTAGAAACGCGTGTCATAGGCATCGTGATGGGTGCCCGCATGCGCACGCTGTTTCAGCAGCATATAGCCAATCCATGGCGTGAAATAGACGGCGACGAACCACGAAACCACCAGCGCGATGCCCACGACATAAAACAGCGAGCGCACATATTCGCCGGCGGTCGAATCCGCGAAACCGACCGGAATGAAGCCCGCAACGGTGATCAGCGTGCCCGTCAGCATCGGGAATGCGGTGGAGGAGTAGGCGAAGGTGGCAGCCTCGAGTTTTGGCAGCCCCTCTTCCAGTTTTCGCTCCATCATCTCCACGACGATCATCGCATCATCCACCAGCAGGCCGAGCGCAATGATCAGCGCGCCGAGCGAGATGCGCTGCAATTCGATGCCGAGCGTGTACATGATGCCGAGCGTGGCGGCGAGAACCAGCGGAATGGCGATGGCGATGATGATGCCCGAGCGCCAGCCGATCGAGATCAGCGAGATGGCCAGCACGATCACCAGCGCTTCCATCAGCGCCTGCGTGAACTCGCCGACAGCTTCGGTCACCACTTCCGGCTGATTGGAAACCTGATCGACGGACACGCCGACCGGCATGGAGGCGATGAAGCGCTCATAGGTCGCCTCGACCGAGGTGCCGACATCGGTCACCTTGAAGCCGGGCGCCATCACGACACCGACCTGCACGCCGTCATGCCCGTTGAAGCGATACTTGCGCTCATAGGGTTCGACAAGCCCTGAGGACACGGTAGCGATATCGCCGAGACGGATCACGTCCGAGCCGGTACGCAGCCGCAGCTCGCGCACATCTTCCGGCGTCGTGACGCCGCCCTCCACCGCGATCCGGACGGAACGACTGGAGGTCTCAACATTTCCGGCCGGATCGACGGTGTTCTGCCCAGCAAGGGCGTTCTGGAGGTCTGTGAAGGTTAGATTGTGCTCGGCCAGAACCTTGGACGAGATGTCGATATAGATCTTTTCCGCCTGGTCACCGAGGATGACGGCCTTTTCGACGCCGGGTGTGGCGATCAGCATGTCGCGCGCCTGGATGGCGTATTTCTTCAGCTCCGGATAGCTGTAGCCTTCACCGCTGATGGCATGCAGGGTGATATAGGTATCGCCGAATTCGTCGTTGAAATAAGGCCCGAGCAGGCCACTCGGCAGGTCGGTAATGTCACCGACCTTCTTGCGCACCTGATAGAAGGCATCGGCCACCTCGGCGGCATTGGTATCGCCCTTGATCTGCAGGGTGATGATCGTGCTGCCGGCGCGCGAATAGGATTTCACCCAGTCGAGATGCGGGGTTTCCTGCAGCTTGCGCTCGATCTTGTTGGCGACCTGATCCTGCATTTCCTGAAGCGAGGCGCCCGGCCAGACGGCCTGCACCACCATGACGCGGAAGGTGAAATCGGGATCTTCCTTCTGGCCCATGTTCATGATGCCGAGCGCACCGATGACGATGATCAGGCCGAACAGGAACCGGCCGATGCTCGGATGGGCAATCGCCCAGCGCGAAAGGTTGAAAGGTTGCTTTTCCGGCGTCTTTTCGGGGCCGGAAGGTGTGTGATCGGAGGACGACATGATCTCTTTTCCCTCTATCCGGCGCCGTTACGAGCGATCAGCGCTGTGGGGCGCCGTCTGGGTGTTGCCTTCCGCTTCTGCCGTGGCAGCGCCCGGCACTCGCACCTTCATGTCTTCCGCCATGAACTGCGTTCCCGCGGCGACGACCGTTTCACCGGGCTTGACCCCATCGGCGATCCGCACGCCGTCATCGGAAAAACCGGCAACGGTAACGGGCCTCGCATGCACGGTACCCTTGGCCTTGTCGACGATCCAGACGATCGACTTGCCGTCCTTCTGGGTGACGGCGGCAAGCGGCACGGAATAGGCGGCAACCGCACCATCGGTGCGCGCCGTGATCATGCCGGTCATGCCGAGCCGCAACTGTTCATCATCCGGCAGGCTGACACGGACCATGAATGTGCGCGACTGGGTGTTGGCACTGCCGGACACTTCCCGGACTTTGCCTTCCAGCGTCAGGTCGCGATAGGACCAGAACGTCGCCGAAACCGTCTTGCCGGGGCGGAACTGGGCGATGTCGTTTTCCGGCACCGCGATCTCGACTTCCTTCTCGCCATCGACTGCAACGGAAATCACCGTCGTACCGGCAGCAACCACCTGGCCAGCCTCGGCGCTGACGCCGGTAACGATACCGTTCACGTCGGATTTGAGTTGCGCATAGGCAACCTGGTTGCGCGCCTGCTCCAGCGCAGAGACGGCCGACTGACGGGCCGACAGCGCCTGATCGGCGGCAAGCACGCTCTGCTCCAGCTCGGCCTGCGGTGCGATGTTCTTGGAAGCAAGGTTTTCGGCGCGGCGGCGGGCAAGCGTCGAAATTTCCACCTGCTTTTCGGCGGATGCCAGATCGGCCTCGGCACGGCGGACGGCCAGTTGCAGATCCACGGCATCAAGACGGGCAAGAACCGTGCCGGGCGTTACCCGCTCGCCGACATCAACCAGCCTCTCGGTGATTTTTCCAGCGACGCGAAAACCCAGATCCATCTGTTTTCGTGCCCGGACGGAGCCGGAATAGACGAGTGCGCGTCCTTCATCGGCAGCACCGATTTCGGCAACCTTTACCGGTCGCAGGACCTCGGCCGTTTCCGGCTTTTTCTCTTCCGAACAACCGGCGAGAATGGTGAGCGTGGAGGCCAGAACAAGGCCGATGGACAATTTCGAAAACGACGACATGACCGCACTCCCATGCGATTGAAACCTGACGCACCTGCTTGCCCCTATGGGGATCAGCGGAGCGCCCTGATAGCGAATTCAACGAGATCTTCCGGCGTTGCCAGCCGGCTGTCAGCAAGGCAGTCTGCAATGATCTGAGGATGGCACAGCGCCACCGTCGCCTGCATGAAACAATCCGATGCGATTTCGACATTCTGCTGGCGGAACTCGCCGGCCTTGATGCCCTGATCAATCAGTTCCGCGACAAGAATGCGGATCCGCTCTATATGCTCTTCGATGACCTGCCACTGCTGCTCCATGGCAATCACAACCATTTCGTGCACCTTATTCTCATGCAGCATGGTTTCAAGCGTCATCCGATGCTGGCCAAGCGCATAGGCACGCAGACCGTCGGCAAAAGTCTTGCCGCTGTGGGCATTGGCGACTGCCAGATCATAGCTGGCGGCCAGCATGCGGCGCGCCAATGCCTGATGGATCTCCGCCTTGGAGGCGAAGAACCGGTATATGTTTGCGGGCGACATGCCGAGTTCCTTGGCAATGTCGGCCACATTGGTCTTGGTGTAACCGTAGTGCCGGAACAGGCGTTCGGCAGTGTCCAGAATACGCGCGATATTTTCCGACCGCACATCTCCTGCTTGGGCGCTGGCGGCGGCATGACTGGCCTGAAGGCTGTCGCTCATGTCTGCTCCGTTACGACTGACGAATTTTAATTTTCGTCAGTCGTAATTCGACAATGGGTGTTTGTCAATCGCTCGGCAACCCTTTCCGAAGGATTATCGGTTTCGGAACCAATTCCGTATTAGAGTATTCTTGTGAGACTCTGAGGGAGCGACGGGACGACCATGAACCTGGCCAAAGGCCATCCGCCAATGCTGACGAGCGAGGGGCTCTACCAGACGCTTCTGGATTCCATCACCGACTACGCCATCTACATGCTGGATGCGGATGGTCACGTTTCCACCTGGAATTCCGGTGCCGAACGCATCAAGGGTTATGGCGCCGACGAGATCATCGGACAACATTTCTCACTCTTCTATACCGAGGAGGAGCGTGGCCGCGGTGAACCGCAGCGCGCACTGACCATCGCCCGCCGCGAAGGGCGTTTCGAAAAGGAAAGCTGGCGGGTGCGCAGCAACGGCAGCCGCTTCTGGGCGCATGTCGTCATCGACGCCATTCATGATGATGCCGGCCATGTCGTCGGCTTTGCAAAGATCACCCGCGACAACAGCGAACGCATGGAAGCGCAGAAGGCTCTGGCCAAAGCCCGCGAGGAACTGTTCCAGGCACAGAAGATGGAAGCGATCGGCCAGCTGACCGGCGGTGTCGCCCACGATTTCAACAATCTGCTGATGGCGATCATGGGCAGCCTGGAAATGCTGCGCAAGCGCTTGCCGGAAGACCCGTCGCTTATGCCGTTGATCGACAACGCCATTCGTGGCGCCGAACGCGGCGCGGCACTGACACAGCGCATGCTGGCCTTTTCGCGCCGGCAGGAACTCAACGTCCTGCCCGTCGACGTACCGAAACTCGTCTTCGGCATGCGCGATTTTCTCAAAAGCTCGCTCAGCCAGACACTGTCCATCGAAACCGATTTTCCCGACGATCTGCCATTGGTTTTGACCGACCCGAACCAGCTGGAAACCGCGCTTTTGAACCTCATCGTCAATGCACGCGATGCCATGCCGCATGGCGGCAACATCACGATCTCAGCGGCAGCGCGAGAAATCGTCGAAACGGACGCCCGCCTCAAGCCGGGCCGCTATCTGTGCATCAGCGTGAAAGACGATGGCGAAGGCATGGACGCGGAAACATTGGAGCACGCAACGACGCCCTTTTTCACCACCAAGGGTGTTGGCCGCGGCACCGGGCTCGGCCTTTCCATGGTGCAGGGCCTGATCGAACAGTCCGGCGGCGCGCTCAGTATCGAAAGCGCGCGCGGCAAAGGCACGACGATTTTTCTCAACCTGCCGATTACCGGAGATGACGACGCTATCATCGAGCCGGAACTCCCGCTGCTTTTGCCCGAACAGAACACCCGCCCGCTCACCATCCTCGCGGTCGATGACGATGCGCTTGTGCTGATGAACACGACGCTGATGCTGGAAGATCTCGGCCACACCGTCATCGAGGCCTATAACGCCGCCGATGCGCTGTCCGTCGTCAACAGCGGCGAAGCGATCGACCTTGTCATCACCGACCATTCCATGCCGCAGATGACCGGCTCAGAGCTGGCGCTGGAAATCGCAAGACTGCGCCCCACCCTGCCGGTGGTCTTGGCGACCGGCTACGCCGAACTGCCGGCCGGCAACGATCAGCAGCTTCCGCGTCTGGCAAAACCGTTTACACAGGCGCAGCTGAAAGAGATCGTCGGCACGGCCATCCATTGAACCAAACCGCCCTCCCTCGCGTTGATCCTGCAGGACAACCGAAGGAGGACCGATCATGGTGTTCAAACCGCCGATGTTTTACGACAAGGAACCGACGATCGAGGTGGAAAATCCGCCCGTCGCCGAACTTGAAACCCGCGTCGCCGAGGCACTCGCCACCAGTTTCGGCGTCGATGCCAGCGATGTGACCGTGGTAGCGGACGGATCGGAAATCACCCTCACCGGCACGGTTCTGGATGACGGCGAGATTGCCCGCGCCACCGAGATTGCCGCCTGTGTGGATGGCGTCAGTCAGGTGCGCAATTTTATCCGCAGTGGTGGTTTTCTGCATTAATCGACAAATGTTTCCATTAAAAAGCCGGGGCGAAAACGTCCCGGCTTTTTTCGTTCAAGTGTGCCTCTTACCGCGGCAGCGCATAGGCAATCACATAATCCCCCGGCTTGGTGCCGACAGACCCATGTCCGCCCGCCACCATCACCACGAACTGACGGCCATCCTCCACCGCATAACTCATCGGTGTCGCCTGACCACCCGCCGGAAGACGGGCTTCCCACAATTGCTGGCCATTGGTGAGATCATAGGCGCGCAAGTAATCATCGACAGCTGCACCGAGGAAAGCGACACCGCCCTTGGTGATCATCGGCCCGCCAATGCCGGGCACGCCGATCTTGAAGGGCAGCGGCAGCGGCGTCATGTCGTAAACGGTGCCGTTCTTGTGCTTGTAGGCGGTTTCGCCGGTGCGCAGATCGACGCCGGTGACATAACCCCATGGCGGCGCCTGGCAGGGAACCTGCAGCGGCCCGAGGAACGGCCCCATCTTGACGCCGTAAGGCGCGCCGTCATTGCGGTTGAGGCCCTGTTCGCTGCCCTTTTCATCCTGTCCCTTCGGCGGCACCTGGTCGCGCGGCACGAGCTGCGAGGTAAAGGCCAGATAGGTCGGCATTCCGAACATCACCTGCCGTTCAGGATCGACCGCGACGCCACCCCAGTTGAACGTGCCAAAATTGCCGGGATAGACGATCGAGCCCTCCAGTGACGGCGGCGTGTACCGGCCATCGTAGCGCAGCGAGTGATAACGGATGCGGCAGACCATCTGGTCGAACATGGTCACACCCCACATGTTGCGCTCTTCCAGTTTCGGCGGCTTGAAGCTGAGGCCCGAGGTCGGCTGCGTCGGCGCGGTGAAGTCACCGGCAATCGCGCCTGTCGGTGCAGGTTCTTCCGTGATCGGAATGATCGGCTCGCCGGTGCGGCGGTCGAGCACGTAGATATCGCCCTGCTTGGTCGGGCCAACCAACGCCGGAACGGTGCTGTTGTCGGGTTTCTTGATATCGATCAGCGTCGGCTGGGCCGGCACGTCCATATCCCAAAGGTCATGATGCACGAACTGTTTGACCCAGCGGTCGGCACCGGTGTTGAGATCGAGCGCGACGATCGACGACGAGTATTTTTCGACGTTTTCGCTGCGACCGATGCCAAGCTGGTCCGGCACCTGATTGCCGAGCGGGATATAGACGAGACCGAGTGCCTCATCGACACTGAAGACCGACCAGCTGTTGGGCGAATTCACCGTGTATTTCTGCCCTTCCGGCAGCGGCGTCGTCTGCGTCGGGTTGCCACTGTCCCAATTCCAGATCAGCTGCCCGGAATTGACGTCGAAGGCGCGAATGACGCCGGACTGTTCCTGCGTCGAATAATTGTCGTTCACCGCCCCGCCGACGATGATCTTGTTGCCGGCAATGGCGGGCGGCGAGGTCGAGTAATAATAACCGGCCGGGTTGAACGGCATGCCGGCTTCCAGATGCAACGTACCCTTATCGGCAAAGCTCTCGCAGATCTGGCCCGTACCGGCATCGAGCGCAATCAGGCGCGCATCGGATGTTGGCAGGTAGACGCGGGCAGCGCATGGCGTACCGGCGGCCGCAGCCGTATCGGAATAATAGCTGACGCCGCGGCAGGTCTGGTGCTGACGGTCGGGATTGAGGCCGACATTGGGATCGAATTTCCAGATCTGCTTGCCGGTGGTCGCATCCAGCGCGATCGCCCAATTGTGCGGCGTGCAGAGAAACAGCGTGTTGCCGACCTTGAGCGGCGTCACCTGATAGGTGGTCTCGCCGACATCGTCCGGCAGTTTCACGTCACCAGTCTGGAAACGCCAGACTTCGGTTAGCTTGGCGACGTTTTCCCTGTTGATCTGGTCGAGCGGCGAATAACGCTGGCCATAGGGCGTGCGGCCATATTGATGCCAGTCGGCCGGCGGCACGTTGCCGCCGAGGTTGGGCGCTGCCGCCACCACCTCTTCCGGCAGGTCGCCGGACTGGTCATGCGGATCGAATAACATCGATACCAGCGCCACCAGAACCGCAATGCAGACGGAGACGGCGAGCGGTCGCACATCGGCGCCGTAACGGAAACCGGTGGTCGGGCTGGAAAACCCGAGCGGCCGGCGGATCCACGGCGTCAGCAACCAGATGCCGAGCACGATGATGACACCACCGCGCGGCCCAAGCTGCCACCAGTCGAGACCGACTTCCCAGACGGCCCAGACAAGCGAGCCGATGACGATCACCGCATAAAGCGACAACGCCAGCGGACGGCGCATGAACAGCAGGATGGCGGTGAGCACGAAACCGATGCCGGTAATCAGATAATAGGCGCTGCCGCCGATCATCAGAAGGTGACCGCCACCCGCGGCCAGCGCGATCCCGATCAGAGTGAAAAGGATCGCGGTAATGGTGATCGCCATGTCGGCCTCCGGCTGGATAAGCGGTGTCTTGTTCTGCAAATTGCGCGTTTGCTCCGCCCGTCAAGCTGGCGAACTGTGAAAATTATTCGATGACGGCGCAGGCCAGCCTATCGCCGGCCGCACCGGAAGGCTGGGTCTTGTAATCATCCGGCTTGGCATGAACCATCAGGGCGCGGCCGACGATGCCCGTTTCACCCTTGTCGAGCGTCACCGCATCATTGATCACCTGCGCCCTGAGCACGCCACCGGCGCCGACATACTGGTTGGGCATGTCACCGGCATGCGGGCCGTTGGCGGCCTGATAACCGTGTTCCTTGCCATCCGGATTGAAGTGACCACCGGCGGATTCGTGGTGGGAGGCGGCATCACAACTGCCGGTCTGATGCACATGGAAGGCAACCCATTGCGAGGCCGGCAGCCCCTTGATCTCGACATTGATCAGAACGCCCGCTGGCGTCGTGCTCAGATCAGCCTTGCCGGCATCCTCACCTTTTGCGCCGACGAACTTCGCCGTTCCTGTGGCGGTCACGGGTGCCACCTGATCGGCCGCGACGGCAAAGGTCGCACTCGAGGCCAGCGCGACGGCTGCAAAAATGGCGATGCTTTTCATGGTGTCTCTCCCTGTTTTACCAGACGATGCCTGCGTCAGACGTGTGTCGTCCCGTTTTCGTTACCTTCGCCAAGCTCGATCAGGATCTGATGCCGCGCCCGGTTGAGGCGGCTCTTGACGGTGCCGACGGCGCAATCGCAGATTTCCGCAGCGGATTCGTAGCTTTCGCCCAGGATCGCCACCAGCGTCAGCACTTCGCGGTAATGCGGCGGCAGTTTTGCCAGCGCCCGCTGCACCTCCTTGGCGCGCGCCGCCACCTCCTGCGAGGCGGCGATCGGCGTATCACCCGAAACATTTTCCTCGATGCCCGGCGCTTCGCGACCCAACACCTTGGCGCGCGTGTAGAAAGTGTTGCGCATGATCGTGAACAGCCATGATTTCAGCTTCGTGCCCGGCTCGAATTTGTCGAGATTGCCGAGTGCCTTCATCAACGTCTCCTGAACGAGATCGTCGGCATCGCTGGAATTGCGGCAAAAGGTGCGGGCAAAGGCCCTGAGTGCGGGGATCAGCCGGACGATATCTGCGCGTGCAGGATCACGACTCAACTGTGATTCAGACACCGGGGCGCACCTCTTTCAAAATCTGCGGATGGTAATGACGGGTGCAAACGTCTGCTCTGTCCATTTGGTTCCGAACAAGCCGGCGCTGTCGCATTCGCGCATCAGCCATCCGATGAATCGTCCACCGACACCGTGGCAAGGGTGCAATGCACACACCGAGCATTGACTTGGGTCGCCATTATGCGCTTTCGAATAATTAAGCATGGGCAGATAAAATCGAATGCTGGGGGCAACGAGACCGTTGGCGGTCCAGTAAAGCCATGCGGCAGAGGCAAGAATGACGAAAGACAGCACGCTTGTTCCCGATGAACCCACAAAGCTTGGCAGCCGGGTATCGCAGGAAGTCGCCATTATCCTGAGCGAGATCGAGAAGGAAGCAGTGCCGGATCGCCTGCTCAAGCTTGCGCAGGATCTGCAAGAGGCACTTCACGACAAGCTGGCCGACAAGACCTGACTTTACGCCATTTAAGGCAACACCTACTCCTTCAGTATTTACAGTTGCCCAATCCGGCTGCCTCCTGCGGTCGGCGCCAGATATTTTCCGATTTTACAGTTGCAGACATGCGGGAACAATTCGACACATTGTCGGTTAGCTCCTCGTCGATGAAACGCGACAATCCCAAAATATCATCCGCAAATCAGGAGGACGCCCGTTATGGCAACGAAGACGCTGGAAGACCTGTTTTACGAAACTCTCAAGGACATCTATTACGCCGAGCGGCAGATCGTGAAGGCGCTGCCGAAAATGGCGCGTGGGGCGCAGGACCCGAAACTCAAGCAGGCATTTCTGACCCACAAGGAGGAAACCGAAGGTCAGATCGATCGCCTGAAGCAGGTTTTCGAAATCATCGGCAAGCGCGCGCAGGGCAAGACCTGTGATGCGATCGAAGGCATCCTCTCCGAAGGCGAAGAAATCCTTGAAGAATTCAAGGGCACGCCGGCGCTCGATGCAGGGCTTCTTGCCGCGGCACAGGCCGTTGAGCATTACGAGATCAGCCGTTACGGCACGCTGCGTGCCTGGGCAAAACAGCTGGGCTTGAAGGAGGCCGTGACGCTTCTGGAGCAAACGCTTGCGGAAGAAAGCAAGACCGACGAGGCACTGACGACGCTTGCCACGACGGCCGTCAATTCCGCTGCAAAAAAGGCAGCGTGAACCAGTTGCAATGCAACAAGAAGAGGCCCGCCAATGGCGGGCCTTGCCGTATCATCCGGCTGTCTTTTCAGGAGCGTATCTGCGGATAAGGCGTTGTCACATTTTGATCGCAGGGCGCCATGCCGCCATCCAGTTCCTGGCGGCGGAAAACCGGCTTTTGCAGGCTGTTGCGTTCACGTTCGGCATGCAGATGTGCGGCTTTCAGGGCCAGAGTATAGCTTGGAAAAGACGCTGACGGCATGCCGTTGATCACATAGATCCACCCCGTCGAGTGGGGCAAGATATCGAAGTAGTTCTGCATGGTTTGTTTCCTCCCGGCACCCGAACGAGGAACTGTCAAAAAGGTTCCTGCAAAAAAAGAAGCACCGCACAAAAATTTGCCTTGCGTAACGGAACTTTTGCGCGTGTCATCTGTTGTGACAACCGGGCGAACGGAGACGTAATCATGGCGGAATCCGAACACGAGTGGATCAGTAAGCGTGCCTACACGTTGTGGGAAGAGGAAGGCTATCCGACAGGCAAGGATAACGAACACTGGGAAAGGGCGCGGCAGGAATACCAGCTGTTTGCACCGCTTGGTGTGACCAAGGGTCTGCCGAAAGGCAAGAAACCCAAGGCAAACGGTGCCGCAACTGAGAAGCCGGCAACAAAAAAGCCTGAAGCTGTCGCCAAAACGGCCAAGCCGAAAGCGGCAAAGGCTGCACCGGCAAAGTCGGCAGACGCAAAAACAGCTGACGCCACGCCGGCACCGGTGAAGCCAGCGACAAAAACTGCCAAACCTGCCAAGACCAAGGCGATTGCCGCCGAGGCAAAACCGGCAGCAAAAACGAGATCAAAAAAGCTCGCCGCGGATTAACCCGTTTCGGCTTTTCATATGCATTGGCGCTGCCGTGGACATCTCCGCGGCAAACGCATTCTTTTGTCTGTAATCGACGAGTTATATTGTGAAGCGATGGTTTCGTTTACCTTTTGCATGGAGATTTGAGGCGACCGAGGACGCCGACCTCCATTCAGGCATCAGGCAAGACTGCGAGAAGTGCCCGCGGCAGGCATATGGGAGGCAGGCACGATGATGAATGCACCTGTAACCTTCGAACAGACCGGCATGCGTGATCCGACACGCAGCGCCGTGATTGCGCGCAAGAATATGGGCCGCGATGGCGGCCAACTGTTTCGTCAGGGGGAAATGCAATCCATGCGCGTGCTTTCAGTGACATCCGAGGTCTTCCCGCTGATCAAGACGGGCGGGTTGGCGGATGTGACGGGATCGCTGCCCAAGGCATTGCTGTCTTCCGGCATCCAGACCACGACGCTTGTGCCCGGTTATCCGGCTGTGATGCGTGAAATTGGTAGCCACGTGCCGCTACTCGTGTTCGAAGACCTGCTTGGCGAGCGCGCTTCGCTGCTGCATGGCAAGGTCGGCGATCTCGATCTGTTCGTGCTCGATATCCCCACGCTCTATGACCGCCCCGGCGGCCCCTATGTCGATCAGCACGGCAACGACCACCCGGACAACTGGAAACGCTTTGCCGCCCTTTCGCTGGCCGGCGCCGAAATCGCCAATGGCCTATTGCCCGGCTGGCTGCCCGACCTCGTGCACACCCACGACTGGCAGTCCGCACTGACCTCCGTCTACATGCGTGAAAAAGGCTGTACGACACCGGTCGTGCTCACCATCCATAACCTCGCTTTCCAGGGCCAGTATGCCGCGAGCCTGCTGCCCCTGATGGGCCTGCCGGCGAGCACGATGTCGATGGATTGCCTCGAATATTTTGGCGATATCAGCACCCTCAAGGGTGGCCTGCAGACCGCCGATGCCATCATCACCGTCAGCCCCACCTATGCCCGCGAAATCCTGACACCGCGCTTCGGCATGGGTCTCGATGGCGTGCTGAATGAACGCGTCACGGTTCTGCGCGGTATCGTCAACGGCATCGACATGGATATCTGGGACCCGGCCACCGACGAACATATTCCGCAGAATTACGACACGACCAGCCTGCGCCGCAAACGCGCCAACCGCAACGCCCTGCTCGACCACTTTGGTCTCGACCGTGGCGATGGCCCGATCTTTTCCGCCGTCAGCCGTCTGACCTGGCAAAAGGGCATGGACATGTTTGCCGACACCGCCGACGAAGTGATCTTCAAGGGTGGCCGCATCATCGTTTTCGGTCAGGGCGACCATGATATCGAGCAGAAACTGCTGGAAACCGCCGCCCGCTTCCCCGGCCGCATGGCCGTGCATATCGGTTATGGTGAACCGACCGCGCATCTCATCCATGCCGGCTCGGATGCCATCGTGCAGCCATCGCGTTTTGAGCCTTGCGGCCTCACCCAGCTTTATGCGCTGCGTTATGGCTGCGTGCCTGTCGTCTCACGCACCGGCGGCCTGTCGGAAACCATCATCGACGCCAATGATGCGGCGATTTCCGCCCGCGTCGCCACCGGTTTTCAGTTCCACCCGGTCAATACCGACGGCCTGCGTCTTGCCTTGCGCCGCACGCTCGATGCCTATGCCGATCCGCGCAGCTGGGCGCGCCTGCAGAACCAGGGCATGAAGACCAAATTTTCGTGGGAACGCAGCGCCGACCAATATGCCAACGTCTACAACAGCCTCGTGCGCGGCGCGGCCGTCACGGACGAAAACGCCCGCCGTCAGGTCTACTGACGGCGTTTTTGCCGGCGTGCGGCGCGCTTGCCACGGATTTCGGTGATCGGCAGGCTTGGCGATGGACGGTTGTTCGCATGAATGAAAAGCCGCATGAGCAGAAACAGCGGCAGGGCAATGACGGCGACAAGAATGCTGCCCTCATGAATGGAGGCACGGTCGGCCCACACATCGACGCGAACGGGGCTGCCAAACATGCCGACGAGCAGCAATGCAAAACCCAGAACGGCAATAGCGACGGCGATGATGCCGCCGAACCATCCGAGCGACAGTTTTTCGCTCCAGTCGAGAAGCACCGCACCGACCCCGCCACTCGCAAAAATCAGGCCAAGCGTAATCAGATAACTGCGCAGAAAAAGCGTCATGGCTGGTCTTGGTCCCGGCTCACCTTCAGCCGCCGCCCCATGTGCCGCATATTGACATAGGCAAGGCAGAGCCAGCTGATCACATAACCCACCGCACACAGCGCCATATAGGCGAACAGCCGGCTGGAAAGCCCGTACCATTCCATCTGCTGCGCCACGATCCCCGACAGCATCAGCACGGCAATCGCCACCCAGAACGCAGCCGTAATTTTCCAAGATAGCGGCAGTGGTCGACACGCCCAACGAAAGAACACGGATTTCTGCTTGTCTTTGCCGGTCGGTATGACGCGTCTCCTTCGCGGAAGTCCTACCGAGAGGTGATCGCAAAATAAGGTGGACAGGGCAAGCCCACGCGCAACGTCATCCTCGGGCCTTCACCCGAGGATCTGATCACACGGTCACGAATTGAACGTAGCAGATGCTCGGGACAGGCCCGAGCATGACGTCGCGGAAAGGTTTAAGGCCGGCGGAACAGAACCAGGCTGCGGCCTTCCAGTTCAAAGTCCTTTTCCTTGGTGATCACCTGACCATGCAGTGAAAGATCCGCCGTGCTCAGTTCCAGCACCCAGCCGCCCTCGCCGAACTGCGGGATGCGGAACGGCACCGTGCCTTCGAACGGATTGAACAGCAAAAGCACATCGTGCCAGATGCCCTCTTCCTCCTTCAGGTCGCCACGGCCGAGATAAAGGCCAATCGTCGAGCCTTCCTCCCACTGTTCCGGGGTCTGGAAACCACCGCCAGCGTTGAACCATTTCACATCCAGCCCGTCGCGCCAGTTTTCGCGTCTGAGCAATGGCTGAGTCTGCCGGAGAGCGATGATCTGGCGCGTAAACTCGCGCAGCTCCTCGCAGCTCTCCGGCAGGTCCTCCCAGTGGACCCATGAAATGTCGCTGTCCTGGCAATAGCCGTTATTATTGCCCATCTGGCTGCGGCCGAATTCGTCGCCGGCCAGCAGCATCGGCGTGCCGTGCGAAAACAGCAGCGTGGCGAGAAAATTGCGCTTCTGGCGCTCGCGCACCGCATTGATGCCCTCGTCGTCGGTCGGACCTTCCTCACCGTAATTATAGGAACGGTTGTCGTTATGGCCGTCGTTATTGTCTTCGCCATTCGCCTCGTTGTGCTTCTCGTTGTAGGAAACGAGATCGTTCAAGGTGAACCCGTCATGGGCGGTAACGAAATTGACGCTCGACCACGGGCGACGGCCGCGCTGGTCGTAAAGATCGCCGGAGCCGAGAAGACGGGCGGCGAAATCGGTCGCCACGTTGTCGCCCTTCCAGTATTCGCGCACCGTATCGCGATATTTGTCGTTCCATTCGGCCCAGCCCGGCGGAAAACCACCGACCTGATAACCGCCCGGACCGATATCCCATGGCTCGCCGATCAGTTTTGTCTTCGACAGGATCGGGTCCTGCGTGACGGCATCGAAGAAACCACCGCGTTCGTCAAAGCCTTCCGGCTCGCGGCCGAGAATGGTGCCAAGATCGAAGCGGAAACCGTCCACATGCATGTGTTCGGTCCAGTAACGAAGACTATCCATCACCATCTGCAGCACGCGCGGATGCGAAGTGTTCACCGTGTTTCCGGTGCCGGTATCGTTGATGTAATAGCGATGCTGGTCCGGCAGGGTGCGGTAATAGGAAAAGTTGTCGATGCCCTTGAAGGACAAGGTCGGCCCAAGCTCGTTGCCTTCGGCCGTGTGGTTATAGACCACGTCGAGAATGACCTCGATGCCGGCATCGTGGAAGGACCGCACCATGTCGCGGAAACCGGCAATGCCGTTCGGCCCATAATAGCGCGAGGCCGGCGCGAAAAAGCCGATCGAATTGTAACCCCAGAAATTGTTGAGGCCCTTGTCCAGCAGATGCTGGTCCTGCGGGAATTCGTGGATCGGCATCAGTTCGACGGAAGTGATGCCGAGGCTCTTGATGTAATCCACCGTCGCCTTGTGGCCCATGCCCTCGAATGTGCCGCGCAGATTTTCAGGGATCGCCTTGTTGAGCTGCGTAAAACCCTTCACATGCGTCTCATAGACGATGGTCGCCGGCCATGAGATGTTGGGCGAAGCATCCTTGCCCCAATCAAAGCCGTAGGGGTCGATGACCCGGCATTTCGGCGTGTAGGGCGCGCTGTCCAGCTCGTTGAAGGTCAGATCCTTGTCTTCGGCAAGCAGGTCATAGGCGAAATGCGCCTCGTTCCACTTGAACTCGCCCACCAGTTCGCGGGCGTAAGGATCGATCAGCAGCTTGTTGGCATTGAAGCGATGGCCGGCTTCCGGTTCGAATTTGCCATGCACGCGGTAGGCATAAAGCTGGCCGGGCTTGAGGCCGGGGATATAACCGTGAAAGATCTCGTTGGTATATTCCGGCAGTGTCAGCCGGGCGATCTCGACGGAGCCGCTATTGTCGAACAGACAAAGTTCGACACGTTCGGCATGCGCGGAAAAGATCGCGAAATTGGTACCCTCACCATCGAAATTGGCGCCAAGCTGTGTCCACGATCCTGCTGTGATCTCGAAATTTTTCACTGTCATATCCATGCCGCGCCACTCTGGGTTCAAGTGAGGGGTTAGGGTCAAAACTCAATCAGGATAGCGGTTATGCAAGCCGTATTTTGTGCCTGAGTAGAAGGAGAGGTGCAGGAAATGCTCATCATTTTCAAACCTTTCCGACGCCCGCAGGCACAAAATACGGCTTGTCCGAAGGATTGGCGATGATGGGCCGACTGATCGCAAACAATGCTCGACAAGACCAAGAGGTCTTGTCTTGCGCTTGTTTGCTTCCATTCAATCCCATCATCGCCAACAGAACCGCTATCCTGATTGAGTTTTGACCCTAAGGTTCGGCCCAGTAATGATGCAGCGCGGCATTTCGTTCCGTCCGGAAATCGAAATACGGCAAAAAGCCGACGAGGCTTCCCTCGCCCGCCCTCTCCTCTATGTGCCGATGTGACAAACCACAGCCACAGGAGGACTGCCATGCCCGCACTCTCATCCGAAGAACTGGAAGGCCGGCTCAACGCCCACCGCGAATTGATGATCACCTGGCTGGCCGCCATGATGGGCGGCGAGGAAACAACAAAAGCGCTGCTGCACCGCCTGACCGAGGATGCGACCTTCAAGGATCACGAGGAAGATCCCGGCATCGCACCCGGCGAAGGTTTTGCCATCGAAACCGCGACGGCACGGGAAAGTCGCTCAATCGTGGAAACGGCGCGCGCCCGCATGAAGGCGCAGCAGAAACTCGACACGAGTAATTAGAGCGGTTCATTGTTAAATGGAATCGGTTCTGTTGGCTCAAACGGAGTTGGATGGTCGCATGGCTGGCGCGTGTCGTAGCCACAGCATACGGCCAAGCCGGCCATGCGATCAGCCGGCCCGTTTCAGCCAACCCGTAAGGGCCGGACATCTTTCCGCCGGGATCAGCGGCGATCGGCTCGCACGTACCCGGTGGTATGCACTTCGCCAATCGCCACTGCCCCGACGAAAACCTGCTCCGGCAGAACCGTTTCCATTTAACAATGAACCGCTCTAAGGCATTATTCACATATGTGGCAGCGCTCCACATATGTGGCGAATGTGTGGAACAGAAACGCGAGATCGTCGTTCTTTACTCACCAGTCAGGGAGTAAGAACAATGACCAAGGAATGGTTTGAAATCGCCAGCGTCGTCCTCGCAGTCGCCATGTGCGCCATGCTGGTCGTGCCGATCTGAGACATGCCCCGGCGATCCTTTCGATGGATCGCGCGCCGTTCCGATGGAACGTTTCTCCCGGCCCACGGTTAGCTCTTCATGGAAAAGGCATCAGACCTTTTCGGGCGACGGGAGAAACACCATGACCAATCTTTTTTCGAGCCATATCCTTTCGAGACTAACAGGTCTCTTAACTTTCGCTCGCACCCCGCGGCAGTTGAAAGCCGTGCCGGACCGTGAGCTTCATGTGGTCGTGCCGGAAGCAGTCAAGCTTCCGCTGCCGCGATCCTCTCGGGAAGAAATGAGCGTCCCGGCCTCCATCAACGGACGCGATCTTTCCACCGGCCGCCTTTGACGGCCGCAAAAACATAAAAGGAGAATTGCATGACGAAGATCAGTTCCGCCCGCATCCTCATTCTCGCGACCGACGGCTATGAGCGCTCCGAACTGCGCGTGCCACTCGAAGAACTGACGAGCAAAGGCGCTGAGGTGAAGATCGCGTCGATCAAGACCGGTGAAATCAAGAGCTGGGACAAGACAGACTGGGGTGACAGCGTCACGGTCGATCTTCAGGCCGCCAATGTCAACGCTGCGGATTTCGACGCGCTGGTTCTGCCGGGCGGCCAGATCAACCCCGACAAGCTGCGCGCCGATGCGAGCGCCATGAAGGTGGTGCGCGATTTCGTCAGAAGCGGCAAGCCGGTGGCGGCCATCTGCCATGCGCCATGGCTGCTGATCGAAGCCGACGCTCTGCGCGGTCGCAAGGCGACCTCCTACCCGTCGATCCGCACAGATGTGCGCAATGCTGGCGCATCCTGGAAGGACGAGGAAGTGGTGGTCGACAACGGCATCATCACCTCTCGCTCCCCGGATGATCTGGCCGCCTTTGTCGGCAAGATCGTCGAGGAAGTGCAGGAAGGTTTGCATAGACGCGCGGCGTGAAGCTGCCGCCAAGGTGAAATGAATGTAGCGCTCGCCGGTGATATGGCGGGCGTTTTTTTGTTTCGGGAGCACCCCAAACGGCCGTCATGCTCGGGCAGCGTCCCGAGCATCTGCTACGATGAGTGTGTGGTTACGGGGTCAAATCCCCGGGACAAGCCTCAGGAAGACGAAAGACCGGGACGTGCGCTCTCACTACTCACCATTCGCCCCCCTCACCCCACCAGCTTCAGAAACGCCAGCAATCGCCGCTCATCCGCCTTGAGGCTGCTGGTCTCCTTCTCCACCAGTTTTGGCGTCGCCATGATCTTTTCGAGTGGCGAAACATCCTCGGCCAACGCCAGAATGCCGGGGTGGATATAGCTGGAGCGGCACACGGCCGGCGTGTTCTGCAGCTCTTCCGATGCCGCCGCCGTCAGCATTTTGATCCGCACGATCTCGTTGGCCGACGCTGCCTTCCACGCCGCCATGAACGCGGCAAGGCTGCCGCCCCATGTGCGAAAAGTCTTGGCCGAAATCGGCAGGCCTGAAGCAGCGGCCAGATAGGCATTCAGTCGCCCGCTGTCGATGCCGCGCGGCACGCCATCGTCGTCCGGCCAGGAAAACAGCTGACGGCCCGGCAGGTCGGCAATGTCTTCGAGAATACGTTGCAGCCGCGGATGACGGATCGTGTGGCTGACGCGCTTGCCGCCCTTGGCGGTGAATTTCAGCACCATGCTGTCATCCGACAGTTTCATGTGCCGTTTCAGAAGCGTGGTGGCACCGTAAGTCTTGTTTTCCTTGGCATAGGCGCGGTTGCCGACACGCAGATGCGTGGCATCGAGCAGCGCCACCAGTGCGGCAATCACCGCCTGCGGACCATCAAGCCCTTCGGCCAGATCGCGTTGAACTTTCCTGCGGATTTTCGGCAAGGCCTCGCCGAACTCGATCATCTGATCGTATTTCAGCTCGCTGCGAAACAACTGCCAATCGGCATGGTAGCGATACTGTTTTCGCCCGCGGCTATCGAACCCGGTCGCCTGCAGGTGGCCTGTCGGATCGAGACAGATCCACACATTCTCATAGGCGGGCGGCAGGCCGAGCGAACCGATGCGCAGCTTGTGCGCCTGTTCGGCAAGAAGCGAACCGTCTGGCAGCTTGTAGGAAAAACCCTTGCCGCGCCGCAGACGCCGGATTCCCGGCTCGCTGTCGCTGACATAGGTCAGGCCGATGGTGGAGAGGATGGCGAGGCCCTCACCGGGCTCAGATACGGAAGTGGATGAATACGCGTCCATTCCCGCCAAACGGCGATGTCACCGGCTTGGTTCCGTCACATTCAGGTTAGCAGGCTGGCGATCGCGGCCGGTTGCTTATCCCAGCCGGGCCGCTTCCCGGCGACGATCTTCCGCGGTGCGCTCAAGCTGGTTGCGCGGTGCCGTCAGCGTCCATCGGAAACCCTCCACCGGATATTCCGCATCCGCCCTTCCGGCAAAGGCGGCAGAGGCATGACGTTTGATGATGGTGGTGCCGAAACCGGTCGATGATGGCGCACGAACCGGTGGCCCGCCGCTTTCCGCCCATACGAGTTTGAGCGTGCGCTCGCCGCTTTCCGAAGCCACATCGGACCACGAAATTTCGACACGGCCGTTCTGCGAGGACAGTGCGCCATATTTCATCGAATTGGTGGTCAGTTCGTGCAGGACGAGGCCAAGGTTCTGCACCGCCTCCGCCTTCAGCACAAAATCCTCGCCGCGCATGTCGACACGATCCAGCGTTTCGGAAAAATTCGCAAGATGGATTTCGACGACGCGGCGCATCGGCACACCGGCCCATTGCTCGCGCGCAAGCGCTTCGATGGAGCGGCCCAGTCCCTGCAGGCGTGTGCTGATCGCCTTCTGGAACTCTTCCATCGTCGTATCCTGCCGGGCAAGCTGGCGCATCATCGCCTGGATCAGCGTCAGAATGTTCTTGGTGCGATGCACCAGTTCATGCAGGATCAGGTGAATGCGGTCCTCGGCCTGGCTGCGATCGAACGAGGCGTTGGAAAGCGCAATCGCCACATGGTTCGCCTCGATGATCCTGGTTTCGACAGGCGAGACGATTTCCCCCTTGCCGATCCGGTCGGCCATCTCGGAAATCTGACGGATGGGAACGCGCAGCTGCCGCGCCACCAGCCAGGCGAAACCAAAGCCGATCAGCAGCAGCAATCCGCTGCCGGCGATCAGGTATCGCCATGTGCTGAGAATGCTCGCCTGCGCCGACGCAATCGGCCCCCAGACGATGACCCGCCATCCCCATTCGGGATGAATGTAAAAGCCATACATCTGCCGCGGCGAACCGCCGACATCCTCGATCGTGCCGTTCTGCCCCCTCATCAGCGACAGCGTATCGGCAGGGAACGGGCTTGCGACCGTCAAACCCGTCGCGCCATCCGCCACCACGATCTTGCCGGTCTGATCAAGCACCGCCACCGACCAGTCCTTTGGCAGGCCTTCGGTCGACAGCACATTCTTCAGGTCGGAAACATTCTGCGTCAGGATCAGCGCACCGATGTCACCGCGCGTGTCCTTGGGAAACGGCATGGTCACGTTGAAAACCCAGTTGCCGCTGGTCGCACCGCGAAAGACATCCGAAACTTCAGTGCGGCCAGAACGCAGAGCCGAGCTGAGTGCCGGCATATTGCCCATCTTGCCAAGCGCTGTTTCGAACGGCACGCGCGTATTCAAAAGAAGCTGGCCATCTTCGGCAACGAGAAGCGCGTAAAGCGAACTGCCGCGCAGGCTGGACTGGGTGCGACGATGGAAATCGGCAAACTGGCCGCGCTCGATCTCCGGCGAGGTGCTGAGCAGGCGCAATGTGGTGGACATGTCGCGCAGCTCGCGATCGATGGCACGACCGATGATCTGCGCATCTTCCGCGGTTTCGCTGTTGAGGATTTCGCGCTCGTTCTGCTCCAGCTGGAACATCAAAAACACGACGAAGGCGAGCAGTGGCAGAGCAATAACGGCGGCAAAAGCGATCAGGTAGGCGCCAATGGTCGCCTTGGGGAAAAGGTGTGAAAACCTACCCATCCAGTGCGCCCAACTCTTTCAAGCCAGACGAATGATTCGCGGCCCCCGCCATTCGCATTCCGATAGTCCTGACCCTCGTCCCGTCCAAAGAGGTTAACGTCTTCTATCCGAATTCGATCACGAGTCCAAGTTGGATTGTGTGCGATGCTCATGAAATTTGAATTTAGCGAAGAGACAAGCCTATAATTTGAAAGGATTTTTAGCGATCTCGCCCTGCACGGCCGGGCAAAACGCAAAAGGGAAGC
Source organism: Neorhizobium sp. BT27B (assembly GCF_050455485.1). Classification (NCBI taxonomy): domain Bacteria; kingdom Pseudomonadati; phylum Pseudomonadota; class Alphaproteobacteria; order Hyphomicrobiales; family Rhizobiaceae; genus Neorhizobium; species Neorhizobium sp. BT27B. The sequence continues at coordinate 200,386 of NZ_JBCIYT010000002.1, read as the reverse complement.
CGCAGTATAACCGGCTTCCCATGACGGTCTACAAATACAGAAAAGACTAAAGACGCAACCCGCTCTGCGGATCGAAAACAACCGCCTTGTCGAGGTTGAAGGCAAAGCGGAACGTGTCGCCCGGCGCACAGGCCACTTCGGCACGGGTGCGGGCGGTAAAGTGTTTTCCGCCGAGTGCCGCCGTCACAAAGGTGTCCGATCCGGTCGGCTCGGTCATCGTCACCGGCGCCTCGATCTGGGCGACCGAGCGGGCCTGCGGATCGACCAGTCCGGTATCGGTGATCGCTTCCGGGCGAAGACCCAGCAGCACCGATTGACCATCCTTGAGCGCACCCGCAGTCACCGTCGGCGGCACCGGAACGCTGATATTCTGGTCGCCGAACAGCGTGATACGGGCCTCAGGCCCGGTGCCCACCACCTTGCCGTCCAGCATGTTCATCGCCGGCGAGCCCATGAAATCGGCCACGAACAGGTTGGCGGGCAGATTGTAGATTTCGGCCGGCGTGCCGACCTGCTGCACGGTGCCTTCCTTCAACACGACAATCTTGGTCGCCAGCGTCATTGCCTCGATCTGGTCGTGGGTGACGTAAACGATGGTCGCGTGCGTATTCTGGTGCAGAGACTTGATCTCGGCACGCACTTCAACGCGCAGTTTGGCATCGAGGTTGGACAGCGGCTCGTCGAACAGGAAGACACGCGGCTTGCGCACCAGCGCACGGCCCATGGCGACACGCTGGCGCTGGCCACCGGACAACTGGCTCGGGCGACGCTTCAGCAGGTGTTCGATCTGCAGCGTTTTCGCGGCAGCCTTGACCGATGCCTCACGCTCCGCCTTCGGCACGCCGCGCATTTCCAGCGCAAAGGCGATGTTCTCCTCCACCGTCATGTTCGGATAAAGCGCGTAGGACTGGAACACCATGGCGATATCACGCTGCGATGGATGCAGGTCATTGACCACCTGCCCGTCGATGACGATGTCGCCCGAGGTCAGCGGCAGCAGACCGGCAATGGCGTTGAGAAGCGTGGACTTGCCGCAGCCGGAAGGGCCGACGAGAACGAGAAACCCGCCCTTTTCCAGCTCGATATCGATGCCTTTCAGGACTTCGACAGTACCGATCTTCTTGCGCAGGTTCCTGATTTCAAGAAAGCTCATGGATTTATCCCTTGACTGCGCCGGCCATCAGGCCGCGCACGAAATAGCGTCCGGCGACGATGTAGACGAACAGGGTCGGCAGGGCGGCAAAGACGGCCGCGGCCATGTCGACATTGTACTCTTTCACGCCAGTGGAGGAGGCAACGAGGTTGTTCAGCGCCACCGTCATCGGCGAGGAACCGCCGGACGAGAAGGAGACGCCGAACAGAAAGTCGTTCCAGATATTGGTGAACTGGTAGATGACGGTGACGACGATGATCGGCCCCGAGGTCGGCAGCAGAATGCGCCAGAAGATGCGGAAGAACCCGGCACCATCCATCATCGCCGCCTTGATCAACTCGTCCGGAAACGCCTCGTAATAGTTGCGGAAAAACAGCGTCGTGAAACCGAGACCGTAGATCACGTGGACGAAAACGAGGCCGGTCGTGGTGTTGGCGATGCCCATCATGCCGAGCATGCGCGCCATCGGGATCAGCACCGCCTGAAACGGGATGAAGCAGGCAAACAGCATCATGCCAAAAATGATCTTGTGGCCCGGAAAACGCCACTTGGTCAGCACGTAACCGTTCAGTGCACCGAGCAGTGTGGAGATGATCACCGCCGGAACCACCATCTTGATGGAGTTCCAGAAATAGCCCTTGATGCCGGTGCAGGTGACGCCGATGCAGGCCTCGCCCCATGCCTTGGTCCAGGCCGCGATCGATGGCGATGCTGGCAAGGACAGCATGTCACCGCCACGGATCTCGTCGAGTGATTTCAGCGAGGTGGTCAGCATCACGTAAAGCGGCAGAAGATAGATGGCGGCGAGCAGGATGAGCAGGCCGTAAATCACCACGCGGGCGGTTTTGGCCGAGCCGCCGCTGACGGTTTCGTTGATGGCGCCGCTCATCAGCGTTTCTCCCGCAGTTCGGAATAGAGATAGGGCACGATGATCGCCGTGATCCCCATCAGCATCATCACCGCACTGGCCGAACCGACGGCCATCTGGCTGCGGGTGAACGTGTAGGAATACATGAAGGTGGACGGCAGTTCGGTGGCATTGCCCGGCCCGCCGCCGGTCAGCGCAATCACAAGGTCATAGGACTTGATCGCCATATGCGCGAGCACGATGAAGGCCGAGAGAAAAACCGGGCGCAGCATGGGAATGATGATGCGGCGATAGATCTTTGTCAGCGGCGCACCGTCGATCTGGGCGGCCTTGATGATCTCGCCATCGATACCGCGCAGGCCGGCCAGAAACATCGCCATGACGAAACCGGATGCCTGCCAGACACCGGCGATGACGACGGTGTAGATCGCCATGTCCGGGTTCACCAGCCAGTCGAATTTGAAACTCTCCCAGCCGAGATTGTGCATCGTGTTCTCGATGCCAAGGCCGGGGTTCAGAAACCATTTCCAGGCAGTGCCGGTCACCACGAAGGACAGCGCCATCGGATAAAGAAAGATCGGCCGCAATATCCCTTCGGCGCGGATGCGCTGATCCATCAGGATGGCGAGGCCAAGTCCGATGGAAATGCAGATGCCGATATAGAGCACGCCGAAAATGGCGAGGTTCTTCATCGCCATATACCAGTTCGGTTGCGACCACAGGCGCACATAGGCATCGAAACCAACCAGCTTGTAGACCGGCAGGATGCGCGAATTGGTAAAGGACAGATAGACGGTCCACAGGATGAAACCGTAGACGAACAGCAGGATCACCGCAAAGGACGGCGCCAGCACGAGCTTCGGCAGCCAGCCGCGCAGGCTGTCGGCGAAGTTTCGGCGCGGCGGCGAAGCGGTTGCCGGTTCGATTGTGGTCATGATGATCTCCGGCAGAGAAAATTTGCATGTTGGAGGGCGCGAAGAGAGCCCCTCACCAACAAAATCTGGCACTTAGCTGAAGCTAAGATGCCGATTTTGTATCCTCTCCCACAAGGGGAGAGGTAAATCGCTGATGGCGCGGCGCCCTTATCTCTCCCCTTGCGGGAGAGAAAGCGATTTCAGCACCTTAGCGTCAGCTAAGTGCTAGAAATCGCAAGTGAGGGGCTTCCCCCTCACCTGGATCCCAAACAGCCAATCACTTCGCAGCAGCAACCGCTTCCGGCAGACGCTTCAATGCCGTTGCCGTGTCGATCTGACCGTTCAGATGCTGGGTGATCACGTCGAACACGGCTTCCTTGATGGCGCCGGGCTGGGCGTAACCATGGGCCAGCGAACCGACCAGCGTGCCCGCCTTTGCAGCATCGGCGACATCCTTGATGCCCTTCTTGCCGCAATCGTCGAACTGGTCGCCGGGCACGTCGGTACGGGCCGGAACGGAACCCTTGACGGTGTTGAAAGCGATCTGGAAAGCCGGATCCTCAACAGCCGAAGCAAGCTTCATCTGTGCATCGCGCTTGGCGTCACCCACGTCGAACATCACGAACTGGTCGGCGTTGAACAGAACATTGCCCTGCGTGCCGGGGAAGCGCATGCACACGAAATCGGTGCCCGGCTTCTTGTTGGCGCGCAGCCATTCGCCCTTCGACCAGTCACCCATCTGCTGGGCGCCGGCCTTGCCTTCGATGACGAGAGCCGTCGACAGGTTCCAGTCACGACCGGAGAAATTGGGGTCGAAATAGGTGCGAAGCTTGGTCATCGTGTCGAAGACCTTCTTCATCTGGTCGCCCGAAAGAGCGGCCGGATCGAGGTCGATGACGGCTTTCTTGTAGAAATCCATGCCGCCGGTCGACAGAACGACGGATTCCCACAATGTGCCGTCCTGCCATGGCTGGCCGCCATGAGCGAGCGGCGTCAGGCCCTGTTCCTTGAACTTGTCGAGCAGCGCGATCAGCTCGTCGATGTTGGCTGGTTCCTTACCGCCAGCCTTGTCGAAGGCGGCCTTGTTCAGCCACAGCCAATTGGTGGAGTGCACGTTGACAGGTGCGGCGATCCAGTGACCGTCATATTTCGAAAACGCCTGCAGCGCTTCCGGGATGACCTTGCCCCAGCCCTGCTTTTCAGCGAGATCGTCGAGATTGCCAACGACGCCCTGTTCGGCCCAGTCGCGAATGTCGAAGCCGAGCATCTGCACGGCGGTCGGCGGATCACCGGAGGTGACACGGGCACGCAAAGCGGTCATGGCCTGCACGCCGGAACCGCCGGCAACCGGCATGTCCTTCCAGGAAACGCCTTCCTTGGCGAGGTTTTCCTTCAGCACGTTGAGCGCTGCGGCTTCGCCACCGGCGGTCCACCAGTGCAGAACTTCGACCTCTTCAGCAGCCTTGGCGCTACCGGCAGCCAACGCGATGAGTGCCGCGCCAGCTGCAAGCTGGGCGATAATACGCATATTCATGATCTCTCTCCCTCAAATCCGGGCTCCTCTCCGGATATGCAAATTTATAACGATACAACCATGGTCGCTGTCAACCCGCCAATTGCAGTTTGTCAAAAACCCGAAAAATGCCCCTAAATGTCTGAATTTCATCGAAATACACGGATCGACGAAAACAGAACTTGAAATATCAGTTGGCTTTTGCAACGTTTTCACAATGTCGTGCGGTCTCCAGCCAGCCGTGCGTCGTGGAGGAGGACTGCCTGATGCCGCTGGACGATCTTAAGGAGCGCCGTCCCGTACGTCGCGCAAAAGGCGCTGTGCGCGGAAGCGATGCCGCCAAACCAACATTGCGGACGATTGCCGACCTGACCGGCCTTGCTGTTACCACCGTGTCGCGGGCGCTTGCCGGCGCGCCGCAGATCGCGCTGGAAACGCGCCAGCGCGTGGCGCACGTGGCTGCCGAAATCGGCTATCTGCCGGATCGCGCCGCCCAACGCCTGCGCACCGGCCGCACGCAGGTGATCAGCCTGATCCTCGATCCGCACGAGGAAATTCTCGGCTACGCCACCTCGATGATCAACGGGCTGACGGCAGCGCTGCGCGGCACGCCCTACCACCTCGTCATCTCACCGCATTTTTCCGACAGTCCACAGATCGAACCGGTGGAACATATCCTGCGCAACCGGCTGGCCGACGGCATCATCTTCACCCGCACCCAGCCGATGGACGACCGGGTCAAACTGCTGATGCAGAACGATTTTCCGTTCATCTGTCATGGCCGCACAGAACTTGCGACACCGCATCCCTTCGTCGATTACGACAATTACGATTTCGCCTACCGGGCGGCCAAGAAGCTGATCGCCTCGGGCTGCGCAAAACTGGCGATCGTGCTGCCACCCGACACCTTCACCTTCTCTCACCACATGCGCCACGGTTTCATGACGGCGGTGCGCGAGGAAGGCGTCGGCTACGAGATCGCCACCGGCATTTCGCTGGACAGCAAGTCCGACGATATCCGCCGCTATTTCGACCAGCGCCTGCACCAGTCCTCGCCGCCGGATGGCTTTGTCTGCGGCGGCGAAGTGGTGGCCATGGCGATCATGGCAGCCTGCCACGACCACGGGCTTCTGCCCGGCCGCGAGGTGGATTTTGTCGCCAAGCAGACATCGGGTCTGTTCGACCAGATCCGGCCACGCGTGGAAACGATCTACGAGGATTTGTCCGAGGCAGGGCTGCTGATGGGGCAGATGCTGTTGCGGCGGATTGCTGGACCGGTGCCGGTGGAGGAACTGCAGCATTTGCAGAGGCTGGCTGAGGAATAAAAAATCGGACCTCGACGGCCAATCCGGCTCGCATGTTTTCGTCATCCTCGGGCCTGTCCCGAGGATCTGACCACGCCAAAAATATCAGGCGGTCGCAGATCCTCGGCACAAGGCCGAGGATGGCGGAGGAGAGGTTTTCGACCTTCCCGACCACCTGCGCCGAGCCAAACCCTCAATCCTCTTCCTGAAACACCGTTTCGCGCTTTGCCTTGACGCTTGGCAGGAAGACGATGACCAGAACAGCCGCAGCGATGAACAGCAATCCGGCGCTGATCGGCCGGGTGATGAAGGTCGTCGCATCACCGCGCGACAGGATCATCGCACGCCGCAGGTTCTCTTCCAGCAAAGGCCCGAGTACGAAGCCGAGCAGAAGCGGTGCCGGTTCGCAGCGCAGTTTTACCAGCACGTAACCTATGAAACCGAAAAAGGCGACGGCATAGAGGTCGTAGACATTGGACGAGACGCTGTAGACCCCGATCGAGCAGAACGCCATGATGATGGGGAAGAGCACGTAGTAGGGAATGGTCAGAAGCTTCACCCACAGCCCGATCAGCGGCAGATTGAGGATGACCAGCATCAGGTTGCCGATCCACATCGAGGCGATGATGCCCCAGAACAGAGCTGGCTGTTCGGACGCCACATTCGGGCCGGGTACGATACCCTGGATGATCATCGCACCGATCATCAGCGCCATCACCGGGTTGGCCGGAATACCGAGCGTCAGGAGCGGGATGAACGAGGTCTGCGCACCGGCATTGTTGGCGCTTTCGGGGCCTGCAACACCGGCAATCGCGCCATGACCGAACTCTTCCGGGTGCTTTGAGACCTTCTTTTCGATCGTGTAGGACGCGAAGGCCGCAAGGATCGCCCCGCCGCCCGGCAGGATACCAAGGATGGAGCCGACCGCCGTGCCGCGCAGCACAGGTGCGATCATCGCGCGAAAATCCTCTCGGCTCGGCATCAGTCCGCTCACCTTCGACATCAGCACCGTGCGGGTGCTTTCGTTTTCCAGATTGCGCAGGATTTCCGCGACGCCAAAGATACCGACGGCGACGGCGACAAAGTTCAGCCCGTCGGAGTATTCGCGAATGCCTAGCGTGAAGCGCGGCGTGCCGGAATAGATGTCGGTGCCGACAAGGCCTAGCAGAAGGCCGAGCGACACCATGGCCAGCGCCTTGATGATCGAGCCATGCGCCAGCGCGATGGAGGAGACGAGGCCGACCACCATCAGCGAGAAATATTCGGCGGCGCCGAATTTCAGCGCGATCACGGTGAGCGGCGGCGCAAAGATGGCGACAAGAAAGGTGGAGACGGTGCCGGCGAAAAACGAACCGATGGCGGCGATCGCCAGTGCCGCACCGGCCTTGCCCTTGCGGGCCATCTGGTAGCCATCGATGGCGGTGACGGCGGATGAGGATTCACCCGGCATGTTGATGAGGATGGCGGTGGTGGAGCCGCCATATTGCGCACCGTAATAGATGCCGGCGAGCATAATCAGCGAGGAAACCGGCTCCAGCTGGAATGTGATCGGCAACAGCATGGCGATGGTGGCGGTGGCGCCGATGCCCGGCAACACGCCGATCAGCGTGCCGAGCAGCACGCCGATCAGGCAGAAGAACAGGTTTTCAAGCGAGGTTGCGGTCGAAAATCCGAGCGCGAGATTGTCAAAAAGTTCCATGTCGCGCTGATCCTAATAACCGAGCCAGGGGCCGACGAGACGGAACGGCAGACCGAGCCCGTAGGTAAAAACCAGGATGGAGAAAAACGTCACAGCCACCGAAAGCGCCAAAGCCGGAAGCGGCTTCATCCGCGTCGAGGCAAAACAGGCGACGAAGGCGGAAATGAACAGCGCCGGACCAAAACCGAGGCCGCGCACGGTGATGCCGAACAGGATGGGAGCGGCGAGAATGAAGATCATGCCGCGCCAGGCGATACCGCTGATCGGCTCATGTTCCACCCGCAGCGACTGCACCAGAATGATGCCGCCGAACAGGATGAGCGCGAGCGCCAGGATGAACGGGAAATACCCCGGCCCCATGCGGAATGCCGTGCCGAGTTCCAGATCCAGCGACTGAAGCGCGAAGAAGATGCCGATGCCGACGAAGATCAGCCCGCAGATGAGATTGGTTCTGTCGAATTTCAGGGAATTCATGGTGTCTCCAAACTATGCATTGGACTGCACATCAGATCTCACCAGACCAAGGACCTTGCCCCTCACCTGCAATTTCTAACACTTGGCCTTGAGGCCAAGATGTTGAAATTGCTTCCTCTCCCACAAGGGGAGAGGTAATGCGCGGCGAGTTCGGCACCCCTCCCTCTCCCCTTGCGGGAGAGGTTACAAAATCACGGCCTTGGCGCAGCCAAGTCGTAGATTTTGTTGGTGAGGGGCTAGGCCACTTGGACGGGTCAGATGACCGAAACCGGCCCTCAGTCCGCGTACTGACCAGCCGCCTTGATGACCGGTTCCCAGCGGGCGATTTCGCTTTCCAGCTTTGCCTTCAGCGCAGCCGGCGTGCCATCGGCCTCCGGCGAAGGCAGCGTGCCGAGTTCGGCGAAACGCGACGCGATGTTCGGGTCCTTCAGAGCCACCTGCAACGCCTTGGACAAGCGATCATTGGCCTCTTTCGGCGTGCCCTTCGGCGTGTAGATGCCGTGCCAGATGCCCACCTGCATGGCGGGAACACCTTCTTCGGCAACCGTCGGGATATCCTTGAAAATGGCCAGACGCTCCGGCGAGGTGACGGCGTAAGCCTTGATCGTGCCACCCTGGATCTGCTTGGTGGTGTTGGTGGTCTGGTCGCACATGATATCGACCTGACCGCCCAAAAGGTCGGTCATGGCCGGGCCGGTGCCCTTGTAGGGCACGGTGACGAGCGGCGTTTCGATGGCCGACATGAACAGCATGCCGCAGAGATGCGAGGCAGCGCCGATACCGGCATTGGCCACCGTCACCTTGTCGCTATTGGCCTTGGCATATTCCACCAGACCCTTGAAATCCTTGACGTCGAGATCCTTGCGGGCAACGACGGTCATCGGCACGTCGGTAACGAGGCCGACATATTCGAAGGCGTTCAACGTGTCATAGGGCAGCTTGCGGTAAAGCGTGGCGCTGGTGGCCATGCCGATATGGTGCAACAGCACGGTATAACCATCGGCATCCGCATTGGCGACACGACCGGCACCGAGCGTGCCACCGGCACCGCCGACATTTTCGACGACGATCTGCTGGCCGAGATCTTTCGACATGGATTCAGCAACGAGGCGCGCCACCGTATCGGTCGGGCCACCGGCCGCGAATGGCACGACCATGGTGATCGAGCGTGACGGAAAAGTCTGCGCAAAGGCAGCAGACGCGATGACGCCAGCGGCGGCAAAAACCGTCGCGCCCAAAATCGTATTCAGGATTTTCATTGTTACCCTCCCAGATAAACCGAACCGGACGGCCACGGCTCCTCCCGCTTCGTCCGAATGGTTCATCTGTCCGCAGCTTGTTCGGCCTGCGCAATCAGCCGCTTCGCGCTTGCCGGTTTTTCAAGAGGTTCAGTGGGGGTAATGGGTGGAGTTTCACCCATAGCGCGCATGACATGGGTGGATTTCGACACATTTGGGATTAGCGGATCGACTGCCGAAAACAAATTGGGTGAACGAGGACGGCGCCACGGTCTCCCTTCTATCTCCCCCACATGGGGGGAGATCGGATGGGCGCACCGTCCCGGTAATGTAGCAAAACCGTATGCCCCCTACTCCGCACCCAGCAATTTCTTGTCCAGCCCATGCCGCTGCATCTTCTCGTAAAGCGTCTTGCGGGAAATGCCGAGCTGTTCGTAAACCGGTCGCAGCGCCCCGCCATGCGCGGCGATGGCATCGGCAATCACGGTGCGCTCGAACGCCGCCACCCGTTCCGCCAGCCGTCCATCCGGCGATTTAGCAGAGCCCGAAATATCACCTGGATTGAGATCAAGCCCGAGCACAAGCCGGTCAGCGGCATTGCGCAATTCACGCACATTGCCCGGCCAGTCGCGCTGCGAGACAGTAGAGAGCAGCTCGTGCGAAATCGGCTGATCCTCGCGACCATACCGCGCCGCCGCCTCCCGCACCAATTGCAGGAACAACAACGGAATATCCGCCCGCCTTTCCCGCAAAGACGGCACATGCACGGTCGCGACATTCAACCGGTAGAGAAGATCGGCACGAAAACGCCCGGCCAGCACCTCGGCCTCAAGATCGACCTTGCTGGTGGCGATGAAACGCACGTCGAGTTCCACCGTCTCATTGGAGCCGAGCCGGTTGATCACCCGCTCCTGCAGCACCCGCAGGAATTTTGCCTGCAGATCGAAGGGCATGGAGCCGATCTCATCGAGCAGGATGGTCCCGCCCCGGCCATGCTCGAATTTGCCGTAACGCGACCGAAGCGCGCCCGGAAACGCTCCCGGCTCATGGCCGAAAAGCTCGCTTTCGATCAGGTTTTCCGGCAGTGCCGCGCAGTTGATGGCGACAAACGGCCGGTTGGCGCGCGGGCTGACATCGTGAAGCGCCCGCGCCACCACTTCCTTGCCCGCCCCGGTCTCGCCGATCACCAGCGTATCGGCATCGGTCGCGCCGATGGCGCGGATGGCGTAACGCAGGTCCACCATGGCTTGCGTCCGGCCCGGCAGCCGGGCTTCGAGATCGTCGCGTTTGCCGGCCACAGCCTTCAGCCGACGATTTTCCAGCACCAGCGCGCGGCGGTCGAGTGCGCGACGGATGATGCCGGCCAGATGTTGGGCGGTGAAGGGTTTTTCGAGAAAATCATAGGCGCCCTCACGCATCGCCTTCACGGCCAGCTGCACATCGCCATGGCCGGTAACAAGGATGACCGGAATTTCCGCATCGAGTTCGCGGATGCGGTGCAGAAGTGTCATGCCATCCAGCCCCGGCATGCGGATATCGCTCACCACGATACCGTCGAAACTGAAACCGGTCAGTTCCAGCACATGATCGGCATTGGAGAAGGTCTGCACATGCAGGCCCGCCAGTTCCAGCGCCTGGCTGGTGGAGCGCCGCAATTCCTCCTCATCGTCGATCAGAAGCACACGCTGCTCGCTCATTCGGCGGCCCTCCCGATGGCGGCATCGGCAGAGGTCAGCTCAATGGCAAACACCGCGCCGCCGTCCGGATGATCGGTGGCAACAAGGCTGCCGCCAAAATCCTTGACGATATTGTAGGAGATCGACAGGCCAAGCCCCAGCCCCTTGCCGACACCCTTGGTGGTGTAGAACGGATCGAAGATGCGCTCGCGAATGGCGGCGGGTACGCCCGGACCGTGGTCACGCACGCAGATCACGACACGCCCGTCATCGCTGCGGGCAGCCGAAACGATGATACGCCGGTCCTCCAGCCCCTCGATGGCATCGGCGGCATTGGTGATGATGTTGACCAGAACCTGCTGCAACCGCACCGCGCCGGCCAGCACCACCGGCGGCGGACTGTCCATCTCGATCGTCAGTGCCGCATCGGCAGCGCGTAGACGTGCATCGACGATTTCCAGCGTGTCGCGCATCACGTCATCAAAGGAAACCACCGACAGTTTTTCCTCCGGCTTGCGGGCAAAGTTGCGTAAGTGGCGGCTGATCGAGGCCATGCGATCGATCAGCGCCGAAATGCGCCGCAGATTGTCGCTCGCCTCACCCGGACGCCCGCGCTCGATCAGCAGTGCCGCGCTATCCGCATAGGTTTTGGTGGCCGCCAGCGGCTGGTTGAACTCGTGGCTCAGCGCCGCCGACATCTGGCCTAGCCCCGCCAGTTTTCCGGCCTGGATCAGATCCGCCTGCGTGCGCCGCAACCGCCGCTCCGTCAGCCGCCGTTCGGCGATTTCCTGTTTGATCTGCCCGTTGACGCGGGCAAGATCGGCGGTGCGTTCCTCCACCCGCCGCTCGAGGTTTTCCTGCGCTTCCGCCTGCAGCTTGATGCGTTCCGCCAACCGCATGCGCCGCTGCACCAGAATGGCGCCGCCGAGAAAGGCGAGGCAGACGAGCAGGATAGCGACGATGGTGGAGTTCTGCGCCTGCGCCCTGACCGACGCCGTGTCCATCAGCACCGCAACAGTCCATCCCGCTTCCGGCATAAGCTGCGACAGAACCAGAAACTCCTTGTCGGCCCCCTCTTCGGAAATCGACAGCATGGCATGCTCGCCATCAAAGCCACGCTGCACCGGCAGTTCCCGCAGCACCGCATCGGAATACCGGCGGGACGCCTTGGTATTGGCCAGCCGCTCCGGCGTCAGCGGCAGAACACTGCTGTACAGCCAGCGCGGCGTGCCGGTCATGAAGATGATGCCTTCGGGGTCCGACACGACGATGCGGCTGTCGCCATCACCCCATGAGGCTTCGATGCCGTCGATATCCACCTTAAAGACGATGACGCCATAGATGGTGCCGCCGATTTCGATGGGCGAGGAGAAATAATAGCCGCGTTTCGCCGATGTGGTGCCGAGCGCATAAAAGCGCGACTGATGCCCGGCTGCCGCCTCCTGAAAATAAGGTCGGTAACTGAAATTTTCGCCGACAAAACTGGTGGCGCTGTCGAAATTGCTGGCGGCGACCGTGACGCCGTCCATGGTCATCACATAGATGTCCGAGGATTTCAAAAGCGCATTGATGTCCTTGAGATAGAGATTGGTGGCATCGCGCAGAGCCGGATTGGCGGGATCGATGATCAGCGCCTCGACATCCTCATGATCGGCGATCAGCGCCGGCAGCGCCTCGTAACGGCGCAGATGCCCGTCGAGCGCCGAGACGGCAAGCCGCAGCGTCGTGCCCGCCTGTTCGGAGGCCTCTCGCATGTAGCTACGGCTGGCGACATGGCTGCCGTGCAGGATCAAGGCCAGCACCACGGCCGCCAATCCGCCGAAGATCAGGATAAAACGTATCTTCAAGAAAGCCCGGGCTCCTCCTCCCGCACTCGTCAGAAACCGCATTGTAATGAAGACGTGACGATTGTCACCACACCCGGAAAACGACCGGAGATTTGACGATTGAAAAATGCAGCTTTCGCGCGAAGCTGAATGGTGGTTATGTTGGGCGAGTTTTCTTGGCCGTTGAGGGCCGACGCAATTGGAATTGAGGTGGTGGCGCTTGCTCCCGATAATCTCCCCCCTTGAGGGAGAGATGTCACGATAGTGACAGAGGGGGGTAAGCGACGGGGCGGCATATCGAGCGGCAAAGGTCTTGCCGAGACAGTACCCCCCTCTGCCCTGCCGGGCATCTCCCCCTCAAGGGGGGAGATCGGCTGGACGCACCCTCCCGCGTTCCATCTGCGATACGCGTGACCATTGCGGTGGGTCAGGACGCATAATCTTTTGAAACGGAGTGGTATCGCATGACATATCTGCTTGCGCTTCTTATCGGTGTGGTGGCTGGCCTCAGAGCCATGACCGCGCCTGCCGCCATCAGCTGGGCCGCCTGGCTCGGCTGGCTCAACCTGTCGGGCACATGGCTGTCCTTCCTTGGGTCGTTCTGGGCCGTCGCCATCTTTTCCGTGCTGGCCGTGGTCGAGCTGGTGACCGACCAGCTGCCCTCGACACCCAGCCGCAAGGTGCCGCAGCAATTCGGTGCCCGGCTTGTCATGGGCGCGCTGACCGGTGCTGCGATCGGGGCCGGCAGCGGCATGTGGATTGCCGGACTGGTTGCCGGCGTCATCGGTGCGGTGATCGGCACCTACGGCGGGGCGGCCGCGCGCGCAAAACTTGCCGCCGCCTTCAAAAAGGACCCGCCGGCAGCCTTCATCGAAGATGCGATTGCCATCATCGCCGCCTACCTGATCATTTCCGCCATCCCGGCAGCATTGGTCGCCGCATGACGCAACAATTCGATGCCATCATCATCGGCACCGGTCAGGCCGGGCCTTCGCTCGCCGGTCGCCTGACCGATGCAGGCCAGACGGTTGCCATCGTTGAGCGCAAACTGGTCGGCGGCACCTGCGTCAATACCGGTTGCATGCCCACCAAGGCGCTGGTCGCCAGCGCTTACGCCGCACACCTTGCACGTCGCGGTGCCGATTATGGCGTGACGGTCGGTGGCGAGATTTCCATCGACATGAAACGGGTCAAACAGCGCTCGCATCAGGTGACGCTGAATGCCCGCAACAACAACGAGACATGGCTGCGCGGCATGCAGCGCTGCACCTTCATCGAGGGCCATGCCCGGCTGGAAAACGCCAATACGGTGCGCATCGGTGACGAGGTGATCACCGCCCCGAAAATTTTCCTCAATGTCGGCGGCCGTGCCACCATTCCGGATTTTCCCGGCATCGATGAAGTGCCCTATCTCACCAACACCTCGATCGTCATGCTGGAACGGGTGCCGAAACATCTGGTCGTGATCGGCGGCAGTTATATCGGGCTGGAATTCGCGCAGATTTACCGGCGTTTTGGCGCAGAGGTCACCATCGTCGAAAAAGGCCCCCGCCTCGTCTCTCGCGAGGACGAGGACGTCTCCGATGCCATCCGCAACATTCTCGAAGCGGAAGGCATCACGGTGCGCACCGGTGCGGAATGCATCCGTTTTCGCCCGCATAAACAGGGTGTGGCGGTGGACGTAAACTGCACGAAAGGTGAACCGGAAGTGATCGGTTCGGAGGTTCTGCTCGCCGTCGGCCGCCGCCCCAATACCGACGACCTCGGCCTCGACAAGGCCGGCGTGAAGACGGATGCGCGCGGTTACATCAAGGTCAATGACGATCTTTCCACCAGCGTCGAAGGCATATGGGCGCTGGGGGATTGCAACGGCCGCGGCGCCTTCACCCACACCGCCTATAACGATTTCGAGATCGTCGCCGCCAATCTGCTGGATGGCGAGAACAGAAAAGTCTCCGACCGCATTCCCGGTTACGCGCTTTATATCGACCCGCCGCTTGGCCGTGTCGGTCTGACGGAAAAGCAGGCGCGCGAAACCGGCAAAAACATCCTCGTCGGGACAAGGCCCATGAGCCGCGTCGGCCGCGCCATCGAAAAGGGCGAGACGTCAGGTTTCATGAAGATCATCGCCGATGCCGACACGCGCAAAATTCTCGGAGCCTCCATTCTCGGCACCGGCGGCGATGAAGCCATCCATGGCGTGCTCGACATGATCAATGCCAGCGTGCCCTACGATACCTTGCGCTGGGCGGTACCGATCCACCCGACCGTCTCGGAGCTATGGCCGACGCTGATACTCTCGATGGCCAAGATTTAAGGATCGGGTAACTTAATTTTACGTCTGTCCGGGACGGTTTATTAAAATTAACCGGCCCTCCAGCCGGGTTTGCTTAAGTAAACTCTGGTGTTGGAGTAATGGTCATGTGCGGATTTGCCGGCTTTCTGGGTGATGGCGTGCCGATGGAGCAGTCGCAGGGGCTGCTGACGTCGATGGCGCAGGCGATTGCCCATCGCGGCCCGGATGAACGCGGCATCCAAACCCTCCCCGGTCTCGGCCTTGCCCATGTGCGCCTGTCGATCGTCGGCCTCGGTGATGGCCAGCAGCCGATGTCACTCACCGAAGGCGATGACGACCTCACCATCGTCTTCAACGGCGAGATCTACAACTATGTCGAACTGCGCGATGAGCTGAAGGCCGCCGGCCACCGGTTCAGAACCGGCTCGGACACGGAAGTCATCCTGCATCTCTATCAGGCTTTTGGTGATGACTGCCTGCAGCGCCTCAACGGTGATTTTGCCTTCGCCATCTGGGACGGACGCCGCCACCGCATGCTGCTCGCCCGCGACCGCATGGGTGTCAGGCCGCTGTTTTATGCACAGCGCAACGGCACGTTCTATTTCGCATCGGAAGTGAAGGCGCTGTTGCAGGTGCCCGGCATCGTCGCCGAACTCGATCCTTTTGCGCTCGACCAGATCTTTACGCTGTGGGCGCCGATAGCGCCGCGCACCGCCTTCCGCGATATCTTTGAACTGGAACCGGCGGGCCGTATCATCATCGAAAACGACCGTGTCGATATCCGCCCCTATTGGGCACCGCAATTTGCCGATGCCGGCGATCATGTCGCTATGAACGAAGACGAAGCCGTTGAGGAACTGCGCGCGCTTCTGACCGACGCCACGCGCCTGCGCATGCGCGCCGACGTGCCGGTCGGCGCCTATCTTTCGGGCGGGCTGGATAGTTCGCTGATCACGGCGATCGCAGCGCCGATGGCGCCGGCCGGCCTCAGCACCTTTTCCGTCACCTTCGACAGCCCCGAACATGACGAAAGCCTGCACCAGATGGCGGTGGCCATGGCGCTCGGCACGCTGCACAACGCCATCACCTGCGGCCCCGCCGAGATCGCCGGCAGTTTCCCGGATGTCATCCGCTTCACCGAGCGGCCGATCATTCGCACCGCCCCGGCTCCCCTCTTCCAGCTGTCCGGCCTCGTGCGCGAAAGCGGCATGAAGGTGGTGCTGACCGGCGAAGGCGCCGACGAGGTGTTTGCCGGTTACGACATCTTCAAGGAAGCCAAGGTGCGGCGTTTCTGCGCCCGCCAGCCCGGATCAAAAATCCGGCCGCATCTGTTCAAGAAACTCTATCCCTACCTGCCCGGCCTGAAACAGCAGTCGGCGGGTTATCTCTCTGCCTTCTTCGGCACCACCAAGGACAGTCTCGATGATCCGCTGTTTGCGCTGCGCCCGCGCCTGCGCAACACCGGCTCGGCCAAAAATTTCTTCTCCGACAGCCTGAAACAGCAGCTTGCCGGTTACAATGCAGCGGATGAACTCGTGTCACGCCTGCCTGCCGATTTCTCGCGTTGGCATGTGCTCAACCAGGCGCAATATCTGGAAATGCGGTTCCTGCTGCCGGGCTACATTCTATCGAGCCAGGGGGACCGTATGGCCATGGCGCATGGCATCGAGGGGCGCTTCCCGTTCCTCGACCATCGCCTCGTCGAATTCGCCAACCACCTGCCGCCCAGCCTGAAGCTCAAAGGGCTGGAGGAAAAGCATATCCTTCGCCGCGTCGCCCGCGATCTGCTGCCACCTGTTGTCGCCAACCGGCCAAAACAACCGTACCGCGCGCCCGACAGCGCCTCCTTCATGCCTTCCTCCGGCCAGACCTATGTTCCGGCCGTCATGAACGAAACGGCGATTGCAGAGGGCGGATTGTTTGATCCGCAAGCCGTTGCCATGCTCGCCCGCAAATGCATGGCCAAACCGGCCAGCGGCTTCCGCGACAATGCCGCCTTTGTCGGCATTCTTTCGACCCAGCTGTGGCATCAGGCTTTTGTCACGCCGGCTGTCGATGCATCGCAAGCGGCGTGATAAATCGGTATTTCAAAAGCCGACATATAATCGAATTTGCTAACTTAACCCTATTTTCATGAGGTTGGCTCATAGTTGGTGCATGTGAATTCTCCCTGCGATCATTGCACGGGATGGAGGATGTGTATGTTCCGGCCCAACGAGTCCGAAGATAATCGCCGACAGGTGCGGGCAAACGCCCCGCTCCGTCGTTCGTCCTCCGCCGGCTCGCTTCTCGATCAGGCCGGCCCGGACACCGACGAGGACAGAGCCCGCCCGCTCCATCGCAGCGAGCGTCCTGAAGCGTCGCGACCGGACACCGCCCCGCGGACCGAGGCGTCTTATCCCTCTGCATCCTTCGGCGATGACGAGTCGTCTGCGCTGGAAGCCCGATTGCAGGCGCAATGGCAAAGCGTGACGCAGATCGGCATCGGCCATGTCCTGCGCTGGCTGCAGCGCGGTTTCCTTCTCATCGTGGTGATGGCGATTATCGGCGCCGTATTGGCCTTTGGTTACGCCACCACGACGACGCCGCGTTACACTGTCTATACCGACCTGATCGTCGACCCATCCAACTTGAACGTCACGCCCGACGACCTGACCGCCGCCAATCCGCAGCGGGATTCGCAGCTACTCGAAGTCGGCAGCAAGCTGCGCGTCCTCACCTCCGGCAACGTGTTTCGTCAGGTGATCCGCGACCAGAAGCTGACGGAAGACCCGGAATTCTTCAAGCCCAGCCTGCTCTCTTCGCTTCTGGGCAGCAGCGGCGGTGAACTCTCGCAGGACCAACGCGAGCTTGCCGTGCAGCGCGCGCTTGAGGAACGTGTACAAGCGTCACGCGAAGAACGGTCCTTCGTGGTCATGCTGTCGGTGTGGACTGCAGATCCGCAAAAATCCATTCGCCTGTCGAATGCCATCGTCGAGGCGTTTCAGGCGCAGCTTTTCCAGTCGTCTTCGGAAAGCGCCGGCCGCATTGCCGCCAGCATCAATTCCCGTCTCGATGAACTGCGCGCCTCCGTCACCCTTTCGGAAGAAAAGGTCGAACAGTTCAAGCGCGACAACAAGCTTCAATCGAGCGCCGGCGAGCTGACCAGCAGCCGCATTTCCAGCGCCCTCGATACGCAGGTTCTGGATGCGCAGCAGCGGCTGATCCAGGCGGAAACGCGTTATAACCAGATGCGATCGGCCGTTGCCGATCGCCGCATCGCCAGCGCCACCATCTTCGATTCCGCCGCGATGACGACGATGCGCGGCAATTTCACCGCGCTCGAACAGCAGATCGGCGCAATGACCCGCACCTATGGCAGCCGCCATCCGCGCCTTGTCGCCATGCAGTCAGAACGCGCGACGCTGGAAAGCGCGATCGCCGAGGAAGCCGACCGCATCCTGCAGCAGGCACGACAGGATAGCGAACAAGCCCGCGCGACGCTGGCGCAATTGCGCAACCGTTCCGACAGCGAACGCGCCACCGTCTTCACCAACAACGACGCGCAGGTACAGTTGCGCGAATTGGAACGTGATGCCCGCGCCAAGGCTGCCGTTTACGAAACCTATCTCGGCCGCACCAACCAGATCAGCGAACGTCAGGAAATCGACACCAGCAATGTGCGGGTGATCTCCAATCCGGTAGCACCGAAAACCAAAAGCTGGCCGCCGAGCACACCTCTGCTGATGGTCGGTGGCACCATTGCTGGTGCAGCCATCGGCACAGGGCTGGCGCTTGTCTTCGGTCTTCTCGGTTATCTCCGAAACGCCCGCCCGCGCTACATTTCCGCCTGATTTGACAGGGTTTGCGGGGCCCTAAAACCGGTTCTCGCAAATTTGTGAAAGCGCGCGAGCCGGCGCGCCAACCGCGATGCACAAGCCGGAAAACCGTCAAAGGCTCATCAATAAAGATAATAATTTCAGCATGTTACCGATAGACAAAGATGATCGGTCATCACAGCCGTCTGATGTCATCCTTCGGCGCGGACCTTACGCCCAATCTCTTGCCGTACTGCAAAATGGATTTGCCTTGCAAAGCTTCAATCAGGGCGTAGGCTCGAGTTATCGACGGCCAGGACGAATAAAGGGCGGCCGCGACTGGAAGAACAGGCCGAACATGTTTGGCCTGGATCGCTTTCGCCCCCCGGTGTGGAGGCAGAAACATGAATTCATCCACGGCATATCCGACGCTCGATCCGAAAGAGCTCGCATTTCTGCAGAAGTTTTATAACGATACCTGCGCCGAGCATGGTTTCGAGGGAAAAAGCCTCGCCGCTCAGGACCTCGCAGCACGGATCATGCTGTCCTATCAGAAGGGCGCCCGTACCGAGAGCGATCTCGCGCGTCATGTCAACGCATGACCATCTGAACAGGACCTTTGTAAATCCGGCCGCCAGCCTTCCAACTGGCGGCTTTTTATTCTGTTTCCTTGAAAACGGTCAGCGTTTGGCCTGCAGATCGCGCTCGTCGCGCATCAGGTAGATGCGGGTCAGCACATCGAGATGCTCGTGCAGCCAGTTGGCCATCGCCACCTCCTGCTCCATGATGCGGGAAAGCACATCTTCCGCCTCCGCATCGCCGAGTTCATCGGCGGCCGCCATCAGGACCTGATAGCTGGCGATTTCGCCCTGCTCGAAAATGTAGGTCGCCATCGCACCCTTGATGATCTCGTCACCGGCCAGCATGCCGCTGATGCCCTGCGCCGCAGTGCCGAGCTTGCCGGCAACGGTTCTGATCAACGGGGGGCCGGCAGTGCGTTCCAACAGACCGCGCAAAAGCTCCTGCTGGGCCTGCGTCTCGACAAGATGATCTTCCACCCGTGCCTTCAGATCCGGATAATTCTGGATCCTTCTGGCCTGACTGGTGAGCATGGTGATCGACTGGCCCTCCGCGGCGAATGCATCGCGAAGCCAGGCATCGAAATGAATTTGGACATGGGTCATCGCTCAACCTCTCCTCTCTGCTCAAGCGTGCATTTCAATCATGCCGTTAACGCGGGCAAGTTTAAGGCGGTTCCGCATGGTGGGCATTTATGTCGGAACCTTCGGGCCGCTTTCCGGTTTCCGACTGAGGCTCCGCCAAGCAAATCAGGGAATATTTCATGCCAGACCCACGCGAACCGAGCGAACAGCCACCGATGCCTGCCCCCAACTGGATACCGGAACCGCCGATCGAGGAACCCGATCCGGACCTTCTTCCGGACGAGATACCGCTTCCCAATCCCGATGAAAGCGATGCTCCGCCATTGCATGCGGCCCAACATTAGGAAATTGCAGGATTTAAATGTCTGATGCTGCCTGTGGCGCGCAACCACGTCAGGGAACAAGCGGCGCGCCTGCGCGTTTATGGCCACGACCGAATTTTGGGGCGTGACCACGTGTATCCGATGAACAAGACCAGCAATCATTCCGCAGCGGAAACGCCGGAATCCATCATCAGGCATGGCCGAAATGCCTGGCGTACGGCAAACGCCGAAAAGGCTGCCTTTCTGGTCGATGGCGCCGATTATTACCGCCGCCTCGAACAGGTGATCCTCAAGGCAAAACGCGCGATCTTCATCATCGGCTGGGATTTCAACCCCGACATTCTGCTGCGCCCCGGCGAGGCAGACAGCCCGACGATCGGCGCGCTTTTGCGTCAACGCGTCGAAGAGGAGCCGGAGCTGCAGGTGCGCATCCTCGTCTGGGGCATGGGGCCGGTCTATTCGGGCAAAAGCTTTCGCATGTTCGGCGAGATGGAATGGAACGCCCACGAGCGCATCGCGCTGCGGTTCGATTTCCGCCACCCCTTGCGCGCCAGCCATCACCAGAAGATCGTCTGCATCGACGATGCCGTGGCCTTTCTCGGCGGCATCGACCTGACCGCCCGCCGCTGGGACACGCGCGAGCATGCCGTCGAACAGCCGCTGCGGATCTCTCCGGATGGAAAACCCTATGGCCCCGTGCATGACATGCAGGCAATCGTCTCGGGCGATGCCGCATCCATCGTCGGTGAAGTGGCACGCAAACGCTGGAAGCGGGCGACACGCCAGATCGTGCCCTTGCTGGATAACCAGCCGGATGGCCATGCCGACACGCTGTGGCCGGACGATCTCGCGCCTGCGCTGACCCATTGCCCGACCGGGCTGGCGCTCACCATGCCGTGGCGCTGGCAGGGCAAGCGCGGCCACCGCGAGTCGATCCGCCTGACCCATGACGCGCTGCGCGCCGCAAAACGCCATATCTATCTCGAATCCCAGTATCTCGCCTCCTTCGGCGTTGCCCGCACCATCGCGGCACGGCTGCAGGAAGAGGACGGGCCGGAAATCGTCATTCTCGTCACCCAGGAATCCCACGGATTTCTGGAGAAGGTGATGATGGGCAACAACCGCAACCGGCTGATCCGCAAGCTGAAACGCAATGACCGCTTCAACCGCCTGCGCATCTATTATGCCGTCACCGCCGATGCCGAGGGCCGCGAGCGGGAAATCATCGTGCATTCCAAGCTGATCGTCATCGATGACCGTTTGCTGCGCATCGGCTCATCCAATCTGAACTACCGCTCGGAAGGGCTGGACACGGAATCCGACCTCGCCTTCGAGCCGGTAACCGATGAAGGTCGAGCCGCGATCACCACCATGCGCGACGATCTGCTGGCCGAACATCTCGGCGTCACACGGCAGGAGATTTCGGCCTCGATGGCCGAGACCGGTTCGATGCTCGCGACCATCGACCGGTTCAATGCCGGCACACGTGGCCTACGCCCGTTCAATGTGGATATCAGCAAGGGCGAAACGGATTCGGTGATCGGCACCAGCCTTGCCGACCCCAAACGCCCGTTCTGGCCTTATCAGCAGGTGCGTTCGCTGTTTCGCCTAAGCCTCTCGCGGCTGACCCTGGGGCTGTTGCGCTGACGGCACCGGCCGACGGCGGTAATAGGCCTCGCTGGCGATCAGCAACGGCACGCCGATGACGAGCGGCACGAAATAATAAAGCGCCCGAAACACCACCAGTGCGCCGATCGAGGCGCTGGCCGGCATCAGGCTGAGCATTGCGGCTTCCAGCACGCCGAGACCGCCCGGCACATGGCTGAGAATGGCGGCCAGCATGGCCGTCACGTAAGCCGCCGCCACTTCCAGATAACCGGCATCGGTAAACGCCGTCATCAACTGGTAGAGCGCTGCCGCCACACAGGCGAAATTGGCCGTGCCGACCGTGACCTGAGCAATGGCGATACCGGCCGACGGCGGCTCCAGCCGCCACGACCGCAGCCGGAGCGGCTTTCGGACCTTCGCGCAGAAACCGACATAAAGAACCGGCGCGGCCAGCAGAATGAACCCGAGCAGCCGTTTCGCGCCTTCGTCCAGCTCCAGCAGTTCCAGCCCCTGCCCCGGCTGCAGCACCAGCGCCAGTCCCGCCAGCGTCACCAGACCGAGCGCCACCGTGACACCGCAGAACAGGATGATTTTTGCCACCTGTTCGCCGGTGAGCCCCCAGCGCGCATAAAAGCGATAACGCACCGTGCCGCTGGAAAGCGCCGCGACGCCGATATTGTGGCCGATGGACAAGGCTGTGAAGGATGCCAGCGCCGCCCGCCGGTAAGCCAGTGGCTTTCCGACATATTTCAGGCCCAGCATGTCGAACCAGCTGAGGCAGACATAGGAGGCGATCACGAAGGCAAAACCGCTGGCGATGCGCACCGCCGGAATGGCATCCATGGAGGCGCTGATATCGGCGATGCTGTAGCGCCCTAACGCCCGATAAACCAGCCAGGCGGCAATGCAGACGGCAAGCGCGATAACGATCCTGATTAAATGGCGCTTCACCCTGTCTCGCTCCTGCAATTATGCTCTTGTGGATTTCGGTCGTGAAAGCGGAACGAAAACACTGCCGAAGGTGTTCCCTGCGTCATGAACGACCGCCCGACAATTTCTGCCCCGATCACGCCTGAAACACAGGCCCGCCAGCTCAGGATCCTGAGCTACAACGTGCATTCCTGTATCGGCACCGACAAGAAACTCGATCCGGCCCGCATCGCCGATGTGATCGCCGGGCTGGAGCCGGATATCATCGGCCTGCAGGAACTCGATGTCGGCCGCAAGCGCAGCGGCGGCATCGATCAGGCGCATGCCATCGCCTCGCTGTTGAAAATGGATTTTCATTTCCACCCGGCCCTGCGTGTCGAGGAGGAAAATTACGGCGACGCCATCCTCTCCGCCTTTCCGACGCGCCTGATCAAGGCCGATGCCCTGCCATCCTACGGCGAACCGCGTGGTGCCTTGTGGGCGGAAATCGATATCGGCGGACGGCCCTTGCAGGTGTTCAACACCCATCTCGGGCTGTTTCGCCGCGAGCGTGTGCGCCAGTCGGCGATCATCACCGGGCCGGACTGGATCGGCCACCCCGATGCGCTGGGAAAACCACGCCTGCTGATGGGGGATTTCAACTCCATCCCCTCATCCCCCGCCTATAGGCAACTGGCATCGACGATGCGCGATATCGGCGTCGAAACCGGCAAGGTGGCAAGCCGCACCTTTCCGTCTCGTTTTCCGCTGCTGCGGCTGGACCATGTGTTTGTTGCGGGCGGCCCCAAAATCATCGAAGCCAAGGCTGTCTCGACGCCGCTGACGCGGCTGGCCTCCGATCATCTGCCATTGCTGGTGACGATCGAATTCTGAGGCGGCGGAACCAAATCACGATAGGAAAGTTGACAGCCCGTGCCGACGCATCCAACCGCGGCGGCGCGTCATGGATACCTCCCCGTCTGGCGCTTCCCTTAGATGAGGGAAGCGCCTTTTCTTTGGGGACATCAGGCGCCGCGGTTGGGAACGCGGTTTTCCAGATAACGGAAGGCAACGACCAGAATGCCGGTCAGCACCAGATAGATCAGCGCCAGAAGCAGAAGCGGCTCGTAGGTCAGCAGCGTATCCGAGCGAACCTTGGCGATCACCGAATAGGTATCCATCACGGTAATGGTTGCGACGAGAGGGGTCGACTTCAACTGCAGAACGGTCTCGCCGTTCAGCGTCGGCAGCGAACGCTGGATGGCGCGCGGCAGCCAGATGCGGCGGAACATGGTGAAACGGCGCATGCCGAAGGCGCGTGCCGCCTCCAGTTCGCCCCTCGGCACACCGGCAAAGGCGCCGCGCATGACTTCGCCTTCATAAGCCGCGAAGGACAGCATCAGCGCCGTGAAACCATAGGGCCAAGCTTGGCGCAGATAAGGCCACATGAACGACTGGCGGATTTCCGGAAACTGCGCAAACAGAGAGCCGAGACCGTAATAAAGCAACCAGAGCTGCAACAGCAGCGGCGTGCCGCGAATGATTGTGCAGAAACCGTTTGCCAGCCATTTCAACGGTCGCGGCCCGGTGACCTGCACCAAACCGAGCGGTACGGCCAGCAGGAAGCCGAAGAAGGATGTGGTGGCAAGAAGCACCAGCGTCTGCCAGATGCCGGCGATCAGCCTGTCCTGATATTTTGGCAGCCAGTCCCAGCGCATGAAAACGACGGCACAGGCAAAGACGCCGACAAACACAGCCATCAGGAACAGCCGGTGCGGCTCCAACAGGCTGCGTGCCTTTGGCGGTTTGTAGGCAGGCAGGATGGTGGCTTCGTCCTTCATCATCACCGTCATGCCTCCCGCACCATGCCCCGTCGCGCCCGTCTTTCGATGGCGCCGATGGCGATGTTGGAGACCAGCGTCACGGCGAGATAGAGCACACCGGCAGCGAGGAAGAAGGTCAGGTAATGTTTGGTCGTGCCCGCAGCCTGTCGCGTCACCAGCGTCAGTTCACTGAAACCGACGACGGCGAGAAGCGCCGTATCCTTGGTGGCGATCAGCCAGAGATTGGACAGACCCGGCACGGCATAGGGCAGCATGGCCGGCAGGGTGATGCGCCGCAAAGTCATGAACGGCGACATGCCATAGGCGCGTGCCGCCTCGATCTGGCCGGCCGGAATGGCTTTGATGGCGCCGCGCAGAACCTCGGTCGAATAGGCTCCCTGCACCACGCCGATGACAAAAATGCCGGCGGCAAGGCCGCTGATATCCACCGACGGCAGGCCGAGCAGCGCCGTCAACTGGTTCACCAGATCGGTGCCGGCGTAATAGAGCAGCAGGATCAGCACCAGTTCGGGAATGGCCCGCACCAGCGTCGTGTAGATTTCCAGCAGGTCGCGAACGATCGGCCCGCCATACAGCTTGCCGGAGGCGCCGCCGATACCGATGATGAGGCCGAGCAGGTAACCGCCGACCGCAAGCTGCAACGAACTGAAAAGACCAGCCAGCAGAACGCCACCCCATCCGGGGGGAGATAAAGCAAGCAGGCTCAGGTCCATGAAATTACCGCCATTCGAGGATCGGCTCCGTCAGGAGGGATCAAAACAGAACGGTCCCGGCGACAGGCGCCGGAACCGCAAGCAATCAGGCAATCACTTGCCGTAGACGTCGAAATCGAAATAGGCCTTCGAGAACTTGTCATAGGTTCCGTTGGCACGGATCGCCTTGATGGCGGCGTTGAACTTGCCCTTCAGCTCGGTTTCATCCTTGCGCAGGCCGATGCCGACGCCGGCACCCAGAACGGCCGGATCATCGACGACATTGCCCTTGCTTTCGCAGCATTCCTTGCCCTGATCGGACGCGAGGAAGCTGTCGAGCGTGATCGCATCGGCCTGAACGGCATCGACGCGGCCGGCGGCGAGGTCGTTATTGGCCTCATCCTGCGTCTGGTATTCCTTGATCTCGGAAACCACGTCCTTGAAATGCTTCTGGGCATATTCGGCATGGATGGTGGAAACCTGAACGCCGAGGATCTTGCCCTTGAGGCCTTCAGGCGTTGCCGTGAACTTTTCCGACTTCGGACCGATGATGCCGGTCGGGGTGTTGTAATATTTGTCGGAGAAATCGATCGTCTTCAGGCGTTCGTCGGTGATCGACATGGACGACATGATGGCGTCGATCTTCTTGGTGGTCAGCGCCGGAATGATACCGTCCCAGGCGACCGGGGTGATGACGCATTCCAGCTTTGCTTCGGCGCAGACGGCGTTCATGAACTCGACTTCCCAGCCGACCCACTTGCCGCTGGCATCCGGCGAGGTGAACGGCGGATAGGGTTCTGCGGCAACGCCGACCTTGATCGGTTCGGCCGATGCGGCGCCGACAGCGGCAACACCAACCAGTGCTGCGAGCGCGACCGTCTTCAAAATGCTCTTCATGGTTTGTCCCCTTTAGGTTTTGCAGGTTTTTTGATTGCTTTAATGGATGGAGCTGATGAACTTCTTCAGCCGCTCCGATTTCGGATCTTCGAAAATCGCCTGAGGCGGGCCCTGTTCCTCGATGACGCCGCCATGCAGGAAAACCACATGGCTCGCCACCTGACGGGCAAACTTCATCTCGTGGGTAACGAGGATCATCGTGCGCTTTTCGCGCGCCAGATCGCCGATGACGGAGAGAACCTCGCCGACCAGTTCCGGGTCGAGCGCCGAGGTCGGTTCGTCGAACAGCATGACCAGCGGCTGGATGGCGAGCGCACGGGCAATTGCCGCACGCTGCTGCTGGCCACCGGACATGAAGGCGGGATAGGCATCGCGCTTTTCATAGAGCCCGACGCGTTTCAGGAGGGTCTCGGCCACCGCGATCGCTTCGTCGCGTGGCTGTTTCAGCACATGCACCGGCACTTCGATGACATTCTGCAGAACCGTCATGTGCTGCCAGAGATTGAAACTCTGGAACACCATGCCGAGCCGGGTGCGGATGCGCTGCACCTGACGGCGGTTGGACGGGATCAGCCCGCCATGACCGTCGGTTTTCATCTCGATTGTTTCGCCATGCACCGTTACCGAACCGGCACTGGGCAGTTCCAGCATGTTGATGCAACGCAAAAGCGTCGACTTGCCGGACCCCGAACCGCCGATAATGGCGATGACATCACCCTGTTTGGCCGTCAGGGACACACCCTTCAGGACCTCAAGCGGGCCAAACCGCTTGTGGAGGTCGCGGACCTCGATGGCTTGCGCCGTATCACTCATTCACACCGTCACCGCCGGGCGTTTGCCGCCCGATCTGCTGTTTTGACATGTTCCCCCAGCGCATATCTTCGGACCACCTGCTGGAATTGCAGCCCGATTTTGGGGCAAGTTTTGCACTTGTCCAAAAATTACTCAAGCGTATAATAAGCCAAACACACAACCTGACCGGGCCATTGTGTTGCCCGGAACAGATCAACCCATAGCTTTCGAGGGGTTTTTTACATGAGCGAATACGGCTCCCAGGCCATGTCTGAACGGCTGTTGCGGGTGATGATGCGCCGGCCGGGAAAAAGCCTTCTGGCTGCGGATGCGGCAAACTGGCACTACGGCCCGACCTTCGACGCAAACAAGGCGATCGAACAGCACAAGGTGTTTGCAGGCCTTGTGGAAAAGTCCGGCGCGGAGGTTCTGTGGATCGAGGATGACGGCGACGGCCTGGCCGACAGCATGTTCACCCACGACCCCTCGCTGATGACCGACAAGGGCGCCGTGATCCTGCGCATGGGCAAGCCGCTGCGCGCAGCCGAACCGGAATTGCACGAAAAGACCTATCGGGATGCCGGCATCCCGATCCTCGGCCGCATCCAAGCGCCGGGCACGGTGGAAGGCGGCGATTGCATCTGGGTGGATCACAAGACGCTGGCGATCGGCCGCGGCGTGCGTTCCAACCAGGCCGGCATCGAGCAGATGCAGACGATCCTTGCAGAAATCGGCGTCACCGTCCTCGGTTTCGACCTGCCGCTGTGGCAGGGCGAGGAAGCCTGCCTGCATCTGATGTCGGTGATGAGCCCGCTGGCGCCGAAACTGGCGCTGGTGCATGCGCCGCTGATGCCCGCCGCATTCTATATGCTGCTGCGCGAACGTGAGTATACGCTGATCCACGCCCCGGAAGCGGATTTTGCGGCCAGCAACGGCCTCAACCTCAACGTTCTACCGGTCACGCCGAACCATGTCATCATGGTCAGCGGCTTTCCGGACACCAAGGCGGCGATGGAAGCGCATGGCTGCAAGGTCGAAACGTTTGAGGCGGATGCGCTCTGCATCGCCTGCGAGGGCGGGCCGACATGCCTCACCCGCCCCATTCTTCGGGAGAAAAATTGAGCCGACGGACCTTTCATCGGGCAAGCGAAACGGAGCGGCGTGAGGATCTCATTGCCGCAACGCTCGACTGTATTGCCGAATTCGGCATACAGGGCGCCACAGTGCGCCAGATCGCAGCCCGCGCCGGTGTCACCGGCGGCCTGATCCGGCACTATTTCGACAGCAAGGACCAGATGATGCAGGCCGCCTATCGCGAGATGATGGCGGCCATGACCTCCGGCTCCATCGAGGCGGCCAACAGCGCCGGCACAGCCAAACAGCGGCTTGGCCGTTTCATCGATGCCAACCACTCGGCCAGCGTTACCGATCCGCGCATGCTGTCGCTCTGGGCGGCCTTTATCGGCCATATCAGGCACGATCCGACCTTTGCCGCCATCCACCGCGAAAACTACACGGCCATTTTGACCGCACTTGAAAACCTGCTCCGCGATTTCTTCATCGAAAACAATCGACCGGAAGAAGTCGCGCGCTGCCATCACCACACGGTCGCACTGACAGGACTTCTCGACGGGCTCTGGCTGGAAGCAACGCTGGCAGATGACCTGTTCGCCGAAGGCGAACTGCAGGCGCTGGCCTTTCGTTCGGTCGAGACGCTGCTTGGCTTGAAATCCGGCGACCTTTCGGTGCAGACAGACGACACACAGGGTGCAGATGGCATCCCACCCGCCGACCCACTGAAGAAAGACATTTGATGCGTTACGCCTCCATCACCGACCGCCTCGCCCATCTCGGCTCCGGTCGCTGGGCCCTTCACACCAATGCACGGCGCATGAAGGCGGCCGGCGAAGACATTATCGAACTGACGATCGGCGAGCCGGATGTGGCACCCGATCAGGCCCTGCTCGATGAAGCCTCGCGCGCCATGTATGCCGGACGCACGCGTTATTCCAACGGTCGCGGCGAACCGGCGGTGCTGAAGGCGCTGGTGGAAAAGTATTCGAAGCGCCGCGCCGGCATCAGCGAGCGCAATTTTCTCTGCTTCCCCGGCACCCAGACGGCGCTTTACGGCGTCATGACCGGTCTCGTCGAGCGCGGCGACGGCGTGCTGGTCGGCGATCCGCTGTATGCCACCTATGAAGGCGTGATCGCCTCCACCGGTGCGCACATGATCCCGGTGCCGCTGCGCCCGGAAAAGAAGTTTCATCTGCAGGCCGCCGATCTGGAACGGGCGATCACGCCTGAAGCGCGTGTACTTCTGCTCAACACCCCGCACAACCCGACCGGCGCCGTGCTGACGCAGGCCGAAATCGCCGCCATCGGCGAAGTCTGCCGCAAACACGATCTCTGGATCGTTTCCGACGAAGTCTATGAGGAACTGATCTTCGACGGCGTCAAATTCGCCTCGCCCTTCGATTTGCCCGAACTGGCCGACCGCACCATCGCCGTCTCGTCGATCTCGAAATCACACGCCGCACCGGGCTTCCGCAGCGGCTGGGCTGCCGGCCCGGAAGAGTTCTGCGAAAAGGTGCTGCCGGTTTCGGAAACCATGCTGTTTGGCGTGCAGCCGTTCATTTCCGACATGACGGCGCTGGCGCTCTCTCATCATTTCGACACCGCCGACATCATGCGCGGCAATTACGCCCGCCGCGCCGAAATCGTCGCCAAAAGCTTTGCCGGCAGCAATCTGGTCAAGCCGATGCTGCCGGAAGGCGGCATGTTCATCCTGCTGGATGTGACGGCCACCGGTTTGGGCGGCGAGGAATTTGCCTGGGAATTATTGCGCGAGGAAAAGGTGGCGGTGATGCCGGGGACGTCGTTCGGCGATCAGGCCGCCGGTTTCCTGCGCATTTCGCTGACGGTGCCGGAAGATGTGCTGGCAACCGCGATGGCGCGGATTGCCGCGCTGGCGGGACGGCTGGCTGCGAAGGCGTGATGCTATCGCGTGTAAATTAAGTCCCCCTCTGGCCTGCCGGCCATCTCCCCCACAAGGGGGAGAAGATTTGCGGCAACCATCTGCCCCAATTGAGCCACGGCGGAGCGGCCAGGTTAAGCCCCTCCCCCTTGTGGGGAGGGGTTTGGGGCGGGGTCTTTTTTTTCATATGAGGCTCACACTACTCCGCCTCATGGCTGCGTCGACGGGCATCGCGTTCGGCCGGGTCGTCATCCATGTCGACCTCGTAAGGCGAGACATAACCGCCGGAATCGCCGGCATCCACCACATGGGCGACATAACCGGGCGGCGTCTCGCCCTCCAACGCCTTCTTGGCACGCCGCATGTCCGCCATCACCGGGTCCGGTGCATGGTGCGGCTCACCGGTGCCGCAGCTGCGAGCGATGTTCGGCTGGCTGCTGCCGAACTTGCGGGCTTCATGATTATCACTTGCCGTACGATCCTGCATGACGGGTCCTCCTGCCGTTTCAGCCAGGATAACATGCCTTGAGAAGACTTGGTTCCGAAATAGATCAAATACCGAGATACCGGTCCTGCAGGTCGGCGTTCAGCGCATCCGGCGTCCCGGCCCAAACGCTGCGGCCGTTTTCGAGGATGACGCAGCGATCCGCCACCGGCAGCAGTTCCGACAGCGTCTTGTCGACCACGAGAATGGACAGGCCGTCCTCTTTCAGCGAGCGGATCGCCCGCCAGATATCCTGCCGGATGACAGGCGCCAGCCCCTCCGTCGCCTCGTCCAGTATCAGCAGACGAGGATTGGTCATCAGCGCCCGGCCGATCGCCAGCATCTGCTGCTCGCCGCCGGACAGCGATCTCGCCATCTGCGCATGCCGCTCGTCCAGCCGTGGGAACAGTTCGTTGATCCGCGAAAGTGTCCACGCGCCCGGTCGTGCGGCGGCGACGAGGTTTTCAAACACGGTGAGGTTCGCAAAACAGCGTCGCCCTTCCGGCACAAGCCCCAAGCCCAGCCGCGCCACCTTGTGCGGCGGCAGTTTTTCCGTCGATCGACCGGCAAAGGTGATGCGGCCGGATTTCGGCGGCATCAGGTTGCAGATCGACTTGATGGTGGTCGATTTGCCCATGCCGTTGCGGCCCATCAAGGCCACGACCTCGCCTTCCGCCACCGCCAGATCAACGCCAAAAAGCGCCTGACTGCTGCCGTAGAACGTGGTGATATTCTGAACATCCAAGAGCATCAGGCATGATCTCCGAGATAGGCGGCGCGCACCGCGGGATCACGACGGATGTCTTCGACCGTGCCGGTGGCGATGATACGGCCATAGACCAGCACCGAAATCCGGTCAGCCAGTGCGAACACCGCATCCATGTCATGCTCGACCAGCAAGATCGGCGCTTCATGGCGCAGGCCATCGAGAAAGCCGGTCAGCCGCTTGGAGCCTTCCGGCCCCATTCCGGCCATCGGCTCGTCCAACAGAAAAGCCTTCGAGCCAAGCGCCAAAGCGATTGCGATTTCCAGCTGCCGCCGTTCGCCATGCGACAGTTCCGCCGCTGGAATGTTGGCGCGCTGCGCAAGCCCAACGCGCTCCAGCATGGCCATGCCTTGGTCGATCAGGGCGCGGTCACGCATCACCGGCCTGAAGAACCGAAAGCTCGATCCGCCTTTGGCCTGTACCGCCAGCATGACATTGCGCAGCGCGGAAAACTCCGGCGCCAGCGATGACACCTGAAACGTGCGCCCAAGCCCCAGACGCGCCCGTTCGGAAACACCCATGCGGCCGATATCCCGGCCGGCAAAACGGATCGTGCCGCTATCCTGTTGCTGTGTGCCGCAGATCTGGTGGATCAGCGTCGACTTGCCGGCACCATTGGGGCCGATCAGCGCATGGATTTCACCGGCGCGCAGGTCGAGTGTCACGCCATCGGTGGCCCGCAACGCGCCAAACGTCTTGACGAGATCGGTCAGTTCAAGGATCGGGCGATCAACCATGCCGCGCCTTTCCGGCCAGAAGCCCGATCAGCCCGCCACGCGCAAACAGCACCACGCCGAGCAGGATCAGCCCGAGAAAGAACTGCCAGCGTTCGGTGATGCCGCCCAATGCAAACTCGAAGATGACGTAAAGCATCGCCCCCGCCACCGGCCCGAACAGACGGCCGGTACCGCCGAGAATGATCAGCACGATCAGCTCGCCCGACATGTGCCAGGAGAGCATGGACGGGCTGACGAATTTGTTGAGATCGGCGTAGAGCGCACCGGCCAATCCCGTCATCATCGCCGAGAGGACAAATGCCGTCAGCCTTATGCCATAGGGCGAGATACCGACCGAAGCGACACGCACCTCGTTCTGTCGCGCCGCCTGCAATGCCGTGCCGAAACGCGCGTTTCGCAGCAATGCAAACAGGCCGATGCAGACAATCAGCACGCCGTAGCTCAGCAGAAAGAAGCTCAGAGGCAGCATGGTGTTGATGCCGGGAAACTGGTTGCGCACCAGAATGGACAACCCGTCCTCGCCGCCATAGGCCGGCCAGGAAACCGCGAAATAATAGATCATCTGCGCGAAGGCGAGCGTGATCATGATGAAATAGACGCCGGATGTGCGCAGGCTGATCGCGCCGATCGCAAGACCTGCCAGACCGCAGGCCATCACGGCAAAAATCCAGATCACCGGCATCTGGTTGCTGCCTTCGAAACCGAAAGGCATCGGCTCGCCGGAGAAGACATGGCTTGCCAGAATGCCCGCCGCATAACCGCCGATGCCGAAAAAGGCAGCATGGCCGAAGGAGACGAGACCGCCCAACCCGAGCGCGATATTGAGGCCGGTCGCGGCCAGCGCCAGCACGGCGATGCGGGTGGCAAGTGTCACGGTGAAGGGCTGGCCCATCTGACTTGCCACGACGGGCACGATGAGAAGAGCCAAGGCCAGCACGAGATTGATGACGGTTTCGCGAGACAATGTCATGCCGGTCACGCCTTTGCCGGAAAAAGGCCGCGCGGCCGAAACGCCAGAACCAGCGCCATGACGATATAGATCAGCATCGCCGCCAGAGACGCACCGACCGTCGCAGCCGTGGAAGCCGGCATCACCAGCCCCAGAAGCGGCGGCAGCAGAAAGCGCCCGAGCGTATCGGTCAAACCCACGATCAGCGCGCCGACCAGCGCGCCCTTGATCGATCCGATACCGCCGATGACGATGACCACGAAAGCGAGGATCAGCACCGGTTCGCCCATGCCGACCTGCACCGATTGCAGCGCCCCGACCAGCGCACCCGCCAAGCCCGCCAGCGCCGAGCCGAGCGCAAACACGACGGTGTAGAGCGTGCGGATATCGACACCAAGCGCCGCGATCATTTCGCGGTCGCTTTCACCGGCACGGATGCGCATGCCGAGCCGGGTTTTCGAGATCAGCAGGTAGAGGCCGAGCGCCACCAGCGCGCCGACGCCGATGATGGCAAGGCGATAGAGCGGATAGGCCTCGATACCCGGCAGCGGCACCGCACCCGCCAGAAGCGGTGGAATATCGAGATAGAGCGGAAACGATCCAAACACCCAGCGCGCACCCTCGGAGAAGACAAGGATCAGCGCAAAGGTGGCGAGCACCTGATCGAGATGATCCCGGTCATACAGTTTTCGGATCACCAGAAACTCGACGATCGCCCCGGCGGCCGCAGCAGCGACAAGGCTTGCCGCCAGTCCGAGCCAGAACGACCCGGTGGCAGCCGCAACCACCGCGCAGGCAAAGGCGCCCACCATGTAGAGCGAGCCATGGGCGAGATTGATCAGGCCCATGACGCCAAAGATCAGCGTCAGCCCGGCCGCCATGAGAAACAGCATGACGCCGAGCTGCAGGCCATTGAGCAACTGCTCGAGGGCAAGAGACAGGATCACCAAAAATCCTTACATCTTGCAGTCTTTGGCATAGGCATCGCCATGATCGGTGAAGATTTTTGACACCGTCTTGTTGGTCAGCACGCCGTCTTCCTTCACCACTTCGGTGATGTAGATATCCTGGATCGGGTGCAGGTTGTTGTTGAACTTGAATTTTCCGCGCGGTGACTGGATGTCGGCGGCTTTCAGCGCAGCGGCAAACGCCTTGGTATCCTTGACACTGGCCTTGGCCGCAGCCGACAGGATCAGCTGTGCGGCATCATAGGCCTGAACCGCATAAACCGACGGCAGACGGCCATATTCCTTCTGGAAGGCCGGCACGAATTTCTTGTTCGCCTCGTTGTCGAGATCTTTCACCCACTGGCCGGAATTTTTCACGCCAAGCGCCGCATCACCGATCGCCGGCAGAACATCCTGGCTGAACGAGAAGCCCGGTCCCATGATCGGTGTCTTCACGCCAGACTGGGCATATTGCTTCATGAAGGCGATGCCCATGCCGCCGGGTAAGAAGGCGAAAACGCCATCGGCGCCCGAGGCACGTATCTGGGCGATTTCGGCGGCGTAATCGGTCTGGCCGACCTTGGTATAGACTTCGGCAGCCAGTTCACCCTTGTAATAACGCTTGAAGCCGGTCAGCGAGTCTTTGCCGGCCGGGTAGTTCGGCGCCATAATGAAGATCTTCTTGTAGTCCTTGTTGGCATATTCGCCGACGGCTTCATGAAGATTGTCGTTCTGGTAGGCGGCATTGAAATAGAGCGGGTTGCACTTTTCACCGGCAAGCGCCGCCGGCGCGGCATTGGTGGAGACGTAGATCTTGCCCTGCGCCACGGCACTCGGAGCAACCGCCATCAACAGGTTCGACCACACGATGCCGGTCAGAATATCGACCTGATCGCTCTGGATCATCTTGTCGGCGATCTGCACGGCCAGTTCCGGCTTCTGCGCGTCATCCTCGGTGATGACGGTGATATCCGTGTTGCCGGATTGCTTGATGGCCAGCATGAAGCCGTCGCGGGTATCGACGCCGAGACCTGCACCACCACCCGAAAGCGTGGTGATCAGGCCGACCTTGATCGGCTCGGCAACCGCGAGTGAGGAAACGCTGAGGCTGAGTGCCAGCGTGGCGGCGGACAGAAGAGTCTTCATGGCATGCTCCCGTTGGTTCGACTGTTCCATGGTCGTTGGCCGCCCGGCATTCTTTGTGCCGACAGGCTTTTGTCATCCCATCTCACGTTTATGGGAAAACTTCCACATGCCGGACGCGAGCTTTTGCGTTTCCACCCTCGCAGGACTATGGTTTTACAAGGGTTTGCGCCACAAGTTGCAAAATCCCGTGGCTGCCACCGTGACAAGGCAACCCGCTTAACCTTTTGACGGTATAAGGAATGGTGGAAACCCGCATCCAGTTGTTGTGACGGACCGATTGCATGGCACAGATATCCGAGACAGAAGACCCACTCGCCAAGCTCGACATCGCCCCCTCGGATTTCGGATTTTTTGCCCAGTTGCACATGATGCTCGGCGCCTTCTGGAACACGCAGATCAAGACCCGCATCGTTGCGCTCGCGGTCTCCCTCCTCGTCATCATTCTCGCCACCACCTATGGCCAGTATCGCCTCAACAGCTGGAACGCACCGTTCTACGACAGCCTGCAGCGCCGCGATCTCGATGCCTTTCTGGTGCAATTGGAAGTGTTTGTGATCATCGCCGGCGTGCTGCTGGTGCTGAATGTCATCCAGGCATGGCTGAACCAGATGACCGCGCTTTACATGCGCGAAGGTCTGACCCGCGATCTCATCGAACAGTGGATGAAGGCCGGCCGCGCGATGAAACTCGCCAATTTCGGCGCAATCGGCGTCAACCCGGACCAGCGCCTGCATGAAGACGCCCGCAATCTGGCGGAAATCACCACGTCGCTGTCGATCGGGCTTGTCAGTTCGTCGATCCTGCTCGTCAGCTTCATTGGCGTGCTTTGGGAAATTTCGGCGGATTTCGCCTTCAATCTCTATGGCCACCACATCGCCATTCCCGGCTACATGGTCTGGGCGGCGCTCATATACGCCGGCACCGCCTCGCTGCTAAGCAGTTTTGTCGGCCGCCGCCTGCCCACCATCAATGCCGAGCGTTATTCCAAGGAAGCCGAGCTGCGCTTCTCGCTGATGCATGCCAACGAAAATCTTGCCTCGATCACGCTGGCGCGCGGCGAAGACAGCGAACGCGGCCAGATCCAGAACGCCGTCACCACCGTGCTGGCCGTCATCAGGCGGCAGGCGCTCGCCATCACCAATCTCACCTGGGTCTCCTCCGGTTTCGGCTGGCTGACGCTGGTGGCACCGATCCTGATTGCCTCGCCGGTCTATTTCAACGGCATGTTGTCCTTCGGCTGGCTGATGGTGGCGGTCGGCGCGTTCACGCAGGTCAATGCGGCGCTGCGCTGGTATATAGACAATTTTCGCCAGATCGCCGACTGGAAGGCAGCGCTCTACCGCGTCTCGACCTTCCGCAAGGCGCTCTTGGAGATGGACAGGCCCGATGTCACCCGTTCCGACCTCACCCACGTTTACGGCGCGGACCAGAAAATCGTGCTGCGTGATCTCAGCGTCCTGCCAGGCCCTCCCGGCACACCGACGGATCGCGGCCTGAAAATCCCCGACACGGAAATCACCATCGCGCCCGGCGAACGGGTGATGGTCAACGGCGATGCCAGCGTCAATCGCCACCTGCTGTTCCAGGCGATGGCGGGCCTGTGGCAATGGGGCAAGGGCCAGATAGAGCTGCCGCCACAGGGTGACATCCTGTTCATGCCGCAGAGGCGCTATTTCCCCGATACGGCTTTGCGCGCCGCCGTGTCCTACCCGCGCGATCCGTCCACTTTCGATGACGCCGCTATTGGAGACGCTCTCAAGCGCGCCGGGCTGGAGCGCATGATCCCCGACCTAGACAAACACGAACGCTGGGACAGAATTCTTGAAGAAGACGATCAGGCCCGCCTGCGCCTCGCCAACGTGCTGTTGACCGCGCCAAAATGGCTGATCCTCGATGACGCGCTGGAAGGGCTGGAGCCGGAAACACAGGAGGAAATCCTCAAGGTGATGGACGAGATGAAGGACAGCGCCATCATCTATATCGGCCGCCAGGAACTGTTCCAGGAGGTCATGAAATCGCGGGCGATACACTTGCAGCCGCTGTGAGTGCGGCAGATCAGGCCAGTTGGATAAAGATCAAAGGCCCCTCCCCACCCTCCCCACAAGGGGGAGGGCTTAACCCAGCCGATCCGCCGACGCTCGATTGAGGCAGGCGGTGGCGGCATGTTTTCTCCCCCCTTGTGGGGGAGATGGCCGGCAGGCCAGAGGGGGACTTTCTAACAATAGGGCTCAGACCAGCCCAAACCTCAATCCAGCAGCGCTCGCATCTGCGCCGCCAGTTCCCGCGCCGTATATGGCTTTTTCAACCACGCCGAATGTTCGGCGAACTGCTGCAACGCCACTTCCGGCTCTGCAAAACCCGATGTGAACAGCACCTTGATATCCGGCCGCCGCTTGCGCACTTCCTGCGCCAGCTTGTCGCCCGACATGCCGGGCATGGCGACATCGGTGAACAGCAGCACGATATCCTGATGTTTGCCGAGAATTTCCAGCGCCTCCACGCCGCCGCCGGCCTGATGCACGGTGTAACCGGCCGTTTCCAGCCGTGCCACGGCAATGCGGCGCACGCGTGCATCGTCTTCCACCACCAGAACCGGCTCCTTGCCGCCGGTGATCGGCGCCTGATCGGCAATCGAAACGGCATCCTCGAGTGCCGCCGTCTTGCGCGTTACCGAAGGCAGGAAGACGCGCAGGCTGGTGCCCTGCCCGAGTTCGCTTTCCAGCTGGATATGGCCGCCCGACTGGCGCACGAAACCATAGACCATGCTGAGGCCGAGCCCCGTGCCACCGCCGCCATGCTTGGTGGTGAAAAACGGCTCGAAAGCGCGGACCTTCACATCCTCGCTCATGCCCATACCGGTATCGGTGACAGCGATCAGCACATATTCGCCTGCCCGCATTTCCGGGTACATCTGCGCATAATCCTGATCGAGATAAACGCGGCTGACCTCGATCGACAGTTCGCCACCTTCCGGCATGGCGTCGCGGGCGTTGAGTGTCAGGTTGAGCAGCACGTTCTGCAATTGCGGTCCGTCGACAAGCGCCTCGTTGGCGCCGCCGGTGACGACGGTCCGCAGCTCGATACGGTCACCGATGGTGCGGCGGATAAGCTCGGAAAAACTGGCGATCATCTGGCCGAGATCGGTCAGTTTCGGGTTGAGTGGCTGTTTTCGCCCGAAGGCCAGCAATTGCCCGGTCAGCTTGGCGCCGTCATCGGTCGCCCCCTGCGCTTCCCGCAGCAGGATCTGCACCTTGGGATCGGTGACCTTGGCCTCGGCGATTTCGAGATTGCCGCTGATGATGGTGAGCAGGTTGTTGAAATCGTGGGCAAGGCCGCCGGTGAGCTGGCCAATCGCTTCCATCTTCTGCGCCTGCCGCAGTTCTTCCTCTATCTTGTGGCGACTGGTCAGATCGCGCACGAAACCGGTGAAGACGCGCTTGCCGTTCGACAGCGCCTCACCGACGGCCAGTTCCATCGGAAAGGTCGTGCCGTCTTTACGTAAGCCTTTGACCACGCGGCCGATACCGATGATGCGGCGATGGCCGGTGGCCAGATATTTGCCGATGTAACGGTCGTGATGCTCGCGATCCGGGTTCGGCATCAGCATGGACACATTGCGGCCTTCGACCTCGCTCGCCTGATAACCGAACAGGTCTTCCGCAGCCGAACTGAACGACGTGATGATACCGAGCTCGTCGATGACGACCATGGCCTCCGGCACGGTCTGCAGGATCGAGCGGAAATGCGCCTCGCGCGCCGCCAGATCCTCGCGGATCGAGGCGGCTGCTTCAAAATCCTCATTGACCTGCATGATCAGCGGCGGCAGGCCATTTTCCTGCGGCAGATGCAGCCAGCGGCTGAGAACCGAAATCGGATGACCATCGCGATGGCGATAGACGAGATTGCCCTTCCAGCGGCCATACATGCGGATGACGGCATCAATCTCGGGGATGGACAGCGCTTCTTCAGGCGCCAGAATATCGGTCAGGGTACTGCCGACCGCCTCGCGCGCGGACCAGCCAAAAAGCCTGCCGCTGCCGGTGCTCCAGTTACGGATCACGCCGTCTCCATCGTGCACGACGATATGCAGCGGGTCGAGTGCAGAAAGTTTGAGGGCGAGGTCGCCCTCGCCCTTGTCGATGATTTGGTCGTCCATGCCGTATCCCAATCCCGGCCTTCAGTGTGGCCAGATCGCCTGTCGCATCTTTGGCTCGCGGTCGATCGTTTCTTCGTAACTATCGCCATCACCGCAGAGCGCAAGCAGTTTTCCTGGTTTGCAGATCGCAAAATCGTGGCGCCCTTCGGGGCTGATGACACCGCGTGCAACCAGCTTGGTGATGGTGCGCGATACCGTTTCGATGGTGAGGCCGAGATAATCGGCCATGTCGAGACGGCTCATCGGCAGATGGATGCGGCGGCCGATCGGGTGGCAGCCGTGCAGACGGCGGGCGAGCAGCATCAGGAAAGTGGCAACACGTTCCTCGGCGCTCTTGCGCGACAGAAGCACCATCTGGTCCTGGGCGGTCGCCATCTCGTCACAGACGCGGGCAAAAAACTGCGGGCGCAGGTCCGGCCATTTTTCAAGCGCTTCGGCAAAAGGCTTGCGGGCCAGACGACGCAGGCGAACCGGGGTGACGGCTTCGGCGCTGTAGAGATAACGATCCTTCAGCGACAGGCCGACCAGATCACCGGCATGAAGAAAGCCGGTAATGACACGGCGACCGTCAGCGATGATCTTGAACACCCGCAGCACGCCTTCCGAGACCTTGAAGACGTGGTCGGCCTGGTCGCCTTCCCAGAAGACACCTTCGCCGGCTTCAAAAGATTCGCGCGGCACCGCACAAAAAAGCTCTTCCAGCCGTTCCGGCTGCGGCGCAAGCCTTGCGGC
Organism: Neorhizobium sp. BT27B; assembly: GCF_050455485.1. NCBI lineage: Bacteria > Pseudomonadati > Pseudomonadota > Alphaproteobacteria > Hyphomicrobiales > Rhizobiaceae > Neorhizobium > Neorhizobium sp. BT27B. The sequence goes on along the minus strand of NZ_JBCIYT010000002.1, from coordinate 160,509 downwards.
CGTTACGTGTTTTGCTTCAGCACTATATGCAACCGACAGCATCGCGAAATCCCCTGAACCCAATAGCATTTGACAGGTTCTGTTTTGCTGCGTCGCGGTGACACGTTGATGCCGCGCATGTTACCGTGCGTTAAATCGTGTGACGGTGTGTAACAGAGACTTTGAGTCGGGCTGCGAATGGCGAAAATCGAGAAGCGTGCGGACCATATCCTGATCGTGGATGACGAGGCGAGAATTCGCCAGATGGTCCAGCGCTATTTCGAGGATGAGGGGTTTGTCGTGCATGGCGCCGCAGACGGCACCGGCATGCGCAAGCTGATGGCCGAGCATACGATCGACCTCATCCTGCTCGATCTCGTTCTGCCGCAGAGCGAGGACGGTCTGACGCTGGCGCGCGAAATCCGCACCACATCCGATATCCCGATCATCATGCTGACCGGCCGTGACGACGTGCTCGACCGTATCGTCGGGCTGGAAGTCGGCGCCGACGATTACATGGCGAAACCGTTTCATCTGCGCGAAGTGTTGGCACGCGTGCGCAGCATCCTGCGCCGCCGCCGTCCGGTGGAAAGCCATGCGGCGGAACCAACCGATGCCATCGAGTTCGATGGCTGGAAGCTGGAACAGTCACGCCGCCGGCTGCTCGATCCGACCGGGCAGGAGGTGGAACTGACGACCGGCGAATTCGACATGCTGACGGTGCTTGCCCGCAATGCCGGCCGTGTGCTTACCCGCGAAGTGCTGATGAACCAGACGCGCGGCCGCGATCTGGATGTGTTCGACCGTTCAATCGATGCCCAGGTGGCGCGTCTGCGCAAGAAGATAGAGGTGGATCCGGCCAAGCCGCACCTGATCCGTTCGGTGCGCGGCGTCGGTTACATGTTTGCTGGCGCTATGTCGCCGGAGACGAGGTCCTGACCCCCGTCCCCGGCGATAGCATCAGCGCAACGTCTCGATGACGGGTGTTTCCAGAAGCTTTCCGGTGATGACGTCTGCGACGCCCCGGTCAGTCTGGTGAGGCCCAGCATTACAGGCGAGCGTTGCGCCGAAGCATGCCTTGAAAATCAGATAGGGTGGCTGCCATTCGACAATCGTGTCCATGGCGGAACGGACGGCTGCAAAACCTTCCGCGACATCGCCAAGCGGTGCATCGGAAACCAGTCCCGACAACGGTAGCGGCAGGATGGCGATGACCTTGCCTTCCGCTGCAACAGCCAGTCCACCGCCCGCTTCAATGACGGCATTGGCAGCGACCGCCATATCAGCAGCATTGCCGCCGAACACGGTGAGGTTATGGCTGTCATGGGCAACGGTGGTGGCAAATGCACCGCGCCAGTTGCCCCAGCTGCCGAGGAAACCGACCTTGGTCGAGGTTTCCGCAACACCGTGACGATGTGTGACGGCGATCATCGTGGTGCCCGCTGGCGGCACGACATAACCATCAACGACATCGGCCTCCGCTTCGGCCCATTGCGTGAAGCGTGGACGGTCGATGACTGCCAGTTTCACCCGCGAACCATTCGACGCGACGCGAAAATCGTTTTCAGTCAGGTTCGAAAGCTTGACGGAATCGGTCAAAGGCCCGGTGTCGACCATAGGCGTTGCCACCGTCATTGCACCGTCTCTGGCAACTTGTGTGCCGCTGGCGAAAACGTGGCGGGCGCGGAAATCGGTGAGATCCTCGAAGATGACGATATCGGCACGACGGCCGGCAGCGATCAGACCGAGATCGGCGCGCTCGAGGCGGTTGGCGGCATTGATGGTCGCGGCCTTCAGCGCCCATTCCGGCTTCAGCCCGTAACGCACCAGACGGCGCACGACATCATCCAGACCGCCGGCTTTCAAGAGATCGTCCGGAAAGACGTCATCGGTGCACAACGTCACCGATGATGGCAGGTGACCGAGCGTATTCAGCGAAGCGACAAATTCCGGCAGAAGATGGTCGTGCGAACCGCGCAATTCGATCGTCAGGCCGGCGCGCAGTTTTTCCATCAGGTCGGCGGCGGAGGTCAGTTCGTGATCGGATGTGACACCGGCGATCATGAAGGCGGCAAGATCGCCACCCGTCAGGCCGCGGGCATGGCCGCAAACCAGCTTTTCCGACGTGAGGGCGACCTGCATGATGGCCGCCATGCGCGGCTCGCGGTTGATCACATCGCGCATGTTCATGACTTCGGCAAGGCCGCCGATCTTTGGCCAGAGCAGCAGTTCCTCGATCACCCCAGCATCGAAATCGGCGCCGGCCGTCTCATAACCCGGAGCGGACGGCACGCTAGACGGTGCCAGCACGACGGAGCGCAACGGCAGCGCCTTGATCGCCTCGACAGCCCAACGCACGCCATCGATGCCATGGACATTGCCGAATTCATGCGGATCCCAGACGATGCTGGTGACACCACGCGGCATGACGGAGGCAGCGTAGGTTGCCGGCGTCACCATCGAGCTTTCGATATGCATGTGCATGTCGATCAGGCCGGGCGTGATGAAGGCACCCTTGGCGTCGATGATCTCGGCCGCGTCCGAGCGGTGGCCGGGCGCATGAACGCTGGCGATGATCGGACCCACGAGACCGATATCGGCCAAACGGCGTTCCTCGGTCATCACATCGACCAGCGTGCCGCCGGTGATCAGGATATCGAAGGGCGCATCGCCGCGAGCGGCGGCAATGGCGCGGCTGCGCAGGTCGGGATCGGTGAATTTGTGGACGTTGATGATGATATCGTTCAACGGCTTGCCTCCCCATGCAATGTTTCCAGAATGATCGACCGCGCAGGATCGACCTTGATCGCCGCAGCATAGGCGGCGTTGAATTCAGCCTTGGCCGATCGCGTCTCCACCACGGTACGGCCGCGCGTGAAAGTTCCCGTCAGCTCGGCATCGATGCGCGCGGGACGCCAATCGACAAGGCTTTCGTCGATGAAGGCAACGGCCGCGACGGCATCGTAAAGCGCCATGGCGGCACGGCCACGGCTGGTGGCAATGGCGATGAAACCATCCAGCAGATCGGCGATCAGGGCCGCATTGCGGCCACCGGCGGCGCGCACCGGTTCGACATCGGAAGGCGCTGCCAGAACCTGACGGCAGAGATCGAGATCGACCATCCTGAACGGAATGCCATGCGCCAGCACGATGGCGATCGCTTCGGGATCGGCAAAGGCGTTGAATTCGGCGGAGGCCGTGTGATTGCCGGCCGTCACCGCACCGCCCATCCAGACGAGATCGGTGATACGGGCGGCGAGATCCGGTCTCGCCAGTGCAACAGCTGCAATATTGGTGAGTGGCCCGAGTGCGAGGATACGATGTGGCCCCTCGCCTTCCAGCCAGCGGCACAAGGCCTCGAAGGCATCGCCCATATCAGGCACGGCAACATCCGGCAGGCGCAGACCAGTTGTCGGCATGCCGTGGTCGCTGAGGATGGAGGTTGCGGTTTCCAGCTTGCCAAGCACCGGCAGCGCACGGCCGGAGTGGATCGGGAACTGCCAGCCGAAGGCATGTACCGCGCCTACGGCATTTTTCTTCACCTGATCGAGCGGCGCATTGCCGAGCACCAGCGACACGCCGTCGATGATAAGTTCCGGCCGCGTACGGGCTGCGGCATCCACCACCATGATGGCGGCGATGTCGTCAAAGCCCATATCGGTATCGATCCAAACACCCATGCCCGTTACCCGAACTTGCGCAATTGCGCGGCAGCGGCAACCGGCAGATCGAAAGCCAGTTCAGCGCCGAGTTCATGCGACGGCAGGGCAGCATCGACCTCGGCCTTGATGGGGCCGAGCGGCGTATCGAGCAGGTATTCGCGGCTGTTGCCGGCAAAGGATGCGCCGCGCACCGCTCCCTGGAAAGGACCTGAGCCCAGGGTGACCATGCGCGGCCGCCAGGCCAGTCCCGCCGCTATCGGGACCGGTCCGGAAATCTCGACCAGACCCTTGGGGGTCTTCAGTCGTCCGTCTGAAAGTTCAAAAATATTCTCGAAGCCAACGAAGTCTGCAACGAAGGCGGAAGTGGGGCGGTTATAGATATCTTCCGGCGATCCTATCTGTTCTATAGCACCACGCTTCATCACAACAATGCGATCAGCCAAAGAAAGTGCTTCGCCCTGATCATGCGTGACAAAAATCATCGTCACGCCGGTTTCCTTCTGCACGCGCTGCAGTTCCGAGCGCATGTCGAGGCGCAGGCGCGCATCGAGGTTGGAGAGCGGCTCGTCCAGTAGCAGAACTTTCGGCTCCATCACCATGGAGCGGGCCAGCGCCACGCGCTGCTGCTGGCCACCGGACAGTTCGGCCGGCTTTCGATCGGCATAATCCGTCAGGCCGACGGAGGTGATGCCGGCGCGCACGCGCTTGTCGAGTTCGGCCGCCGGCGTCTTCTTCAGGCGCAGGCCGAAGGCGACGTTTTCATAGACCGACAGATGCGGAAACAGTGCGTAGGACTGGAACATCAGGCCGACATTGCGCTTGTTGGCCGAAACGCGGGTGATATCGACGCCATCAAGCTTCACATGGCCGGAGGCAGGCGACAGAAGGCCGGCGATCGCCCGCATCGTCGTGGTCTTGCCGCAGCCCGATGGCCCAAGGAAAGCAACGAGTTCGCCCTTGCCGATGGTGAGGTTCAGATCCTTGACGGCAACGGTATCGCCATAGGCAAGCGTCAGGTTTTCGAGGGTGAGAAAGTTTTGATCAGACATAACGGGAGAACCCCAGAAAACGTTCGGCGATAAAAACGATGCCGATGGACATGAAGGCGAGCAGCGCCGAGAGCGCCGCGACGGAGGGGTCGAAGACGATTTCCATGTAGGCGATCATATCGACCGGCAGCGTGCGCACGCCGGGACCCGAGAGAAACAGCGAGACCGGCACCTGATTGAACGAGGTGACGAAGCCGAGAATGAAGGCGGACATGATGCCGCCGCGGATGTTGGGCAGCACCACCCGGAAGAAGGCACCAAGCCGCGACGAGCCGAGCAGTACTGCCGCCTCCTCGATATCGGAGCGCAAATTGCCGAGGCTGGCCGAGACGACGCGCACGGCATAGGGCAGGATCAGCGCCGTATGCGCCAGAAACAGCGCAAGCGTGATGCCGACCTGAAACGGCACGACGATGTAGCGCAGCAGCGACAGGCCGACGATGATGCCGGGCACGATGATCGGTGCCGAGACGATGGTGCGGATGGTTTCCGCCCCCGGCAGCTTGTAGCGCGACAGCGCGTAGGATGCCGGAATGCCGAGGATCAGGGCTGCCAGCGTGCCGCCGATGGCCAGGAACAGCGACATGAAAAAGCTGTCGCGAAAGCTTTCGACGGTGAACACTTTTGCGATCCAGCGCAGCGAAAAGCCCTGCGGCGGAAAGGCCAGCGTTTCGCCGGCCGAAAACGAGGCGGCGACGATGATCAGGAATGGGCCGATCAGGAAGGCGATAACCAGACCGAGCGTGATCGGGATGAACAGATTGCGGGCCATCATCACGCGGTCCCCTTTGTGTTGCGCGTTGTCTTGTTGCGCGCGGTGGCGACACGTTTCAGCAGAATGTTGGCGGCAAAGCTCATGACGATGAGGATCAGCGCAATGACGCTGGCCGCGACAAAATTGTTGGAGACCGAAACCTGCTGATACAACAGCGTTTCCAGCATCAGCACCTTGGAGCCGCCGAGAATGGCGGGGGTGATATAGGCGGTGAGGCAGCCGGTAAAGACGAGCGTTCCGCCAATGACCACACCTTCCTTGGTGAGCGGCAGGATGACCTTCCAGAACACCTGAAACCAGTTGGCACCGAGCACGCGGGCCGCCGGAATGGCGTCCTTCGGCATGTTTTCAAGCGCCGAGATCAGCGAGATGATCATCAGCGGCAGAAAAAGCTGCAGCAGGCCGATGAAGATGGCGGTTTCCGAAAACAGGATGCGCAACGGTGCTTCGCTAATGCCCAGCGCCTGAAACGCCTGATTGACGATGCCGGTGCGGCCGAGAATGACGATCCATGCATAGGTACGCGCAACCGGCGAAATCATCAACGGCAGCACGATCAGGCCGGTGACCTTGCCCTTGGCGCCGGGTTCAAGGCTGACGATGGCAAACGCCGCCGCATAACCGATGACGGCTGCCACGATGGTGACGAGCGCGCCGAGCTTCAGCGTACGCAGGAAGACGGCCTGATTGAGCGAGCTGGAGAAGAAATCCGTATAGGCGGAAATCGTCCAGCCGCCACCCGGCGCCCGAAACCCGTCGGAGAGGAGGATCACCACCGGCACGATGAAGACCGCCGCTGCAAACAGCGCGGCCGGCAAAGCCAGTGCGAGGGCCTCGGCCCTGTTTTGGAACATGTTTTATTAGTCTCCAACGTCGTCAGTCATTGCCCCTCACTTGCGATTTCTAACACTTAGCTAAAGCTAAGATGTTGAAATCGCTTTCTCTCCCTCAAGGGGAGAGATGAAGGGCGGCATTGCTGCGGGCCTACCTCTCCCCTTGAGGGAGAGGTTACAAAATCAGCATCTTAGCAAAGCTAAGTGCTAGATTTTGTTGGTGAGGGGCTCCGCCTAACCGAAAGCCTTGCTTCTTACTGCCCGACCTTCTCGTTCCAGCTCTTCAGCCAGCCGGCACGGTTATCAAGCGAGACAGCCGACGGGATCAGCTTCAGGCTCTTGGCCGTTGCCTCGCCATAGGTGAGGTTCTTGGCAGCCGCCTCGGAAACCTTGGCCTCGGAATTGGCCGGGCTGTCGATCAGCGCTTCGGCCAGCTTCGACTGGATGTCGGCCGACAGCCAGAAATCCATGAACTGCAGCGCCAGATCGCGGTTCTTGGAATTCTTGGTGACGATCATGACGTTCATGCCGCCGGTCTGGCCTTCCTTCGGCGTCGCCCAGGCAATCGGCATGTCGAGCTTGGCGAAAGGCGCCCAGGTGAAGCGGCCGATCGGCGCTGCCCAGATTTCTTCCTGTTGCATCAGCTGCACCAGCTGCGACGACTTTTCATAGAAGGTGACGATATCGTCCTTGGCAGCGCCAACGGCTTCGATCGGGGCAGCCAGATCCGGCGTATCCTTGCCGAGAGCAAGGCCCAGCATGTAGAGCGACGGCGGGCCCTGGTTGGTGGTGACATTCGGCCATGCGATATGCGCGGCATATTCCGGCTTCAGAAGGTCGGCCCAGCTATCGATCTTCATCTTGTCTGAACGATAGGCGATGGACGTCGCATAGAACGTGTAGCCGATGCTCATGCCGTCGCCGTTCGGATCCTTGGCGATATCATAGAGCTTGTCGTAGCTGGCGATCTTCGACGTATCGATCTTGTCGACCAGGCCGGCACGCGCTGCCGACAATGCGTCCGCCATCGAAACGACCGCCATATCGACGACCGGATTGGCCTTGTTGGCGTCCATCTTGGCGATGCGCTCGACGCTGTTGCCGGTTTCGACAACCAGCTTGCAGCCGCATTTTTCTTCGAACGGCGTGTAGACGATCTTCTTGTATTCGTCCTGCGCCAACGCATAGACGGAAATCGTCAGCGTCTTTTCCTGCGCGAACGCAGTGTGGGCAGCGCCCGTGGACAGCATCAGGGCGACGCCGGATGCAAGCATGACCTTATTCATTGTATGAGTTCTCCTGCTGTGAGGTTTTCGGTTTTATTATCTTTATGGGATGCGGAAGTTCTGGCCGGGCCTGTCGACTGACGAAGAACCAGCTCCATCGGCACTTTCGGTTGGCTGGCAGTAACCGTTTCACCGTCACCGCGCCGCGGCTCGGCGGATTTGGGCTGATTGATCGCCTCAAGCACGGCAGCAATGGCGATATCGGCAATGGTTGCGACATCCATGCGCATCGTCGTCAGGCCGGGCGTGACCACTGACGACCAGATCAGGTCATCGAAACCGGTGACGCTGACATCTTCCGGCACGGCAATGCCGGCGCGCTGCAATTCGGTGAGGGCGCGTAAGGCCACCAGATCGGAAACGGCTGCAATCGCCGTCACGCCACGCGCAACTGCCTCTTCAAGCCCAAGCGAGCAGCCCTGCCCGGCCGTTGATTCCAGCTTTTCGATCCAGACCGTTTCCACTCTGGCACTGCCAAGACCTGCCTTCACGCCACCGAGGCGATCGTTCTGCACATTCGACGACTGGTTGTTGCCAAGCAGAAGCACATGGGCGTGACCGAGCGAAACCAGATGAACCCCGAGCCCCTGCCCGCCGGACCAGTGATCGGCGGCAACCGTGTTGCCGGGCGTCGAAGGACTGTCGATGACGGCAACCGGACAGCTGGCGCCGGTGACCCAGGTACCACGACGCGGCACGACGATCATGCCATCGACACCGCGCTCGATCAGCCGTTCGATCGCCTGCGTCTGCGCCGCGACATCACCATGAGAGTCGGCAATCAGGATGCCATAACCGGCCTTGGCGGCAGAATTTTCAATGGCTTGCGCGAGTTTTGGAAAGAGCGGATTGCTGATATCGGCCAGCACCAGACCAAGAACGCCGCTGCGACCGGTGCGCAGCGCACGACCGGCAACACTCGGCACATAACCGAGTTCGGCAGCCGTTGCGCGAATACGCTCCGCCAGTTCCGGCGATACCCGGCCCTTTCCAGACAAGGCATTGGACACCGTGGCGGTTGAAACGCCAAGGCTGTCTGCGATCCTTGCAAGCTTAGGTTTCTGACGCGACATGAAAGCAACGTTGACCGGGTGGAAAGTAATGCCGTGATTAATCGTTTAACCGGTAACGAATGTAGGCGTTTTTGTCGAATCGAAAATGCAGGCCACTCGCGTTCTGCGACAGTTATGTGGGGATTGGTAAAGAACACGCCGGTCCGATCACGATCGGGAACCTCTGGCCGTTGCGTTGGTTGTCTCAGTGAACAGAGATAGAAGGAGACAGGACATGCCCAATCGCGATCCGATCCCGACACAGGACATTGAGACACCGCGCGGCCCGACATCGACTCCCGGCATTCCCGACCGCGTACAGGAAAAACCACCGGCGCCGCCGGTGAAGGATCCCGGCGACAGCAAGAACCCGAACGATCCGCCGCTCGACCCGGCCCTGCTGCCGATCGGCGATCCGGCCGGCGCCGCCTGACGACGAGACTTCACGGTTCAGAAACGAAAAAGCCGCCGGCTGCTTTCGCAACCGGCGGCTTTTCTGGAAGTCTTGGGAGACTTAAGCGGCAGCCGACTTGGCGAGCGGCACTTCCGAAATCGTCTTCAGAACCTGCGAAGCGATCTGGTAAGGGCAACCCTGCGAGTTCGGACGACGGTCTTCAAGGTAACCCTTGTAACCGTTGTTGACGAAGGAATGCGGAACGCGGATCGACGCGCCACGGTCAGCAACGCCGTAGGAGAACTTGTTCCACGGAGCGGTTTCGTGCTTGCCGGTCAGACGCTTGTCGTTGTCCGGGCCGTAAACGGCGATATGGGCTTCGAGGTTCTTTTCGAACTGACCCATCAGGGCTTCGAAATATTCCTTGCCGCCAACTTCGCGCATGTACTTGGTCGAGAAGTTGCAATGCATGCCCGAGCCGTTCCAGTCGGTGTCGCCGAGCGGCTTGCAGTGATATTCGACGTCGATGCCGTACTGTTCGGTCAGGCGCTGCAGCAGGTAACGGGCCATCCAGATCTGGTCGGCGGCGCGCTTGGAGCCCTTGCCAAAAATCTGGAATTCCCACTGACCCTTGGCCACTTCGGCGTTGATGCCTTCATGGTTGATGCCGGCAGCAAGGCACTGGTCGAGATGCTCTTCGACGATTTCGCGAGCAACCGGGCCAACATTGCTGGCGCCGACGCCGCAATAATAAGGACCCTGCGGAGCCGGGTAGCCCTGCTCCGGGAAGCCGAGCGGACGGCCGTTTTCGTAGAAGAAGTATTCCTGCTCGAAGCCGAACCATGCGTCTTCGTCGTCAAGAATGGTGGCGCGGCTGTTGGAAGCGTGCGGCGTGACGCCATCCGGCATCATGACTTCGCACATGACCAGTACGCCGTTGGTGCGGGCCGGATCAGGATAGATGGCAACCGGCTTGAGAACGCAGTCCGAGCTGCGGCCTTCGGCCTGCATCGTGGACGAACCGTCAAAGCCCCAGAGCGGCAGCTGTTCCAGCGTCGGGAAGCTTTCGAATTCCTTGACCTGGGTCTTGCCGCGCAGGTTCGGAACCGGGGTGTAGCCGTCCAGCCAAATGTACTCGAGCTTAAATTTCGTCATCTGTTCTCTCTACTGATGCTGTCTGAATGAGCGCAACATCCAATGGCCACCCACGTCATGGGGCGGGTCCATCATGGATGCCAAGAACAATGCATGGGGCGTGCCAGATTCGAAAAGGCCGCGAAAAAATCGATTCCGCAGCGCACACAAACACGACGCACGGCACCATTTCACACAGCGTAAAAAAACACCATGGCGCTTTCCGCGCCACTCCGTAGGCGGGAACAATCGGCAAACCTCAATCGTTGACCGAAATAACGCGCATTCTGCACGCCCCACAATCAAACAAACACGATTGCCTAAATAATGGTCTAAAAGCACAAATAATAATCTGATTCTTGACTTAATTTAAGGCTTATGGAATAAATGATAGGCAAATGCGGCCGTGCGGACGTAACCACACGACATCGGACGAAAATCATGACGACGAATTTCGAAAGACAGACAGCGACGGTTTTGCAGTTCCCGGTGGGCGGTCGTGCCGCCTGGCGCGCTGCGGGCACATCCCGCATCCTCACCCCGACGGCACCCGATACAGGCCCGAGCGTGGCGTTTTCCGACCTCGCTTTTGGTGGATCCTGGTATCATGAAGAGGCTCTCCATGATGATGAGCCGAAGCCGATCCTCACCAACTGAGCAAAAATAGCGCCGACTTTTTATGCAAAAAGTCAAATAATGGGCATTAGTGCTGAAATTTTGGACGGCGCCTCATCTTGGCGCCGACTAGTATGTGGGCAGATGGACTGATCCGGCCTCAGCGGCCGATCGCGTGTGCCAGCTTGTCGGCGATATAGATCTCACGCAGCTTCAGCGTTGCCACGCCCGGCTTGCCGTCGCCAACGGGCTTTCCATCGATCGAGACCACCGGCATGACGAAATTGGTCGCCGACGTCACAAAAGCCTCGGCGGCATCCAGCGCCTCCTCCACCGAAAACGCCCTCTCCTCGAATGTCAGTTCCGCCTTTTCGGCAAGCCCGAGCACAGAGGCCCGCGTGATGCCGTGCAGCAGCGCGTTGGAAAGGTGGCGCGTCACCAGCACGCCGCGCTTGGTGATGATATGGAAATTGGCCGAACTTGCCTCGGTGATGAAACCATCCTCGACGAAGATCACATCATCGGCGCCCTGCTTCTTTGCTTCCATCTTGGCCAGCGACGAATAGAGCAGCTGCACCGTCTTGATCTGCCGGTTCACCCAGCGACCATCCGGCATGCTCACCACCGTTATGCCGCTTTCGACCTTCGGATTGGCCAGAACCGGAAAGGCCTGCGTGAACATGGAAAATGTCGGCGTCAGGTCGGAGGCGTAGAGAAAATTGCGATCCTCGGCGCCGCGCGAAACCTGCAGATAGATCAGACCCTCATCGACGCCGTTTTTCGCAACGATCTCGTGATGCAGATCCAGCAGCACATCATCGCTGACCGGCATGGGTATGCCGATCGCTTCCAGCGAACGCTTCAGCCGTGCCGTATGGCCGGGATAATCCAGCAGCTTGCCGCCGATCACCGCCGTCACCTCATAAATGGCATCGGCAAAGGTATAACCGCGGTCGAAGATCGAAACCTTTGCTTCACTCTCGGGCAGCCACTGGCCATTGAGATAAACGATGCGCGACATGTGTGTTTTTCCTGACTGATGTTTCGGGCGAAGCAGTGATGCAAATCGATAACATCAGGACCAGTCGCGCGCTATATCATCATCCTATTGAAATATAACGTGCAATGATTGGAAGCTGTTTGCTTGCGTGCTAGAGGGTCGAAACGCGCCTGAACGCCCACAACCCCGGAAAGATGCCGCCATGCCAAAGCCGCTTGCCCTCGTCACCCGCATGGATGCAGCAACGGAGGCGGTCTGGAAGGATACGCTTGCCGATGCGCTGCCGGAGGAAACCATCCTTTCCTTCCGCGACATGAGTGCCGAGCAGCGCCTGCAAGCGGAACTGGCGATCGTCGCCAATCCCGATCCGGCGCATGTGGCGGAGCTACCCAATATAAATTGGATCCATAGCCTCTGGGCCGGCGTCGAGCGGCTGGTGGCTGAACTCGGGCCGGATGCAGCACCGATCGTGCGCCTTGTCGATCCCGAACTTGCCCGCGTCATGGCCGAAGCCGTGCTGGCCTGGACCTATTATCTGCACCGCGACATGCCGGCCTACCGCCTCAGCCAGAAGAAGGCGGAATGGGCACCGCGCGACTATCGCCACCCGCGTGACGTCACCGTCGGCCTTCTCGGCCTCGGCGAACTGGGCAAGGCAGCAGCCGATCGCCTGAAAGGTGCAGGCTTCAATACCATCGGCTGGAGCCGCAGCCCCAAAGTGCTCGGCGATATCGAGACGGTTTCCGGGGAAGGCGGTTTCGAGCACATTCTGGGCGCTGCCGATATTCTCGTCTGCCTGATGCCGCTGACGGCGGAAACCCGCGGCATGCTGGATGCGCGCCGGCTGAGCCAGATGAAGCCCGGCGCCGCCATCATCAACTTTGCCCGCGGGCCGATCATCGTCGATACAGACCTGATCGCTGCACTCGATGCCGGCCGCCTGTCACATGCCGTGCTCGATGTGTTTGCGCAGGAGCCGCTGCCGGCCACATCGCCCTTCTGGGCACATCCATCCGTCACCGTGCTGCCGCATATTTCCGGCCCGACCGACCGCTTTACCGCCGCCGGCATCGTTGCCGCCAACATTCGCCAATGGCGCCAGACCGGAAAAATGCCGAAAACCGTTGATATCAAGGCAGGTTATTAGGTCGCAACCTTTGACAATAACTGTCATTGATACATCAGGATGGTTTGGAGGAGCCTCGCCGCATGAAGAAAACCGGAGGACATGAACTGAAGATCATCCTGCGCGTGGATTTTCCGGGCGGCATCAGGCTCGGACGCGGCAAGGTTCAACTGATGGAATTCATCCGCGAAACCGGCTCGATTTCCGCGGCCGGCCGCGCCATGGACATGTCGTATCGCCGCGCCTGGCTGCTGGTCGATGAGCTGAACCACATGTTTCGCCAGCCGGTGGTGGAAAGCCAGCGTGGCGGCAAGCAGGGCGGCGGTGCAGCCCTGACCGCCTTTGGTGAAGAGCTTCTGGCCCGTATGCATGCCGTGCAGACAACCGTGATCAAGACCATAGACACTGATCTCGCCTGGCTGGAAAAACACCGCGCCACAATGACCACCAGCGAAAAGCCCGAGGATTAACGCCGCTCCAGCGCCGCCGTCTTGATGGCGGCGAATACCGGTTGGCCCGGCGCGAGCCCGAGCGTCTTTCCGGAGAATGCAGTAATCCGCGCCAAAATGATCTCGCTGCCACAGAGGATGCGCACGCCGATCAAGCCATCGCCATCGGCATCGATGCCTTCCACCGTGCCGGAGAGTATATTGAGGGCGCTCAAGCCTTCGGGTCGCGACGTGGCGATCATCACGTCGCGCGCCGGCACCAGAACACGCACAGTCTTGCCCACCTGCGCCTGCTCCACCGGCACCAGCAGGATGCCGGCGGCCGTTTGCACACGCGCCAGACGGTGCTCCTGATCCACGTCCTCCACCGTGCCGGCCACCACGCTTGCCGCCTCGCGCGTTTCGCTGCCGAGCCCGCGCAGCACTTCGGATGCACTGCCGGTCGCCTCGATGCGTCCGTCCTTCATCAGCACGACCCGATCGGCCAGCCGCGCCACTTCCGCCACCGAATGGCTGACATAAACGATCGGCAGGCCCAGCTCGTCGCGCAGGCGCTCCAGATAGGGCAGGACCTCGTTCTTGCGGCTTTCATCCAGCGCGGCCAATGGCTCGTCCATCAGAAGCAGGCGCGGCGAAGACAGAAGTGCGCGCCCGATCGCCACCCGCTGCTGCTCGCCGCCCGACAGTTTTCCGGGCCGGCGGTCAAGCAGACCATCGATGCCGAGCAGGTTCACCACCTGGTCGAAATTGTCGACCCGGCCGGATTTCGGCGCAAACCAGCGGCCGTAATTGAGGTTCTTGCGCACATCCAGATGCGGAAACAGCCGCGCCTCCTGAAACACGTAACCGAAGCGGCGCTTGTGGGGGGGCTGAAAAATGCCGCGCGCCGTATCGGCCAGCACCTCGCCATCCAGCACGACACGGCTGTTCTGGGCGCGCGTCAGGCCGGCGATGATGCGGATCATCGACGTCTTGCCCGAACCCGAGCGGCCGAACAAAGCCGTCACCCCCTGTTGCGAGGTGAAGGATGCATCGAGCTCGAATGTCCCGAGCCTGGTTCTGGTTTCCACCTCCAGCGTCATTCGGGCCGCACCTTCTTGCCGACCATATAGGCCATGAATTCCGACGCCAGCAGCGCCGCCATGGAAATGATCACTGCAACGATGGTGAGCCGCATCGCCCCGGCATCACCGCCCGGCACCTGCGTAAACGTGTAGATGGCGGCGGACAGCGTCTGCGTTTCGCCGGGAATGTTGGACACGAAGGTGATGGTGGCACCGAACTCGCCCATCGCCTTGGCAAACGACAGAATGGCGCCGGCAATGATGCCGGGCAGGATCAGCGGCAGCGTGACCGTGAGAAAAACCCAGGCGGGACTGGCGCCGAGCGTGCCGGCCGCCTCTTCCAGCTTGCCATCGACCGCCTCGATCGACAGGCGGATGGAGCGCACCATCAGCGGAAAACCCATGACACCGCAGGCGAGCGCTGCCCCGGTCCAGCGGAACGACAGGACAATGCCAAGATACTGGTCGAGAAAGGCGCCGATGACACCGCGCCTGCCGAACAGAACAAGAAGAATGAAGCCGGTGACAACAGGCGGCAGGATCAGCGGCAGATGCACGATGCCGTTGAGAATGGACTTACCCCAGAATTTTCCACGCGCCAGCGCCAGCGCCACCAGAATACCGAACGGCAGACTGACGAGCATGGCAATGCCCGAGATCCGCAGGCTCAAGCGGATCGCCGTCCATTCCTCATCGCTCAGCGTCAGCCAGTCCAAAACAACAAGATCCATCTCAAAAATGCGGCCCCCACCTTTCAGCAGGAGCCGCGATCCATCTCGAAAACTATAAAGCGCTTACTTCTTCAGAACCGTAAAGCCCTGCGCCGTAAAGAACGGCGCTGCCTTGTCCGACTTCAGGAAATCGAGATAGGCAGCCGCATCGGCACTTTTGGATTCCGACAGGAGGGCAACCGGATAGATGATCGCCGGGTGGCTGTCTTCCGGAAACGTGCCGACGATCTCGACACCCGGATCGGCAGCCGCATCCGTCTGGTAAACGATGCCATAGGCGGCTTCGCCGCGCGACACCAGCGCAAGCGCTGCACGAACGCTTTCGGCACCGGCAACCTTCTTTTCGACAGCCGTCCACGCGCCAAGCTTTTCGAGCGCGGCCTTGCCATATTTGCCGGCCGGAACGCTGTCGACCGCACCCATGGCAAGCTTGCTGTCACCGACCAGCGTCGAAAGGTCGAAACCGGACTTGATGTCCACGGTCTTCGCCTTGCCCTTTTCGGCAACCAGCACGATGCGGTTGCCGAGCAGGTTGGAACGCGTGTCGGCCTTGATCAGCGACTTCTTGGCAACGTAATCCATCCAGTCGAGATCGGCGGAGATGAACACATCGGCCGGAGCACCGGCTTCGATCTGTTTTGCCAGCGCCGAGCTTGCCGCATAGGACACGGTCACCGACTTGCCGGTCTCCTTCGACCACGCGGCATCGGCGGCATCCAGAGCATTCTTCATGCTGGCGGCGGCAAATACCGTCACCTTTTCCTGCGCTGCCGCCGGTGCGGCCATAACGGTAAGGCCGAGCCAGAGCGCCGAAGCCGTTGCTGCGGCGACCTTCAACCAGTGACGACGATGGGTTTGCATGGATGCGTTCTCCTCAAGCGAAATGTTTGAGGATATATATCGATGGATAGATGCTTTTGGCTAGAGTTATATTTTGAAAGATATAGCGAAAAACCGTAGTGATCAGCGCCTACCGCCATACATTGTAAAATTACTCAGCTAGTTCATTGAGCGCTCGCCGCGCAAGCATATGAAACGATAATGAGACCACAACACATATCGCGACGATTCCAGCCGTTCCCCAATTCACCGGACCAGGATTTGTTTGAACTCCAGTCAATGTCGGCGTCAGAGCACCAGCAAGGGCCACTGCGATAGCAATGCCATTTAAATATGCGGCGGTCAGCTTAGCTTTCTCGTTTCTCTGAATGCCCATCCAATACCTCCATTGAGAGCACCAAAACCACAAACTAAAGTTGCAGTAATAATTAAATCAACCCTATCGTTTGTCAAAGGCAGAAAATTCCTAGAGTAGCGATACATGTCGCGCCTCCTGACACCCTGAGAATACCTTTACCCCTCGCCGCCCGGCGCAAATTTTGCCACCAGCGCATGACGGTCACCCGGATAGGTAAGCAGCACGGATGTGACCGGCCCGGCCGGGCTCCATGTCCGCCGTTCGATGACGAGGCAGGCCGTGCCTTTTTCGATCCCGAGAAGGCCGGCAATTGCGGCATCGGCCGATGCTGCCGAGATACGGTGTTCGGCAGCGCTCCATGGCACCTGTTTCAACAGCCACGTACCGGGCGACACGGTTTCAAATGTTTCTGCCTCGGCTTCCGGCACGGTGGTCAGGCTGATCAGCCGCTCTTCCAGACAGAAGGGGGCAGAACCGGCGCGGTGGATGCAGGTGATATCCAGCACCGATGCGGCTTGCGACAATTCCAGTCGCTGCTTATCGCCGGCATTGGCGCGGCGTTTGGCGCGGGCGTGGATGGCATGTGTGTAGGCCAGCCGCAGCGACTGCACTTCCGCCTCGATTTCGGCAATCGTCAGCACCGCCGATTGCGCCCTCGGATGCGCGACAAAACTGCCGGATTTTTTGCGGCGTTCGATCAGCCCGGATTTGGCAAGCTGGGTCAGCACCTTGTTGGTGGTCATCCGCGAGCAGCCATATTCGGCAGCGAGATCCACTTCGAACGGGATACGGTGCCCCGGCGGCCATTCGCCCGAGACGATGCGGGCTTCGATATCGCCGAGGATACGCTGATGCAGCGTCGCATCCCTCAAAACTGTCATTGCGACAAAAGCTCCTTCATCGCCGCCTGGAAACGGCTGGAAATTTCCTGGCGGCGGTTATGCCGGCCACCGGACACCTGACGAATACCACGCGCCCAGACGCAATCGACAGACACGCCACCCGCAAACAGCCAATGATCGAGAATGTTATCCGGCGCAAGATAGGGCGTGGTCGAGACATCCAGCGAAACCATGTCGGCGGGATAACCTTCAACGAGACCTGCTGCCGTTCCAAGCGCCTGCGCTCCACCCGCAAGCGCGCCCTCGAACAATCTCCGGCCGGTCGAACCGCCGCTTTCCGCCACCACGTTTCGCGCCCGCAAACCAAAGCGCTGCGAATATTCAAAGGTCCGCAACTCTTCCGGCAGCGAGATGAGAATATTGGAATCCGAGCCGATGCCGAACTGCCCGCCCTCTTCCAGAAACGCGGGTGCTGCAAAAATGCCGTCGCCGAGATTGGCCTCGGTGATCGGGCAAAGGCCGGCCACCGCACGGCGCTTCGCCATCGCCCGCGTTTCGGTGTCCGTCATGTGGGTGGCGTGGATCAGGCACCAGCGTTCATCGACCGGCGCATTGTCCAGCAGCCATTCCACCGGCCGCGCGCCCGACCATGCGATGCAATCCTCCACTTCCTTGACCTGTTCGGCAACATGGATATGCACCGGCCCGCCCTTTGCCATCTGCAAGACGGCCGCCAGTTCTTCCGGCGTCACCGCCCGCAGCGAATGCGGCGCGACACCGAGCACGGCACCATCGAGACCGCCAATAAGATTGCCGCAGGACGACATCAGCTTTTCGAACGCATCGAGCGAATGGATGAATCGCCGTTGCCCTTCGGCGGGTGCGCCACCACCAAAACCGGAATGCGCATAAAACACCGGCAGCAGCGTCAGCGACAGACCGGTCTCGACGCTTGCGGCAGCGATGCGCGCCGCCAGTTCCGCCGGGTTGGCATAAGGCGTACCATCGCGGTCATGATGCAGGTAATGGAACTCGCCGACACGGGAAAAACCGGCTTCCAGCATTTCCATGCAAAGCTGCGCGGCAACGGCCTCGACATGTTCGGGCGTCATCGACAGGGCAAACTTGTACATGACGGTGCGCCAGCTCCAGAAGCTGTCATTCGAAGGTCCACGCACTTCCGCCAGCCCTGCCATGCCGCGCTGAAAGGCGTGGCTGTGCAGATTGGGCATGGATGGCAGCAAAACAGCATGACGCTCGTCGCCGGATTGCGGCTCCGCGCCGGCCTCGATCGCGGCAATGTGGCCGGCCGCCATCGTCAGCCGCACATTGCTCACCCAACCATTTGGCAACAAAGCCGATTGCGCAAAAATCGTCGTCATTCCGAAAACTCCTCGCTGCCTGCCTGACGGGCGACACGATAATCCCGAAAAATTCCGTATTGCCACGCTCTTCATTATGTATATACATTATCGCCAACTTGGGAAGGTGAAAATGACGGACAGAAACGCTCCAGACGTCGATTTCAAAGCCACTTCGGCAGGCTCCGGGGTCGCACGAACCCTGTGGCGCAATGCCCGCATTGCAACGCTTGATGAAACCCTGTCCGGCCTCGGCATCATCGAAGACGGGGTGATCGCCACCGAAAATGGCCGCATCACCTATGTCGGCTCCGCGGCAAATCTTCCCGCCCACCTCAAGGCGATCGAGACCATCGTCGATCTCGAAAACCGCTGGATCACGCCGGCTCTGGTCGATTGCCACACCCACCTCGTTTACGGCGGCAACCGCGCCCGCGAATTCGAGATGCGGCTGGAGGGCGCAACCTATGAAGAGGTCGCCCGCGCCGGCGGCGGCATCGTTTCTTCGCTCAAGGCCACCAATGCGCTGACCGTCGAAGGACTGGTCGCCGCTGCCCTGCCTCGCCTCGATACGCTGCTGTCCGAAGGTGTTTCGACCGTCGAGATCAAGTCCGGTTACGGCCTGAATATCGAGGGCGAACTCAACATGCTGCGCGCCGCCCGCACACTGGAAAAAATCCGGCCCGTCCGCATCGTCACCTCTTATCTGGCAGCCCATGCGACACCGGTGGAATACAAGGGCCGCAACGGCGATTACATTTCCGACGTCGTGCTTCCCGGCATGGACGCAGCCCATGCCGAAGGCCTGATCGATGCCGTCGACGGGTTTTGCGAGGGCATCGCCTTTTCGGTGGAAGAGATGCGCCGCGTGTTCGATCACGCCAAGGCACTTGGCCTCCCGGTCAAACTGCACGCCGAACAGCTGTCGAACCTCGGCGGCGCAAAGATGGCCGCATCCTATGGCGCGCTGTCGGCCGATCATCTCGAATATCTCGATGCCGAAGGCGCTGCCACCATGGCGGCTGCCGGCACCGTTGCCGTGCTTTTGCCCGGCGCCTTTTACGCCATCAACGAAACGCAAAAACCACCCGTTCAGGCACTGCGCAATGCCGGCACAAGGATTGCCATCGCCACCGACAGCAATCCCGGCACCTCGCCGCTCACCTCGCTGCTTTTGACCATGAACATGTCGGCCACCCTCTTCCGCCTCACCGTGGAAGAATGCCTTGCCGGCGCCACCCGCGAAGGCGCCCGCGCCCTCGGGCTTCTCTCCGAAACCGGCACGCTGGAAGCCGGAAAGTCGGCCGACTTTGTGGTCTGGAACATCGATTGCCCCGCCGAGCTGGTTTACCGCATCGGCTTCAACCCCATCCACGCCCGCATTTTCAAAGGCGCTCTAGCATGACCATCACGCTCCACCCCGGCTCCGTTTCGCTCAGCCAGCTCGAAACCATCTACTGGACCGGCGAACCGGCAAAACTCGATGCTTCCTTTGATGCGGGCATTCAGCGCGCCGCTGCGCGCATAGCCGAAATCGCCGCCGGCAATGCGCCGGTCTACGGCATCAATACCGGTTTTGGGAAACTCGCCTCGATCAAGATCGATGCCGCCGATGTCGCCACCCTGCAGCGCAATCTCATTCTGTCGCATTGCTGCGGCGTCGGCGCTCCCCTGCCGGAAAATGTCGTGCGGCTGATCATGGCGCTGAAGCTGGTGTCGCTCGGTCGCGGCGCTTCCGGCGTGCGGCTGGAACTGGTGCGGCTGATCGAGGCCATGCTGGACAAGGGCGTCATTCCGGTCATCCCGGAAAAAGGCTCTGTCGGAGCCTCCGGTGATCTCGCCCCGCTTGCCCATATGGCAGCGGTGATGATGGGTGAAGCCGAAGCATTCTTTGACGGCGAACGTCTTTCCGGTGCCGAAGCCTTGGCAAAAGCTGGCCTGACGCCGGTCGTGCTCGCGGCAAAAGAAGGCCTGGCGCTGATCAACGGCACCCAGACATCCACCGCGCTGGCACTCGCCGGCCTGTTTCGCGCCCATCGCGCAGCACAGGCGGCACTGATCACCGGCGCCATGTCCACCGATGCCGCCATGGGTTCTTCCGCGCCCTTCCACCCGGACATCCACACGTTGCGTGGCCACAAGGGCCAGATCGATACCGCCGCTGCCCTTCGCGCTCTTCTGGCCAGCTCGGTCATCCGCGAAAGCCATATCGAAGGCGACGAACGTGTGCAGGACCCCTATTGCATCCGCTGCCAGCCGCAGGTGGATGGCGCCTGCCTCGACCTCCTGCGCTCCGTCGCGCGCACGCTGGAAATCGAGGCCAATGCCGTCACCGACAATCCGCTGGTGCTCTCCGACAATTCCGTCGTCTCGGGTGGCAATTTCCACGCCGAACCGGTGGCCTTCGCCGCCGACCAGATCGCCCTTGCCGTCTGCGAGATCGGCGCGATTGCGCAGCGCCGTATCGCGCTTCTGGTCGATCCGGCCCTGTCCTACGGCCTGCCGGCCTTCCTCGCCAAAAAGCCGGGCCTCAATTCCGGCCTGATGATCGCCGAAGTCACATCCGCCGCGCTGATGAGTGAAAACAAGCAGATGTCGCACCCGGCCTCGGTGGATTCCACCCCAACCTCCGCCAATCAGGAGGATCACGTCTCGATGGCCTGCCACGGCGCGCGTCGTCTTCTGCCCATGACCGACAACCTGTTCGCCATCATCGGCATCGAGGCACTGACGGCGGCACAGGGCGTGGAACTGCGCGCGCCGCTGGTCACCAGCCCCGAATTGCAGGCCGCGATTGCCGCGATCCGCGCCGTCGTGCCGACGCTGGAGGAGGACCGCTATATGGCCGGCGACCTGCAGGCCGCCAGTGATCTGGTCGGCAATGGGACGCTGAACGCGGCGGTTTCGGCGGATATTTTGCCGGTGCTGGAGACGTGATGGTGGCGGGTGTGGCTCCCCCTCACTCGGCGCTTTGCGCCACCCTCTCCCCGCTGGGGAGAGGAGGGAGAATGCCGCGTTCTCAACGCCAACTTTTCTAGACACCGGGGCGCCACATCCCCTCTTCTCCCCGACGGGGAGAAGGTGGCCGAAGGCCGGATGAGGGGGCGGTTGCGACACACGAAAAACAATGAAGAGGGAAACGAAATGACCACCAATCCGCGCCACAACATTCGCGACGTCCGCTCCCCCCGCGGAAACGAACTCACCGCCAAAAGCTGGATGACCGAAGCGCCCTTGCGCATGCTGATGAACAATCTCGACCCGGACGTGGCGGAAAACCCGCATGAACTGGTCGTTTATGGCGGCATCGGCCGCGCCGCCCGCACCTGGGCGGATTTCGACCAGATCGCCAATACGCTGAAGACACTGACCGAGGAAGAAACCCTGCTCGTGCAGTCCGGCAAGCCGGTCGGCGTGTTTCGCACCCACAAGGATGCGCCGCGCGTGCTGATCGCCAATTCCAACCTCGTGCCACACTGGGCAACCTGGGACCATTTCAACGAACTGGATAAAAAGGGTCTCGCCATGTACGGCCAGATGACCGCCGGTTCGTGGATCTATATCGGCACGCAGGGCATCGTGCAGGGCACATACGAAACCTTCGTCGAAGCCGGCCGCCAGCATTATGACGGCAGCCTCAAGGGCAAATGGATCCTCACCGGCGGTCTCGGTGGCATGGGCGGCGCCCAGCCGCTCGCCGCCGTCATGGCCGGCGCCTGCTGCCTCGCAGTCGAATGCGACGAAACCCGCATCGATTTCCGCCTGCGCACCCGTTACGTCGATGCCAAGGCAAAAACGCTGGACGAAGCGCTCGCCATGATCGCCGAATGGACGGCGAAGGGCGAAGCCAAATCCGTCGGCCTGCTCGGCAATGCCGCCGAGATCTTCCCGGAACTCGTCCGCCGCATGCAGGCCGGTGGTCCGCGCCCCGATATCGTCACCGACCAGACGTCGGCGCATGACCCGCGCAACGGTTACCTGCCGCTCGGCTGGACGGTCGAGGAAGCCAAGGCCAAGCGCGAAAGCGATCCGAAGTCGGTCGAAGTGGCGGCCCGCGCATCGATGAAAGCGCATGTCGAAGCCATGGTCGCCTTCTGGGATGCCGGCGTGCCGACGCTCGATTACGGCAACAATATCCGCCAGGTCGCCAAGGACGAAGGTCTGGAAAATGCCTTCGCCTTCCCCGGTTTCGTACCCGCCTATATCCGCCCGCTGTTTTGCCGTGGCATCGGCCCGTTCCGCTGGGCGGCCCTCTCGGGCGAGCCGGAGGATATCTACAAGACCGACGCCAAGGTGAAGGAACTGCTGCCGGACAACAAACATCTGCACAACTGGCTGGACATGGCGCGCGAGCGCATCGCATTCCAGGGCCTGCCCGCGCGCATTTGCTGGGTGGGCCTCGGCGATCGCCACAAGCTCGGCCTCGCCTTCAACGAGATGGTCCGCAACGGCGAATTGTCGGCACCGATCGTCATCGGTCGCGACCATCTCGATTCAGGTTCCGTCGCCTCGCCCAACCGCGAGACGGAAGCCATGAAGGACGGATCGGACGCCGTCTCCGACTGGCCGCTGCTCAACGCGCTTCTCAACACCGCATCGGGCGCGACATGGGTATCGCTGCACCACGGCGGCGGTGTCGGCATGGGCTATTCGCAACATTCCGGCATGGTCATCTGCGCCGATGGCTCGGAAGATGCCGACCGCCGTCTGGAGCGCGTGCTCTGGAACGACCCGGCCACCGGCGTCATGCGCCATGCCGATGCGGGTTATGAGATCGCGGTCGATTGCGCCACGGAAAAAGGCCTGCGGCTTCCCGGCATTCTGGGCAACTGACATGCGGATCCTGCGCGCTGCCGATCACCGGCGCATGCCATGGAAAAACGGACGCGGAGAGACGGTGGAAATCGCCGTCTTTCCGCAAGGTGCCACGGTCGACACGTTCGACTGGCGCATCAGCATGGCCACGGTTTCGGAGGATGGACCGTTCTCGGTATTCGACGGCATCGACCGCACGCTGTCGATCCTCGAGGGTGCGGGCATGGCGCTTCTCGTGGACGGATGCGAGCCGGTTCTGCTGACACAGACATCCGCGCCTCACCCGTTTCCGGCCGATGCGCCGACGATGGCAAAGCTAGCGGACGGTACGATCACCGACCTCAACGTGATGACGCGACGCGGGCGATTTTCGCACTCGGTGGACAAGATCGTGGCACCGGTGACGCTGGGGCCGAGTGCCGGGGCGACGCTGGTTTTGTGCCATCGGGGCGCGATGCGGGTGCAGAACGAAACGTTGGCCGCACTTGATTGTGCCTTGCTGGAAACGGGCAAAGCCGTCGAGATTTCCGGCGATGGCGACGGGTTTGTGATCCGGCTTTTCTGACGGGAACCAAGGCTTTGCGAAAAGGGCGCAACAGACTCCAATTATCTTCTCCCCTTGGGGGAGAAGGTGGCCCGAAGGGTCGGATGAGGGGGAGCGAAGCCACATCGAGAGGTCATGCCGTGTCCCCCCTCATCGCCTCGCTGTCGCTCCGGCACTTCTCCCCGATGGGGAGAAGATGCTGAACGGCACCCTACCCAGAACATCCCCTCTCACAACCCCATCAACCCCGCCTTATGCTCATCCGCCGCCGCACGGCTGATGCGTTCCAGTTCCTCCGCCGCCCGTCCGCGATGGCGCTCCTTGTGCCGCAGAATGGCAAAATTGCGCGCCGGCAACTCGATCCCCGCGCGCACCAACAAACCCTGCCGCAGAAACGGTGCCGCCACCATGCCGGACACAGCCGTCGCGCAATCGCCCGAGCGCACCGCCGATACCACCGCCTCGTTGGACGGCAGTTCCAGCACGACCGAAATATCATTCACGCCGATGCCCATGCCCGACAGCGCCTCCTCGAAAGCCGAGCGTGTACCAGACCCCTTTTCACGCAAAACCCATGAGGTCACGGAGGTGATGTCCTCGCGCCCGATCGCGCGGCCATCGGCAAACGGATGCACCGGGCTTGCCACCACCACCAGCCGGTCCGCCACGATCGGCAGAACCGACAGCGCCGGCTCGTCGATCAGCCCCTCGATGAAGCCCACCTCGCCCAGTCCGTCGCGGATCGCATCGGCTACCATGCGGGTATTGCCGATCGTCAGCTTCAGCTCGACACCGGGATAAAGCCGTTTGAATTTCAACAGGATCGGCGGCAGCCAGTAGCTGGCGATCGTCTGGCTGGCGAAAACGCGGATCTCTCCGCGCGCCAGACCGCTCATTTCCGACAACATCAGTTCGGCGCTTTTCGCCCGCGCCAGCGTTGCCTTCGCCTCGCCCAGAAACATCCGGCCGGCTTCCGTCAGCTCGATACGCCGCCCCACCCGGTGAAACAGCTCGACACCGTAAAACCCTTCGAGATTGCGGATGGCGGAACTCGCCGCAGACGGCGTCAGCCCCACGGCCTCTGCACCCCGGGTCAAATGTTCGCGCTCGGCAACGGCGACAAAGATGGCAAGCTGTTCAAAGGTCATCGTTCGATTTTGCCGCATGAAACATCAGCTATTATACGATGGAACTGAACATCGTGGAAGCGCATCGTGACATTACACGATTGGAGAGCACGATGGCTCTTGCCACCCATACCGACCACAGCATGCCGCACGCCCTCACCCGCCTTTTGCCAGGCGTGCTGGCGACACTTGCCGTGTCGGCGGTTGCGATTGCTCTGGAAGCCGCCGAAATTCAGTTTTTGCAGGGTCGCTGGATCGAAAGCCTCGTGCTCGCCATCCTTGTCGGCATGGCCGTGCGCTCCTGTTTCGACCTGTCGCCGTCCTTGGATGCAGGCATCCAGTTCTGCGCAAAAACCGTACTGGAAGTGGCTGTCGTGCTGCTGGGCGCCTCGATCAGCATCTCCGCCATCGAGGATGCCGGCCTGACGCTGGTCGTCGCCATCATGGTGATTGTCGCCCTGTCGCTGATCGGCAGTTATGGCATCGGCCGCCTTGTCGGCCTGTCGCCCCGCATCGCGACGCTGGTGGCCTGCGGCAATTCTATTTGCGGCAATTCGGCGATTGCCGCCGCAGCCCCGGTCATTCACGCCAAACCGGACGAGATCGCCTCGTCGATCGCCTTCACCGCCGTCCTCGGCGTCGCCCTTGTACTAGCCCTGCCGCTGCTGCAGATGCCGCTGTCGCTGGGTGTTGCCGATTACGGCGTGTTCGCCGGCCTCACCGTTTATGCCGTGCCGCAGGTTCTGGCGGCCACCGCCCCTGCCGGCCTGATCAGCGTGCAGACCGGCACGCTGGTGAAACTCATCCGTGTCATGATGCTCGGCCCGGTCATCGCCACGCTTTCCGTACTGCATGGTCGCAATACCGGCGGCAAACTCTGCTGGAAAAGCATGGTGCCGTGGTTCATCCTCGGTTTTGCCGCGCTGATGGCACTGCGCTCCGCCGACATGATCCCGCAGGCAGCCCTTGCACCTACCTCGGCCACGTCGGGCCTTCTCACCATCGTCTCGATGGCGGCGCTTGGCTTGTCGGTGGATATCCGCAGCATCCGCCAATCCGGTGCCCGTGTCATCGGCGCCGCCATGCTGTCGCTGGCTTTCCTCTCCGGTCTTGCCCTGATTTTCCTCAAAGTTTTTGGCGGCCACTGATCCCGGTAAAACCGCCGCATTATGTATAGACAAGTCTGCGATCCCATGCCTAATATCACTTTATAGGCAGGCGACTGACCTGCTGAATAATGAAGCAGACAGGGGAACAGACCACATGAAAAAGCTTGCCACGATTGCCGCCGTCATGGCGACCCTTTTGGCGTCCACCGCCGCCAAGGCCGAGACTGCGGTCTCGATGGGCATTTCCGGCTGGACCGGTTTTGCGCCGCTGACGCTGGCCAAAGAAGCCGGCATCTTCAAGAAAAACGGCCTCGACGTCACCATCAAGAAGATCCCGCAGGGCAGCCGCCATCTGGCCCTCGCCTCGGGTGACGTGCAATGCGCCGCCACCACGGTGGAAACCTGGATCGTCTGGAATGCCGTCGGCATCGAAACCACGCAGATGTTCCAGCTTTCCGTATCCCATGGCGGTGACGGCATCGCCGCTAAGCCGGGCATCGAGAAGATCGCCGACCTGAAGGGCAAGACGGTGGCGGCTTCCGCGCCGGGCACCTCGCCCTACTTTCTGCTCGCCTGGATCCTCGGCAAGAACGGCATGACCATGAAGGACGTGAAAATCGTCAACATGGAGCCCGGCCCGGCGGCACAGGCGCTGCTCGCCGGCCAGAACGATGCGGCCATGACCTATGAGCCCTATCTGTCCTCGGTGCGCGCCGAACCCACCAAGGGCAAGATCATCGCCACCACCAATGATTACCCGGCCGTTCTCGACACGTTTGGCTGCACCAATGCCTTCCTGAAAGACAATCCGGACGCCGCCAAGGCGCTGGCCAAGAGCTATTACGAGGCACTGGAACTGATCAAGACGGACAAGGACAAGTCCTTCGAGATCATGGGCAAGGACGTCAAGCAGAGCGGCGCGCAGTTCGGTGAATCCGCCGCCTTCCTGACATGGCAGGACCGCGATGCCTCGCTGAAGTTCTTCGAGACCGGCTTCAAGACGTTCAACGACGAGGCTGCCGAACTGCTGCTGCAGGCAGGCGTCATCAAGGCGAAGCCCGACCTCACCAAGCTCGCAGACCCGGCTTTCATCAAGTAAGCTGAGCATCGCCATATCGCATGGAGCGCCGCACCGCCGGCGCTCCCTTCATGTCTGTAGAAGGGGCGCGTCATGCAACCTCTCCAACCGATCAGTGCGCGTGTGCGCATTGCCCTCGGCATCCTGTTTTTCGTGATCTTCTTTTCCGGCTGGGCGTTTGCGACGCTGGGCGGTTTTGTCTCGAAAACCTTTCTCGCCGATCCCATCACCATGCTGCGGGATGGTTATGACCTGCTCGTCAACCAGGGTTTTGCCGTGGATATCGGCATGACCATCTGGCGCGTCGTCGGCGGCTTTGTTCTCTCGGCGCTGATCGCCGTGCCGCTCGGCATCCTGATGGGCGCCTACAAGCCGATCGAAGCGCTGCTTGAGCCCTTCGTCTCCTTCGCCCGTTACCTTCCGGCATCCGCCTTCGTGCCGCTGCTCATCCTCTGGGCCGGCATCGGCGAGATGCAGAAACTGCTGGTTATCTTCATCGGCGCCGTCTTCCAGATCATCCTGATGGTCGCCGTCTCCGTCTCCGGCACCCGCCGCGATCTGGTCGAGGCCGCCTATACGCTCGGCGCCAGCGACCGGGGTGTCGTGCGCCGCGTGCTGATCCCGTCCAGCGCACCGGATATCGCCGAAACGCTGCGCCTCGTGCTCGGCTGGGCGTGGACCTATGTCATCGTCGCGGAACTGATCGGCGCATCCTCCGGCATCGGTTACATGATCATCAACAGCCAGGCGCTGCTCGCCACCGGCCAGATCATCTTCGGCATCATCGTCATCGGCATTATCGGCCTGATCTCCGACTTCGCCTTCAAGAGCCTCAACCGCAAACTGTTTGCTTGGAGGCTTGCATGAGCGAACTCATCGTAAAGGGCGTCTCCCGCATCTTTCCGGGCGTGCATGGCGGCAAGCCGGTGACGGCGCTGCAACCGACCGATCTCGACATCGCCAAGAACGACTTTGTCACCATCCTCGGCCCTTCCGGCTGCGGAAAGTCGACGCTGCTGCGCATCATCGCCGGGCTGGACAAACCGACGACCGGCACCGTCACGCTGGAAGGAAAAACGATCACCGGGCCGGGCGCCGACCGTGGCATGGTGTTCCAGTCCTACACGCTGTTTCCGTGGCTCTCGATCCGCGAAAACGTCGCTTTTGGCCTGCGCGAACGCGGCATTGGGGCGAAGGAGAAATGGGAGATCGTCGACAGCTATATCGACAAGGTCGGCCTGCGCGGTTTCGAAAACCACTGGCCAAAACAGCTGTCCGGCGGCATGCAGCAGCGCACGGCGATTGCCCGCGCGCTCGCCAACGACCCAAAGATCCTGCTGCTCGACGAACCGTTTGGCGCACTCGACAACCAGACGCGCGGGCTGATGCAGGAACTGCTGCTCGGCATCTGGGAGCGCGAGCAGAAGACCGTGATTTTTGTCACCCACGATATCGAGGAGGCCGTGTTCATGGCCAACCGCGTGGTGACGATGACGGCGCGTCCCGGCCGCATCAAGTCGATCACCCCGGTCGACCTGCCGCATCCGCGTCACTACACGGTGAAGGCCAGCCCGGAGTTTTCGGCGTTGCGGTTGAAGCTGACGGAAGAGATCCGTTCGGAGGCTATTGCGGCGTCACATGAGTGAGGGCGGCAGACTCTCTTTCTATCCACAGAGACATGACTATCGCATATGCAAGAAAGTCCCCCTCTGGCCTGCCGGCCATCTCCCCCACAAGGGGGGAGAAAATATGCGGCAACCGCCCGCCTCGATTGAGTTAAAACAGTGCGGCTAGGTTAAGCCCCTCCCCCTTGTGGGGAGGGGTTTGGGGCGGGGTCTTTTTCCATATGCTTGCCCTGTGGCCTGCGCGGATAAGACATGCGCCATTACAAAATCACTGCTTCCGTGCCGCCCGCACGTCCTTCATCGCATCCGCACAGGGCTTGGAAAACTCGCTCGCGTGTTCATGGATGCAGGCTTTCAGCTTTCCGCCTCCGGGCGAAATGCCGGGGCAAAGCCGCTGCATATCCGGTGCGCAGATTTCCCGCGCAGCCTGCATCTGGGCCTGACCGGCCTGCTGCGCATGGGCGCTACCTGCAAAAAGCACGATGGCGATGGTGAGTGTTTTTCTGATCATGATTGTCCTCGTTTGATTTTGGGGAAAATTACCAGCGGCTGATGGTGCCGTGGCGCACGATGTGGCCGCCATTCGGGCCGGTGACGACGCCGGTGCGGCTGCAGACGCCACCACCGCAGGAGCGCGTCACGGTGCGGTCGACATGGGGTGGGCGCGGGGGATGCGGCCCGACATGCGGCGGCACCGGGTAATACCGTCCCCAATGCCCGTACCAGGGGCGGCCAGCATAATGGTTGTGCCAATAGGCATGGTTGAAGGCGACGACCGCGATGCCGATGGCCGGCGCCACGGATGGCGTAATAACCACCGGACGCCCGGCATGGATGACCTGCAGATAGGCGGCCGATACCCAGCCACGCTGCCCGCCCCAGCCGATATCGCACCAGGAACGGTCGGCAAGGCAGCCATAGGTCGCGACCGAGGCGGAAGGCGGAAGCGTGGTGACCACCGGATAGGCGGTGCCCGGCCCGGCGCGCAGGTTGACGGCATTGGTGGTGACGGCGGGCGTCGCGGCACTGGCCTCCGAGGCCATGGCAAAACCGGCCAGCAGGATGGCGGTGGCCCAGAAAGACGGCGAAAGGCGTTTACCCGTGCGGATGATCGACATGGTCAGATCCTTTCCCATCACATCTGGCCGATCAGGCGCGGCAGGCGTGCGGCCTCGCGCTGTTCCGGGTTGAGTTTGGCGCGCAGGTCAGTGACGGCCCGTTTCAGCGTTTCGGCCTTGGCATTGCTGGCCAGCACCATGTCGGCGATCGCTTCGGAGCGGGCAAAGGAATCCGGCCCCTGGCTGTTCTCGTCATCCTTGCCGAGAAGGCTGGTGACGATCTCGCGTTCCGGCACCATGGCCAGAACCGCATTGGTATAGGCGCGCCAGACATCCTGCTGATCGGTGCGGATGCCGATTGCGGTTTCCTGAATGGACAGCCCGGTCGAGATGATCAGGCGCATGCGTTTCGGCGTGTAATGATCGCGCAGAAAGGCGGCGCGTTCGCCAAAGGCCATGCCACGCTCGAAGCCGGGATGGGGGCGATAGCCGTAGTCATAATCGTCGGCCCAGTCGTCCTCGTTGCGATCGGAGACGTTGGTCGCGCCGGTTTCGACGGCGTGGCGAAGCGTACCGTTCTGGGCGATGGCGGCGGTGGAAAGGCTGGCAACGGCCAGCACGATAGCTGCGGCGGGAATTGCGATTTTCATGTCGTGATCCTCTTCATGCGGTGGATGAGGATCAAATTGGCTGACGCAGTTTTCCTGAATGCGTCAGGTTCTTTTCATTTTGTAACAGCTGACGCCTTTGCCGCATCGGTACGCGGCAACGTCACCACCGCTTCCAGCCCGTGCGGCTGAAGATTGCCGAGCCGCACCGTACCACCATAGGCCTCGGTGATCTGGCGCACGATGGTCAGCCCCAGGCCCGAGCCACCGGTATCGCGGCTGCGCGAGGTTTCCACCCGCACGAACGGGTCAAACACCACATCCTGCATGTCGGGATCGATGCCCGGCCCACGGTCGCGGATCGCCATCACCACATGATCGGCCTCGCTCACCAGCGACACCCCCAGATAGCCCTCGCCATAGCGCTGGGCATTGTCGATGAGATTGTCGATCACACGTCTGAGCGCCGCCGGCTGGATGCGCACCATGGCGGCTTCCGGCCCGTCGGCGAGCGTGAGGACATCCGGCACGATGGCGCGTTCGGCCAGCACCGTTGCCAGCATGTCAGCCACATCAATCGCCTCCACCGCGTCCACCGCCAGCGCTGCCTTGGCAAACACCAGCGCATCGGTCATCAGCCCCTGCATGGTCTCGACATCCTGCAGCGCGCGGGCACGGTGCGGATTGTCCGGCATCATTTCCAGCCGCAGCCGCAGCCGCGTCAGGTTGGTTTTCAGGTCGTGCGAAATCGCGCCGATGACAAAGGTTCGGTTGTTGATCAGCGTGGCTATGCGCTGCTGCATGGCGTTGATGGCGCGAATGAGTGTGCGCACTTCCTTGGCGCCGGCCTCCGGCAGTGGTTCCGGCTGCAGCCGCGTGCCGAGCCTGTCGACGGAGCGCGACAAGGCGGCGATCGGCCGGGCCTCGCGCGCCACCGCCACCAGCGCCACGATGGCGACGATGAAACCGAGCGCACCGGCACCAAAGCCGATCGGCCAGCCGAGAATGCGCACGGTCAGCGTATCGTTCACATCGAACCGCGCCACCTCGCCCGACACCAGCCCGATCTGCACCAGAATGCGCCGTTCGTCGTCATTACCCTCTGCGCCGTCATCGCGATCCTCGGCATTGCCGACAGCGAAAAAGCGGTCTCCCAGCCCCTGCCTTTCCAGTTCATGCCCGACAAGGAAGGACAGGCGCACAAGGCCAGTGCCGAAATGGGAGGGCTGTTCGGCCGGTGGCGTTTGCGAAAAGCTGAGGTCTATGCCGTTGGTTCTTGCCAGCGCAACAATGGTCGGACGGCCGTCAGGCGGTGTCCGGTCGAGAAGCTGGACATAGGGCACGATCCGTTCGCCGACAGAATAACGGCGCTCCACCGTCGCATCCGCCTTGTGGCGGCGCACGCCCTCAAACACCACGACCTGTATGACGAACAGGGCAACCGCCACGATCAGCACGATACGCCAGAAAATCCCGAGCCGGGCCATCGTCAGGCGTCCGTAACCTGCGCCGACAGCATATAGCCGGCGCTGCGCACGGTGGTGATGAATGCCTGCCCCGGCGGCATCAGCGGTGTCAGCTTGTTGCGCAGCCGCGACATGGTGACATCGATGGTACGATCGAACGGATCGGCCACACGGCTGCGGGTCCAGTCCAGCAATTGATCACGTGACAGAACGCGACGCGGACGTTCGAGAAAACACATCAGCAGGTCGAATTCCGCCGAGGTCAAAAACACGCCCTCCTCATCGGCGGGACCGACGGTGCGCGCATCGAGATCGAGAACGAGGCCACAAAAAGCCTTGCGGCTGGGACCTTCGGCTGCACTGCCATTCACCTGTTCGGCCGCGCCGTTGCGCAGGCCACCACGCCGCAGGATGGCGCGGATGCGCGCCAGCAGTTCGCGCGGATTGAACGGCTTGCCGAGATAATCGTCCGCCCCCATTTCCAGCCCGACGATGCGATCGATCTCCTCGTCCCTGGCCGTCAGCATCAGGATCGGCAGATCGCTGTTTTTTCCACGCAGGCGGCGACAGAAGGAAAGCCCGTCCTCGCCCGGCAGCATCAGGTCGAGCACGACGAGATCCGGCTTGCGCAACACCATCAGCTTTTCGGCGGCACTGGTGGTTTCAGCGGCACTGACGGCAAAACCCTCACCGGTGAGAAACTCGGTCAGCAGCGTGCGGATGTCGCGGTCGTCCTCGACGATGAGAATATGGCGGTCGTTCATGGCCATCCATCTTCCATGGCCAGACGTGACAGGCAAGCGTTACGGGCAGGCTGTTACAAAATGCAAAAAATCTCGAGATTTCTGCAAAACGCCGGCAAATCGATAGCCGCATGCTTCTTCCCGTCCATCAACGAGGAAGGAAACACACCATGATCAAGACGCTCTCGATCCTTGCCACCACCGCACTTCTGCTTGGCGCCGCCACACAAAGCGCCAACGCCTGGACGCGTGACGGCCACGTCCACACCCCGCGCGGCACCTATTCAGGTCACGCCAGCGGCGGCTGCGCCGGCGGCACATGCTCGCGCAGCAAGGTGGTGATCGGCCCTTATGGCCATACCGCCAGCCGCTCCGGTTACGTCACCAAGACAGCGCCCGGCAGCTATTCCTATGGTCGCACGACGACGGGACCGCATGGCAATACCGTCACCCGCAGCGGCAGTGTTTCGCGCTACTGAGAGTGACGCAACGCCATCAGCTCTCGGCCACCAGATGGCCGGGAGAAACTTCCCGGTATTCCATCGGCACGATCTTGTAATCGACCGGACGGATCGGGCTTTTCAGCTCCTCCACCACAGCGGAATTCTTGATGCGCCGACGTTCCGGGTCCGGCACCGGCACCGCCGACATCAGCCGTTTCGTATAGGCATGCTGCGGATTGCCGAAGACCGAGGCACGCGGCCCGATCTCGACGATTTCCCCCAGATACATCACCGCCACCCGGTGGCTGACGCGTTCGACTACGGCCATGTCGTGGGAAATGAACAGGAAGGCAAGATCGAGTTCCTGTTGCAGATCGAGCATCAGGTTGATCACCTGCGCCTTGATCGACACGTCGAGCGCCGACACGCTTTCATCCGCAACGATCACTTTTGGCCGCAGCGCAAGCGCCCGCGCGATACAGATACGCTGGCGCTGGCCACCGGAAAACTCGTGCGGATAACGCTTGGCCATATCCGGTGTCAGGCCGACCTTGACCAGCATGTCGGCCACGACCTCCTTCGCCTGTTTCGCATCACCCATCCTGTGCTCGAGGAAAGGTTCGGCAATCGCCGCCCCCACCGTCATGCGCGGGTTGAGCGAGGCGAACGGATCCTGAAAGATCATCTGCACGGATTTGCGCATCTCGCGCATATCCTTTTTATCGAGCGCCAGCACCTCGCGGCCCTCGACCAGAACCGAACCGCTTTCCGGCTCGATCAGCCGCATGATGGCGCGGCCGGTGGTGGATTTGCCGCAACCACTCTCGCCCACCAGCGACAGGGTCTCGCCAGCCGCCAGATCAAAAGAAACGTTTTCGACCGCATGCACACGGCCACTGAGCTTTCCGAACAGGCCCGAATGGATGTCGAAACGTTTGGTGAGATTCTTGACCTGCAGGATCGGCTGGCCGGATGCCACGGTATCGGCAACCTCGACCGGCACATCGGAAAGACCCGTCGCGGCGTCGACCACCGGAAAACGTAGCGGCCGCTGATAGGCCTGCATCGAGCCCAGCACCGGCACGGCGGACAGAAGCGCCCGCGTATACGGATGCTGGCCGCGGTGAAAAATATCGGCGGTATCGCCGGTCTCGACCTGCTCGCCGCGATACATCACAACGGTACGGTCGGCGATTTCCGCGACCACGCCCATGTCATGGGTGATGAAGAGAACCGAGGTCCCCTCCTCTTCCTGCAGCATCTTGATGAGATCGAGGATCTGGCCCTGAATGGTGACGTCGAGCGCCGTGGTCGGCTCATCGGCGATCAACAGTTTCGGCTTAGTCGCAAGCGCCATGGCGATCATCACGCGCTGGCGCATGCCGCCGGAAAAACGGTGCGGATATTCATCGAACCGCGAGGCGGCCGATGGAATGCGCACCTTTTCGAGAATGCGGATGGTTTCGGCCTTCGCCTCGGCCTTGCTGATCGCGTTATGCGCAAGCAGCGCCTCGGAAATCTGGTCACCGATGGTGAAGAGCGGATTGAGGCTCGTCATCGGCTCCTGAAAGATCATCGCCACATCATTGCCGCGCACCTTGCGCATCTCGTGTTCCGGCAAAGCCAGCAGATCGCGACCGCCGAGAAAAACCTTGCCCTCGATACGGCTGGTATCGGGCTGCAGCAGGCGCATGATCGACAGCGATGTGACGGATTTGCCCGAACCGCTCTCGCCGACGATCGCCACCGTCTCTCCGGGCGCGACGGTGAAGGAAATATCGCGAACGACCGGCTTCCATTCTCCCTCGACCACGAAGGATGTCCGCAGCTTTTCGACGGACAGGACCGGATCGGTGGATGGAATGATCTTGGCTGCGGTATTCATCGGCGTTCCCTTGTTGTTTTGGTGTTCCCCTGCCGGGGATGGGCACAAAATCTCGGCGTACTGCCTCAGAAAAGTCCCCCTCTGGCCTGCCGGCCATCTCCCCCACAAGGGGGGAGAAAATATGCGGTAAACTCCCTGCCCAAAATGAACCTCAGCGGATCGGCTGGGTTAAGCCCCTCCCCCTTGTGGGGGTCCACAAGGACGGGCAGAGACACGCGGCTCTGCCCAGGTCGGGTTTGGGGCGGGGTCTTACTTCAACCTCAATCCGGCCACTTCAAAGCACCATCAAACCGATGGCGAGAAAGATCCTCGAACGGCGTCGCGATGATCTCATTAGACGCCCGCGCCTTGTCGAGCTCCTCGGCAAGACGCGAGGCCACCACGGTTTCCTGGCCCGGATGCAGGTTGCACGGGTCGAGGTAGAAATAATGATGCTCCACCTCATGATCGCGCACGATGACCGGCACCGGGCCGCTGCGCAAAACCGCCGCCAGATCCCATGCGGTGATATGCGCTTCCTCGGCAGAGATGATCACCCGCATGCGGTCGAGCGGGTTGTTGGTCGGGTCCGGCTCGATCAGCGCGGTGACACCCGGGCGGTTGTCCAGCGTCTGTTTCCAGAGATTCAGGTAACCCGTCTCGCGCTCGCGGATGCCGGCGTGATCCCGCTTCTCCCACGCTTCCAGCGCCGCCATGACGCCAAAAATGCTTTCCTTGCCGACCTTCATGCCACGGCCGATGCCCATGTTCTGCAGGAAGGCGTTGCGCACGAGTTCCTTTTTGCCGGCAACGATGCCCGAGGTCGGGCCGCCGAGAAACTTGTGGCCGGAATAGAGCGCGATATCCGCACCCTGCTCGAGAAAAATACGCAGATCATATTCCGAAGCCGCGTCAACGATGACCGGCACGCCCTTGGCATGGGCGATCTCGGCGAATTCCTTCAGGTGCAGAAGGCCGTAATTGACGACATGATGCGACACCACGAACACAGCCGCGGCCGTCTTTTCGGTGATGGCATTTTCCATGTGGTAGCGATGCGTCGAGGTCGCCTGACCGATCATCACGGCCTTGCCGCCGGCCAGCCGGATTGCCTGATCGACCGGTGCGCCGTAAGAAACGACATGGCCCATCTGCACCAGAACCTCGTTCTTTTCGGTCGAGACCTCCGGCAGCTTTTCGATCGCCAGAAGGTCCGGCCCGGTAATGGCGCCCGCCACCGCAAGGCTGATACCGGAAGAACAGGAGGCGGTGACGAAACCGGCCTCACCGCCGGTCAGCCGCGCGATGACGGCGCTTGCCTTGCGCTGCAGGTCGCTGACCTCGACGAATTGCGGCAGGATCTGCGTCATCGCGGCAATCGCTTCCGGCACCACGATCGAGGCGCCGAGCCCGGTCATCGTGCCGGAGACGTTGATCACCGGGCGAAGGCCGATCTTGGTGCGGATATCATCGGACATTGTCATTCTCCAGGTTGTATGCTGCGCATGGACATGCGGATTTCAGTTGCTCTCAACGCCTCTATGCCATAGTAATGAAATAGGTTCTTTAAGGCGCAGGAGCGTGGTTTTGGATACGAAGACATCAGCGGAAAACCTTTCCGACACGACGCCTGTTGACGGTGATGCCAAGGCGAAACGCTCGCGCGTCAGCGGCATAGACCGCGCCTTGCAGGTGATCGATTATCTCTACGAGACCGGCGCGCCGGCTGGTGCTTACGCGATTGCCAAGGCGGTGAAGGCGCCGCTCTCCACCGTCTACGTGATCATCGACGATCTGGTGGACAAAAACATGCTGGCCCGCAATGCCGACGGCACGTTGTGGCTTGGCGCTCGGCTCTATCACTACGGTCTCGCCTATGCCCGCTCGCTGGATTTCATGAGCGTCGCCACCCACGAAATGCACGATCTCTGCCGCGAGGCCGGCGAAACCGTGCAGGTCTGCGGCCGCGATGCCGAACATATGCTGGTTCTCGCCATGGCCGATGGACCGAGCCACTTTCAGGTCGCCTCGCGCGTCGGCACCCGCGTGCCGCTCAACTGGACAGCCTCCGGGCGCCTTCTGGTCGGCCACATGGCGGAAGCCGAACGGATCGATCTGTTCAAGCGCGGTGCGCGCATTTCGCCGACCGGCCGCGCGACGATAGACCCGACCGAACTGGCGCGCGCCGCCAAGGTGGCGTTCGAGGAAAGGTTGTCGATCCAGGCCGGTGAGTCCGACTATTCGGTCGCCTGCATCGCCTCGCCGATCGTCGATAGCAGGGGCGATTGCGTGGCGACGATTTCCATCGTTCTGCCGGAGCAGAAGGTGCTTGCCGACAAGTCCGGTTATGCCGACCGGGTGAAGGAGTCGGCAGCGCGGATCGAGAAGCTGATGGGCTGGCGCAACCACTGACCGTCTCCTCCCGACCTTAATCGTGCAATGCCACGATCGCTTCGATCTCGACCGTGATATTGCCGGGAAGCGAACCGAAACCGACCGCCGAGCGGGCATGCTGGCCCGCCTCGCCGAACACGGCGTTGAAGAGATCGGAGCAACCGTTGATGACCTGCGGATGATCGCCGAAATCAGGCGCGGCATTGACCATGCCCAGCAGCTTTACCACGCGACGAACGCGCGAAAGATCGCCCAGCGCATCATGCATCACGGCAAGCAGGTTGACGCCGGTCAGGCGTGCATCGGAATAGGCTTTTTCGGCGGTTACTTCCGTGCCCACCTTGCCGGTATGCATGAAACCGTCTGCCTCCCGGGGGCCCTGCCCCGAGAGATAGAGGATATTGCCTTCGATCACATGCGTGACGAAATTGGCGATCGGCGGCGGTGCCGGCGGCAGGGTGATGCCGAGCGCGGTTAGCCTGTCGTACGGCGTCGCTGCCGTCGCTTCGGCCTTGATCGGGGACTGGGTCACGCAAACTCCTGTGTCATGCAATGCGGGTCATGCGATATCGTCTGCCTCAGCGGCAGGGCTGAAAAAGACCCCTCCCCACCCTCCCCACAAGGGGGAGGGCTTAACCCAGCCGATCCGCTGCAACCCAATCGAGATGGGTGCCACGAGTATTCTCCCCCCCTTGTGGGGGAGATGGCCGGCAGGCCAGAGAGGGACTTGCTTTTATCTGCATTCCCACCGCCTCAACGGTAGGAATAACCATGGCTGTGGCGCACGAGTTTACGCGCCCGCGGGATATAGCGGCTGGCGGTGATCGCTTCCGAGCCGATGACCGAATAACGCGGCTCGAACAGCTGGCGCAGTTGCGAAACATCGCCGTTCGAATCGGTGGCTTCCAGATCGGAATCGACCACGTCGAACACGGTGAAATCGGCTCGCTGGCCAACCGACAGGCGGTTTTCCATGTCGAGCTTGATGACTTCGGCCGGCGCATGCGTAACCGCATTGACCACCTTGTCGAACGGCATGCCGACCGACAGCAGTTTCGACATCGTCGTTGCCAGATCCCAGACCGGAAAATTCATGGAATGGCCATGCAGGTCGGTCGAGATCGAATGCGGCAGCAGGCCGCGTGCGATCGCGGCTTCCGCAACCTTGAACGAGAAGGACGCGCCGCCATGGCCGATATCGAGGCGCACGCCTTCCGAGGCGCAGCGCTCAGCCAGGTTGAACAGGTCTTCGTCTTCCATGATGGAAGAACCGGCCTTGCCGTTGAAGCAATGGGTGACGACGTCGCCGGGGCCGAGGATTTCGAGAACCTCGTCATAAAGCGCCGGTGGTTCGCCGACATGCACCATCATCGGAATTTTGAGGATCTTGGCGATCTTCTTGCCAAGCTTGACCGGCGTCACGCCCCAGGAACCGGTGATGACGTGGCTGGCACGCACCTTCAGGCCGACGATATGCTCGCTGTTTTCGGCGTAGCATTCGATGATGCGGTCGAGGTCGATATCACGGATATCGCGCAACTCGGCAACGCGGTTGCAGGCCACGAGGCCGATCGAACCGAGATTGAGGAAGGCTTTGACGCGTTCCTTCGACGGCTCGATGATATATTCGCGAAAACCGTGAAAGTTGGCTTCACCGGCGGAACCGGCGTCGACCAGCGTGGTGACGCCGCGCTCGGCGCCGCATTCGGACGGACGGATCGAGATATCGGTGCCGCCATGCCAGATATGCACGTGCAGATCGACCCAGCCCGGAGAAACCCAGGCGCCCTTGCCGTCAACGCGGCGGGCATCGGCCGGCGCTGCAATCGACGGACCGATGGCGGCAATCTTGCCGTCACCGCCGACGAGAATGTCGGTCGTGCCAGTCTGTGCAGTCGCGCCAAAAGCCATCGGCTTGACGTTGGTGAGGAGGAGCGGTGTGTTGTTTTCACCGGTCATATCAAAGGTCCCTTCGCAGTCTTGGATCGAGCATGTCCCGCAACCCGTCGCCGACCATCTGCAGCGAGAGCACGGAAAGAATGATGGCAAAGCCGGGGAAATAGGTCATCCAGTCGGCCTGCCCGATATATTGGCGGCCGGCGGCGATCATGGTTCCCCAGGTCGGAATTTCAGGGCTGACGCCAAGCCCCAGAAACGACAGGCCGGCTTCCGCCAGCATGGCGCTGGCAAACAGGAAGGTGGCCTGAACGAGGATGGGCGACAACAGATTGCGCAGCACATGCCGCGTCATGATGTGGAAGGTCGAGATGCCGAGCGCCTGCGCCGCTTCTACATAAGGAAGTTCACGGATCACCAGCGTCGAAGCGCGCACGATGCGGGCCAGACGCGGCGAATAGACGATCGACAAAGCCACGATCACCGTCGTCAGCGACGGACCCAAAGCGGCCACCAGCGCGATAGCGAGCAGGATGTCCGGAAAGGCCATCATCGCATCGATCAGGCGGGCAATCGGCGTGTCGAGCTTCTGGAAGAAACCGGCCAGCAGGCCGAGCGTCACGCCGATGGCCGCCGACAGGACCACCACGGACGCACCGATCAGCAGCGACAGCCGCGCCGAATAGATCGTGCGGGAAAACACATCGCGGCCGAATTCATCGGTGCCG
The DNA here is from genome assembly GCF_050455485.1 of Neorhizobium sp. BT27B. Taxonomy (NCBI): domain Bacteria; kingdom Pseudomonadati; phylum Pseudomonadota; class Alphaproteobacteria; order Hyphomicrobiales; family Rhizobiaceae; genus Neorhizobium; species Neorhizobium sp. BT27B. Next base: position 120,461 of record NZ_JBCIYT010000002.1, on the reverse strand, counting down.
AACCAGAACAGCTCGCTCGGCGGCTTCAGCCGGTTGACGATCGACAGCTTTGAGGGCGAGTAAGGCGCGATCCACGGCGCCAGCACGGCCAGCGTCACGAAGATGACCAGCACGATCAGGCCGAAAGCCACCGTCTTGCGTTTGATGAACCGCTTGAAAAATTTCGAGCCTTCGCTCTCGGCGGGTTTGGTCTCGGTAACAGCGATATCCGTCATCCGTCGCCCCCTTAATAACGCACGCGGGGATCGATCAGCAGATAGAGCATATCGATCGCGAAGTTGATGAGAACATAGAGCGCGGCGATAACCAGCAGCGCTCCCTGAATGACCGGATAATCACGCCGCAGCACGGCCGAGACCACGAGGCTGCCGACACCGGGCAGGCCGAACACGGTCTCGGTGACGACCGCGCCTGAAATCAGCACGGCAGCGGTAAGGCCGATGACGGTGAGGATCGGGATCAGCGCGTTTTTGAGCGCATGTTTCATGATGACCCGGCGCTCCACCAGCCCCTTGGCGCGGGCGGTGCGGATGTAATCATCACCCAGCACGTCAAGCATCGAGGCACGGGTAAAGCGCAGGATAAGCGCCGATGAGACGATGCCGAGCGCAAAGGCCGGCAAGGTCAGATGATACATGCGATCCATGAAACTCGAGCCCGGCCCACCATAACCGGAGACCGGAAAGATGTTCAGCCGCACGGCAAAAAACTGCATCAGGATCAGGCCGAGCCAGAAGCTGGGAATGCTCGCCGCCAGCATGGCGATTGTCGTCGCCGCCTGATCCACAAACGAGCCACGGCGATAGGCGGCATAGATGCCGATCGGCAGCGCGATGATCGTGGCGATCGCCAGCGAAAAAATGGTGAGGAAAAACGTCGGTTCGGCGCGGTCCAGCAAGGCCGAAGTCACCGGCATATTGAGAAAGATCGACTGGCCGAGATCGCCCTTCAGCATCTGGCCGATATAATAAAAGTATTGAACGGCCAGAGACTGGTCGAGGCCCAATCGTGTGCGCAGGTCGGCAATATCGGCGGCCGACGCATCGGGCCCGAGCATGACGGCAGCCGGATCACCCGGCGTGACGCGCACGATGACGAAAACGATGGTCACGACGAGAAACATCACGACGATCATGCCGGCCAGGCGCTGGAGAATATAACGGATCATAGAGCTTTCTTCCCATGCCCCTCAGGAGGCACATTCTCGAAACCGGAGCCGCCCTCATGGGCAGCATCCGGCCTCCTCGAAAAGGATCACTTCTTGATCGAAGCATTCCAGAAGTAGGGCCACGGAGCAGCCTCGACACCTTCGACCGTCTTCTTCTTGGCGGCGACGGCGTTGAAATCACCGATCTTCATGTAGGGGATTTCCTCATACATGGCCTTCTGCACATCGGCCCACAGCGCCAGACGCTTGGCCGGATCGGCTTCGGCAGAGAAGGCCTCTACCGTCTGCTTGCGCAAAGGCGTATCCCACCAGCCCGGCGAGCTTGGCGCCAGCGAGCCGATCAGCGCCGGTTCCGGTAGGAACGGACTGTGGGTGATATAAATATCCCAAAGGCCCTTGTCGGCGCGGCGCTGGGTGAGTGTTGCCCAGTCCACCACCTGCATGTCGACCTTGAAGCCGGCGAGCTTCAGATATTCGGCCGCCACCTGCGCCATCTTGTAATGGAACTCGTACTGGCGGCTGGTGAGAATGCGGATCGGCTTTTCGCCGTCGTAACCGGCAGCCTTGGCAGCTTCCTTGGCGCCTTCCGGATCGGCGACATTGTAATTGCCCTCGACACCGGCATCGGTGCTCCAGACAAAATTCTTCGGATAGATATTGCCGTCGAGCGTGTAGAAATCAGTGCTGCCGAAAGCGGCTGCCAGCATGTCTTCCATGCTCAGCGCCTGACGGATCGCCTTGCGCATGGCGACATCCTTGGCGACACCTTCCGCCGTGTTGAACACGAAAACCGGATAACCGAACGGCTTCAGCACGACCGGTTCGACGGTCGAGGCGCCTTCCACCTTGGCAAAGGATTCGACCGGCAACTGATCGATATAGTCGTACTGGCCGGAAACGGCGGCCTCGACGCGGGTATTGGCGTCCGGCACCGGCACGAAACGGATCTCGTCGAGATACTGGTGACGCGCGCCACCGTAGCCATCGGCGTCACCGCCGCGCGACTTGTAGCCGTCGAAACGGGCAAGCTGGATATACTGGTCGGCCTTGCGTTCCTTCAGCATGTAGGGACCGGTGCCGATGAATTCCTTCATCGGTTCGTCCTGCTTTTCCGCAGGCAGAATGATCGCCGCCGAATTGTTGAAGGCCAGCAGCGACACGAGCGGCGCATAAGGCTGCTTCAGCGTGATCTTGACGGTCGAGGCATCGGTCGCCTCGATCTTGTCGAGGAAGGAGGCCGCCTGCTTACCGCGCGAGGCAACCTTTACCCAGCGGTTCAGCGAGGCGACGACATCGTCCGACGCCATGTCGGAACCGTCATGAAACTTGATGCCCGAGCGCAGCTTGATCGTGTAGGTTTTGCCATCGGCGCTGATTTCCGGCAGGCTTTCGGCCAGAAGCGGCGTGGTTTTCCAGCCCTTGTCGAACGTGTAGAGCGTTTCAAAAATGTGCTGGGTGACGATGCCGACCAGATCGGCGGTCGAGGCCATCGGATCGAGCGTCGGCGGTTCGCCGATTGTCGCGACATTGATGACGCCACCCTTTTCCTGGGCGAAAGTAAGAGTAGGCGCAGCGATCAGCGCCGTGGCAACAAGGAATGCGAGCTTCAGTCTCATGATAGGCTCCCGGTTTTGTGTTCCATTATTATGTTATGTGCATTTTTATAACAGAATAACCCAAGCGACCGGTCTGTCAATCCTCCCTTTCCGTGCGCGGCGACGAAACGCGGCATCGCGGAACAGGCATCCCATCTGCGACAGCATCGGTCGCAGCGGCGGCTTCGTTGATCTTTCGCCACATTTACTTGGCTAGAGAGAGTGGCAACGGGCTTGAAAATGGCATTGACCGCCTAAGTCCTGCCTTATCCCGCCGCACATCCGTATTCGCATCCAATGGGCATAGCCCCAGGTTACCGTAATGACGCCGCCGCCCCAGCCACAGGTAGATTCCGAAATCCCGGCACCGGGTCAGGAACAGACTTCTCCACGAAATACGGGCATTTCGGATAGGGCGTCCCTGCGGTTGCGGATCCTTTGGCGATATCTGGCCGGCCTCGACCTGCGCATTCTCGTGCGCCGCAACGAATGGGGCATCATCGTCATCGCCGCCGCCATCGGCGTCATATCCGGTCTTGTCGTCACCGCCATGAACCTTGCGGCTGCCGCCATGCACCAGCGCATTTTTGGCATTGCGGATGGTGAAAGGCTGAGTTCATCCGAGGTCGGCGACACGATCCTGCTTCTGTCTGCACCTATCGTCGGCGGCATCATTCTGGGCATCACCATTCTGGTTCTGGCCCGTTTCCGCAAACGCCCGATGGTCGACCCGATCGAGGCCAATGCCCTGCACGGCGGAAAGCTGTCGCTCACCGACAGTTTTATCATCGTCTACCAGAACCTCGTTTCCAACGGTTTTGGCGCATCCGTCGGCCTTGAGGCCGGTTACACCCAGCTCGCCGCCGGTTTCGCCTCCAAGATCGGCAACAAGCTTTCCCTTCGTCGCGCCGATATGCGCATCCTCGTCGGCTGCGGTGCCGCCGGCGCCATTTCCGCCGCCTTCAACGCACCGCTGACCGGCGCATTCTACGCCTTCGAGCTGGTCATCGGCTCCTACACCACCGCCTCGCTCGCGCCCGTCGTCGTTTCAGCACTGGTCGCCACGCTGGTCGCCCGCCAGTTCATCGACATCAGTTTCATCGTCGAAATGGGCATGCTGCAGAGCGTTTCGCCCGGTGATTTCGTGCCCGCCATCATCCTCGGTGCCTGCTGCGCTGGCGTCGGCATCGTCCTCATGAAAGGCGTCGCCACCATCGAGGAGCTTTCCCGCAAAAGCTCCATCCCCGCCTGGATCCGCCCAACGCTTGGCGGCATCGTCGTCGGCCTGTTCGCGATGATCAGCCCGCAGGTCATGTCCGGCGGCCATGGCGCGCTGCATCTCAACCTGGCGCATGATGTAGCACTTCCCATGCTGATCGCCATTTTCCTGATGAAGGCGGCGACCTCGGCCATTTCCATCGGCGCCGGTTTCCGTGGCGGCCTGTTTTTCGCCTCGCTGTTTCTGGGCGCGCTGCTGGGCAAAATCTTCGCCTTTTCCACCGCAGCGATCGGCCTTGTCCTGCTCGCCCCCGTCGTACTTGCCATTGTCGGAATGAGCGCGCTGGCCGTCGCCATCATCGGCGGCCCGTTGACCATGACGTTTCTGGCACTGGAACTGACCGGCGACTTTCCCATCACCGCACTGGTGCTCGCCGCCGTCATCACCTCGTCGCTGATCGTGCGCACCACATTCGGCTACTCATTCGCCACATGGCGCTTTCACCTGCGCGGCGAAAGCATTCGCAGCGCCCACGATGTCGGCTGGATCCGCAACCTCACCGTTGGCCGCATGATGCGCTCCGACGTCAAGACGGCGCTGGCAACCATGTCGCTCGGCGATTTCCGCCGCGACTTTCCGCTCGGCGCCACCCAGCGGGTGATCATTGTCGACGACACCGGCAAATATGCCGGCATGGTTCTGGTGCCGGAAGTCCACAACGCGCTGACCGATGCCGACGATCACGATGACAGCCTAGAAAAATACATCCGTTTCAAGAACGACGTGCTGCAGACCCAGATGAACGCCAAGCAGGCAGCGGGCATATTCGAAAAGAGCCAGAGCGAAGCGCTCGCCGTGATCGACAATCTGATCGAGCGCAAGGTGGTCGGGCTTCTCACCGAAAGCCACACTTTGCGCCGCTATTCGGAAGAACTGGAACTGCGCCGCCGCGAAATGGTGGGCGATAGCATCTGAACAGCGCCAGACCAAAGGTCTGCGACCACCCGGCAATTGCTAATCCAAGCAATACTTGATAAATATGGGAAGGTTTAATGAGATTGGCCGGGGGCTTTCATGACATTCCAGCCACGGATGCAGAACAGGATCGAGGGCTTTGCCGTCGGCAGCCTGCATCGCCGTGCCTGGAACGGCATTGTTGCGGACCTCTGGGATGTCGAATGCGGCTCCTATGCCGGTGGACATTATGTCGCTCGGGATCCGCGCCTGTTTATCGTCCTCGATCATAGCGGCAAGGGTTGCCCGACGGTCAAACGGTCCCCTACGGATGGCGGGGGCCGCCAGGACAGAAGCACCAGCCCGATCTCCTACGTTCCCGCCGATATGGAACTATGGGTGGATATCGAGGGCGTGCAGCGCCTTCGCCATCTCGACCTTCATTTCGATGCGACCGGTATAGGCCGCCGGTTGATGGACGAAATCGACCCTGATCGCCTTAATCACCCCAACCTGCTGTTTGCCCATCCCGGCATCATGTCGCTGGCCGAACTGATCACCGCGGAAATTGCAAATCCGACACCACTACACGATCTGTATGGCGACAGCCTGTGCCTAGCGCTGATCATTTCCGCGTTGAAGATCGAGAAAGCCAATACCCGCAAGCGCAGCGCGCTGGCACCTTGGCAACTGCGCCGCGCCACCGAATTCATCGACGCCCATTGCCTGCGCAATATCCGCCTTGAGGAACTGGCCGAGCTGACCGGCCTGTCGCAATCGCATTTCAGCCACTCGTTCAAGGTTTCGACCGGCATGGCGCCGCATCAATGGCAGATGAAGGCGCGGCTTGACAAGGCAAAGGCCTTGCTGACCGGTTCCAGCCAGCCGCTGACAACAATCGCCGCCGAAACCGGCTTTGCCGATCAGGCGCATTTCACCCGCGCCTTCCGACAGCATTTCGGCACGACCCCGGCCCGTTGGAAACGGACGCAGACCGCTTGAGCTGGCGAACATCTGCCCTTTTGGCAACACCTTGCAGGCATTTGCCCATAACGTTCAAATTTGCCCAAGAAGCTTCAATTTTCCCCGATAGCGGCAATCCGCAAATCCTAATTTGAGTTAATTCCTCAACTTATATGCAGTAAATGGGGCGTTAAGGGGTGCAAATGCGTAAGCATTCGAAGTTTTTGAACATGGGCATGAAGGCCTCGGCCGCGGCAATCGCGATCATGGCGGCGTGGCCGGCTGCATCACAGGATGCAACGCAGTTGCAGACCATCGTGGTTGAAGGTCAGGGCAATGGAACGGGCACCGGTCCGGTGAAAGGTTATGTGGCCAAGCAGACAACGGCCGGTTCCAAGACGGATACGCCGTTGAATGAGGTTCCGCAGGCGGTTTCGGTTGTCGGCCGTCAAGAGCTTGAGGACCGAGGCGTTGTGAACAAGGTCGATGAGGCGCTGCGCTACACGGCCGGCGTTGCCACCCAGACGTTTGGCACCGACCCGGATACCGATTGGTATTACATCCGCGGCTTCGATGCGAGCCAGACGGGCGTTTATCTCGACGGTCTCAATCTCTTTGCTTACGGCTTCGGAAACTTCCAGGTCGATCCGTTTATGCTTGAGCGGGTCGACATCCTCAAAGGTCCGGCATCTGTGCTTTACGGTGGCGCCAATGCTGGCGGCATCGTCGACATGGTCCGCAAGCGCCCGACGGATGAGCCCTACTACTACACCGAGGCCGGCATCAACACGAACGGCAACGCCTTTACCGGCTTTGATATTTCCGACAAGGTCGGCGCTAGCGAGACGATGACCTATCGCTTGACCGGTAAGATTGCCGGTGGCAACGGTTACACCGATTTCACCAACGATCTACGCGGCTTCATCATGCCGCAGCTGACCATCGCGCCCGATGACGCCACGAAATTCACGATCTGGGCCTATGCTGGCGGCCTCGATCAGGTTCACACGGGCAACGGCTTCCTGCCTTACGAAGGCACGGTCGTCGATCGCCCCGGCGTCGGCAAGATTTCCCGCAAGTTCTTCCCCGGTGAACCGGACCTCGACAAGGGCCGTTATGACCAGCAGATGATCGGCTATGAGTTCGAGCACGAATTCGAAGGCGGCTGGAAGGTCTCCTCGAACGCACGTTATGGCCATCTCGATAAATACGAGCACCTCATCTACCCGTATCTGTGGGCCGGCCCAACCGAGCTGCAGCGCATCGGCTTCACCGGCGATACGTCTGCCGATACGCTGGCCTGGGATAACCGCATCGAGAACGAATTCGACCTCGGCGGCGCAACGCACAAGATCATGGCCGGTGTCGATTATCGCCTCTACAAGATCGATAATGTTCAGAACTCCGTCTTCGGCGCCGGTTTTCCGGCCCAGCCGTACAATGGCAATCTTGATGTCCTGAACCCGAATTACGGTCAGACACAGCCGACGCCCGGCGCGCTCTACAATGAAAACGTCACGATGAATCAGGTGGGCTTCTACGCTCAGGATCAGATTCGCTTCGGCGACGGCTGGCTGGTCACGCTGAACGGCCGCTACGACTATGTCCATACCGACTTTGACAACAAGCTCTCCCCGGCCGGCAGCTTCAAGGAGTCCGACGGCGCCTTGAGCGGCCGCGCAGGTCTGGCCTATGAATTCGACAACGGCGTGACGCCCTATGTCAGCGCCGCAACCTTCTTCAACCCGCTGGTTGGCCGTGGTGCCCAGGGCCCGCTCAAGCCGGAAGAAGGTGAACAGTACGAAGCCGGTATCAAATACGATCCGACCTTCATGGATGCATCGTTCACCGCTTCGGTCTTCCACATCAACAAGAAGAACAATTCGGTATCGATCCCCGTCGCACCGTTTACCGACCAGCTCGGCGAAGTGGAATCGAAGGGCTTCGAGCTTGAAGGCAAGGTCAATATCACTGAAAACTGGAAGCTTCTCGGCTCCTTCAGCTACAATGATGTGGAAGTCACCAGAAACGACCCCAACCCGAACCTCATCGGCAAGACGCCCTATGTCGTGCCGGATTACATGGCCTCGATGTGGGTGGATTACAGCGTGACGGAAGGTGCATTTGAAGGCCTCGGCCTTGGTGCAGGCGTGCGTCACAAGGGCCAGTCCTGGGCTGACGAACTCAATACCTTGCAGGTGCCGGATTCGACCATTTTCGATGCGGCTATCCGCTACAAAAAGGACGGTTGGGCCGCATCGCTTAACGTCACCAACCTGTTTGACAAGACCTATGTGGAATCCTGCCGCACCAACGGCGCATGCGGTTACGGCGACGCCCGCACCATCACTTTCAAGCTGAGCAAGACTTGGTAAGTTGACATTAGCGGAAAGGTTTTGCAGGAAACCGGGGGCGGAAGGAAATCATCCTTCCGCCCCTTTCCGTATCCGATCGGAGTTTTCGCGTGGCCCAGACGTTCCTATCCCTTTCCGGCATCAACTATTCGGCAACCGGCAAGGATATCCTGCACGATATCGACCTGTCGCTGGAGCCGGGCCATGTCTACGGCCTTGTCGGGCCGAATGGATCGGGCAAGAGCACGCTTCTGAAAATCATCGCCCGCCAGATCGGCGCGACCGGCGGCAACATTTTGTGGGACGGCAAGGCCTCGGGCGAATGGGGCACCAGGGCCTTTGCCCGTCACCTCGCCTACATGCCGCAGTTCACGCCGCAGACGGATGGCATGACGGTGCGCGAACTGGTGGCGCTCGGCCGTTTTCCCTGGCACGGCACGCTCGGCCGCTTCACCGATGCCGACCGCGCCAAGGTGGATGAAGCGCTGGAGCGCACCGATCTCGTCCGCTTCGAAGACAGACTGGTGGACAGCATGTCCGGCGGTGAACGCCAGCGCGCCTGGATCGCCATGATGCTGGCACAGGATGCCCGCTGCATCCTGCTCGATGAACCAACCTCGGCGCTCGATCTCTCGCATCAGGCAAGCGTCCTGTCGCTGGTCCACGATCTCTGCCATGAACGTGACCTCACGGTGATCGTCGTGCTGCACGATATCAACCTCGCCGCCCGCTACTGTGATCGCATGGTGGCGCTCGGCAATGGCCGTATCGTCGCGCGCGGAAAACCGTCCGATATCGTCCGCGCCGACATGCTGCAGGAAATTTTTGGCATCGACATGGGCGTCTTCATGCATCCGGTTCGCCAGGAGCCGGTCAGCTATCTTCTCTGAGGCGCCTGCAATCGCCGCCCGCATCTGTTTTGCTTTTAACCGAAAGGACTTACGTCCATGATGATGGCTGAACGCTTCACTCTCTCCGGCACCGCCATTCCAGCCGATCCCCAGCGCATGCTGGATGAGATCTGCGAACATTTTGTCGAACATGCCGACGTCGTTCGCCGCGAAGGCGGCGCAAAGCTGATCACCATCATCGGCAATGCCGATATCGACATCGTCGGCAACAAGCTCGCTATCGAAATCGATTGCCCGGCCCAAAAATTCATCGTGTCGGCGCGCAGCATGATCGCCGAACACCTGTTCGAATTCGCCGGTGACGAGCCGCTGGAACTGACCTGGGCGGAAGAACCGAACCCGGATGCGCTGCCGAGTTTTCGCGAGGCGACCGTGGTATCCACTGCCGACATTACCCCGCATATGCGCCGCGTCACCGTCTCCTGCCGCAATGTCGAACAGTTCATCGGCGTCGGCCTGCATGTGCGCCTGCTGATCCCGCAGCATGACGGCGAGCCTGCATGGCCGGGCATGCGCCCGGATGGCCGAGTGGCATGGCCGGATGAAAAGGATATCGCCGTGCGTATCTACACGATCCGCAGCGTCGATCGCGAACGCGGCCAGCTGGATATCGATTTCGTGCTGCATGAAAGCGATGGCGAGCCGATGCCGGGCGCTGAATTCGCCGTTTCCGCCAAGCCGGGTGACGTGATCGGCATCATGGGGCCGGGTGGAGATGGCGTGGCGCATGCCCGCTCGATCATTCTGGCCGGCGACGAGGCGGCCCTGCCCGCCATCTGCCGCATGGTCGCCGAAGCACCAAAAACCTCCGCCATCCGCGCCTTTATCGAGATCGACAATCCGGCGGAAGAACAGGACCTCGTCTCACCGGCCACGCTCGACATCACCTGGCTGCACCGCAATGGCGGCAAGGCCGGCACGATGCGGCTGCTCGAAGCCCGCGTGAAGGAAGCAGCAGAGACGGCACCGGAAGGCACCTATATCTGGGGCGGCTGCGAAAAGACCGAGGCCCGCGCCATCCGCGATTTCCTGAAAAGCCGCGGCCACGACCGCAAGCAGATGAGCATCAGCGCCTATTGGCAGAAGGCGAAAGCCAAGGCCTGATGATATTCAGGGCGGGGCTATCGCATATGAAGAAAGTCCCTCTCTGGCCTGCCGGCCATCTCCCCCACAAGGGGGGAGAAAACTTGCGGCAAACGCCTGCCCCAATTGAGCCACAGCAGAGCGCCCGGGTTAAGCCCCTCCCCCTTGTGGGGGTCCGAAGGACGGGCGAGACTCGTGGCTCGCCCCGGTCAGGTTTGGGGCGGGGTCTTTTATCATACCCGATCTCCCCGCCGCTCAGGACAGGCTGAACACCCCTGCCCTGCCACCGGCACCCGAACCGAAATCCGGCACCTCGTAATCGGCGACAAGTTGCAGACTGTCTTCCGGCAGATGCGCCCGAAAAGGATCGCCGATCAGCACAGCGATCCCGGCCGCAGCGCAGGCCTGCAACCACGGCAGAACCCTTGCCGCCGTCTCGCGGTCGTAAAACAGATCACCAACCAGAACGACATCGACACCCGGCAACGGGCCACCAATCAGGTCACCCTCCGCAATGTCGATCATCACACCGTTCAGCACCGCATTGAGCCGGGTTGCGGCCACGGCGTTGGCATCGATGTCGGCAGCCAACACCTGCCCAGCACCGGCTTTTGCAGCCGCAATACCCACCACGCCGGAACCGCAGCCGAGATCGAGGACACGTCTGCCCCGCACCAACTCCGGCTGATCCAGAACATGCCGCGCCAGAACGGTGCCGCCGGCCCAGCCATAGGCCCAGTAAGGCGGCGCATCCGCATCGCCGATAAGCTGGCTCAAGCCGCTGCCGGGATGGGCGGTGTAGAGAGAAATTTCCGGTATCAGCCGCGCCGGTTCAATCCGCAAATTGTCGCGAATGAACGCTTCCGCAGATGCACTCATGTCAGCGCCGGCCTGACCTCGTTTTCGAAGGATTTCAGCGCCGAAGCGATGGCCTGATGCATGTCGAGATACCGATAGGTGCCGAGCCGCCCGCCGAAAATGACGTTCCTCTCCTCTTGCGCCAGCGCCTTGTAGGCAAGGTATGTGCGTTTGTCTTCGGCCGTGTCGATCGGGTAATAAGGCTCGTCGGCGCGGGTGGCGAAGCGCGAAAACTCCTTCACGATGACGGTTTTTTCCGTCTGGTAATTCCGTTCCGGGTTGAAATGGCGGAATTCTAGAATGCGCGTATAGGGCACATCCTCATCGGCATAGTTCATCACCGCCGTACCCTGAAAATCGCCGACCGGCAGCACCTCTTCGGCAAAATCGACCGTGCGCCATTTCAGCTCGCCGGCGCGGTAATCGAAATAGCGGTCGATCGGGCCGGTATAGACGACCGGAACGCCCTCCGGGACTTCAGATTTCACATCGAAATAGTCGACTCCAAGCCGGGTTTCGATCAGCGGATTACCCAGCATGCGCTCGAAAATCGCCGTATAGCCATCAACCGGCAGACCCTCGTAAGGGTCATTGAAATAGCGGTTGTCAAAAGTATAGCGCACCGGCAGGCGGGTGATGATGCTTTCCGACAATTCGCGCGGATCGGTCTGCCACTGTTTGGCAGTGTAGCCGCGGATAAACGCCTCGTAGAGCGGCCGGCCGATCAGCGAAATCGCCTTTTCCTCGAGGTTCTGCGGCTCGCTGCCGTTCAGTTCGGAGGCCTGTTCAGCAACCAGCGCCCGCGCCTCGTCGGGGCTCATGCGTTTCCCGAAAAACTGGCCGATCGTGCCGAGATTGATCGGCATCGCATAAACCTGGCCCTTGTGGGCGGAAAACACCCGGTGGCGGTAGTCGGTAAACTGGGTGAAGCGGTTGAGATAATCCCACACCGTGCGGTTGGGCGTATGAAAAAGGTGGGCGCCGTATTTGTGCACCTCGATGCCGGTTTCGCGGTCGTTTTCGCTATAGGCATTGCCGCCGATATGACGGCGGCGGTCGATCAGCAACACGCGTTTGCCGAGTTCGTTTGCCACACGTTCGGCAATGGTGGCACCGAAAAATCCGGCGCCGACGATGATGATGTCGTGGTTCGAAAAACTCATGGGGCCCCCGCCGTGACTGCGAGCGACCATAAGGCCGGACATGCCCATGGCAAAGCCGCACTTGGCGCGGAGAAAAATCATGAACAGAAAACCCGCCGCCACTTGCGCGGCGACGGGTCCGAATGTCGTCGGCTCAGCGGAAATCAGCTGAAGACGAAATAATCGTGGTGCTGCTGCAGGGCGGCGATGGTCGATTGCTTGATCAAGATCGAGTTCTGGTCGTTGAACTCGATCAGCACATCGGTGCCCTGCTGCGTCATGTTGAGATCATCGAACGTGGCCGCCCAGTTGCTGTCGATATCGATGTAGTCCGGGCCGCTGGCATCGTTGTTGAAGTTGAACACCGTGTCCTTGCCACCTTCGTAGAGCATCTTTCCGTCACTGGTGGTGCGGAAATAGAAGGTGTCGTTGCCGGCACCGCCATCCAGCGTCTGGCCGTTGGCATAGGCATAAAGGTCGTGGCGTCCGTCCGCATGGGAAATGTCCCGCGACAGGATGGTGCCGCTGGCGCTCATGTGGTCGCTCCACACCTGCCCCGTACCATCCTGCTTGTAGGCGTGGACGATGCGCGAACCATCGGCCTCGATCTCCGAATTGTAGAGAAGCGTGCCCTTGGCATCGTAGGTGCTGATATCCTTCGATCCATCGGCAAAACGCTGTTCCTTGTAGTCGTAGGAACCGTCCTCGTGGAAACGGGCGATCAGCAGAACCTTGCCGGCCGCATCGGTGGACTGATGTTCGGTGACATAGGTCTTGCCGGTGACGTTATAGGCCCAGTTGTCCATCGTGCCGTCGGCATTCAGGATGTTCTGCTTCATCAGCTCGCCGCCGACATAGGTCTTGTTGGTGGCGCTGCCGTCGGTGTGGAGTACATAGTCGGTCAGCATCACGCCGGCCTTGTCATAGGTCGTCGTATGCTTGTCGCCCAGATGGCCGACGTAATTGTAACCGGTGCGGATGCCGTCCGTGTAGCTGGTGGTGAACAGGTCGCCGTCCGGTTCCTTGACCATCTTGGTGATCACGTGGCCACTCGCCACATCATATTTCAGGGTCGTGTTGGTGCCGTCCGCCGCCACCGTCACGTCGTTCTGAAGCCTGCCGACACTGTCGTAATACATGTAATCGCGGCTGCCATCGGTGGAGCGAACCTCCCGGTAATCATAGGTACCGTTCGTGTGCAGCCGCTCGATCAGCAGGATGTTGCCGGCTGCATCGTTCTTCTGATGCACGGTCGCATAGGTCTGCCCGGTGATGTTGTAGGTCCAGTTGTCCAGCGTGCCATCGACATTCTGGGTGTTCACCTTGGTCAGAACGCCACTGACATAGGTCTTGTTCGTCGCGCTGCCATCGGCATTGGCGATATAGTCGGTCAGCATGATGCCGGTTTTGGCATCATAGGTGATGGTCTGTTTCCAGCCCTCATGGCTGGTGGCGACGTAAAGCGTGCGCACGCCGTTGACATAGGTACTGGTGAACAGGTCGCCATCCGGCTCCTTCACCATTTTAGAAATCACGCTGCCGCTGGACGGATCGTATTTGAACGTGGTGTTGGTGCCGTCTGCCGCGACCTGCACGTCGTTCACCACGCGGCCTGCCGTATCGTAATAGAGATACTGCTTGGCACCATCGACGGTGCGGATTTCGCGGTAGTCGTAGGTACCGTCCGCATGCAGCCGCTCGATCAGCGTGACATTGCCGTTGGCATCGCTCTTCTGGTGAATGGTCACATAGGTCTGGCCGGTAATGTTGTAATTCCAGCTGTCATAGGTGCCATCGGCATTCTGGCTGTTCATTTTGGTCAGCACGCCGCCGACATAGGTCTTGTTCGTCGCGCTGCCATCGGCGTTGAGCTTGTAATCCACCAGAATGACGCCGGTCTTGGCGTCATAGGTGATCTGCTGTTTCCAGCCTTCATGGCTGGTGACGGCATACAGCGTGCGCACGCCATTGGTATATTGCGAGGTAAACACGTCGCCATCGGTTTCCTTGACGACCTTGGAAATCACCTGCTCGGTGGCGGGGTTGTAGGTAAACGTCGTGCTGGTGCCGTCAGAGGCCACCTGCACATCCGTCACCAGCTTGCCGGCGGTGTTGTAATAGAAGAACTCCTTGGAACCATCCGCCGCACGCACCTCGCGATATTCATGGGTGCCATCGGCACGCAAGCGCTCGATCAGCGTGATATTGCCGGCCGCATCGTTCTTCTGGTGGATGGTCTCATAGGCCTGACCCTTGATGTTGTAGGACCAGTTGTCATAGGTGCCATCGGCATTCTTGGTGTTGAGCTTCATCAGCACGCCACCGACATAGGTCTTGTTCGAAGCGCTGCCGTCCGACTGCAGCACGTAATCGGTCAGCATCTGGCCGGTCGTGGCATCATAGGTGATCTGCTGTTTCCAGCCCTCATGGCTGGTCACCGCGTAAACGGTCCTCACACCATTGGTATATTGCGTGGTGAAGATATCGCCATCGGCCTCCTTCACCATTTTGGTGATCAGATTGCCGGTGGCCGGATCATAGGTCAGCGTCGTGTTGGTGCCATCGGTGGTCACCGTCACGTCGTTCACCAGTTTTCCGGCGGCGTTGTAATACATGTACTCCTTGGTGCCGTCGGCCGAGCGGATTTCCCGGTAGTTGAACGAACCATCGGCGTTCAGACGTTCCAAAAGCGTGATATTGCCGTTGGTGTCGAACTTCTGGTGGATCGTCGCGTAGTCCTGACCGGTGATGTGGTAATTCCAGGTCTCGTGCGTGCCATCCGTATAATAGTTGATCTTGCTGACCGGAATGCCGCCGTCGATGCCATAATCGGTGGTCAGTGTCAGGTTGCCGGCCGCATCGAATTCCTGAACCTTGGTCCACTGTGCCTCGCCATAGGTGACAGTGAACGAAAAGCCGCCCTGCACCTTGGCCAGCAACGCCCCGTAATTGGCGATCATATAGGCCATGGTCTCGACCGATGAGACGGCAAGCACATTGCCATCCGTCAGCGTCACAGTCTGCAGCCCCTGCGCATCATCGAGCTTGTGCATCTGCGACACGAACTCGGCAGCAGTCATGCTGAGGTCGGCATCGACTGTGGTAACCGGCTCATGCACCGCCTCAGGCGCTCCGACCTCGATGATCAGGGGACTGTCGCTGAGCGGGATCGTGAAGGAGCTGACATTCTGGTAAACCGCGATCGGCGTCAGGCCCTGCATCGGATCATAGACGCGGATGATGCTTTCGGTGCGGCCGAGATTGATCGTCACCGTGGTCGGCGGATTGGTGATATCCGTGTCGGTGATATCGTCAAACACCAGCGCATCGCGCCAGACGACAAGGTCGTAAACGCCGCCGGATTTTTCCATCAGCATGGAATGGGTGTCGGCAGGTGCGCCTGCCAGCGTGTAGTCGACATCGATGATGCCATCGGCCGTGCCGTCATCACCGAAGCCGAGAATGGTGGTGAGATTGTGCAGCGCGATGGCCGCTTCCTTCGGCGTGCCATCCTGTTCGAACAGGCCGAAATAGACTTCCTTCTCGCCGCGATCGCGGCTCGCCTCGTTGTCGAACAGTTCGTAGATATAGGTTTCGGACGCACCGTTCTCATAGGACAGCAGCAGGTCGGAGAGCAGCAGCTTGGCCTGCGCCGTCTCGCTGGTGCCGATACCGGGCTCGCTCTTCAGCGTCGTATGGCCGGTCTCGGTAACGATCAGCCGGTCCCCGACAGAAGCGCCCTTGGCAAGATCCAGCGTGTATTCGACCTGGCTATCCGCATCCTTGCCGGTATGAGTGTAGGTATGGGCATTCGCCGCATCGGAATAGTCACCCAGATCGCCAAGCTTGGCATAATCGGCCAGATTGTCATAGGCGAGGCTGAGATTGATGACGGTGACGCCGTTCAACTCCGGCTCGGCCCGGATTGCCGTATAAAGCGCCTTCTGGAAGGCGATGGCGGCATCGAGCCCGACCATGCCGTTATAGGTAACGCTGTTGACATTGGCCTCGTTGACGCCCTCGACGGCGATAACCGAACCGGGATGTTTGGCCATGAATGCCTTCAGGCCGGTGATATGGCCTTCGATGCCATCGTCGCCCTTGCCCGGCAGCGTATAGGTCACACGGAAATCGAACTGGATGCCGGCATCTGCCATGGCATCGACCACCGGCGAGGCCTTTCCGTGCTCGGCAAAGGAATCCCGCACCTTGTTGACGCCGAGATATTCGAGACTCTCGACGATCAGGCTCGAATTCTTGTAGCCGTCGCTATAGGTGGAACCCTTGGTATTGATACCAATGGAGTTCACGAAGGTTGAGGCACTTACCACTGTACGATTATCCGACATCATTCATCCCCGTTCGGTAATTTAGTGAAACATGAACTTCTGAATCGCCCCTTTTGGGATTGGATTGCATTTTAACGATCTGGAACTGATCGCTTTTCGGACACTTCCGCGTCGCGAAACCGGAAAACGTGCCTCAATGGCACGGAGCATCAGCCGGGGATGCGACAAGGCATCCCACGCGGCGCTGCTCCAAATCTGCCGGCCCAAAGCCGGGACACGATGCCCCCTTGGGGACAATCGCGGCATTCCTCCCTGGTAAATCTGCCGGCAGCGCGAAACTGCGTCCGCTTGCTCTTGCACCGGCTCGGTCGGCCTTGCGCCGCCGAAATCATGCTCCACCCGCTTCGAACGCAGGCGAAAAAAGCTTTACTTCATTGAAATATCTGCTGAAAAATCAATGTTCGTATTCTTTGCGAGTTCCACCACAACAGGTGTCGCTCCAATCTCGAAATGCGCCGCATCGGCAACCGGTTCGGCGGCGCACAGGACCTGCGCCTTGACCGCAGAAGCAGTCGGCATCGACATGTCCGCGCGGATTTCTGCGCGTGTCGTCCATGTTGCCAGTCTCACGTCACTGCCATCATCCATCGCCAGAACAAAAACATCCGGCATCGGGCGGCTCAGGTGAAAAGCCTTGGCATCCTTCACCAGACGGATCACTTCGCGCACCGCGCAAGCCGCCGGCTTGGGTTTGTAATCGTAGTCGAAGAGACCGAAATTGGCCTCCAGATCGTTCTTGTCGCGGCCCTGATCCTTCAACTGATAGACCCAGGCGCCCTTCATCCAGGGCGTGGCGGCCGACCACAACAGGAATTGCGCGATATTATCGGCCTGCGCCCGTTCGTCGATCACGCAGGGCTGCTTGGCTGTCGGCCAGCCGAATTCCGTCACCGAAACCGGTACCTGTTTGCCGTCTTTCCCAGACAGCATTTTCTGCAAGTCTTCCAGCCGGTCCACCAATTCGGTGGCATTGCGTTTGGCCACATCCGGCTCGCAATGATTATACATGTGCACAGATAACCCGGCGGGCGCCACTATGGCAGCATCATTGACAACCGCCTTGGTCCACTGCCAGCCACTGTCCACACCGACCGCACCAACCAGAAGCGGTGCACCGAGCGCAGCTTCCGCAATCGCCGGAACGGCCGCCTTGGCGAGCGCTGCATAATGCATCGCGGCACGCGGATCATCCGGTTTTCCCGGTCCGATTAAAAACGGCAACGAAAAACGCGCCGTCAGGTTCCATTCGTTCCAGATTTCATAAATCGGATCGAACGGCTCTGCCGCAGCGGCTGCCCGCGCCGCAAAATCGGCAAAGGCTTTGCGCCCCGCCTCGGTGATCGGCGGATCGCCGCCCGCCACCTGCGGATTGCCATGGCCGAGGATCAGCAACGGCCGTGCCGCTTTCAGCTTCATGAAATCGAAAAGCTGCTTTGGCTCCGGCCTGCCCTGTTTCGCGCCCGGCTGGTCGAATGCCGGCCAGGCGAGATCATCACGATAGGAGGCGAAGCCCATATCCTTGATGAGCGCGGCGGTCTTTCCCGCCACGTAATTGTATTCACCACCAATGCCGAAATGCACGCCGACGCCGATGACCAGAGGCTCCGGCCGGGCAACGAGATCCGCCCGGTCGAAGGAGGTTGAAGCGCTGTCGGCAGAGAGCGCGACACCCGACTGAAGCATCAGCATGGCTGTAACCGCTATGCAGGCTTTTGCCGTTGTCTTCCGCATCCAGCGCTCCCAAAGGCCGTCAGATCAGCATCAGGCGCATGCCTGATAAACTTATCATCTGGCAAAACTGTGACATTGTCACGAATTTAGCTGTAAAATTCCTTATACCACTCGGCAAAGCGCCGAACGCCATAATCCAGATCGAGTTCAGGCTTGAATTTCGTCAGCGCCACCAGCAGGTCCGGCGATGCAAAAGTGCGCGGAACATCGCCCTTCTGCATCGGCAGCATGTTGCGGATCGCCGGCTTGCCCATGGCCTCCTCGATGGTTTCCACGAAACGCATCAGCTCCACCGGCTGGCCACCACCGATATTTACGACGCGGAAAGGCGCATGCTGCGACAGCGTATCGGTAACGCCTTCGGCAACCACGCGGTTTTCCTCGGAAGGCGGCACGGCCATCAGCCGCACGATGCCCTCGACGAGGTCATCGATATAGGTGAAGTCGCGGCTCATCTTGCCTTCGCCGTAGATATCGATCGGGCGATCGTTGCGGATGGCATCAACGAACTTGAACAGCGCCATGTCCGGCCGGCCCCACGGACCATAAACCGTGAAGAAACGGAAGGCGGTGGTCGGCACCTTGAACAGATGCGCATAGCTGTGCGCCATCAGCTCCATCGACTTCTTGGTCGCGGCATAGATGGTCATCTGCTCGTCGGCCTTGTCGCTTTCGGCAAACGGGATCTTTTCGTTGGCGCCGTAAACGGACGAGGTCGAGGCCAGAAGCAGGTGTTTTGGCTGGATCTGGCGGGCAAGCTCGATGATGTTGAACGAGCCGACGAGATTGGAATCCACGTAGGAACGCGGGTTTTCGAGGCTGTACCGCACGCCGGCCTGGGCGGCGAGATGGACGATCACATCCGGCTCGGCAAGCTCGGCGGCCTTGTCCAGCGCATCCTTGTCTTCCAGCTGCGCGATGACGGCCTTGAAACCGTTCGAGCGCGCCAGGATCTCGTGGCGCTTTTCCTTGAGCTTGGTGTCGTAATATTGCGTCATGCCGTCGAAACCGACGACAAAATGGCCCTCGTCGAGCAGCCGCTTGGCCAGATGGAAACCGATAAAGCCCGCAGTGCCGGTAATGAGATAGCGCATGTTTACCCTTTCGCGCGATGTGGGGTCAAAACGACCCCCACCAGGTTGATCTGGCTGCCGCCGCAATGGGTCGTTTGACGGACAGCTAATACGTACATCAATGGTTCAAGCCCTGTCTACCGCAACGCAGCATAAATCTGCGAGACTGTCACTTTTGGGGAAAGCGGTCATGCCGCCACCCCGATGGTGCGGGAGAACCTGAAGAGGAAGATGGCGCGGGCAATGGCGACAAGGATCGCCGTGGCCAGCGCCGCGATGCCGGTGCCGGCAAACCCGAAGATTTCGATCATGGCAAAGGCCATGCCCACCGACAGGAAGACGCCGAGAAGATTGATCGTGGCGTAGTGATTGTCCTTCTTCATGCTGGTGAGGCCGACATTCAGAAGATCCGAGCAGGAGCGGATGACGGCGGCCAGCAGCAGCATGATGAAGATCGAGCGGTATTCGGTGACATCCTTCATGTCGAGGAAGTGGATAAGGATTTCGCTGGCGACGAAGACGCCGGCGCCCAGCACCACCGAGAGCGCCGCCACCTTGATGAACTGGTTCTTCATGATGCGCTTCCAGTCGGAAGCCGAACCGGCATTATAGGCCTTGAACAGCACCGGTAGCGCCAGTTGCACCACGGCCGTGGTCATCAGCGTCTGCAGCGCATTGGTGAGCGACCAGTAGAAGGTATAAACGCCGGTCAGCGTCAGCCCGAGCATGAAGGAAACGATGTAACGATCGGCATAAACAAGCCCGACAAGGCCGAGGTCGCTGAAATAGATGAACCAGGATTTTTTCAAACGGCCCTTGATCCATTCGCCTTCCAGCGGCGCTTTCGCGATTTCCCGAAGCGGCCATTTGCGGATCAGCCAGTACAGTACCGCAAACACCGCGACATAGCTCAGGATCCAGCTGGCAAACACCGCTTCGAGGCTACGCAGTTCCGGCAACCACAGGCCAAGCCCGACAATGACCGGCACCCACAGCGCCGAGCGGATAAACACCAGAATGTTGGCCTGCAGCGCCATTTCCATGGCGATCATCGGCACATGCAGGTCGAGCGCATAGGTTTCCAGCCAGACCAGCGCGATGATGAGGATATAGATGGCGGTGAGCGGATAACCGGTGGCAAGCGCCAACCCGATGGCGAGCAGCGTCGCCAGCGTCAGCGAGATCGTCGTCACCACCAGCCGCGTCTTGATCTTTGCCGCCGCCGTCACGACCGGCACGCCGACCGCATCGCGGGCAACGAAATAGTTCAGCCCCCAACCGATCAGCGCCGGCATGATGCCAACAGCACCGAGCGTCAGGCCATAGATACCGGCCGCCTCATAGCCCAGATATTTGACGATGTAGAAGGTGAGCAGGAAGCGAAAGACCAGCGTCGAGGCCCGCAGGCCAAGGTTCGCAAAACTGTTCAGCTTCTTCAGAATTCGCATCGATGGGTATGTCCTAAAAGGCGGCAGCGCTGCCGCATGGTCTCGTCAGCGCCAGTCTCAATCGAGAATGCCGATATCCGTTTGCTCTGAAATCCGGCCGTTGCGATCGATGTCATCCACCATCGCCAGCAGCCGCCCGGCGCTGTTTTTCCATGAGAAATCCTTTGTTCGCGCCGATCCTCTCTCGCGAACGGCGGCGATATCGACAGTTCCGTCGACCACATCGCGCATGGCCGAGGTGATCGACGCCACATGGAAGGGATCGAAATAGATGACCGCATCGCGGCAGACTTCGCGCACCGGCGGAATGTCACTGGCGATCACCGGGCAACTGAGCGCCATCGCCTCCAGCGGCGGAATGCCAAATCCCTCGTAAATGCTCGGAAACACCAGAGCTGCGGCCTTGCGGTAAAGCGCCTGTATCTCCTCGTCGCTCAGCCGGCCGGTGCTGACAACGTTGGACGGCAGATCGCCCAGCAGCGACTTTGCGAACGTGCTCGCCGCCCCGCCGACCATCACAAAAGCCACATCAGGCCTGTCGAGCGCGACGAAAGCGCGTATGGCACCGGCGAGGTTCTTGTTGTTGGCGGGCGAGCCGACAAACAGAAAGAACGGCCGCGTTTCGAGATCGATTTTTTGAAGCACCGAAACATCCGGCTCGACGCTGAAAACATGATCGACGGCATTGGGCACCAGCCCGATCCGCCCCTTGGGCACGCCGAGCAGTTTCGACAATTCCTGTCGGGAGAAATCCGAAACGGTGGCGATATTGGCGCGCTTTGCCAGCAGCCGCCCGAGCAGGCGATGGAACGTGCCATAAGCCCGCGAAAAGTTTTCCGGGTGCCGATAGACCAGCGCATCATGCAGCACTGTCAGTTGCCGCCCATGCAGGACGGGACCGGAATTGCACAGATTGACCAGCACGCCACCGCGACCGGCGCGCCAAAGATCCGTCTGCTCCCAGGCATGACCCGAACGGCTTCCGACATTGTCGAAACCCACACCCCTCAGCCAATCCGGCCGCGCCACACCCTGCGGCGCCAGCACCACGAAACGCTCGGCATTGGCGGGCGTCAGCGCCGCATCGATCTCGCGTAAAATCATGCCGGCGAAACGCTCGACCCCAGTCACCGGGCGGCCGAGAAAGCGCCCGTTGATGAAGATTGTGCGGGAGGAACCTGCAATCGCTTCAGCCGGCATTGGCGCCCTGCCCGATCGGTGCGCGGGCGCCGGTAATGCGCCGGGAAAGCCGGTTGAAGAAATCCCGACCCGGCTCCTCGACGAAATAATAGGTGAAGCAGGCGCAGATGATGATTGCCGCCAGATAGCCCAGCGCCATCAGATCCATCAGCCCGGCCGGGCCAAAGGCCAGCCGCTCGTGCACACCATCGAACTCGATGAGCGGCGTGCCGATCTTCCCCTGCACAATCTTGGCTCCGGCGAAGATGACGGAAAACACGATGAAATGGACGAGATAGATCGAATAGGACAGCTTTCCGAGAAACAGCAACGGCCTGACCCGCAGCAGTCTGGCGACCGTGCCGCGCTCATAGGAAAACAGCAGGATCGCCGCAGAAAAACCGAGGATGTTGAACGTGGTGTAATGCGGCTTGAACCAGAACAGCAGCAGCATGATCGCTGTTGCCAGCAGTTCGGGCACTGTGCCCTGCACGGCATTCGTCTGCCGCAGCTTCAGATAAAGCTCATAGGTCAGGTTGCCGGCAAAAAAGCCAAAGATGCACTGGACGAGGCCGAGACCCGAAGCGAGGTTGAGGTCCGGGTGATAGGCATCGAGCCAAACGAGCAGCAGGCCGGACAACACGAAAACCGCAACCGATCCCCACATGCGATAGCGCCCAAGCGGAATGAAAACCGCCACGAACAGGAGATAGGTGTAGAATTCCGTGCTGATCGACCAGCTCGAGGCATTCCATGTCAATTCCGGAAAGGGAATGACCGCCTGCAGCAGAAAGATGTTGGCGATCAGTGACGGAATATCGTTGGTGCCTGCAAACGCACCCTCGCTGCTATGCAGCCCGGCGCGGGCCGCCATGAACAGTTTTGCCAGTTCCAGCAGGACAAAAACGCCGAGTGTGAAAATATGCAGCGGATAGAGCCGGCCAAAGCGGCGGATCACGAAACGTAACCCGTCATTGCCGCTGGACAGCGATGTCCGATAGGCATGGGTGATGACAAAACCGCTCAGCACGAAAAAGAAGGGCACAGCGAGATTGCCGTTCCGGACCAGCGGGAAATCATAGAAAAACCCGGCCGCCTGGAAATGGAACAGCGCGACCAGAAGAGCGGCAATGCCTCTCCAGGAATCGAGGGCGTCGAACCTGATCTGCCCTTCTTTCATGCGCCATACTCCCCGGATCCGGTGTATTTGCAGCGCCAGTCTTGGTTCACGAAGGCGACCCCGTCAAGCGTAATGCTGCGTTGCATATAATTCCCGATCAGATATCGTCCAGAGCAATCGGCGACCTATATCGAAACAAAATTCGAGCGACACGTTTCAGTGTTAACCAACGTTGTTAAGTGGCGGACCGGGCAAAAATGCGGTCTGGCCACGAAGTTTGCGGAGACAGGATCGACATGACGGAAACGCCGTTCCAGAAGGTGAAGGCCGATCTCAAGCGGTATGCGCTTCGTGAAAACAGGACATCGGCCGGCCTCGGCTTCACCCTGCGCATGTTCCTGCTCACCCCCGGTTTCCAGTTCGTCTTCTCCCGCCGCCTGCAGGAAATGGTGGTGAAAATTCCGTTGGTCGGACGTCTTCTGCGCCGGATCCTGTGGTGGTGGAGCTGCGTGTTTTTCGGCTCGGAACTGGCCATGGCGGCAAAGATCGGCGGCGGATTTTACGTGCCGCATCCGTTCGGCATCGTCGTCGGCGCGGCAACGCTCGGCCGCAATGTCTCCATCCTGCAAAACGTCACCATCGGCCGCAAGGCAGCGGAAGATCCGCGTGATCCCGTGATCGAGGATGGCGTGTCGATCTCGGCGGGTGCCGTCGTGGTCGGTGCCATCACGGTCGGTGAAGGTGCCACGATCGGCGCCAATGCGGTCGTCACCAAGGACGTTCCGCCCCATTCAGTCGCCATGGGCATTCCGGCAAAGATCATCGGCCCCAAACCGGTCGCCGACAATACCGTCACCACCAGTCCGGCCGCGTGAAGGGAACCGCGCCGATGCGCATCGCCCTGTTCAGCGCCCTTTACCCCACACCAAGACACCCGAAAATCGTCGGTGGCGCGGAAGTGTTTGCCCGCCAGTTTGCCGAGGCGCTTGTTGCCGGTGGCGACGAGGTGATGGTCGTCTGCAATTCGCTGGAGGGCAAACGCGAGAGCGAATTCGTCAACGGTGTGCGCGTGGAATTCATCCCCGTGCGCAACCTGTTTCCACCGTTTCAGGAGAAGCAGAACCCGCTGGCGCGCATGCTCTGGCACGTCATCGATGACTGGCAGACCGCACATCCCGATATCGGCAGGTTGCTCGACGATTTTCGCCCGGACGTGATCAATTCCAACACGATCAACGGCCTGACCGCCGATATCTGGCGCGTGGCGAAGAGACAAAAAATCCCCACCGTGCATACGCTGCACGATTATTACCTAACCTGTCCGCGCTGTTCCCGCTTCCATGGCGAAGGCTCATGCGGGATGGCCTGTACCGCGCTCACTACCGGCCGCCGTCGACGTGCAAAAAAGGTCGATGCCGTGGTCAGCGTCAGCCAGCGCACGCTGGATCTTCATCTGGAGGACGGGCTGTTTGCCCGCGCGGCAAAACATGTGGCGCGCAATGTGCCCAACCCCGCCATCACCTTCTCCCCTCGGCCCTTGCCGGAAATGCCGCTGCGCATCGGTTATCTCGGCCGCTTTTCCGAGGAAAAGGGTGTTGGCCTGCTGGTCGAGGCCGTTGCGCGGCAAAAGCCCGGCACGGTGACTCTGGCGCTTGCCGGCAATGTACCCGATGACGAAAAAGCGCGACTGCGAGCCTTGGCTCCCAATGCCGATCTCGATTTTGTCGGCTTCGTCTCGCCCTCGGATTTTTATGCGACGGTCGATGTGGTCGCCATCCCATCCATCTGGGAAGAGCCCGGCGCCTTGGCACTGGTGGATGCACTGGCGGCGGGCCGTCCGGTTCTCGGCAGCCGTTTCGGCGGCATTCCCGAAGTCATCGAGCATGGCGTGACCGGCTGGGTCGTGCCGCCCGGTGCCGAAGGTTTTGCCAAGGCAATAGAAGCTCTGGTCGAAGATCCGGCACGCGTTCTCGCCGCCCACGACAACCTGCGCGACCGCCCCGGCCGGGTATTCGATGATGTCGTTGGCGAATACCGAAAAATCTATCGATCGCTGATGCCGACCGTGGCGGAAGCCACCTGAACCGGTACTTTCGGCTTCGTCAGACGCGACAGCCATGCGCCCATCGGCTTTTCCAAGAGCAGATGCACGGCAATCGATCCGATGATCGACACGACCAGCCCGCCGGCAAAAATGCCGATCAGCGGCAGGCCCAGCTTGGCGGCAACAACGCCAAAGATCTTGAGCGCAAACGGATGCGACAGGTAGAGGGCATAAGAGGCATCACCACCCAGCGCCAGGGCACGCGTTACCCGCGAACCCGGCGCGGACGGGCCAAGCACGACGGCAGCCGTGATCAGGATCGCCGGAATGCCACCGGTGATGAGGCGGGTGACGTGTTCGTAGGCCGAAATCTGATAAAGCCAGATCGCCAGCGCCAGCCCGGCAACGATCATGGCAAGCATCACGCCGAGCGGCAGGCGATATCCCTTGAGGTAGAGAGCGGCCAGACCGATACCAAGCAGGAACTCGCCGATCATGCCATTGCCCCAGAATTTGATCAGCCACATCTGATCCGGCACCAGCACCGCCGTCGTGCACAGGATCGCAAACAGCACCAGCATCACCGCAATGCCGACCGACCTGCGCAGGCAGAGCGCCAGCGCAAAAACGGCGTAGAACAACATCTCGTAATTCAGTGTCCAGCCGAGCGACAAAAGCGGAAACAGTTCGCCATCGGCGCGCGGAAAGGGAATGAAGGCGTAGGAGGCGATGATGTGGCGGAGATCCAGCCCATTGTTGTTGATCAGGCTGCCGGCGGCGAGGATCGATGCCAGCATCAGCGTCGAAAAGATCCAGTAGAGCGGCACGATGCGCACCAGCCGTCGCCGCAGGAAATCCATAGGCGCACCGGCACGGCCAAAGCGGTCATGCATCATGAAATACATGATGAAACCGCTGATCACGAAAAAGATGTCGACACCCAGCCCCCAGTCGAGAAGGCCGATGCCACCGAACGTGCCGCCGCTGCGCGCCGCGACATTCAACACCTCCGCATGCGCATGCGCGAAAACGACGAGAAAGGCCGCAAAGAACCGCAGGATCTGCACGTTGACGACGTAGTTTCCGCGGCCAAGGACTTCTGCCTGCGACATGGTTTTTCCCGTTCATCGCGCTATGTGAGAGCGCTTCAAGCCAAAATCTTTTCGCAATGCAAAGCTAACATGACGATGACATAGATTCGAGCGATTATGCCTTTCATCAGGCCGAAACATTGTTTGCGCGCTGGATATCCTCGCGAAATCAACTATTTCGCTTAAGGCCGACTCTAGCCGCCACCTGTTCTGAAACGGTGCAAACCGTTGACATTCGCGGTCAGGCGGCTACGAAATATAACATTCCTTCGCAATTGCGAAATGAACCGGACAAACAGGAAGCCTTCATGAAATTCTGGGATGTCGTCAAAGCGGACCTGCAGATCAACGCCGGCCACCGCAGCATGAAGAAACTGCCTTTCACGTTTCTCTTCAATCCCGGTTTCGCCACCGTTTTCCTGCACCGCGTCGCCACGCATTTCTACAAGGGCCGCCTGAAACGCCTCGGCATCATCGTCTGGCGCTGGAATGTCACGCGCAGCGGCTGCCACATCAATCTCGGCAGCCATATCGCGCCCGGCCTGTTCCTGCCGCATCCAGTCGGTGTCGTCATCGGCGAAGGTGTCGAGATCGGCGAAGGTGCAGCGATCTACCAGACGGTAACGATCGGCAAGACCGCCTCGCCAAAATATCCGGTGATCGGCGCGGGTGCCACGCTTTATCCGAATGCCATCGTCATCGGCCCGATCACGGTGGGTGAAAAAGCCGTGGTGGGTGCCGGATCGGTGGTCGTGAAGGATGTGCCGGATCACGGCATCGTCGCCGGCAACCCGGCGAAACTCATCCGTGTCGGCACCGGAGAATAAACCGGGCAGAACAAGGCCCGATCGAACGAAGCGCGCGCTTTCTCGCGAACAACCAATCACAGGGGTGTTTTTGGCCATGGATCAGACGAAGTCGCGCAATCAGCTCTACCAGTTGAACTGGGTCCGTGCCATCGCCGCCCTGATGGTCGTCGGTTATCATCTGGAAATCACCATGGCGCTGTCGAAATATTTCGATCGTGCGGTGTTTCCCATCTTCAAGGCCGGTTCGGCCGGTGTCGAACTGTTCTTCGTCTTAAGCGGTTTCGTCATCTATTACGCCCACCGCCGTGATCGGGAGGGTGATGCGGAGGCGCTGAAAAAGTTCGTCTTCAAGCGCTTTCGCCGTCTCTATCCGCCGCTATGGATCGTGCTGATCGCCACCACGGCGATGGCGTTCGCCGCCGGCGCCGATATCGGCGTCTGGGACGTGATTGCCGCCTACCTCATCCTGCCGGTCGAAAAGGAAGTGCTGCTCGGCGTCGAATGGACGCTGCGCCACGAAATGCTGTTTTACGCCACCTTCCTTGTCTATCTCTGGAACCGCCGGATCGGCCTTGCCCTTCTGATCGGCTGGGGTGTAGTCGGCTCGCTTGCCGGCGTTTTCCTCGATGAGCCGTGGCTTCTGAAATTCCTGCTCAGCCCCTATCACCTGCTCTTCATCGCCGGCATGGGCATAGGCTGGCTGTTCGTGCGCGAAGACATGGCCTATGGCCTGCCGACCTTCCTTGCTGGAACCATAGTGTTCGCCGGCACATGGTGGCAGGTCAGTTATGGCGGCGGGGCAGACCCGGATTACCTGATCCTGCTCTTCGGCCTCGGCGCGACAGGCATCATCTACGGGCTGTGTGCGCTTCCCTCATGGAACCGCCCGTTCAAGCCGTTGGATATGATGGGCGCAGCCTCCTACAGCCTCTACCTCATCCATTACCCGCTTCTGTCGCTGCTGTTGAAGATCACCATGATCGCGCATGCGAAAATTCCGCTGCCGCTCGAGTTCTATTTCGTCGGCATCGTCATCGCCTGCCAGGTGGCTGGCCTGCTGTTTCATTATTACGTGGAGAAACCGGTGCTCAGCCTGACGGGACGGATCATGCAGCGTCGTCAGCCGCAGCCGGCGGAGTGAGGGCTGAAAAACCTTTCCGGATTTGGCAAAGTCCCCCTCTGGCCTGCCGGCCATCTCCCCCACAAGGGGGGAGAAAACCCGCGGCTACCTCTCGCCTCAATTAAGCTTCGACGGGGCGACGGGTTAAGCCCCTCCCACTTGTGGGGAGGGGTTTGGGGCGGGGTCTTTTTAATTGCCCTACCCCTGCGGTCTCGGCACCATATCCGCCTGCCTGTTGGCCAACCCCGGCTCCGCCCCGCCCTGCGCCACATTGCGTGGCTTCAGCTTCGGCTGTTTCGGCACACGTGACTTATTCCTCACGTGATACCCGAACATTTCGGAAAAGATGTAGCCGAACATCAGCGTCGCATAGGACGGGCCGTAACACTGGATGGTGATGCTGTAGAAATTGAACATCGTCATCAGCGACAGTTTTACCGGGTCTCGCGCATGCCGCACCATCAGGAACTGCATGACCACGAACAGCACGAAGGGCATGCCCATCATGATCAGCGTCGACATGTAGAAATTGTCGAGCGGCAGGTTGTAGTCGGCAAGCGCCGTGTAATCCATCGGATAACTGAAGCAGCCGAGGCCACAGCCGAACACGGTGCCGGCCGGAAAGATTTCGGCGACCGTCTGGAACGGACCGGGCCAGGTATTGTCGATACGGTCCTGCAGACTGAACAGCGACGACGACACCTTGCCGAGTTCGGCGCCATAAAACATCAGCATCAATAGCGGCGGCACCAGAAGGCACACGAAGGACCACTTGGCGACAAGCCGCAGGAAAGCGATGTTCAGCGCCCGGTCACGCAGGAAATAGACGGTGAAATAGATGCCGACATAGAGGAAATAGACGCCCAGCGCCGTCTTGCTGGTCGAGACCTGAATAGCCCAGAGAATGATCGGCAGGCAGATGACGTTGGTCAGAAAGCTGTAATGCGGTGACAGCAGGATGAAGATGAAGATCACCATATAGGCGGCCATGGTGCTGTCGCCGGCAAGCCCGCCGTAACGGATGCCGCCTTCCTGCCACCACAGCTTTGTCGCCTCGCGCTCCATGCCAAAGCTGCTGATCGTCTGGCCGACCCAGGGATATTCGACATAAGGATTGGCCAGAAGGCCGAGGACGGAGGATGCACAGATGGCGATCAACACCACCCGCACCCATGGCCGTTCCGTCACCGAACGACCGTAGAAACAGAAGCCGACAAACATCGGGATGAACATCTTGATCGACGAAAACAGCGAAAACGCCGAATTGTTCATGAAGAAGATGCTGGTGATCGTCGACAGGATGAAGATGTAGCAGAGATACATCCCGATCGCGTTCTTCTTGACGAAGAACTGCTGGTAGAAAAACAGCCCCATCGCCACGAAGGACATCAGATCCGGCACGAACCACAGAAAGGACACGTGCAGCAGCTGGAACAGATAGCGGATACTACCGGTCAGGCCGTCGCGGATGGCGAACAGGATGAAGGTGACGAGCAGGAAGTTGTAAACCACCTCGTCCCAGTCGATCTTGGGCGTATCGCTTTCGTACCGTCTTGTGATCATACGGGTTGTGGCTCCGTCACCCGGCTGGTGAGGATCGAGACGTAAACGTCGTCGATCTGCCGCACCATCCGGTCTGATGTGTAACATGCGAGAAAGCGCTTGCGGCCCACCTCTCCGAGTTCCGCAAGCGTTTCGCGGGTCAGCCCGGCAAGGCAATCGCGCAGCGCATCGGGGTCTTCAGGGTTGACCAGAATGCCGTATTGGCCATTGCCGAGGATCTCGACGAGACCGCCGACAGCAGCCGCGACAACCGGCTTCTGCATACGCATCGCCTCGATCGCGACAAGCCCAAATCCTTCCCAGCGCGATGGCACGACCAGCACATCGCAGGCCTTCATCTGCGCATAAACGCCATCGCGGTCCATCCAGCCCAGCTGGGCGATATGGTCGGGCAGCGTTTCGGGCATGTTTTCCTCGCTGACGGCGAAACCGCCGACCAGACGCACACTCAAATGATCGCCCAGTCCATCGATGGCTTTGAGAAGAATATCGACACCCTTCTGGTAATCGAACCGTCCGGCATAAAGAAGGCGGATACGATCATCCTGCCAAACGGCGGATGGCACGGGCGGCACGTTGCGGTCGATACCGCTTTCCACCAGCGTCACTTTATCGGGCGACAGGCCCAGTTCCATGGCGCGGCGGTATTCGTGTTTGGAAATGACGATGATGCTGTCGGCCGCATTGCCCAGCTTGCGCTCCATCATCTCGGCAAAGCCGCGCACATAACGCGCGCCCTGCATGTCCACCGACCAGCCATGCGGGCAGAACACGATGCGGTGGCTCCGACGCAGGCCAAGCACCCGCACGATGATACCCGCCACCGACGAATGCGCATGCACGACATCCGGCTCGAAACTGCTCACCGTCTGCAGATAACGCTGCACCAGCAGGAAAGAGCCGAACAGCCGCGTCGGCCGCTTGAAGGTGACGATCTGCGCACCGCATTCACGGATGGCAGGATCGATGAAATCGAAATGCGTTTCCGGCACCAGAAGCTGCACGTTCTCGCGCCCATAGGCTGCGACCTGATGCGGGATCAGTTCTGCCAGATAGGAGCCGGTACCACCGATAATGCTTTCGCAGACGTGAAGTATCTTCATGGTCTAGTTGCGCCATACAAAACGAACGGTTCGAAGGCATTTTCAACCTGCACCGATCGTTTGAATGGTCGCGCCTGCCGGAGCATCGCGACGCTGTTGGCTGCGTTGATGTGTTCCGACAAACGAAATCCCCCCAAGGTTGGTTTTAATCTTACGATCGCATGATCTTTTTAAGGCCGGGCGAGCGGATCAGCGGCAAAGAGAACCTCCGCCCGAACATCACCAGGCTTCTCAAATGCGCGCGCCCCGCGAAACTGAAGGGGCTGGACGCACTCGAGCGCTGGTGGTCATGCACCAGCTGCGCGCCCGGATAGCAGATCACCTTCTTGCCGGCCCGCCACACACGGGCGCAAAGATCGACGTCCTCCATATAGAGGAAATAGGCCTCGTCCATGCCATTCAGCTGCGCGTAAAGCTCGCTGCGGATGACGAAACCGGTGCCCATCACCCATTCCGCCTCGAACGGCTTGCCGTCACGCCAGGCCTCGCGCATGAGGTGGCGGTCGATGCGGCCGGCGAACATCTTGCCGAGCATGTTCACCCGGCGCGCGCCGATATCGAGGACCGAATAGAAGCGGCGCGCCGAATACTGGCGGCTGCGATCCGGGTTGACGAGATCGAGACCGACGAGACCGACACCCGGATCGCGGTTCATGAGATCCATCACCCGCGCAACGCTGTCGAACTCGAAATAGGTATCCGGGTTGAGCACCAGCAGGTAATCGGCGTTGGTATGCTTGTAGCCTTCGTTGATACCGGCACCGAAGCCGGCATTGCGGTCGGAGGCGATGAGCCTGACCCCGATCGGCAGCTTGGCACGCAGGACTGGCACGGAATCGTCACCGGACAGATTATCGACGACGATGATCTCCTCCGGCTTGGCGACGGATTGCGCGATCATCGATTCCACGCAGCGGATGGTGAGACCCGCCGTGCGGAAGTTGACGACAATGACGTTGAGAGGCGATTTTGTTGTCATCTTTGACCCATGTGTTCGTGATGGGATGAAGTGCGCTGCGGCAACGTTTGCAGGGTTGGCAGCAGAAGAATTCGGCGAAGATTTTTTGGTGTGAAAGTCATGGTCATGCCTTCCCCGCTGCGCCCGGCAGAAAACCGGCTGACGTGTCGAAGGTCGTATCGGGATCGGCGGCTGCGTCGATTTCCAGCGCGTGGAAAAAGATGTTGGCCTGCGCCACCGAGCGGCGGTGCATGGCGGCGATATGGGCACGTCCGGCCCCGGCGATCGCCTGACGGTTAGCGGCGAGATCGGTGATGGCGCTGTCGAGCAATTCCGTATCCTTCTCTAGATCGAAGGACATGATGCGGTCGCTCGTGCGCAACCGCTCCGGAATGCAGCCGGTGGAGGAAGCGAGAATATCGCAGCCGTAACCATAGGCCTCAAGAATCACCAGCGGATCCGCCTCATCGATCAGCCGCGACGGCAGAGCGAACATGTCGAGCCGCTGGTAAAACGCATCCTTGGCATCGTCATAAACCGGGCCGAGATATTCGGCGCGATCCGGATATTTTGCGCAGAAGGCCAGAATCTCCTGTTTCAGGCTTTCGTCGCGCACCGGGCCGGCCAGCACGAAACGAAAATCGTCGCGTTTGGCAAAGATGCGCTCGGCCAAGGCGATCAGGTAATCCACGCCCTTTTCGCGGGTGAGAACGCTGAGGTGCCCCATCGTAATCGGGCCTGTACGCACCGCGCCTGCCGGCTTTTCCTCGAAAAACAGATAGGCATTTGGCAGCACAAAACTGCGTGCCTTCAGTTCCGGCGTGAAATAAAGATCGGCATAACGATCCCGCATCTTTTCCGACAGGAAGACATGGCGCTGATAGGGACCGCTGACGGCAACCAGCGTCCGCGCCGAACGGGTAGGCCCGAGATTGATCGGCCGGAACGAATGGTGGTGGATGAAATGGTCCAGCCGCTTGAGCCGAAGAGCAGCCAGGCACCCCATGAACAGCCAAAGACCGTTCTGGCCGGGTGGCGAGGTATAGACGTGATCGGTGCGCGGGATGGAAAACAGCACAATCAGCGGCAGAACGAACGCGGCAGCGATCTTTTCCGCGCCCGTTCCACCGGTCGGCAGCACTGTCACCGGCGCATGTTTTTCGAACTCGGCGACGATGTGGCGATTGTAATTGGTCTGGCCGTTCAGCGGCTGCGGCATCGGGCCGATCACCCAGATACGGCTGCGCCCGTCGCGTGTGGCCTTTGCCGCACCGGCTGCCGAAAACAGTGATCGAACGAAGGAAATAACCGACATTATTGCTGCACCTCGCCCAACTTGATCGTGACCGGATCCTGCGTGGAAAAATCGAGAATGACCGGCGCCGGGCCGATACGTCCGGCATTCGCCTTGGCAAGACCTTCTGCCTCGCACATGGCTTGTGTCTTCACCGGCTGGGCAGAGGTGGAATAGCCCGCCTTCACCCAGTCACCTTTCGTCCACATGACGATTTTCTGGCCCGTACCGGAGACGAGACGCGCAACAAAGACGTCCGGCCGGGGCTCGCGGATTTCCACGCTCTCCGCCGACTTCACCAGTTCGGCGGCGGCACCCATGAAGCAGGCAGCCGGTTTGGCTTGGTCCTCATAGGAAAAGAGGCCGTAATTGCTTTCACGGTCCACCGGGTCCGGTGAAATGTTCTTCAATTCGTGCATCCAAACACCCTTGATCCAAGGGATGGTTGCGGAATGCAGGATAAACTGGGCGAAATTATAGGCGGATGTGTCGAGCGGCATACCACAAGTGCCCTTCGAGGTCGGCCAGCCGAACTCGGTGATGTAAAGCGGCGTCTCGGTTCCGCCGCGCACTTGGCGCAGGTCCGCCTGCAGTTTCTCGACGCGATCGATCATTTCTTCAGCCGTACGGTCATGCGGATTGGCCGAGCATTGATTGTAGAGATGCACGGACAGGCCATCGGCACCGTCCATCACGCCATCGCGCACGATCGCCTTGGCCCAGCCCCAGTCCTCGTCATCGCCAACGGCGCCGACGACGATCTTGGCTTTCGGGTTCACCTGCCGGATCTTTTCGACTGCCACCTTGGCGACACGCACATAATGGCTGGCCGAGCGCGGATCATCCTTCGGCCCCTCGCCCATGATGCGCGGCTGCGGTTTGCCGGTGCCGATATACATGTTCCATTCGTTCCAGATCTCGTAGATCGGATCGTATTGTTGTGTCAGCTCCACAGCCTTGCCGACATAATCCTCGAACACTTCGAGCGCTGAATCGCTGACCGGCGGCACACCACCTTTGACGCCGGAATTGGCAAGGCCGAGATTGATCATCGGCGTCAAACCGGCCTGCGGCAGGAAATTCATCAGCCGGCCGGATTTGGAAAGAACCGGGCCGGAGGGCGGAAAGTTGAACGACTGCCACGGCATGTAGTCGCGGAAGCTAGTCGCGCCAATCTGGCCGAGCTGCTCGCGCACCTTGTGGGCATCCTTGTAGCCGAGAACACGCACCGTGCCGAAATGGGTATTGGCGCCGATGATCGGGGCGACATAGCCCCTCTCCTGTGGCTTCTCGAACGTAACCGACTGCGCTAGAGCCGACGACGCGCAGGCGAGCACACCGAAGCAGGCGCTCAAAAGCGCGGTGCGAAAAGCCGTCTGTCGTGTCACCTTCATGTCGTTTTTCCTGCCTTTGCACATTTCTTTCGGCCTTGGAGCCGAAACCGCATGCGACGCATGGAATTTGCAAAATGGCCTCAAACGGCCACCCGCCCGTCGAAATTCTTGATCTGATCGATGAACTCGAGATAGCGCCCGCCGAGATAGTCCTGATCGAACTCGCCTGCCTTGGACGCGGCATTGGACTTGTAGCGTTCCAGCTTTTCGCGATCGGCCAGCACTTCTTCCAACGCATCACGCCAGGCGTTTTTGTCACCCGGCGGCACCAGAATGCCGTTCTCGTCGTGCTGCACCAGTTCCGGAATGCCGCCGACGCGGCTGCCGATGACAGGCACACTCATGCCCAGCGCCTGGATGACGACACCCGGCGAATTTTCCATCCAGATCGATGGAATGCAGAGCACATCGCTGCCGCCGATATTGTCGATCGCCGTCTGCAACGGCACATGGCCGGTAAATTCCAGCCACTTGTGATGCCCGAACCGGGCTTTGAGCGCATCGGCATCGGCACCGGAACCAACCACCTTGAAGCTGAACGGCCATTTTTCAGCCAGTTCCTCGGCGGCTTCTAGCAGAACATCCACGCCCTTGGCGGATTCCAGACGTCCAGCATAAACGAAACGCACGTCATTGCTCGGTTCGCGCGCCTTTGTCGGCGGCGGATATTTGTTGGCGTTCAGAATATGCGCCATCGGGTAATCGGCCAGCGGTTGAAACATCGCATTGCGCTCCAGGTTCGCCCTAGAGGGGGAACAGAAGCCGATGCGGCGCATGGCGCGGATGCCGCGACGTTTGTAACCGGCCGACATCTTGCACGGCCCGCACTGGGTCTCGCAGGTCTTGCCATCGACGAACATCGTCAGCTTGACGCAGGAGAGCGCCATGTCCGGCATCACATACATGACCGGGATATCGCGCTTGCCCAGTTCCGGCAGAACATTATGGCCGATACCGGTGATGTAATGCACATTGCAGAAATCCGGCTTGAACTCGTCCAGAACCTTGGCAACCATTTTGGGATTGCGCGGATCGAGATGGTCCTGCAGGTGCCAGAGCGGCTTCTTGTATTTCGAAACGCCCCGGCCCTGCTTGAAGATCGGGTAAGGCCTCGGCATGTAGAGCGCCCAGATCTTCATGCCATCGACCATTTCGCCGTACTTCACCTCGTCCGGCGACTTGGCAGCCGTCAGCACGCCGATCTCGTGGCCCTGTTTCTGCAGCCAGGTCGTGAGGTTGAACGCCGAAATTTCCGCACCGCCGAGAATATTGGGCGGGAACATCGCCGAGATCACCAGAATACGCATTCACACCTCAAGTTTGTTGCCGGATTGCTGTCTGCCGGTCGGGTCGCCCTCCTCCCAAAGGGCGTTATTCTCAACGTGTCTGGCCTCAAAAGCCCAGGTCGTATTTGGTCTTTGCAAGCTTCATCAGGTACTGGCCGTAATTGCTCTTGCCGAGTTTGACGGCAAGCTTCTCCAGCTGGGCGTCATCGATATGACCCATGCGGTAGGCGACTTCTTCCGGGCAGGCGATCTTGAATCCCTGACGCTTTTCAAGCGTGCCGACGAAATCAGCGGCATCCAGCAGGC
The DNA here is from genome assembly GCF_050455485.1 of Neorhizobium sp. BT27B. Classification (NCBI taxonomy): domain Bacteria; kingdom Pseudomonadati; phylum Pseudomonadota; class Alphaproteobacteria; order Hyphomicrobiales; family Rhizobiaceae; genus Neorhizobium; species Neorhizobium sp. BT27B. Next base: position 84,346 of record NZ_JBCIYT010000002.1, on the reverse strand, counting down.
TGTCCGGCGTACCGGTATCGAGCCAGGCATAACCACGGCCCATCAGTTCGACCGAAAGCTGGCCGCGCTCGAGATAGATGCGGTTGACGTCGGTGATCTCAAGCTCGCCGCGCGGCGACGGCTTCAGGTTGGCGGCGATGTCGATGACCTGTTCGTCGTAGAAATAAAGACCGGTGACCGCCCAGTTGCTCTTCGGCTCGGCCGGCTTTTCCTCGATCGACAGCGCCTTCATCGATTGGTCGAACTCGACCACGCCGTAACGCTCCGGATCGGTGACGTGATAGGCAAACACACGCGCGCCCTTGTCCGTACCGTCCTTCGGACGCATCAATTGCGGCAGGCCGTGGCCGTAATAGATGTTGTCGCCGAGGATCAGCGCCGACGGGTTGGAGCCGACAAAATCCGCACCGATGACAAAAGCCTGCGCCAGACCATCCGGGCTTGGCTGCACAGCGTATTCGATCGAGATACCCCACTGGCTGCCATCGCCGAGCAGGCGCTTGAAGGCCTCGTTGTCATGCGGCGTGGTGATGATCAGGATTTCCCTGATGCCGGCCAGCATCAGCGTGGTCAGCGGATAATAGATCATCGGCTTGTCATAAACCGGCATCAGCTGTTTGGAGACGGCCATGGTGATGGGGTAAAGCCGCGTGCCGGAACCGCCGGCGAGAATGATACCCTTCATGCTTTTTCCTTCGTGTGAGGGCGGACATTTTTGCAGGTCCGCGCCGATCGCTGGAATGCCATGCGCCGGGAAGGCGCAAAGGCTTTTGGTCGTTCAACTGTTCGCTTCGCTCAGAAGCCGGTCGAGCACCACCGCCGTCGACTGTTTCCAGTCGGGCATCACGATGCCGTAAGTCTTGGCGAGCTTGTCATTCGACAGCCGCGAATTGGCAGGCCGTTTTGCCGGCGTCGGGTATTGATCGGTAGTGATGCGGCCGACGGTGATGGTCTTGCCGCTTTTGGCCTTCAGCCCGGCAAAGATCTCATCGGCAAAATCCGCCCAGGTGGCTTCTCCGCTGCCGGTCAGATGGAAGACACCGCGAAGCTTGGGATCGGCATCGGTCGCCAGACGTTTGGCAATGGCGATTACCGCATCGGCAATGTCGAGCGCACTCGTCGGCGTACCGTGCTGGTCGGCAACGACATTCAAACCATCGCGGGTTTCCGCCAGCCGCAACATCGTCTTCACGAAGTTGGCGCCAAAGGGAGAATAGACCCAGGCGGTGCGCAGGATGGTATGATTGGCGGCTGCTGCCGCAATCGCCTCTTCGCCCGCCAGCTTCGACTGTCCGTAGACAGACACCGGCCCCGTGGCATCCGTCTCCAGATAGATACCATCCTTATCGCCGGGAAACACGTAATCGGTAGACAGATGCACGACCGGAATACCCAGTTCATCAGCGATATGCGCCAGCGCTTCCGGTCCCTTGGCATTGACGGTAAAGGCCAGTTCCGGCTCGCTCTCGGCCTTGTCGACCGCCGTATAGGCGGCCGCAGACACGATCGCATCCGGCTTCAGTTCGGCAAGAACACGGCGGATCGAGGCCGGATCGGCCAGATCCAGTTCCGGCCGGCCGACGGCGATAATCTCGACACCGGCTTGAGGTCCACGCTCGATCAGCGCGGTCACCACCTGTCCCTGTTTTCCTGTGACGGCTATGCGCATGCGCATCACCCCTTCTTCAGAACGCCGAGACGCTCGCCGGAATAGACACCCTGACGCAGCGGCTGCCACCACCATTCATTGTCGAGATACCAGCGCACGGTGCGCTCGATGCCGCTGTCAAAGTTCTCCTGCGCCTTCCAGCCCAGTTCCGTTTCCAGCTTGGTGGCATCGATGGCATAACGCGCATCATGGCCCGGCCGGTCGGTGACATAGGTGATCAGGTCGGCATGCGGCGTAGCCTTGGGGCGAAGTTCGTCCATGAGAGAGCAGACGCGTTTGACGACATCGATATTGCGGCGCTCGTTGCGGCCGCCGACATTGTATTTTTCGCCGAGACGGCCACGCGATGCGATCAGGTCGAGCGCGCGGGCGTGATCCTCGACATAAAGCCAGTCGCGGATATTGACGCCTTGCCCGTAGACCGGCAGCGGCTTGCCATCCATGGCGTTCAGAATGATCAGCGGGATCAGCTTTTCCGGGAAATGGTACGGGCCGTAATTGTTGGAGCAGTTCGACACCACCACCGGCAGGCCATAGGTGCGATGCCAGGCGATCGCCAGATGGTCACTCGCGGCTTTCGAAGCTGAATAGGGCGATGACGGATCGTAAGGCGTGACTTCCTCAAACAGGCCTTCGTCGCCGAGCGAGCCATACACCTCGTCGGTCGACACATGCAGGAAACGGAAAGCCTCTTTCCGTGCAGGCGACAGGTCGTTCCAGTAATGGCGGGCGGCTTCCAGCAGCGAGAACGTGCCCATGACATTGGTCTGCACGAAATCGGCGGCACCGCTGATCGAGCGATCGACATGGCTTTCTGCCGCCAGATGCATGATGCGGTCCGGCTTGAACGAGGTCATCGCCTCCGACATCTTCTGCAGATCACAGATATCCGCCTGCAGGAACTGGTAGTTCGAAGCGCCCTCGATCTCTTTCAGCGAAGCGAGATTACCGGCATAGGTCAGCTTGTCGACATTGAGCACTTCGGCGCCAACGTTTTTGACCAGATGCCGCACGAGTGCCGAACCGATAAAACCTGCTCCGCCGGTGACGAGAATTCGCATGGGGTCTGCTCCTGTTCTTATCGATACTGGAAGGACGGCGGCAGATCCGCCAGCGCCGGCTGTTTTTTGTCCTTGTCGGACAGGACCGCATTGTCGAGCGGCAACGGCCATTCGATGCCGATGGCCGGATCATTCCACAAAAGGCCACGATCGTTTTCCGCGCTATAGGGTGCCGTCACCTTGTAGAAGATGACGCTGTCGGGCTCGAGCGTGGCAAAACCATGGGCAAAACCGGCCGGCACCCAGAGCTGCTCGCCATTTTCCTTGGAAAGCTCGGCGCCATACCACTGACCATAGGTCGGGGAACCGACGCGGATATCGACGGCGACATCAAATATCTTGCCCGCAAGGCAGCGCACCAGCTTGCCCTGCGCAAACGGTTCCAGCTGGAAATGCAGGCCGCGCACCGTGCCGACCGTTGCCGAAAGGGATTCGTTTTCCTGCACGAAGGTGACGTCCGCGACATTCTCGCGGAACCAGCCATCCTTGAAAACTTCTGAAAAATAGCCGCGATGATCGCCCAGTCGCGTCGGAATAATCTTGGCCAGCCCGGCCAGAGGCAATCTCTCGATCTTCATTGCGCACCCGTCAGTTTCTTGAAAACCCTTTTCAACGAAAAGGCAGTTCGGACAGAGGCAGCCGACATGCTTGCCTCTTGAGAATTTTCAGTGTCCGGCGACCTTTTGAAAGGCCCTCCGGCAGCTTGAATTCGTTTCATTCAGCAATGACCGTAGCGGCAGGTTTGCACTTTTTATGCTGCGAAGCAACATTTTCTGCCTAACTGTCAACTTTCCCGGTTCATCCTTTCTTCACCACCCCGCCGGCCGGAATTAGGCGTCCAAAAGCGTATGGCAAGGGTGACTCAGATATTTAAAAAGTGACCATAATTGGAAACAAAGGTGAATTTCTGCTCACAGGCGAAAATTGCCTCACGCTTCATCACGCAACCCCGCCATGATCATAGGACGCAAATAAAACATTTTTGTATCAAAGACATAAAAGCCGTCACAAATATGATGGATCGTCAACTTGCCCATTCTGCGGCAGAAAAGTCACTCGACAAGGGTTAATTTCGCCTGACGGGCAGGTGTGATAAAAAAATCGGATTGAAAGAACGGACTTACGCCCCAGCTATGTCACGCCCACAATCGAATTCTCTGTCAGAAAGTGGCTTTTTGTCGTTGTCCTGAAACAGAATATGACACAATAATGCCGCGCTGCAGCATCAACCTAGTCCTAACACGCGAGGGAATATGCGTATCACCATGATCGGTTCTGGCTACGTCGGTCTCGTCTCCGGCGTCTGCTTTGCGGACTTCGGCCATGACGTCATCTGCGTCGACAAAGACAAGTCGAAGATCGACGCGCTCGAAAAGGGCGTGATGCCGATCTACGAGCCGGGTCTCGACCAGATCGTCGCCGAAAACGTGAAGTCCGGCCGTCTGACCTTCTCCACGGATGTGCCCAACAGCGTCAAGGATGCGGACGTGGTGTTCATCGCCGTCGGCACGCCGTCGCGTCGCGGTGACGGTCACGCAGACCTCTCCTATGTCTATGCCGCAGCGAAGGAAATCGCCGAGCATTGCACCGGTTTCACCGTCGTCGTCACCAAGTCGACCGTGCCGGTCGGCACCGGTGATGAGGTCGAGCGCATCGTCAAGGAAGCCAATCCGAACGCCGATATCGCCGTCGTTTCCAACCCGGAATTCCTGCGCGAAGGTGCGGCCATCGAGGACTTCAAGCGTCCCGACCGTATCGTCATCGGTCTCGACGACGACCGCGCCCGCGGCGTCATGACCGAAGTCTACCGCCCGCTCTACCTCAACCAGGCGCCGCTGCTGTTTACCGCCCGCCGCACCTCGGAACTGATCAAATACGCCGCAAACGGTTTTCTCGCCATGAAGATCACCTTCATCAACGAGATCGCCGATCTGTGCGAAAAGGTCGGCGCCAATGTGCAGGATGTTTCGCGCGGCATCGGTCTCGATGGCCGTATCGGCGCAAAATTCCTGCATGCCGGCCCGGGTTACGGTGGTTCGTGCTTCCCCAAGGACACACTGGCGCTGGCAAAAACCGCGCAGGACCACGAAAGCCCGATGCGCCTGATCGAGACCACCATCTCGATCAACGACAACCGCAAGCGCGCCATGGGCCGCAAGGTCATCTCGGCGCTGGAAGGCGACGTGCGCGGCAAGAAGATCGCCGTGCTCGGCCTCACCTTCAAGCCGAACACCGACGACATGCGCGATAGCCCGGCGATTGCCGTCATCCAGACCCTGCAGGATGGTGGCGCGACCGTTGCCGCTTACGATCCGGAAGGCATGGCGAACGCCAAAAAGCTGATCGAGAACATCGAATATGTTGCCGGTCCCTATGAGGCGATCGCCGATGCCGATGCCATCGTCATCGTGACAGAATGGAACCAGTTCCGTGCGCTCGACCTGCCGCGTGCCAAGAGCATGATGAAAAGCCCGGTCCTTGTCGACCTGCGCAACATCTACCGCCCGGCGGAAGTCGCAAAGCACGGCTTTGCCTATCACGGCATCGGCCTCAACACGGCCGATTGACAGCTAAGCCGCAGTCCTCAGGACTGCTGGCGAAGCGTAAAATGATGCAGAAAATGGCCCCGGCATGTTTCCTTTGGCATTGCCAGGGCCATTTCCTTAATTTCGTCAGAGATGGCATGATGATTGCGTCTTCAACGAAAGACCGGGCGAATGTCGCCACGATCGTGGCCGCCATAGCGGCAGCTTCAGATGAAACCCAGATCCTTGCCCGTGACGTTACGGGCTGAATGCCAGTCATTCGAAGGGCCATGAGGAGTACTTGATGAGGATGCCAGACCAGCTCTCGTTCCAGCAAGACCAGGGAGCCAGTGATCCGGAAATCACTCTGATCGATTTCGACGCCATTCTGTCGATGATCCGCCGGCAATGGCTGATCATGGCGGCGATGGTCGTCGTTTTCGCAGGCCTCGGCTTTGCCTATGTCTCGACGACAGTGCCGCAATTCACCGCCTATACCAGCCTGATCATGGATCGTGGCAATAGCGGCGTTGTCACCGACATGACGGAAACCCAGTCGCGCGTCACGGTGGATGACGAGGCGACCATTCTCAGCCAGCTGGAAATCATCAAGTCCGACAGCGTCGCCGATCTGGTGATCGACAAGCTGAACCTCACCCAGAACCCGTCTTTCATGGGCGCATCCGGTTTTTCGATCGGCAAACTGCTCGGGCCTCTCAACGTCATGCAGTGGTTGCGCTCCGACGCCGAGGTGGAGGAAGACAACAGGGCCATCGCCCGCAGCGTTCTGCAAAAGAACATGGCAGTGGCGCGCAGCGGCCAGTCCTATGTCATCAATCTCGGCTACACTTCGGCCTCCGCCCAGCTTTCCTCCGAGATCGCCAACACCTATGCCAGCGTCTATCTGCTGGACAAGTTCAATGCGCGTTTCGATTCCACCCGCCGCGCCAGTGAATGGCTGGAACTGCGTCTGGCCGAGTTGAAACAGCAGGTGATGGATTCCGACCTTGCCGTGCAGAAATTCCGCCGCGACAACGGCCTGATCGCCGCCAAGGATGGCCTGCTCGTCAATGAGCAGCAGCTGTCGGAACTCAACAGCTCGCTGATCGTGGCACAGGCCGATACCGCCCGCGCGCTGGCGAAATACAATCGCATCCGCACCATCGTCAACGAACGCCGTTCCGATGCGCTGGTGACCGATGCGCTGGTCAATTCGATTTCCGCCAACCTGCGCGACAAATATCTCACGGCATCCCGCAAGCAGGCCGAGATTTCCCAGAAATTCGGCGAGAACCATGTGCAGGCCATCCGCCTGCGCGGCGAGATGGAGCAATACGAACAGCAGATGTTCGAGGAGCTCGGCCGCATCGCCGAAAGCTATCAGAGCGAACTCGACGTCGCCCGCGCCAAGCAGAAATCGCTGGAGGAAAGCGTCGCCAGCTCCACCTCGGTCTCGGCGCTTGCCGGTGAAACACAGGTACAGCTGCGCGAGCTGGAACGCTCGGCCGAAAGCTACAAGACCCTCTATCAGACATTCCTCGCCCGTTATCAGGAAGCCCTGCAGCAGCAATCCTTCCCGGTGACGGAAGCGCGCGTCATCACCAAAGCCACCCCGCCGATCAAGCCGAGCAAGCCCAACAAGCCGATGCTGATGGTGCTGTTTGCATTCTTCGGCCTGATGGTCGGCGCCTCGATCGGCGGCTTTCGAGAGTTCCGCGACCGCTTTTTCCGCACCGGCGATCAGGTGCGCGACCAGCTGGGGCTGGAATATCTGGGCCTTGCCCCTCTCCTCACCAATCTGCCGCCACCGTCCAACAGCAGCGAACCGGCACGCCCCGGCGTCATTCGTCCGCTGAACAACGCCTATCGCTATTGCGTGGACCATCCGCTGTCGCAATTTGCTGAAACGCTGAGAAGCGCCAAGATCGCCGCCGACCTGTCTTTCTCCGGTGAAGGTGCAAAGGTGATCGGCGTCGTCTCTGCCCTGCCCGGCGAAGGCAAGACGACGATTTCCGCCAATCTTGCCGGCCTGCTCGCCATGCAGGGCTCGCGCACGCTGCTCATCGATGCCGATCTGCGCAATCCGGGTGCGACGCGTGCCCTTGCCATGCATGCCGAACGCGGCATTCTGGAAACGCTCACCAATAACGAGCCGCTCGACCAGACGCTGATGTTCGATCCGCAGACCCACCTCGCCTTCCTGCCGGCAGTGGTGCGCCGTCGCGTGCCGCATTCTTCCGATCTTCTGGCATCGCCGGTCATGGGCCGGATCATGGAAACGCTGCGGCGCAATTTCGACTACATCATCGTCGACCTGCCGCCGCTCGGCGCCGTCGTCGATGCCCGCGCCATCAGCCCGATGCTGGATTCCATCGTCATGGTGGTGAAGTGGGGCGAAACCTCGCCGGCCGTTGTCCGCAACACGCTGTTTTCGGATGCCGAACTGCATGCCAAGTGCATCGGCGTCATCCTCAACAAGGTCGATATGGAAAAGATGAAGCTCTACGGCCAGCATGGCTCCAACGAGTATTATCACAGCCAGTTTTCCAATTATTACCACGAGAAATGAGCCGTAGCCGCGGCTCGTTTCGGCAGCAGAAAACGCTTCCAACGGATACCGAGGGACGATGAACTGACGATCGTCAAGTGCCGCCAACCCACTGCGCTTATTACGAAATTCTGCATAAAGGCTAATTTGCAGGCGATCTCGGATGCGACCGAAACACTGTCACAAAAAATACGAAAATTATTCGCTTTACCGCTTGTGCGAGACAAGCGGCTCGATTATAGAAACCCCCGCTGGACACGGAGTGTAGCGCAGTCTGGTAGCGCACCACGTTCGGGACGTGGGGGTCGCAAGTTCGAATCTTGCCACTCCGACCAGCCAGAATAACCCCGCTCACGCGGGGTTTTTTCGTTTTGGGCCTGCCGCTTCTCCCGCCCACGACGACACCGCCAGTCCGGCAAAGCCGGTCCCAAAAATCGCCGAAATCCGGCCACGAAACAATCACACTTCATTCATTCACGGTTCACCGCCCAAGGTGCCAAATCCCCTCACCCCAAAAGGAGGGATATGACATGCGCGGATTGATTTTGAGCGCCGGAATCGTTCTCGGAACACTGCTTGGCGGCGGCGCCAACGCGATGCCGATCGGGCAACCGGCAGCACCAGCAGCAGCAGCGGTGCAGAATGTTGATTATGCCTGCGGACGTGGTTTTCACCTGTCTCCCCGCGGCTTCTGCCGGCCCAATCGGCCACCACCGCGTTATGAGCGCCGCTGGGATCGGCACGAGCACTGGCGAGACCGACGTGATCGCCGGGAATGGCGTGAACGCCGCGAACGCAGGGAATGGCGTGAACGCCGCGAACGCAGAGAATGGCGGGAGCATCGCCGCGACAGAGATTATCGCGAATATCGCGAGTGGTAATGAACCCAGGGCCCTTCCGGAAACGGCAGGGCCTTTTTCATGAGAATGTCATTGCATGGTCTGTTCGCAGAAAAGGCGCAAGGGACAAGGCACCTTCATCACCTCCTTCGATTGTGATCGGCGCCGGTTTGCAATTTGAGGCCAATCACCCGATATTAATGATCGTTACTGGACGTGACGGAGGACGATCATGAAGCCTTGGATTGTCATGGGGTTGCTGTTCGCCGCAGTTCTCGCCGCTCGCTGGTTGCTCTGGGCCTATCCCGGCGTCACTGAAGCGTCCGCGCATATCGGCTGGCTGTTCCCCAGTTTGTCAGTAAGCTGAACGTCGTCGCAGACGCCTTTCCGATCGAGCCAAAATCGTTTTTGAAGAGCCGGTGAAGCCAGGCCAACGTTCTCCGATTGTAACGCGGTGTTGCGGTAAGTGATTAAACCTTGGGGCAGATAAGGCGTTATAAGCTGAGCCGCAAAGGAGCAGCCATGAACGCCAAAATACGTCTTGAGGTTTTCGGCTGGATCATCGGAATGGCTGTGACGGTCGCATGGCTTTCTATGCCGCTCTGGTTGAACAGCTAGGATTTCTTGGCCCGCCTTACCGGGTAAGGCCACCTGCAATTGATCGCGGGGGATCCGGATGTTCCGAACCTCCCCCGCAACGTCGCAAATAGCGACTTGATCAGCAGACGTTTCGGTGCTCGGCGCCTCCTCCCCTATTCATATCATTGCGTCGCCTGCATGCCTTGATCGGCAACAGCGGAACTTCTCGGCTCTCATCGGGTTGACCATGCGATGCCTTTTCGAAGGCCACCGGTTTCAAACAGCGAGGAGCAGCTTCATGGAAAACAGCCAACCGCAGGCCCGTCGCGGCATGGTCAAATTCGTCATCACAATCTTTCTCATCGCCATCGTGATTGCCGGCATCTATCTGCTGGGCTTCACCCCCGGCGAGGCTTGAACCACAAACGCATGACGTCAAAGCAAAAGCCCCGGCGGGTAACCGCCGGGGCTTTCGTCATATCCAATGGCAATGTCGGTCACACCGTGCCGGCACTATCCGAACTGTTGTCCAGCGCCCGGCTGAGGCCGAGTGCGACGAGCGTACAGATCGCGCCGGAGATCAGGTAACCACCGATGAAGATGATACCGAAATTGCTGGCAAGACCGAGCGCCACCAGCGGCGCGAAACCTGCCCCGACCAGCCAGGCAAGGTCGGACGTAAAGGCGGCACCGGTGTAGCGATACCCCTGGCTGAACCGGAACGACACCGAGCCGGAGGCCTGGCCGAAAGACAGGCCGAGAATACCGAAACCGATGATGATGAACGCATCCTGTCCGGCCGGACCCGCATCGAGCAGGAACGGGGCGGTGAAGCTGAAGATGGCGATGATGATCGCCCCGATCAGCAACTGGCCGCGACGGCCGATCCGGTCGGCCAGCATGCCCGACAGGATGATAGTCATGACGCCGACGACGGCACCGGCAATCTGCACGAACAGGAACCCTGCCGCCGGCTGGCCACCGTAAAGCGTCACCCAACTGAGCGGAAAGATCGTCACCAGATGGAACATCGCAAAGCTTGCCAGCGGCACGAAGGCACCGAGCATGATGTCACGACCATGCTTGTTCAGCGTCTCCAGTATCGGACGCGCTTCCAGCTCATGGTTTTCCAGCTGTGCGCCAAACTCCTTGCTGGCAACGATACGAAGCCGCGCAAACAGCGCCACGACGTTGATGGCAAAAGCCACGAAGAACGGGTAACGCCAGCCCCAGCTCAAAAAGTCCGCGTCGGACAGGTTGGCGACGAAATAGCCGAACAGCATGCTGGCCATCGCAAAACCGATCGGTGCGCCGAGCTGCGGGATCATCGCATACCAGCCACGCCGATTTTTCGGTGCGTTCAACGACAGAAGCGAGGCCAGACCATCCCATGCGCCTCCCAACGCAAAGCCCTGGCCCATACGGAATATCGCCAGCAGGATCACCGACCACATGCCAACCGTTTCGTAACTCGGCAGAAAGGCGATCGATGCGGTTGATCCGCCAAGGATCAGCAGCGCCGTCGTCAGCTTGGTGCCGCGGCCATAAACGCGGTCGATCCACATGAACACGACCGAGCCGACCGGGCGGGCCAGAAATGCCAGCGAAAAGACGGCGAACGAATAGAGCGTTGCGGTGACCGGATCAGGCGCGAACGAAAACACCAGACGCGGAAACACCAGAACGGATGCGAGACCGTAGACGAAGAAATCGAAGAATTCGGACATGCGGCCGATGACGACGCCGATGGCGATATTGCCAGGCGAGACCGGCTTGTCCTCATGCATATGCCTGACGTCATTTTCGGCAGACGTCGACGAGGGTATTGCGACAGCGGTCATGAATTGCGTCCTCCTTCGCTTTCAATTCCGGTACCAACAAAGAGATGATGTCGGTGAATGCGGCCAGCAATCAAGAACATTCTGATAAAGTCATGCAGATTTAGATTATTTGACTAACTTCAAATGCCCTTCCGCCTTGGCTTTGCCCCATTCCCGCCTTATTTGGAAAACGCCTGCGGTGTGGGGCTTATGCGTCACGGAATGATTTTCGACGTCGTTCGTTCCCTTGCGCAAGCGCATTTTTTGTTGCGATGCGACGAAACACCTCATAGAGGCTACGGCGACGCTGCATTAGTCAAAATAAACAAATGCGAATTTCGAACAGAAAGATGCCTAGGTTGTTGAAGCTTGTTTCTCGCCTCTGTGCGCTCGCCATCCCCCTCGCACTTGCCGGCTGTGACATGGTCGTCATGTCACCCTCGGGGGATATTGCGGCGCAGCAGAGGGATCTCATCGTCGTATCCGTGCTGTTGATGCTTCTCATCATCGTACCGGTACTTTTCCTGACCCTGTATTTCGCATGGCATTATCGCCATTCGAACACCAAGGCGCGATATGAGCCCAACTGGCATCATTCTACGCGCCTCGAAGTCGTGATCTGGTCGGCTCCGCTGGCCATCATCATCGTACTCGGCGCCATCACCTGGATCAGCACCCACAAGCTCGATCCGTACCGTCCGCTGGACCGGCTCGATGCAGAGCGCCCGATCCCGGCCGAGACAAAGCCACTGGAAGTGGAAGTTGTCGCGCTCGATTGGAAATGGCTGTTCTTCTATCCCGAATACGGTGTTGCCACCGTCAACGAGATGGCAGCACCGGTCGATCGCCCGATCACCTTCAAGATCACCGCATCGTCGGTGATGAACTCGTTCTACGTTCCGGCGCTGGCAGGCATGATCTACGCCATGCCGGGCATGGAAACGAAGCTGCACGCCGTCATCAACAAGGAAGGCGTGTTCGATGGTCTGTCGGCCAACTATTCGGGCGCCGGCTTCTCGCACATGCGTTTCAAGTTCCACGCCGTCACCAATGACGGCTTCGACGGCTGGATCGCCCGCGTAAAGCAGAATGGCACCGCGCTGAGCCGCGACGCCTACCTGAAGCTTGAAAAGCCGAGCGAACGCGAACCCGTTCGTTATTACGCCACCGTCGAGGATGGCCTCTATAACCGCGTTCGCAACATGTGCGTTACCCCCGGCAAGATGTGCATGAACGAAATGATGCATATCGACATGATGGGCGGCGCTGGCGTTGAAAGCCACGAGAACCGCGAAAAGCTGAAATACGACAACCGCCACGCTGGCGAAGTCGGCCACGGCACCGGTTCCGGCATGGGTGACACCGTTCCGGCCACCGGCGAACCGGCCCGCAGCGAACCTGCTCCGCACGAAGGCCATTCGGCGGCACCAGCCGAAAGCAACAATGGGACGCCGGCACCGGCCCAGCTCAACAGCAATTGAATCTGGCGCGTCGCGTCCCTTTAAGAAATCAATGAACGGGTTACTCCATGTTCTCCAATCCTGACCTTGCCAAATGGATTTTTGGGCGGCTGACACTTGATGCCATCCCCCATGAACCAATTGTCATCATGACTTTCTTCGCGGTTGCCCTTGGCGGCATCGCGGTCGTCGGCCTCATTACCTACATGAAATGGTGGGTTCCGCTGTGGCGGGACTGGGTCACCAGCGTCGATCACAAGAAGATCGGCATCATGTACATCATCCTCGCCATCATCATGCTGTTCCGCGGCTTCGCGGATGCGGTGATGATGCGTATCCAGCAGGCCATCGCCTTCAACGGCAACGAGGGTTATCTCAACTCTCACCACTACGACCAGATCTTCACCGCCCACGGCGTGATCATGATCTTCTTCGTGGCCATGCCGTTCGTCACCGGCTTCATGAACTATGTCGTGCCGTTGCAGATCGGCGCACGCGACGTGTCCTTCCCCTTCCTGAACAACTTTTCGTTCTGGATGACCACGGCCGGCGCAATCATCATCATGATCTCGCTGTTCGTCGGTGAATTCGCACGCACCGGCTGGCTGGCCTATCCGCCGCTTTCGGGCGCGGATTACAGCCCGGGCGTCGGTGTCGACTATTACATCTGGGGCCTTCAGGTCGCCGGTGTGGGCACGACGCTTTCCGGCATCAACCTGATCGCCACCATCGTCAAGATGCGCGCTCCGGGCATGGGCTTCATGAAGATGCCTGTCTTCACCTGGACCTCGCTCTGCACCAACATCCTGATCGTCGCCACCTTCCCGATCCTGACCGCAACCCTCGTGCTCTTGTCGCTCGACCGTTACGTCGGCACCAACTTCTTCACGAACGACCTCGGCGGTAACCCGATGATGTACGTGAACCTGATCTGGATCTGGGGCCACCCGGAAGTCTACATCCTCGTCCTGCCGGCCTTCGGTATCTTCTCCGAAGTCGTTGCGACCTTCTCCGGCAAGCGCCTGTTCGGTTATGCCTCGATGGTCTACGCAACCTGTGTGATCATGGTTCTGTCCTACCTCGTATGGCTGCACCACTTCTTCACCATGGGTTCGGGCGCATCGGTCAACGCCTTCTTCGGCATCACCACGATGATCATCTCGATCCCGACGGGCGCGAAGATGTTCAACTGGCTGTTCACGATGTACCGCGGCCGTATCCGTTACGAAGTTCCGATGTACTGGACGGTCGGCTTCATGGTCACCTTCGTCATCGGTGGTATGACCGGCGTCATGCTGGCAATTCCGCCGGCCGACTTCGTGCTCCACAACTCGCTCTTCCTCATCGCCCACTTCCACAACGTCATCATCGGCGGGGTGCTGTTCGGCCTGATGGCGGGCGTCACCTACTGGTTCCCGAAGGCTTTCGGCTACAAGCTCGATCCTTTCTGGGGCAAGATGTCCTTCTGGTTCTGGCAGATCGGCTTCTTCTTCGCCTTCATGCCGCTCTACGTTCTCGGCCTGATGGGCATCACCCGCCGCGTCAGCCAATTCGAAGATCCGTCCCTGCAGATCTGGTTCATCATCGCTGCCTGTGGCGCCGGTATGATCGCTCTCGGCATCGCCTCCTTCGTCATCCAGCTCGTCGTCAGCTACTTCAAGCGCGAACAGCTGAAGGACGTCACCGGCGACCCGTGGAACGGCCGTACTCTGGAATGGGCAACGTCTTCGCCGCCGCCGGACTACAACTTCGCGCTCACCCCGATCGTCTATGACCACGACAGCTGGGATGACATGAAGGCGCGCGGTTACGTTCGCCCGACCGAAGGCTTCCGCAAGATCCACATGCCGAAGAACACCGGCACGGGTGCCATCCTCAGCGGTCTCAGCGTCGTCCTGGCGTTCGCCCTGATCTGGTACATCTGGTGGCTCGCCATCGTTGCCTTCGTCGGCATCATCGCAGTCTCGATCGCCCATACCTTCAACTATGATCGCGATTTCTACATCCCCGTGGAAGAAGTCATCGCGACGGAAGGCAAGCGCACTGAATTGCTTGCAAAGCAGGTGTCCTGAACATGAGTGAGATCAACACACAGACGGCCGAAAAGCCGGAATTCTACCTGACGGAAGACCACCACCCGGAAAATTCCACCAATCTGGGTTTCTGGCTCTACCTGATGAGCGACTGCCTGATCTTTGCAGTGCTGTTCGCCACCTACGCCGTGCTCGGCCGCAACTATGCGGCCGGCCCTTCGCCGGCCGACCTGTTCGACCTGAAGCTCGTCGCCATCAACACCGCGATGCTGCTGTTCTCGTCGATCACCTACGGTTTCGCGATGCTGCAGATGGAGCGCGGCGCCAAGCAGGAAACCCTGTTCTGGCTCGGTATTACCGGTCTGTTCGGCCTCGCGTTTCTGGGTCTGGAACTCTATGAGTTCTACCACCTGATCCACGAGGGTGCGACGCCGCAGCGTTCGGCCTTCCTGTCGGCCTTCTTCACGCTGGTCGGCACCCACGGTCTGCACGTCACTTTCGGCATCATCTGGCTGATCACGCTGATGGTGCAGGTCTCCAAGCGCGGTCTGATCCCGGAAAACCGTCGTCGCCTGATGTGCCTGTCGATGTTCTGGCACTTCCTCGACGTCGTCTGGATCGGCGTGTTCTCTGTTGTCTATCTCATGGGAGTAGTCGGATGAGCTCTAACGCCCCTTCGCACGAAGATGCACACGATGCGCATCACGCCCACAGCCATGGTCACGAGGCCAGCCACGGTTCGCTGAAAAGCTACGTGATCGGCTTTGTCCTGTCGGTCATCCTGACGGCGATCCCGTTCTGGCTGGTGATGGGCGAAGTGATTGAAAGCAAGGCCGCTCTGGTCGCTGCGATCATGATCCTCGGCGCCATCCAGATCGTTGTTCACATGGTGTACTTCCTGCACATGAACACCAAGTCGGAAGGCGGCTGGACGATGATGGCCCTGATCTTCACGATCGTCATCGTCGCCATTGCGCTCGCCGGTTCGCTGTGGGTCATGTACCACCTGAACACCAACATGATGCCGGCCATGTCGCCGGAAATGATGCGAAACCTGCCCTGACGGGTGGTTCTTCAAGGGCGGCTTCGGCCGCCCTTTTCTTTTGATGCTGCGGCACATGCCGCCAAAGTTTGACGGCACAACTGCCCATGTCCTCCTCCGAAAATACATCCGAAAGCTCCAGGCCGGCCGGCAAGGGCCGCATCATCCTGTTCGTGGCGATGCTGGTCGTGACCGCCGCAACTACCGCGCTCGGCGCCTGGCAGGTGCAGCGACTGTTCTGGAAACTCGATCTCATCGCCCGCGTCGATGCCCGCATCCACGCCGAACCGGTCGCCCCTCCCCCGGCATCCGAAAGCGTGACTGCCGCAAACGACGAATACAAGCATGTTCGCGTCTCGGGCACCTATCTCAACGACAAGGAAAGCTTCGTTCAGGCCGTCACCGCGCTTGGCCCCGGCTTCTGGGTGGTAACACCGCTCGCCACCGCCGACGGTTCGCATATCCTGATCAACCGCGGTTTCATTCCCGCCGATCGTCGTGACGTCTCAAAGCGCGCCGAAGGACAGGTGGAAGGCCAGACAGAAGTCACCGGCCTGTTGCGCATCAGCGAACCGGGCGGCGGCTTTCTGCGCGAGAACGATTCCGCCAATGACCGCTGGTACTCCCGCGATGTGGCTGCCATCACGGCCGCCAAGGGCGTTTCTCCGGCTGCACCCTATTTTATCGATGCAGAGGCAAATCCCGCACTGCCGCAAGCGCCGGTCGGTGGACTGACGGTGATCAAATTCCCCAACAACCATGCCTCCTACATCTTCACATGGTTCGCTCTGGCGATCATGTCGGCAGCAGCAGCCTTCTATGTGCTGCGTGGCCATTGGCCATTCATGCGTAAGAAGACGAAAGCCTGAAACGACAAAGGGCGCTCGACCCTTTCGGGGAGCGCCCTTGCCTACCCGGACAGTTTCGAAAGCGATCGCTGGACGCATGACGCGCAGGGGGCTCGCAGAAAACTATCGAAACGGGTGGTAGGCCTTAGATGCGCATGCGGCATCTCATTTTCAAGACGTCTCTCATAAACGCCCGCAACAGAACGCTCACTGAAGCCTGTAGCCACGCCAGGCGCCGGGCGACATCCCGGTTTCACGCAGGAAAGCGCGGGAAAGGTGGCTATGGTCGGAGAAACCGCAGCGATGCGCGATCGTCTGCAGACTGAGCGACCTCTGGCTGAGCAGGTCCTTGGCGCGAGCGATCCTGACATGCATCAGCCATTGATGCGGTGTGTAACCAGTCGCCTCGCGAAAGCCGGCCGACAGATGCCGGGGCGAAACACCGGCGGCGGCGGCAATCAGCGAAATCGAAAGGTTCTTCTGCAGGTTCTCCAGCACGAAATCCTTCGCAGCCTTCAGTTGCGCATCCGACAACAGGCTGGGTGGTTTGCGGCACGCCGCCTCCATACCCGACAGATGGCCGTAATCATGCAGAAGATGGGTGCATAGCGCGATGGCCATATGCCTGAGCGTCGCCGCCGCAGCCAGATCCGGCCGTTCGAACAGCGGCAGCAATGCTTGCCCCACATATCCGATCATTGCATCGACTTCACCACGCCGGCAATGCAGACCGCAGGCCGTCAGATCGCTCAGGAGGTCACCCATTTCATCGAAGAGGTCGTATGGAATAACGAATGCCAGCGAGTCCAGCCGGGAGAGCAGCATGATCGAGGCGCCCTCCTTGAGATCGACCAGGCAGACGGAGCCTCGCGGGTATAGCTTTGCCTTGGTAAGCGAACCATCCAGACGGATATCGCAGTGACTGACATCGCTCAGATAGAGCATGAGGAAATAGGCATTTTCGGCCGGTAACCGCACGGGAACCGGCACACTGCCCGAAACTTCTCTTCTCAACCGCGTCACGGTAAGAGACGCACTTTTTACGGGAACAGTCGTCAGACAGGGTGCACCGGCGATACCGAAATAGCGGCCGACCTCCCCTTTTTCATGAGCGAATGTTTCCAATGACTTCACAGGAAATCCCTTGAGTACACGGCCAACAGATCAACGGAACAAAGCGAGCATAATGTAGAGCCCACAACCGCGCAACCATCAATAAAAAGCAATCAATAAGTGTATATATAAAATCTTGGCATCACGAGCCTGACATTTGGCAGGTGATTTCTGGTTAAGCGTCCACCGGCCGCATGACAATCGGCAATTCCGTTTAAGTAACATATTTTTGCCGACTTGACGAATGCGATCTGCCAATTGTGCATCGGCCGAAGTCTGTCCGCGCAAAACCGCAGGCATGACAAAAAGGGGAGAACCGCATTGCGGCGCTCCCCTCTGTCTCAATCATAATGTCTTCAAGGCGGCCCGTTTCCGTCAGGCCGGGGACGAGATCAGAACTCGGTCCAGTTCTGCTCGACGGCAACGGCGGCATTGCCGTTGAAGGCGTTGGCGACCTTGCGCACCATCGACCGGGCCGGCGAGGCAACCGGTGCGTCTTCGCGGCGGGCAACGCGGGCCAGCTGTGCCTCACCCAGCTTGAACTGGGAAAGCAACTCGCTCAGCGATGCAACCTCACGGGCAAGGCCATGGCTTGCGGCCGTCTGTTCTTCCACCATCGCCGCATTCTTCTGGGTTTCCTGATCCATGGAATTGACGGCGGTGTTGATCTGCTGAAGACCGGTGGACTGTTCCTGCGCGCTTTCGACGATCGCCGCCACGTGACGGTTGATCTCCTGCACCTCGACCACGATCTTTTCCAGCGCCCGGCCGGTATCACCGACCAGATCGACACCTTCCTGAACCTGCTGGTTCGACGCGTTGATCAGGGTCTTGATTTCCTTGGCAGCGTTGGCCGAACGCTGCGCCAGTTCGCGCACTTCCTGTGCGACCACGGCAAATCCCTTGCCGGCTTCGCCAGCACGGGCAGCTTCGACACCTGCGTTCAGCGCCAGAAGATTGGTCTGGAAGGCGATGTCGTCGATGACACCGATGATGTTGCCGATTTCGCCCGAAGACTTTTCGATCTTCTCCATGGCGATAACGGCACGGCGCACGACTTCGCCGGAATGCTCGGCTTCCTGACGGGTACGGGAAACCAATGCACCTGCCTCCTGTGCACGCTTGGTGCTGTCCTTCACCGTGGTGGTGATCTCTTCCAGCGCGGCGGCGGTTTCTTCCACGGCGGCGGCCTGCTGTTCGGTACGCTTGGCCAGATCGTCGGCCGCAGCCTTGATCTCGTTGGCACCGGCATCGATGCCGCGGGCATTGTTGGCAACGCTCTTCAGTGCATCCTGCAGCTTGGCGGCAGACGCATTGAAATCGGTGCGTACGCCATCCAGCGAGACGGCAAAACCGTGCTCGATGCGGTAGGCGACATTGCCATCCGAAAGCTGCGACAGGCCGGCTGCCAGATTGTCGACGGCGAACTTCACGTCCGCAGCTTCGCGGGCTTTTGCGGCTTCGCGATCGATGCGTTCCTGTTCGGACAGGCTGCGGTTGGCGGCAGCTTCCTTCTCAAGGTTGATGCGCTCGATGGCATTGCTGCGGAAAACCGCGACAGCTTGCGCCATCTGACCGACTTCGTCCTTGCGCTCCATGCCGGGAACCTCGGAAACGGTCTCGCCACCGGCAAGTGAAATCATCCGCGCCCGCAGACGGTCGATAGGGCTGGAGATACCGCGCGAGGCAACGAACAGTGCCGCGACGATGCTGGCGGCAAAGATCAGGCCCAGGCTGACCAGCGAGGTGATGATCAGCTTGGTCACCGACGTGGTGATGGCATCAGCTTCGGCGATGACGGCCTTGGCATTGGCAACGTTCCAGTCGCGCAGATCATCGCGCAGCTTGCCGATCGACGGGTCGACGCTGGCCAGAATGACCTTGGCGTCGGAAAGCTTTCCATCCTTGATCAGGGCAACGGCCTTGTCGGTCTCCGTCGTGATGACGCGAGCGCGATCTTCAAATGCTCCAAGCGTCGCAGTCTGCTCGGGGATCAGTTTTTTGGCATTGGCAAAGCGCGCAAAGATGGCGCCCTTGCCGCTTTCGTAGTTCTTGGCGGCGTATTCGCGAAACTCCGAAGACGCGTCATACACCATCAACTGGTAAGCGCTGTATGCCATCGAATTGACCGAGGATGCGGCGCGCGACACATCCGTCGCCGCCACGCTGTCTTCAGAAATGAAGGAATAATAGCGGTCGTCGGAGTTGTTGTAGCTGTAAGACATGATGCCGATGCCGGCGATGCCGACCGCACAGATCGGCAGAATAAGAGACAGTATTTTCGTGCGAATTTTCGCATGAGACAGAAAAGACATGGCACACCACGAGGCGGGCGAGTTCCGTGACGCGTCGCGGAAACTCACTGGGTGAAGGAAATTGGGGAGGCTGACATCGCGCTGGAACAAGCCGCTCATCGGCTCGATCGGACGCTAGAACGAAGATGATTAATCGGTGATTAAACCAGACTTTAATCAAATCAAATTTGTTGCATTACTGATGATTTTCTACGAAACAATATACCATAAGCGGCGCAACGCCAGAGAAAGGCACTCATTACGTGTATTCCGCGCCGTCACCAGCTCACATCCGGAAATGCATTCAGCGGAATTTTCAGGTAACGCCGGCCATCATCTTCCTCGGCCGGAAGCGCACCGGCATTGAGATTGACCTGCAGCGCATGCAACAGCAGTTTCGGGAATGGCAGTGACGCATCACGCGCCTTTCGGGCTGCGATGAAATCCGCACCATCGCCTCGCAGATGAATGTTCTTCGCCTTCTGTTCGGCAACCGTGCTTTCCCACAGCGGTTCGCGGCCGTCGGGACAGTAATCGTGACCGGTGAACAGGCGCGTGTCATTCGGCAGGGCAAGGATCTTTTCGATCGAGGCCCAAAGCGTCTCGGCACTGCCACCCGGAAAATCGGCGCGGGCAGAACCGCTATCGGGCATGAACAGCGTATCGTGAATGAAGGCGGCATCACCGATCACATAGGTGATCGATGCCAGCGTATGGCCGGGCGAATGCATCACCTGCACCGCCATCTCGCCGATCGCAAAACGCTCGCCATCGGCAAACAGCCGGTCCCATTGCGAACCATCACAGGCGAGTTCCGGCAGGTTATAAAGCTTGCGCCACAGCGCCTGCACCTTCACCACCTCGGCACCGATCGCAGTCGGCACACCGGTCTTTTCTTTCAGGTAGGTCGCAGCCGAAAAATGGTCTGCATGCGGATGGGTATCGAGGATCCATTCAAGCGAAAGCTTTTCCGCTTCGATATAGGCAAGGATCGCGTCGGCATGACGGGTGGCGGTCGATCCCGACTTCTCGTCGTAATCCAGCACCGGATCGATGATCGCACAGGCCCGCGTCTTCGGGTCCGCCACCACATACTGGATGCTGCCGGTGCGCTCGTCGTAAAAACCCTTGACCAGCGGATGCGCCAAAACCGTCATACGATACCTTTCCTGCTTTCAGCGATATCCCTAACCGATTGGCCGGAAGATCGAAACCCTGTGGGTGCCAAACGCAAAAGGCCCCGACGAGCGGGGCCTTTCACATAAATTCGGGACGGTTCTTAGAGGGCGAGGCCCGGAGCCATCTTCACTTCACCGGCAGGTGTCGCCGGCTTGCTGTAAGCGGCCGGGTCCATGGCCGGCGATGCGATGGCAAGCTGCAGGCGCTCTTCGGTAGCGGCCCATTCCTTGGCCAGCATGTCCGGGTTTTCGTTCAGCTTCTTGCCGTAGCTCGGAACGATAGCATGAACGCGTTCCTGCCATTCCGGCGTCTTCAGCTTTTCACCAAACACCTTCTTCAGGACGTCGAGCATGATCGGGGCAGCGGTGGAAGCTCCCGGCGAAGCGCCAAGCAGAGCCGCGATCGTGCCGTCCTCGGATGCAACGATTTCCGTGCCGAGTTTCAGCTGACCGCCCTTTTCAGGATCGTTCTTGATGATCTGTACGCGCTGGCCAGCCTGCCAGTAGCGCCAGTCCTCAGCCTTGGCATTCGGGAAGTAGACCTTCAGCGCGTTGAGACGGTCTTCGTCCGACATCATCAGCTGGCCGGCGAGATACTGCACGAGGCTGAACTCATGCGTACCGACCGTCAGCATCGGCCAGATGTTTTCGAGCGTGACCGAGGCTGGCAGATCGAACAGCGAACCTTCCTTCAAGAACTTGGTCGAGAAAGTAGCAAACGGTCCGAACAGGATGTGGCGCTTGCCATCGAACACGCGGGTATCGAGATGCGGCACCGACATCGGCGGAGCGCCGGTCTCTGCCTGGCCATAGGCCTTGGCGAGGTGCTGGTTGACGATTTCCGGGTTGTCGCAGACGAGGAACGAGCCGCCGACCGGGAAACCGGCATAGGCGTCACCTTCCGGAATGCCGGACATCTGCAGAAGCGGCAAAGCACCGCCGCCGGCGCCGAGGAAGACGAATTTTGCCTTCACGACGGTGGTGTCACCGGTCTTGGTGTTGGAGTAGGTCACGCTCCAGGTGCCGTCATCGTTCTTGACGATATCCTCGACTTCCGAAGAAGTGCGCAGCGCGAACTGCTGCTGGCTCTTCAGATGCGCAACGTACTGGCGGGTGATCTCGCCAAAATTGACGTCGGTGCCGAGCGGGCTCCAGGTGACGGCCAGCTTCTGGTTCGGATCGCGGCCTTCCATCATCAGCGGAACCCACTTGGCGATCTGCGCATGGTCGTTCGAGAACTCCATGCCGGCAAACAGCGGGCTGGCCTTCAGCGCTTCATAGCGCTTGGCGAGGAATTCGGTGTTCGCGTCACCCCAGACGAAGCTCATGTGCGGGGTGGAGTTGATGAACGAACGCGGGTTCTTCAGAACGCCCATGTCGATCTGGTGCGACAGGAACTGGCGGGTGATCTGGAACCACTCGTTGATCTCGATCGCCTTGGTAATGTTGACATTGCCCTTGGCATCCATCGGCGAATAGTTGAGTTCGGCGAGTGCCGAGTGGCCGGTGCCGGCATTGTTCCAGCCGTTGGAGCTTTCCATCGCCACGTCGTCGAGGCGCTCGATCATCTCGATCTTCCAGGTCGGCTCGAGCTGCGAGAGCAAAACGCCGAGCGTCGCGCTCATGATGCCGCCACCGATCAGCAGCACATCGACGGTGCCGTCGGAAGCTTGGCTCTGTGCCCAGGAAGGCACGGTGCTGACGCCGATCGCGGCGGCGCCCGTGGCGGCCGAGCCGAGAAGCTGGCGGCGGCTGAGCACCAGATTGCTGGACGTGGAATTGTCGGTATTGTTCTTATTGGAAGGCATACTAGACCTCGGTTTGGTTTCGGACTGCCTGACGGAGGGCCTTCAAGGAAGGTCACGACAGTGACATCTGCGCCCGCGACGTCTTGTCGCGCAGTGGTCACGCGGGGTTTGCGCCTTCGATTTGACAAACGCCATTAAATTGGAATTTAAGAATTCACGCAGAAGCCGGGTCCGGATTGGATTTCAATTGTCATTGATCGACGGTAAACACCCGCAATCAACGCCCGCAGCTTCGCGCGGCTAAAGAGTAACCGCCGCCGTAAGCTCTATGGCGCATCGTGACGATGGAAGTGGACGGCCTCGATGGCACCACAGATGGAAGCCAGGCACACGCCATGACCAAGGTCGTTCTGATCGAGGATGATGCCGATACCGCACAGGATATCTGCGCCGAACTGAGAGACTCCGGGTACGTGGTGGACTGGGCAGCCGACGGTCTGACCGGACTGGAGATGGCACGCGCCGCCGATGCCGATGTGCTGGTCATCGACCGCATGCTTCCGGGCATGGATGGTCTTGCTGTCATCGATACGCTGCGCCGGGAAAAGATCCGCACGCCGGTTCTGGTGCTGAGTGCGCTTGGCGCCGTCAACGACCGCGTCAAAGGTCTTCGCGCCGGTGGTGATGACTATCTCAGCAAGCCGTTTGCCGTGCTTGAACTTGTTGCCCGCATCGAGGCACTTTTGCGCCGGCCGGCCGACACCTCGGCCAAGACGCTGCGCGTCGGCCCGCTGGAAATCGACCTGATCGAGCGCAGCGCCAATCGCGCCGGCCGCGAGATCGAGCTTCTGCCGCGCGAATACAAGCTGCTCGAATACATGATGCGCCACTGTGAACAGCTGCTCACCCGCGCCATGCTGTTCGAAGAGGTGTGGAAATACAAGTTCGTGCCCGACAGCAATCTCGTCGATGTGCATATGGGCCGCCTGCGCCGTAAGGTCGATGCTTCGGGTGAAGCAGCGATGATCTCCAATATCCGGGGAGAGGGATTTGTCCTTCGCGCGCCTGATTGATTGGGTCTGGAACTCGACCTTTCGCTACACGGTCGTACTGTTCGTGGCGATCGCCGTCGCGGTCATGGCCAGCCTCATCTTCGCCTATGTGAACACCAGCCGCGAACTGGTGTCATTTCTGGACGGACTGATCATCCAGGAATCGGATTCGATGGTTGCGCAGGCCAAAGAAGGGCACCTGACGCAATATGAAGAACGGCTGCGTCAGGATCCACGCCGCTACAAGCCGACCGGCCTGTTTGCGCCGACAGGTGAACGCATTTCCGGCAACATCCTGCGCTGGCCGGCGGGCCTCGAAGTCGATCAGGCCCCCATCCAGGCCGAAATCCACCGTTTTGGCCCCGGCTGGAAAATGATCCAGCCGTCGCGCGCGCTTGCCCGACGGCTTTCCGATGGCACGATCCTCGTCGTCGGCTGGAGCACCAAGGACAATGAACAAACCGCATTGGTGGTGGAGCGCGGCCTGATCTTTGGCCTGCTGCCGGCCTTTCTTCTCGGACTTGCCGCCTCGCTGCTGTTTGCCGCCCGAACCCAGCGGCGTATTCGCGAAATGCAGTTGCGCGCCGCCGAGATCGTTGCAGGCGATTTCGCCCGACGGCTTCCGACCCGCAACAGCGAAGACCCGCTCGACAAGCTGGCGCAGATTGTCAACGGCATGCTCGACGAGATCCAGACGCTGGTCGAAAACCTCGCCGCAATCGGCGACGACATTGCCCACGATCTTCGCACACCGCTTGCACGCGTGCGGATCGGGCTGGAACGGGCAAAACACAGCGCCACGACTCCCGAGGAATTTCAGGCCGCAACCGACCGCGCCATGGCCGGTGTCGATCACGCCATCTCGATCGTCACGGCACTCCTGCGCATCCGCGAGATCGAACAGACCCGCCGTTTCCAGGCCTTTGGCAGCGTCGATCTCGCTGAACTGATCACCGAGGTCGGTGAACTCTACGAGCCGTTTGCCGAGGAGAAAAAACTGGCGCTGACGGTTCACACCGATATTCAAGCCAGCGTCCAGGGTGACCGCGACCTGCTGTTCGAGGCCATCGCCAATCTCGTCGACAATGCCGTGAAATACACGCCGGAAGGCGGCCGGATCGATGTCGCATTGGCATCAGAAGGCGGCCACACGGTCATCCGCGTGCGCGACACCGGGCCGGGCATTGCCGAAAACGAACGTGAACTGCTGGCCCAGCGTTTCTACCGCTCAGACCGCAGCCGCCACACCAAGGGACTTGGCCTCGGCCTGACGCTGGTGGCGGCAATCGTCAAGCTGCACGGTTTTCGTTTCGAGATTAAGTCGGGCGGAGGATTTGTCGCGGGGATCGTGGTGCCGCAGGATGGGGGTTGAGCGCGGAAACGGATGAGTTTTCTCTGCGCTCCCTTCGATCTCCCCCCATGTGGGGGAGATGTCACCGAAAGGTGACAGAGGGGGGTATGCGACGGCGCGGCATATGACAGAAAAGCGGTATTTGCGCCAGGATTATCCCCCTCTGCCCTGCCGGGCATCTCCCCCACATGGGGGGAGATCGGATGGGCGCACCCTTGATATTCCCACTTCAATTCTACCGCGAAAACTCCATCACCATCTCATGCCAGGCCAAGCCGCCATGGTCCGACTCCGATGGCTTCACATAACGATAGCCGAATTTTTCATAGAGCCCGACATGGCTGTCACGGCACATCAGATGAATGGTCTTCTTGCCCATCGCCCGCATGCGCGCGATGAACTCCCGCATCAGCAGCGTCGAATATCCCTGCCCCTGAAAAGCCGGATCTACCACCACCGACATGATCACCACATTTTCCGCATCCGGATCGTGCCCGACCAGTTCCTTGAACGCCTCATCCGCCATCACGACGTTGTCCGCGCCGCCGCTATTGATGAAACCGACGATGCGGCCACCGAGCTCCAGCACCAGAAACCCTTGCGGATATTCACCGATCCGCAACGCGATCTTGTCCAGCGTCGCCGCCTCGTCGCCCTCGTAAGCGGAAATCTCGATCTCGTAACAGCGCGCCGCATCCGCCGGCACGGCATCGCGAAACAGCGGTTCGGGCGTCATTTGCCGACCAGAATGCCGGCCTCGACGGCGGCGGCGACAAAGGCCTGACGCGCGTCCTCGTCCGGGCGCTTGCCCTTGGAGACATCGGCAAAGATCAAAAGCGCCTTGTCCAACGCCGGTTCGTCCTCGATCGGCCAGTCCTCGATCATCGCCCAGGAGGCCGCCTGTGTCGTGTCGATCGACGTTTCGACCGGCGGTTCGCCGATCATTACCACGACCGGTTTGCTCCAGGGTTTCTGCATCATCTCAAGTCCCGTTCTGAAAGTCGCCCCTCTTAGAGCCTTTCAGCGGAGAATGTAATCGGGAAACTCGGCGCTGATCACATCGATGATCGACAGCGTGCCGGACAGGTGTTTTCGAAGCGCCGCCGTCGCCACATCGGCCTTGCCGGAGCGAACGCCTTCGACGATCGCCTCGTGATCGGAAAGCACCGTCTGCATCTTGCCCGGCATCGGCAGGTTCAGCCGCCGCAAACGGTCGAGATGCACGCTCTGGCGCCGCACATTCGCCCATAGCTGCTCGATGCCCATGCGCTCAAAAAGATGCCGGTGGAATTCGCGGTCGATCTCGTCGAACCGGTCATAGGTTTCCGGCGTCGCCACGGCCCGCTGGCGCAACAGGATTTCGGAAAGTTCCGCCGCCGTTGCCTCCGGGCGATCCTCCGTCAGTCGCCGCACCGCCTCCAGTTCGATCGACAGCCGCAAGAACTGCGCCTGGCGCGCATGGCCGATATCGATCTTGGCGACCACGGTGGCATATTGCGGATAGACATCGACCATGCCCTCCTCCTGCAGCCGCATCAGCGCATCACGCACCGGCGTCTGGCTGACCCCGAATTCCATTTGCAGGCTGGAGCGCGACAGGACCGTGCCGGGCACCAATTCCACTTTCAGGATGCGCTCCCGCAGGATTTCATGCACCTGCAAGGCCACCTGCCGCGACCGATCCAACTGCCCGCCCCTCACCATTCCACTCATGCTGTCGATCCACCCTTTCTCTAGTCACTTGCATTAAAACACAGTTTTCGGGTTGATGCACTGATGTTTTAGTGCTTCAATGCCGTTATTCGCTTTGGGAGAGGCGAGAACCGGGCCGGATCTTCATCCGCGTCCGCACCGTGGAGGAGGAACCATGCGACTGCTGATATGCGGCGTCAACACGCCAGTCACGACCGCCCACGCGCCCTAGCAGGCGCCCGCCATTCACCTTCCAGATCATTGTTAGACGGCCCCTCGAAGCGGGCCAAGCCGGAAAAGGCGCGGACCTTTCACGGCACCTAAAAAGGTCGATTGCCATGCCAGAAAGCCCCCTGCCCAAGACGAAAACGCCCGAAACCTTGAGAAGCGCCCGCTGGTTCGCGCCCGACGACCTGCGCTCTTTCGGCCACCGCTCGCGCATGATGCAGCTCGGTTATTCGGAGGAAGAGTTTCGCGACAAGCCGGTGATCGGCGTGCTCGACACATGGTCCGAACTCAACACCTGCCATGCGCATTTCAAGGAACGCGTGCAGGATGTGAAGCGCGGCGTGTTTCAGGCCGGCGGTTTTGCCGTGCAGATGCCGTCGCTGTCGCTGGATGAAAGCTCACTGAAACCCACATCGATGCTTTACCGCAACATGCTGGCCATGGAGACGGAAGAGATGATCCGCGCCCATCCGCTCGATGGCGTGGTGCTGATGGGCGGCTGCGACAAGACCACACCCGGCCTCGTCATGGGCGCGATCTCGGCCGGCGTGCCGATGATCTACCTGCCCGCCGGCCCGATGTTGCGCGGCAATTACGCCGGCAAGATTCTGGGCTCCGGTTCGGACGGCTGGAAATACTGGGACGAACGCCGCGCCGGCAATATTACCGACGAGGAATGGCTGGGCGTGCAGGGCGGTATCGCCCGCTCGGCCGGCACCTGCATGACCATGGGCACCGCCTCGACCATGACGGCGATTGCCGACGCCATGGGCCTGACGCTGCCCGGCGCGTCCTCCATTCCGGCCGTCGATGCCAACCACCAGCGCATGGGCGCCGATTGCGGCCGCCGCATCGTCGACATGGTCTGGGAAGACCTGACGCCGGATAAAATCGTCACCGACGCCGCCTGTCGCAATGCCGCGATCGTCGCCATGGCTACCGGCTGTTCCACCAATGCCGTTGTACATCTGATCGCCATGGCCCGCCGCGCCGGTGTTGACCTCACGCTCGACGATCTCGATGCGCTCGGCCGCGTCACGCCTTTGATCGCCAATGTCCGCCCGTCGGGCAAAGACTATCTGATGGAGGACTTTTTCTATGCCGGCGGGTTGCGGGCACTGATGAAACAGATGGAAGACCGGCTCGACCTATCGGTCATGACCGTCACGGGCCGCACCATGGGTGAAAATCTCGAAGGCGCAAAAGTCTATAACGACGACGTCATCCGGCCGCTCTCCAACCCGGTCTATCACGAAGGTTCGCTTGCGGTGGTGCGCGGCAATCTCTGCCCCAACGGCGGCGTCATCAAACCGGCCGCCTGCGACCCGAAATATCATGTGCATCAGGGCCCGGCCATGGTGTTCGACAGCTACCCGGAGATGAAGAAGGCGATCGACGACGAGAACCTCGATGTCACGCCCGACCATGTTCTGGTGCTGCGCAATGCCGGCCCGCTCGGCGGCCCCGGTTTTCCCGAATGGGGCATGCTGCCCATCCCCCAGGCACTGATCAAGAAGGGCCATCGCGACATGCTGCGCATTTCCGATGCCCGCATGTCCGGCACATCCTACGGCGCCTGCGTGCTGCATGTCTCGCCGGAAAGTTTTATCGGCGGGCCGCTGGCGCTCCTGAAAAACGGCGACATCATCCGTCTCGATCTGCCCAATCGCTCACTGGACATGCTGGTGAGCGACGAGGAACTGGCGCGCCGCAAGGCCGAATGGAAGGCGCCCGAACCGCGTTTCCAGCGCGGCTATGGCTGGATGTTCTCAAAACACGTCACCCAGGCCGATCAGGGCTGCGATTTCGATTTTCTGGAAACCGGCTTCGGCCAAAAGGCCGGCGAACCGGACATCTATTGAGGAGGAAAATTATGACCGATTACGTGCTGAGCGAAACAACACGCGAGAAATTCAAGAAGATTTCCACCGCATCACTGGCCACCGCCATGTTCAAGCGCGGCTTGCGCAACCAGTTCATCCAGGGTGTCGTGCCGGTTTCGCCGAAGACGGAAACCATGGTCGGACAGGCGTTTACGCTGCGCTACATCGTGGCGCGTGAGGACCGCAACCCTATCACCGTGTTCCGCAATGCCGACCATCCGCAGCGCGTCGCCATCGAAACCTGCCCGGCCGGCCAGGTGCTTGTCATGGACAGCCGCAAGGACGCCCGCGCCGCCACGGCCGGCTCGATCCTGATCACCCGGCTGGCGCTTCGCGGTGCCGCCGGTGTCGTCACCGATGGTGGTTTTCGCGATGCAGCCGGCATCGGCGCGCTCGACATGCCGTCCTATCACGCCCGCCCGTCGGCCCCGACCAACCTCACCCTGCACGAGGCGATCGACATCAACGTGCCGATCTCCTGCGGTGATGTCGCGGTGTTTCCGGGCGACGTTCTGGTCGGCGACAATGACGGCGTGATGGTCATCCCAGCGCATCTGGCCGAGGAACTGGCGGATGAATGCACGGCGATGGAAAGCTACGAGGCTTTCGTGCTCGAACAGGTCAATGCCGGCACGCCGATCATCGGGCTTTACCCGCAGACCAAGGACGAGTTCCGCGACAAATACGAGGCGTGGCGCAAGGCAAACGGCCGCTGACCACACCGCCTGCTCCGCGACACAGACGAGAAACGCATGGCCCTCCCGGCCATGCGCTTCTTGCGTTTCAGGCACCCGACAAACACCGGAACTCCCGAAAAAGCTGTAATTCCAACAGCCTCACACGTCCGTCCGAAATTGCGTATATGCAAACCGTAATTTGTCATACTGATCCGCACGGAATATTGACATCTAAGCGTTTTTTAGTGGTATAAAGATTACAACATAAAACTGGTACCATGACATGCTCGCCATTCTCGCAGACGATCTGACCGGCGCGCTGGACTCCGCGGCCCCCTTTGCCGGACGTGGTCTGCGCACCGAGGTGGCTTTGGCCCGCGAAGCGATTGCCGGCATCGTCGCGGATAGTCCCGACGTCATCTCCATCAATCTCAACACCCGCGAGATCGGCGCGGATGAAGCCCGCGAAACAACCGCTGCGGTGATCGCCCTGCTGCCGCCGGGCACGCGCCTGTTCAAGAAGGTCGATTCCCGCCTCAAGGGCAATATCGTCGCCGAACTCGACGCCACTCCGTTTTCGCGCGCGCTGGTCGCCCCCGCTATCCCGGAATTCGACCGGATCGTCGAAGGTGGTGCCGTTCGCGGTTTCGGCGTCGACACACCGATCGTCATCGCCGAAAAGCTCGGCCCCCATGCGGCCCACGCAACGACACCCGGCACAGGCACATCCGCCGACATGGATGCCGTGCTCGATGCCGCACAGACAGACGGCACCGACCTTTTGATCGGCGCACGTGGCCTTGCCGAAGCGCTGGCCCGCCGCATGACGCAAAAGCCCGAGGCAAAACCGGCAAACATCCCGACCGGCCGCGCCACCTTTGTCATCGGCTCGCGCGATCCGATCACGCTTGCCCAGATCGATGCATTGCGCGCCGGCCATGATCTTGATTACCGCGCGGCGCCGAATGGCCGGATCACCGACACACCGAATGCCGATGCGGCACTGACGCTGGTTCAGGCAACACCGGGCGCGAGCGACATCAATCCGGCGCTGGTCTCGGAAGCACTGGCCGAGGGCCTCAAGAACAGCCTTTCGGATTACAAGGGCACGCTGCTTCTTTCCGGTGGCGCCACCGCCGAAGCGGTCATGCGTGCGCTTGGCGTTACCCGTTTCACCCTGCATGGCGAATGCCTGCCAGGCCTTGGGCTTGCGTCGAACGAGGGACGCTGCATCATCGCCAAATCGGGAGGATTTGGCGGGCCGGAGACGTTGAAGAGGATTGCGGACATGGTCCTGGGGAGGGCAATTTGAAGATGGGACTGGAAACGGGAACCGCCCGCAAGGGCTTGGCCGATATCGTGTTCGAACGCATGCTGCGCGCCATCAAATCCGGCGCCTACAAGCCGGACGAACGCCTGCCGACCGAACATGATCTTGCCGCCGAATTCGAAGTATCGCGCCCGGTCATCCGCGAGGCGCTGAAACGCCTGCGCGACCAGAGCCTGATCTATTCCCGCCGTGGCGCCGGCAGCTTTGTGCGCTCCGTGGGCCTGCGCAATCCGCTCGGTTTCGGCCAGCTGGAAAACGTCGCCGATCTTTTGAACTGTTACGAGTTCCGCCTGACGCTGGAACCGGCCGCCGCCGCGGCCGCCGCCACCCGCCACGATGCCGACAGCCTGAAGGCGATCCGGCAGGCACTGGAACTGCTGCGCGACGCCACAAACCGCCAGTCACACCGCGAGGATGCCGACTTCAAGTTTCACCTCGCCATCGCCCGCGCTGCCCAGAACAACTATTTTTCGACCGCCATGGAAGCGCTGAAAGACCACATCGCCGTTGGCATGAAGTTTCACGGCGCCTCGATCAAGCGCGAGGCCTCCGGCCTGACGCGTGTGTTCGGCGAACACGAAGCGATTGCCGCAGCCATCGCCAACCGCGATGAGGATGAGGCGCGGCGCCTGATGCTGGAGCATTTGAAGGGGTCGCGCGAACGGCTGTTTCAGTCGTCGCATCAGTAGGATTGACCGGCGAACAAGGACCGCTAAAGCCCCTCCGCCGTCATCCCAGGGCTTGTCCCTGGGATCTAACCACAGCGCAACAAATTCAACGCGGCAGATGCTCGGGACAGGCCCGAGCATGACGACCATGGGTGGGTAGGCGCCTTTTCCCCCTCTCCCCAAAAACCAAAAAGGCGGCACGATCGCTCGCACCGCCTCCCTCCTCCAAACCAGCTCCTTAGAAGCTGGCCCGGTAAATCGCCAGAACGTCCTCGACGCTCATATCGGCAGGATTGTTGTCCATCAGCCGGCGGATGGCATGCGCATCGGCGGCAAAGCGTGGCAGGTCGGCTTCATCAGCACCATGTTTGGCAAGCGACATCTCGATGCCGAGATCGGCACAGAATGCATGTGCCGCACCACTGAGATCAGCCTGCGACAGGCCTTTTCCAAAACCAAGCGCTTCCGCCACTTCCGCCGTCTTGTCCGCCACGACCGGCTGATTGAAGGCCAGAACATGCGGAAAGACGATGGCGTTGGCCAGCCCATGCGGCAGATGTAGAAGCGTGCCGAGCGGATAGGCGATGGCATGGCCGGCCGCCGTATTCACCGGCCCAAGGCAGATGCCGCCGTAATAGGAGGCCAGCATCAGCCCTTCGCGCGCTTCCCGATCCGATCCATCCTTGACCGCGCGGGCCAAAAATTTGCCGACGAGCGAAAAACCCATACGGGCAAAACCGTCGATCATCGGATGCGCGCGTTTGCTGGTAAATGCCTCGACGCAATGCGCCATGGCGTCGACACCGGTTGCGGCCGTGACGGCCGGCGGAACCGAATAGGTGAGTTCCGGGTCGAGTACCGCAAGGTCAGCGATCAGATGCGGGCTTTCGACCGCGATCTTGTTGCCCTTGACCGGATCGGTGATCAGCGAGCGGATGCCTGCTTCCGAGCCGGTTCCGGCCGTGGTCGCCACCTGCGCCAGTCGCGTACTTCTCCCCGCCACCTTGTTGGGGCCGGCAACATCGGCCAGCGTCTGTTCGCCATCCCAAAGGGCGGCCACCAGCTTGGCGACATCCATGACCGAGCCGCCGCCGAGACCGACGACGAGATCCGGCTTCGCCGCCCGCGCCGCAGCCAAAGCCGCATCAAGCGTGGCGATTTCCGGCTCGCCAGGAATGGCGTCGAACAGGGTGACCTTGCCCGGCAGTTTCAGCCGATCGACAAATCCGGCGGTGATCGGCGTCGCAATCACCAGCGTCGAGGAAACCTCGCCGGCCCAGGGACCGACTTCACCGACCGTGCCGGCACCGACGATCAGCCGCTTGGGCTGATGCAGGATGATGACGGGGGCGCTGCTCATGCCTTGCCCCCCTTGCCGCCGGTTACCAGCTTGCGGGCATAGGCGATCGCTTCCAGCATGTTGCCATGGTTGGCGATGCCCTTGCCGGCAATGTCGAAGGCGGTGCCGTGGTCGACCGAGGTACGGTCGATCGGCAGGTCGACGGAGACGTTGACCGCCGTATCGAAGGCGACGAGCTTGATCGGGATATGCCCCTGATCGTGGTACTGCGCGACCACCAGATCGAAGGCGCCGGAATAGGCGCGGTGGAACACCGTGTCGGCCGAAATCGGACCATAGGCATCGATGCCTTCGGCACGGGCTGCGGCAACGGCCGGTGCGATCTGCTCGTCATCCTCGGTACCAAAAAGGCCGTTTTCGCCGCAATGCGGGTTGATGCCGGCAACCGCGATGCGGGGTGCTGCATAACCCGTGCGCTTCAGGTGGTCATTGCCGGCCTTGATCGTCGCCAGCACCCGCTCGGTGGTGGCGCGGCGGATGGCCTCCTGCAGCGAAACGTGCGTGGAAACATGGATGACCTTCAGTTTTTCCGAGGCCAGCAGCATGTAGGCCGCTGCCGATTTCGTCAGGCTGCGCAGCATGCCGGTATGGCCGTCGTAATGATGGCCGGCAAGGTTGAGCGCTTCCTTGTTGATCGGTGCCGTGACGACGCAGCCGATCACGCCGGCTTCGGCATCGCGCACCGCCTTTTCGATGAAACGGAAAGCCGCATCGCCGGCAACCGGCGACAGCGTGCCCCAGGGCAGCGGCGCGCCTTCGATCGGCAGATCGACGACGTAAGGTGTCAGATCGATATCGACGCCCAGCGCCTTGCGGGCCGCTTCCAGCGTCGGCAGGTTGCCGTAGATACGGGTTGCGGCGCGGTCCGCGTCGCCCATTTCGGCCAGCGCCCGCACCGTGATTTCCGGTCCGACGCCGCAGGGGTCACCCATGGTGATGCCGATGATATTGCTCATGATTATTCTCCCACTGCGGTACTGGCCCAGCCCGGAGCCAGACGAACATATTTAATAGCGCGCCTGTAATAGGTGTAGGCGATGTGAAGACTGCCGTCGGTGCCCTCCAGCAGCCACGGATAGGACATTTCCTTGTTGTGACCGTCGATGGAATTGTTCGACAGGCAGGTGCCCGGACCATCCTCGATGAGGATCCGCTGCGAAAAACTTTTTGCCCCGTCATCGGAAATGCAGACGGAAACCGGTGCGCGCGGCACGCCCCAGATCGGCACGCAGCCGCCATCCGGATTGGCATCCGGCCGGTCGTCATCCTCGCCCAGCTCATCGTAAAGCGAGGCGCGGCGATCGCTCGACATCTCGGCATTCACCGGGTTGCAGATCATCGCGATGCGGCCGTCCTTGAGGCGGGTCGCGGCAACGGAAGAATTGTTGTTGGGCACATCCGTCGCCTGCGGCACGGACCATGTGCGGCCACCATCGGTGCTTTCCGTGCGATAGACGAAATCGGCCTGACGGCGGCGGAACACGGCTGCCAGCCTGTTATCACCGAGCGACACCGGCCCCATGTGTACGCAGCCCGTCGATTGATCGAGATCTTCCAGCACCCAGCTCTTACCGCCATCCTGCGAAATGCCGACCGCGGCGCGGTCATGGCTGCCGTTCCACTTCTGGCCCGGCCGTTGGATGCAGCGAAAGATCGGCAACAGCCATGCGCCATCGTCGCGAATGGTCAGCGGCGCACGAACGAAACAGCCGCGCGGCAGATCGAGATACTCTCCCTCGCCTGCCGTCAGCTTGGTCGGGTCGGCGGCATCGCGCGAAATTTCGGCCATGCGGATGCGGCATTCATCCTGATTGCCGGAGGGCTGCGAGGTGTGGAACAGCACGAGCCTGCCATCGGGCGCGGCAAACAGAACCGGGTTCTGCTCGGAATGTTTTGGGTCAAAGCTCAGCCGCTGCGGTTCACCCCATTGCTCGGAGCCGCCGATCAGAACAGAGGCGAAGACGGAAATATCCGACTTTCCTTCGAGCGTGCCGCCGAACCAGGCGCAGATCAGTGCGCCATCCTCGGTCAGGTGCAGGAAGGATGCGTGGTTCTGGATCATCGGCGAGGCCAGCATGGCCTCATGTCGTCCGCGGCCAACGGCTTTCACCGCACCGGTCATCACGGTTGCAATCTCTTCAGGCGTCATCAGGGTCTCCTCTTACCCACATGAAAATCACCCAAATAACAAAGTTGTCAAGTTTGAAAAATTCGGCAATTTGCCATTGACGATCCAAACTTACGATACATGCACTTGAAATTAAATCGTTTTATGAAAGACAAATTTGTACAAATTGGCAGTTCCGAATATTTAATTTGACAAACTTGCCGAGACATCCGATGGTTTGCGCCAGCCCGCTCATGGCGACGTTAAGGACGGAGGCATCCCGACCGACGCACAGGGCTTTAGGAGGAATGCCTTCGAAATCGCGTGAGCCGAACAGGCCGGAGCGAGACGAACAGCAAGCGGTGCGACCCGCACCAAGAGGGAGGAGAATGACATGAAGACTTCGCATTTGCTTGGAGCCCTGCTGGGTTCTGTCCTCGCACTCGGCACCGGCATCAGCCCGGTTCATGCCGCATCGACGGATATCAAGATCGTTCTGCCGGAAGAGGCCGACCTGCTCGAGCCCTGCATGGCGACGCGCTCCAATATCGGCCGCGTCATCATGGAAAATGTCAGCGAAACGCTGACCGAACTCGACGTGCGCGATAAAAAGGGCGTCATGCCCCGCCTCGCCGAAAAGTGGGAACAGACAGCTGACGGCACATGGCGCTTCCACCTGCGTCAGGGCGTCAAATTTTCCGACGGCAAGGCGTTTGGCGCCAAGGATGTCAAATTCAGCTTTGACCGCATTTTCAGCGACAAGAACATCTGCGAATCCCGCCGTTATTTCGGCGGCATGAAATTCGACGTGAAGGTGGTTGACGAAAACACCATCGATTTCAAGGTCAATCCGGTCCAGCCGATCCTGCCGCTGCTGCTGTCGCTCGTCACCATCGTACCGGAAGGCACGCCGCTGGAATTCGTGCGCGAGCCGGTCGGCACCGGTCCTTACAAACTGTCCAACTGGACACCGGGCCAGCAGATCGTTCTCGATGCGCGTGACGATTATTGGGGCAAGAAGCCCGCCGTCACCAAGGCCACCTACCTGTTCCGCTCAGACCCGGCGGTTCGCGCCGCCATGGTTCAGGCCGGCGAAGCCGATCTTGCACCGTCGATCTCGCAGGTCGAAGCCACCAACGACAAGACCGACTTCTCATACCTCGACAGCGAAACCGTCTATCTGCGTATCGATGGCAATATCGCGCCGCTCAACGATGTCCGCGTCCGCAAGGCGCTGAACCTCGCGATCGACCGTCAGGCCTTCATCGGCACGCTGGTGCCGGAAGATGCCGTTCTCGCCACCGCGCTGGTGCCGCCAACGACGCTTGGCTGGAACCCGGATGTGAAGGTGTTCCCATACGATCCGGATCAGGCCAAGAAGCTGCTTGAAGAAGCCAAGGCTGCCGGCGTGCCGGTCGACACCCCGATCACCGTGGTTGCGCGTACGGCCAACTTCCCGAACGTCACGGAAATCATGGAAGCCGTCCAGGCACAGTTGCAGGATGTTGGTTTCAAGATCGACCTGAAATTCGTCGAAGTCGCCGAACACGAGGTCTACTATTCGAAGCCGTTTAAGGAAGGCCGTGGCCCGACGATTGTTGCTGCCATGCACGACAATTCCAAGGGTGATCCGTCCTTCACCATGTTCTTCAAGTATGACTCGAAGGGCACCCAGTCCGGTTACGCCGATCCCAAGGTCGATGATCTCATCGCCCGCGCTTCGGCCGCCACCGGTGACGAACGTGCAAAACTCTGGTCGCAGCTGATCGCCTATGTCCACGACGATCTCGTCGCCGACGTCGCGCTCTTCCACATGGTCGGTTATTCGCGCGTGTCCGAACGTCTGGACTTCAAGCCCAGCATCGCCACCAACTCCATGCTGCAGCTCTCCGAGATCGGCATCAAGAAGTAACCCACCCATAACCTTAGGGCGATCCTGCACCGACAGGGCCGGGATCGCCCCAATCGAAGCGAAATGGACGACGGTTTCGCGGCCGTCCATTCCAGCAAGATCGAGGTCACCATGCTCAGTTTTATCCGCAAGCGCGCCTTCGCCAGTCTCATCTCGCTCATCGGGCTGCTGGTCATGGTCTTCTTCCTGTCCCGTCTGACGGGCGACCCGGCATCGCTCTTCCTTCCCGTCGAAGCCTCCGCCGAAATGAAGGCAGAGTTCCGCGCCCTTCATGGCCTTGATCAGCCGCTTCTCGTGCAGTTCGGCCAGTATGTCGGCAATGTCGTCACCGGCGATCTCGGCGAGAGCCTGCGCAAGGCCCGCCCTGCCCTTGATGTCGTGCTCGAAGCCTTCACCTGGACGCTCTGGCTCGCCGTCATCAC
The DNA here is from genome assembly GCF_050455485.1 of Neorhizobium sp. BT27B. Taxonomy (NCBI): domain Bacteria; kingdom Pseudomonadati; phylum Pseudomonadota; class Alphaproteobacteria; order Hyphomicrobiales; family Rhizobiaceae; genus Neorhizobium; species Neorhizobium sp. BT27B. The sequence goes on along the minus strand of NZ_JBCIYT010000002.1, from coordinate 46,907 downwards.
CATGACGCTGGTCACCGTCTGCGCCATCGTCGTCGGCTCGCTCGCCGCCTTCCGCACCGGCGGCTTCTTCGACCGCTTTTCCTCGATGGTCTCGCTGATCGGCGCCTCCGTGCCGGATTTCTGGCTCGCCATCGTCGCCATCGTCGTCTTCGCCATCCAGCTCTCCTGGCTGCCGACCTCCGGCACCGGCTCGCTGTCGCACTGGATCCTGCCGATCTGCGTGCTGTTCGTGCGCCCCTTCGGCATTATCGTTCAGGTGGTGCGCGGCTCGATGATCTCGGCCCTCTCCTCGGCCTACGTGAAGACGGCCCGCGCCAAGGGCGTCAAATCCGGCCCGATCATCTTCGTTCACGCGCTGCGCAACGCCATGCTGCCGGTCATCACCGTCATCGGCGACCAGGCGGCCAGCCTCTTGAACGGCGCCGTCGTCATCGAAACCATTTTTGGTTTCCCCGGCGTCGGCAAGCTGATGATCGACAGCATCCTGCAGCGTGACTTCAACGTCGTGCTGGCGGCGATCCTCGTCACCGCTTTCGCCATCTTCCTCATGAACCTCGTGATCGACATGGCCTATGCCCTGCTCGACCCGCGCATCCGCTACTGAGGATCGATATGACCATGGCCATTCAATCCACACCCACCGCCAAGGAAACCGTTGCCGAGGAGCCGAGCGCCGTCGTGCGCATGGCGCGGATGCTCTGGGCCGACAAGTTCGCCCTCTGTGCCGCCATCTTCCTCGTCTTCGTCATCATCATGGCCATCATCGGCCCCACCCTGCTCGATGATCTCGCCACCAAGCAGAACCTGCGCGGCCGCAACCTCGCGCCTTTCATGTTCGACCGCGAATGGTTCATGTGGCTCGGTGCCGATGCACTTGGCCGCCCGCTCTGGCCGCGCATCATCGTCGCCACCCAGAACACCATCATGGTTGCCGCCGGCGCCGTGCTGATCTCGGCTGTCATCGGCACCCTGCTCGGCCTGATCGCCGGCTTCGCGTCGGAACGCACCAGCCAGATCATCATGCGTCTCGCAGACGTCATCATGTCCTTCCCATCGCTGCTGGTCGCGGTGATCGTGCTTTATATCCTCGGCTCTTCCATCCTCAACCTGATGCTGGTCCTGTCGATCACCCGTATTCCGGTCTATCTGCGCACCACCCGAGCGGAAGTTCTGGAAATCAAGAGCCGCATGTTCGTACAGGCGGCCCGCGTCATGGGCGCATCGTCGAAACGCATCCTGTTCCGTCACATCCTGCCGGTGGTGTTGCCGACGCTGACGACGCTTGCCACGCTCGATTTTGCCTATGTCATGCTGGCCGAAAGTGCGCTTTCCTTCCTCGGCATCGGCATCCAGCCGCCGGAAATCACCTGGGGCCTGATGATCTCTCAGGGTCGCCAGTACCTCACAAACGCGTGGTGGCTATCCTTCTGGCCGGGCCTGGCCATCATTCTCACCACCCTCTCGCTCAACCTTCTGTCCAACTGGCTGCGTATCGCGCTCGACCCCGTCCAGCGCTGGCGCCTGGAAATGAAAGGACCGAAAAATGGCTGATCATCTTCTCGAAGTCCGCAACCTCTCGGTCGATTTTCACACCGCCACCGGCACCGTCCACGCCGTGCGCAACATCTCCTATCATCTCGACCGAGGCGAAACGCTCGCCATTCTCGGCGAGAGCGGCTCCGGCAAGTCGGTCTCGTCCTCGGCGATCATGAACCTGATCGACATGCCGCCCGGAAAAATCGCGTCGGGCGAAATCCTGCTCGACGGCAAGGATCTGTTCAAGATGAGCAGCGAGGCCCGTCGCGAGGTCAACGGCCGCCGCATCGCCATGATCTTTCAGGACCCGCTCAGCCACCTGAACCCGGTTTATACGGTCGGCTGGCAGATGCGCGAGGCATTGAAAACCCACGGCAAGGGCAATAGCGAAGCCCAGGCCGAAGCCCTGCGCCTGTTCAAGCGCGTCGCCCTGCCGGAGCCGGAAAAGGCGCTCGACAAATACCCGCACGAATTTTCCGGCGGCCAGCGCCAGCGTGTCATGATCGCCATGGCGCTTGCGCTCAAACCCGATCTGCTGATCGCCGACGAACCGACCACTGCGCTCGACGTGACGGTGCAGGCGGAAGTGCTGCTTCTCCTCAAGGAATTGCAGCGTGAAACCGGCATGGGCGTGCTGATCATCACCCACGATCTCGGCGTCGTTTCCGAAGTCGCCGACCGCGTCGTTGTGATGGAAAAGGGTCAGCTGGTCGAAAGCGGCACGGTGCGCGACGTCTATCGCAACCCGCAGCATGCCTATACCAAAAAGCTGATCGCCGCCGCCCCCGGCAAGGGCGACATGCACGAACCGGCGACGTCAGGCGAGCCCATCCTCAGCGTCAAGAATGCCAAGAAATTCTACGGCGGCTTCGAAGCTTTGAAAGGCGTCTCCTTCGACCTCAAGGCAGGCGAGACCGTTGCCGTCGTCGGTGAAAGCGGCTCGGGCAAATCCACCCTCGCCCGCATCCTCCTGCGCCTCGAGGAAGCCGATGGCGGCACCGCGGAATGGAAGGGCAAGGACCTTTTCACCATGTCGCCGGGCGATCTGTTCAAGCTGCGCCGCGACCTGCAGATGGTGTTTCAGGACCCCACCCAGTCGCTCAACCCGCGCATGACGGTTTACCAGCTGATTTCGGAGGCCTGGGTCATCCACCCGGAAATCCTGCCCAAGGCCAAGTGGCGCGTGCGTGCTGCCGAACTGCTCGATCAGGTCGGCCTGTCGCCGGAACATATGGGCCGTTACCCGCACCAGTTTTCCGGTGGCCAGCGCCAGCGTATCGCCATTGCCCGCGCACTGGCGCTCGAACCAAAGCTGATCGTCTGCGACGAGGCCGTCTCGGCGCTCGACGTTTCGGTACAGGCGCAGGTGATCAAGCTTCTCGACAAGCTGCGCAAGGAAATGGGCATCGCCTTCATCTTCATCGCCCACGACCTGCCGCTGGTGCGCGATTTCGCCGATTACGTGATGGTCATGCAGAAGGGCGAAGTGGTCGAATTCGGCACTGTTACGCAGGTCTTCGACAACCCGCAAAAACCCTATACCCAGGCGCTTCTCGCCGCCAGCCTTGATCCCGACCCGGACGTGCAGGCCGCAAACCGCAACGCCCGTCTGGCAACAGCATCCTGATTTGATTGATACCGGAGTAGAATGATGACCAAGAAAGCCTTTGTCGCGATCGTGACATGCTTCAACGACGACGAAACGATCAATTACGAAGCGACCCGCGCGCAGGTGCGCCGTCAGGTGGCGGCCGGCAACAACATCATGTGCGCCGGCACCAACGGCGATTTCTCCGCACTCACCTTTGGCGAAAAGGTCAAGCTTCTCGAGGAAGTTGTCGATGAAGTCGGCGGCAAGGTCGATGTCATCGTCAATGCCGGCATGCCCGCCACGTTCGAAACGCTGCAGCTGGCCAAGGAATTCGACCGTATCGGCGTCACCGGCATCGCCGTCATCACGCCCTTCTTCATCGCCTGCACGCAGGACGGCCTGATCCGCCATTTCTCCACCGTCGCAGACGCCGTCAAAACGCCGGTCTATCTCTACGACATCCCGGCCCGCACCCAGAACCACATCGAGCCGGAAACTGCGCGAAAACTGGCCACCCATGGCAACATCGCCGGCATCAAGGACTCGGGCGGCGCGCAGGAAACGCTTGCGGCCTACCTGCAGGTCTCGAAAGAGGTCGAAGGTTTCGAAGTCTATTCCGGCCCGGACCATCTGGTCCTGTGGTCGTTGCAGAACGGCGCTGCCGGCTGCATTTCCGGTCTCGGCAATGCCATGCCGGACGTCCTCGCCGGCATCGTCGGTGGCTTCAACTCGGGCAATATTGCTGAAGCCGAACGTCAGCAGGACATCTACACGGCCTTCCGCACCGACCTCTACCAGCACGGTTTCCCACCGGCCATGGTCAAGCGCGCGCTCTATCTGCAGGATAGTTCCGTCGGCGCCAGCCGCCAGCCGGCTTTGCTGCCGAATGCAGAGCAGGATGCGAAAATTGGCGAGACGCTGAAGAAGTTCGGTTTGTTGTAAGCAGCTAGACAAGACCCAATGAAAAAGGCGCTGCGGATGTCTCCGCAGCGCCTTTTTCAATATCTCATCTCTCTCGGTGGTCATCCTCGAGCCTGACCCGAGGATGACGACCCTGCATCAGGCAGCACTCGCCGCCTTCTTCGCGGCGACACGTGCCCGGATCGATTCCACATCAGCCTTCGGCGTCGCCTTGAACAGGGTCTGCGTGTATTCGTGCTTCGGCGCCGAAAACACCTCGTCGCGCGTGCCGTATTCGACCGCCTCGCCGAAATACATCACCATCACCTCGTCGGCGATGTAACGCACGACGGACAAGTCGTGGCTGATGAACACATAGGTGAGGTTGAACTCGTCCTGCAGGTCGGCCAGCAGGTTCAGAACCTGTGCCTGAACCGAAAGGTCGAGCGCCGAAACAGGCTCGTCCAGCACCAACAGCTTCGGGTTCATCATCAGCGCGCGCGCAATGGCGATGCGCTGGCGCTGACCGCCGGAGAACATGTGCGGATAACGGTTATAGTGTTCCGGGCCGAGGCCGACCTTGATCAGCATTTCGGTGGCGCGGTCACGGCGATCGTTTGCCGACATGTCGGTGTTGATCAGCAGCGGCTCGCCCAGAACATCGCCGATCTTCTGACGCGGGTTGAGCGAACCGTAAGGGTTCTGGAAGACGATCTGCACCTTCTGGCGCATTTCCGAGGTCAGATGACCCGGACGCGTGTCCATCTTCTGGCCGTCGATGATCAGGTCGCCCGCCGTCGGCTCGTCGATGAAGGTGATCATCCGCGCCAGCGTGGACTTGCCGCAGCCACTTTCGCCGACGATTGCCAGCGTCTTGCCGCGCTCCAGCTTGAAGGAAACGCCCTTCACCGCATGGATGGTCTTTTTCGGCTTCATGAAGCCGCCCGGCAGTTCGTAATCGCGCTTGATGTCGCGCACTTCGAGCATGGTATCGGTGCTCATGCATTCACTCCCGTCGCACTGGCAGTAGGTGCCGGTTCCGGATTGCCGTCGAAGAAGTCGGAAACCGTGGTCAGGCGGTCGCCAGTGGCATTTTCAGGCAGGGCAGCCAGCAGCGCCTTGGTATAATTGCTCTGCGGGTTTTCGAAGAGGGAAAGCACGTCGGCCTCCTCCATCTTGCGGCCCTTGTACTGCACGACCACACGGTCGGCGGTCTCGGCCACAACGCCCATGTCATGGGTGATCATGATCAGGCCCATGCCGGTGCGTGCCTGCAGGTCCATGATCAGGTCGAGGATCTGCTTCTGGATGGTCACGTCGAGCGCGGTGGTCGGCTCGTCGGCGATCAGCAGTTTCGGGTCGCAAGCGATCGCGATGGCGATCATCACGCGCTGGCACTGGCCACCGGACATCTGGTGCGGATAGGCGTTGAGGCGCTCTTCCGGGTTAGGCAGGCCAACCAGCTTGAACAGCTCGATGGCGCGGGCGCGGCGGGCCTTTTTGTCCAGCCCGAGGTGAATGCGCAGCACTTCCTCGATCTGGAAACCCACCGTGAAGCACGGGTTGAGGCTGGCAACGGGCTCCTGGAAGATCATTGCGATATCCTTGCCGATCAGCTTGCGGCGTTCGGAGCCGCTAAGCTTCTGGATATCCTGCCCTTCGAACAGCATGCGGTCGGCGGTGATCTTGGCCGTTGCCGGCAGAAGACCCATCACGGCCAGCATCGAAACAGACTTGCCGGAGCCGGATTCACCGACGATGGCAAGCACTTCGGCATTGTCGACGGAAACCGAAACGCCATCGACGGCGCGGAACCAGCCGGTCGAGGTTTCGAATTCGACGGTGAGATTGTCGATTTGTAAGAGCGACATGATCAGGACCTCTTCAGCTTCGGATCAAGCGCATCGCGCAGGCCGTCGCCCATCAGGTTGATGGCAAGAACGGTGATGAGGATTGCAAGGCCCGGGAAGGTGACGACCCACCAGGCGCGCAGGATGAATTCGCGAGCTTCGGCCAGCATCGTGCCCCATTCGGGAGACGGCGGCTGCACGCCCATGCCGAGGAAGCCGAGAGCGGCCAGATCGAGGATGGCATTGGAGAACGACATCGTTGCCTGAACGATCAGCGGTGCGGTGCAGTTCGGCAGGATGGTGCGGAACATCAGACGCAGCGGGCTTGCACCGGCGATGCGGGCGGCGGTCACGTAGTCACGCGACTTTTCGGCCATCACGGCGGCACGGGTCAGGCGCACGAAATGCGGCTGCAGGGTCACCGCGATGGCGATCATCGCGCTGTTGAGACCGGCACCGAGAATGGTGACGAGCACCAGCGCCAGCAGCAGCGACGGGATGGCCAAGATCATGTCCATCAGGCGCATGATGACGGTATCGACCCAACCGCGATAATAACCGGCGATGACGCCGACGACGATACCGGCAACCAGCGACAGCGTGGTGACGACGAGGCCGACGAACAGCGAATACTGGGCGCCGTAGATCAGGCGCGAAAGAATGTCGCGACCGATCGGATCGGTGCCGAGAACATAGGTCCAGCTACCGCCTGCAACCCATGCCGGCGGCTTCAGCACGGCATCACGATACTGTTCGAACGGCGAATGGGGTGCCAGCACCGAAGCGAAGACCGCAACGAAAACCAGCGCGACGAAAACGTAGAGGCCGATGACGGCACCGCGGTTTTCGGAAAAATAGAACCAGAACTCCTTGAGCATCTGGCGGCGCATCTGGGCGGTGGAGACGGGCTCCGCAGCCTTCTGTGTAATGGTGGCGTCGGCCATGGGATTTTGCTCCTTCTTAGTGGCGAATGCGCGGGTTGAGGAGACCGTAGAGAAGGTCGACGATCAGGTTCACCGTCATGATGATCGCAGCGATCAGCAGCAGGCCTCCCTGGATAACGGCATAGTCGCGACGGAAGACGCTATCGAGGATCCACTTGCCGATGCCCGGCCAGGAAAAGATCGTCTCGGTCAGGATGGCGCCGGCCAGCATGACACCAACCTGCAGGCCGACCGTGGTGACGACCGGGATCATCGCATTGCGCAGCGCATGAACACCGATGACGCGGAACGGCGACAGACCTTTTGCGCGGGCGGTGCGGACGTAATCTTCGGACAGAACTTCCAGCATGGCAGACCGCGTCTGGCGGGCGATGACGGCCAACGGAATGGTGGACAGCACGATCGACGGCAGCGCCAGATGGCTGAGCGCCGAGGCAAATGCGCCCTTCTGGCCGGAGATCAGGCTATCGATCAGCATGAAGCCGGTGACCTGCGGGAAATAGAACATCAGCGAGATGCGGCCCGTCACCGGGAACCATTGCAGGATGCCGGAGAACAGGATGATCAGCAGCAGGCCCCACCAGAAGATCGGCATCGAATAACCGACCAGCGCGATGCCCATCAGGCCCTGGTCGAAGATCGACCCGCGCTTGACGGCGGCAATGATGCCGGCCGGAATGCCCAGTGCGATGGCGATGATGATGGCGCAGAAGGAAAGCTCGACCGTCGCTGGAAACAGCGTCAGGAACTGGTCGAGCACCGGCTTCTTGGAAACGATCGAGGTGCCGAAGTCACCGGTCAGAACGCCGCCGAGATAATCGAAATACTGGATGACCATCGGCCGGTCCATGCCGAGCTGCGCGGAAATCTGCGCATGGCGCTCCGGCGACATGACGCGTTCGCCCGAAAGCAGCGCGACCGGATCGCCCGGAAGAAGACGGATGAACGAGAACGCGATGATGGAGACCCCGATGAACGTCGGGATCAGGACGGCGAGGCGCCGCAGAAGGAAGCCAAACATTTTAAGCCTTTGCGGAAAAGGGGCGGGCCAGATTCATGATTTTTGTCAAGCCATGCATCAGACCAATTCGGCGTCACCGCCGTATTTTTGGGCATCTCATAAGAAAATGCCGCAGGAAACGCAATGTCTCCTGCGGCAAAAAGTTGTGATGCTGTCCGATTACTCGGCGATATCGACTGCTTCGAAGGTGAAGTCGCCGAGCGGGCTCTGGGTGAAGCCGGTCACGCCCTTGCGCATCGGAACGACGGCCAGCGAGTGGTCGATCGTGCCCCAGGGTGCATCCTTTTTGAAGATGACCTGTGCCTGCTCATAAAGCTTGCTGCGCTCTTCCTGGTCGGACGTCGACTTGGCCTTCTTCACGAGGGCGTCGAATTCCTGGTTGCACCACTGCGCGCGGTTGTTGCCGCCGACGGCATCGCAGCCGAGCAGGGTGTCGAGGAAGTTGTCCGGATCGCCGTTGTCGCCGGTCCAGCCCATGATGGCAGCGCCGTCACGGTTCTTGTCCTTCGAACGCGACAGGTATTCTGCCCATTCGTAGGAAACGATCTCGACCTTGACGCCGATCTTGGCAAAGTCGTCCTGGATGATTTCAGCGGCGCGACGTGCATTCAGCATGTACGGACGCGAAACCGGCATCGCCCAGACCTTCATGGACAGGTCCTTGACGCCGGCGTCAGCCAGCATCTTCTTGGCGGCGTCGAGGTCGTACGTGTCGTCCTTGATATCGTTATTGTAGGACCACATGGTCGGCGGGATCGGGTTGGTGGCAGGTGTTGCCATGCCCTGGAAGACGGCATCAACGATTGCCGGCTTGTTGATCGCCTTGTTGAGAGCGATACGAACTTCCGGCTTGTCGAACGGAGCCTGGGTCGTGTTGTAGGCGAGGTAGGCGATATTGAGGCCTTCCTGCTCCAGAACCTGCAGGTTCTCGTCAGCCTTCATGGCCTGCACGTCGGCAGCGTTCGGGTAAGGCATCAGGTGGCATTCGCCGGCCTTGAGCTTCTGATAACGAACGGCAGCGTCGGTGGTGATCGCGAAGACGAGATCATCGATCTTCGGAGCGGTGCCCCAGAAATCGGCATTCTTCTTGTAGCGGATGATGGCATCCTGCTGGTAGGCGACGAAGGAGAACGGGCCGGTGCCGACCGGGTTCTGGTTCAGCTGTTCCTTGGTGCCGGCCTTTTCGAGGCTGTCGGCGTATTCCTTGGACAGGATCGACGCGAACGGCATGGCAAGGTTGGCCAGGAACGGTGCTTCCGAACGGGTCAGCGTGACCTTGACGGTCAGGTCATCGACCTTTTCGATCGACTTGATCAGCTTGGGGAAGCCCATGCCATCGGCATATTCCCAGGTGCCGCCGGTGACATACTTGTTCCAGGCGTTCTTTTCGTCGATCTGGCGACCGATGGAGAAGAGGACGTCGTCGGCATTCAGTTCACGCGTCGGCGTGAAGAATTCGGTGGTCTGGAACTTTACGCCCTTGCGGAGCTTGAACGTGTAGACCGTACCATCTGCGGAAATTTCCCAGCTCTCGGCGAGAGCGGCTTCCGGCTGCGTCGTGCCGGGCTTGAACTCGAGAAGGCGGTTGTAGATCGGATGCGCCGATGCGTCGAAGGTCGTGCCGGCGGTGTAGAGACCCGGATCGAAACCTTCCGGCGAACCTTCCGAGCAGAATACGAAGGTCTTGGCGGCAGCGACGGTCGGAAGCATTGGCAATGCAGCCAGTGCGAGTGCGGCGATAAGCGCGCGTTTCATTGGAAAACTCCCCTTTGTGACTTCTTGCCTCTGAGGCACCCCAGAGACAAACACCCGGATTGAACCCGCGGTGTGTCCTCTTACCTTCCCCTGGTGCCAGTGCGAGTCGGTGCGACAGATACAGAACGGCAGGCGGGGGTTGTCAACACACAATATCGGAGTCGGCACCGCCAAGCCAAGATTTACGTTAATGTATCATATCATTTGTTAAAGCAGATGGCGGTTTCGTTGCTCCGCGCAACACAAACGCCTTCATCGGCTCTACTTGAGAGCAAACTTTATAAGAAATACAACAGATCGGAACAGCAGTGTTCAGCACCTGCCGATCCACCTCCCATCACCGGACAACATCCGCAAATAAGCCATCGAACGCAGCCGGCGGGCCGCCTGCGTTTTAGAAGCTTTCGGCCGTTGCCTCGACGGAAACCAACCGCCCGCCCTCGACCTTGTAGATACCCAGCCGGCGCTCGATCGCCCCGTTCGGCGTCAGCCGGAACAGTCCGGTCACGCCACGAAAGCCGGTCTTGCTGGTCAGTGCTTCCGAGGTGATCACCGCCGAACCGGCACTCCTGACGATGCCTGCCGTCATGGCGATACTGTCATAACCCAAAGCGGCATGGATGGAGAACGGCCGTTTATAGGCCGCCTCGTAACGTGCGCCGACCGTGCGCATGGCATCCGGATCGGCGGTGGCGATGAGGACATTCGCGGCAGACGGATCGCCATAGACGCTGGTCGGCCAATGGCTGGTGCCGACGACAGGCAGCGAGGCGGATGTCGCCCGCAAAGCCCGCAGCACGGCACCGACCGCATTGCCGTCACCCATCACCACAGCGGCATTGGCGGCATCGAGCATCGGCTTGCTGCGCGCCAGCAGATCGGAAACAGCACCCGCATCATAACGGATCACACCCGTCACCGTCCCGCCGGCCTGACCGATCGCGGATTTCAGACCCGCCTCTTCCGAAACACCCAGATTGGCCGGCGCCAGTACCACGATCTTCTTCTGGCCGCCCGCGATCACCCGGCGCACGCCTCTGGCAGCGCTGGAAACCTCGTCGAAGCCGAAATTGAAAACCTTTGCCCCCGAAACAGCCGGACCGAGATTGACCAGCGGCGGACGCTGGTCGGGCGCCGATGCGGCAATCGCCGAGATCGTCGCCTGCGGCGCAAAGGAAAGCAGCAGACCGGAACTACGGCTGTTGGCGGCAGAAATCGCAGCCGGCACGGATGAAGGACCGGCAGCCACATCCACCACCTTGATCTTCATCGCTCCGGCTTCATCGAGTTCGCGGATCGCCAGCGCCGCACCGTCGCGGATATCCTTTGAAACGCCCTCGTAATAACCGCTCTGGGACTTGGCCAGCAGCAGGGTAATCTCGGTCGATCCGCGCCCGAATGTCTCTTCCACCGCCGTCGGCGGCGGCTTCAGCGCCTTGTCATTGGCCATCTTGGCGCCAATCGTTTCCGTCTCGCAGGACGAAAGCGCCATCACGCCGGCAACCAGCGCACCGACCTTCAGAAGCCGGACAACGGACACGATCGGGAATGGCCTGCAGATTGCAGAAACCGGACCACGCGAAAGAAAAGGGAGACTGATGAAACGCATCTGTACCGGACCGGCATGGCCTTGTTGGCTGCAACTTACACATGCTAGCGCAGGTAAAACCGCTTAACAAGCAACAATATAAATACGAAAAATTTTACGCAATTTCTCGCAATAATGTTGCACCATTAGTATCCACGCTTACGAACCAGAAATTCAGAGCCGATTGCTAGTCTTATTCCAACAGGAGAGACAACAATGGCTCATAACAATAATAAAAAAATGGCCTTTATTGCTTGCGCAATGGTGTCGACTTTGATCACATCGCAAGCTTATGCCGCAGATTCGCAAGTATCTCCGAAGACATTCCCGCCAATCTCCTTTCTGACGGAGAGCGCGCAAAATTACTTCCCGCAATCGCTTGCCGTCTTCGCCTCCGTGGCAAGGCTGACAACCGATTTCGCCTCCGCCATTGCCGCACAGAACACCGCAGCCGCAAAAATTCCGGCACCGGTCGATACTGCCCCGGTCATGCAGGTGGCGATCAAGCCGGCCAACCTTCCGGCACAAACCCGCAGCGGCCCGACTGCTGCCGCCTTCGAAACGGTTGCCGTTCCATTCAAACGCCTGGCGGCGCTGAAAAAGCTCAGCCCCTCGCTGGACGAGATGGAGAAGGGCACCGCCATCACCTGCCGCGGTAAGACCTGCGCACCGGCGCTCGCCACCATCCAGCAGGCAAGCGCGGCTCAAGGCTCACTGCGCGACAAGCTCAACGCCGTCAACGCCGCCGTCAACACGGCGATCACCTATCGCTCCGACATGGAAACCAATGGTGTTGCCGACCACTGGGCGACGCCAAGCGAGACGCTGTCCCGCGGCCAGGGCGATTGCGAGGATTTTGCCATCCTGAAAATGGCGGCCCTGCGCGCGGAAGGGTTCGATCCGGCGGCGATGAGCATCGTGGCACTGTTCGACCAGAAGCGCCGCCTCTATCACGCCGTCCTGTCGGTGGAAGTGTCCGGTCGCCACTTCATCCTCGACAATGTCCGCAATCAGGTTCTGCAGGACACCCAGCTGCCGGATTACGTGGCGCTCTATTCGATCCGCGATGGCAAGGGATTTCTGCACGGCTCGCAGCGCCAGAAGCAGATCGCCAGCGCCATCACCTCGATGGAAAAGATCGCGCCGGGCGCGGGCGTGAACTGATCAGCAAGACGCTATCCTTCCGGTCATTTACAGAGGGCGAGAAGGCAGTTATTCCATCCGGCGCTTGAGGTGACTATCGATGGTTCAGGTACTCTGGAAAATATTCGCAGTCATGACGATCGCTGCAACATTTGGTGGCATGGCCATAACGCAATCGGAGCCAGCTTCGTTCTGGAAATCTCTCAACACCACGATCACCATAATCTCTTGCGGCGCGATCTTTGGTTATGCTTTCAAAAAACAGCTGCTTCCGAAACAGTTTGCGACAGTATTTTCATGGATATTCAGCGCTTATGTCGTCTGGATAAGTGCGCAGTCAATCAGCAATCTATATTCATATTACGCCGAGGGAAAAGCCTCGGCCGCGATCGCCATAACGGCCTTTTCCTTCCTTGGAATCTTGAACTTTCTGGAATGGCTCGCTGTCTGGCGATACGGAAACAACCCCGATGTCCGCGCCTCTATGCAAGATATGGCAAAGCCAGAATAAACCCTCCGCCCTTTAGTTCGGGACACCATCGTGTTGCAAAATCAGAAGCGCGAGATATAGCCCACCAGCATCGGCTTTTCATGCGCCGGTGCCAGCGCCAGGTTGATCTGGCCGGTAATGCTCTGCTTGCCGCAGGAGATCGAAAAGCCGGTATTCAGCGTCTTGCCGCGCTTGGCCTGCAGCGTTTCCATGGCGTCGTCGATATGGGTATCGACAGAGAACTTGAGGGTCTTCATCAGCTGCGCGAATTCGTCGATCACCAGCCGCTGCCGCAGCATGGAGAGAAACGCCTCGTTGAACAGATGGATGCGCTTGTCGCGCGTCAGCACGACGGTGGGCGAAGGCGAGGCCTGTACCAGCGCATTGAGATTGTCCATCGAGGAAATGTCTTCCACCGAGGCCAGACGTCCGAGCGCCCATTTCAGGCTCATCACCCGCAAGAGCGAGGTCAGGTTGCCGGGCTGCGGCAATTGCACGGCGGTATATTCGACGAGATCACCGGTGGTGACCTTGCCCGCCGCCGACATGCGGCTCAGGCCTTCCCAGTATATCTGCTCCAGCCGGATACCCCGCCGCTCGCCATTGCGGGCAACGACGGCGCGAAAGCGCGGCTCCACCTCGGCCTGATCGATGATCGGCAGCGCGTCGCCGGCTGGCGAAAGGGCCGGCTCCAGCGATGGCGTCAGGTTACCGGATTTCATGCACCCTCCCTCAGCGTTCGCTCAGCGCTTCGGAGCGCGCGCGGTTGATCGGCTTCATCAGGTAGCTCAGCACGGTCTTGCGGCCGGTCATGATCTCGGCCGACGCAATCATGCCCGGAATGATCGGATAGGATTTGCCGTTGCGCTCCAGCTCGGACCTGTCGGTCTTCACCTGCACGACGTAATAGGTCTCACCCTTTTCCTTCTCGACGATACTGTCGGCGGACACATTGGTGACCTCGCCGTCCAGCCCGCCAAAAATGGCAAAGTCGTAAGCGGTGATCTTGACGATCGCTTTCTGGCCGCGACGCACGAAGGCGACGTCGCGCGGCGAGATGCGTGCCTCGATCAAAAGCGTATCGGCCGTCGGCACGATGCCGGCCACGACCCGGCCGGGATCGACATAGGCGCCGAGCGTATTGACTTCGAGCGTGTTGACGATGCCATCGACGGGTGAACGGATGTCGGTGCGCTTGACGCGATCGGACGCACCGCGAATGGTCTCGTCGATCACCGATTGTTCGGCCAGCGCCTGCGCCTTTTCGGTCAGCGCCTGCTGACGCAGCGCCAGTGCAATTTCGCCCACCTGCAGCCGCGCTTCCTCGATGGCGCCACGCAACCGGTCCATGCTTTCGCGATAGACTTTCAGCTGGCCCTGCTGATCGGTCAGCTGGCTTTCCACCTGCAGAAGCTGGGTCTGCGCCACCAGCCCCTTTTTGGCGAGCGGTCCATAAAGATCATGCTGGCGGTTGGAAGCGGCAATGTTCTGCACCAGACGGTCGATATTGGCATCCGCCTCGCTCATCTCGTTCTGGCGCTGCTTCATGCGCTCCTGCAACACGCCGAGCTTGTTTTCATAAGCCGCCTTGTTGGCCGAAAACAGCCGCGTCTCGTTTTCGCAGACACTCTGCGCAACGGCCATCACCTCCGGCGGGCACTTGTAATCGTGGCTGTAATCGCCCCGTTCCTCAAGCTCGAGGCGCTTGATCTTGGCGCCCAGCGCCCGCGCCTTGGCAACCACTTCGCCCAGCGTCGATTCCGTCGTGGTATTGTTGAGCTGCACGATCAGGTCGCCCTTGCGCACGATCTGGCCCAGCTTGACGGCGATGTCCTGCACGACGCCGGCTTCCGACGACTGCACGATCTGCGTCTTCGAGACGGGAATGACCTTGCCTTCGCCGCGGGCGATCTCGTCGATCTCGGCCAATGCCGCCCAGGCCACGAAGGCGACGATGCAGCCGCCAACCAGCAGAACGAGGATGCGCGCGAAAAATGGCGGGTTGTCGTGCACCTGGTTGTTCACTGCGACGCCCCCTTGCGCTGCATCGCGGCGATCACCGAGGCCTTTGGCCCATCAGCGACGATACGGCCCTTGTCGACGACCACGAGGCGATCGACCAGATCCAGCATGCTGAACCGGTGTGTGGCGATGATCAGTGTCGTTTCGCGGCTGAAGGCGGTCGAAAGACGGTTCAGCAGATGCCGTTCGCTGGCCAGATCCATCGCGCCCGACGGTTCGTCGAGGAACACGATCTTTGGCTTCGTCAACAGCAGCCGGGCAATCGTCAGCGCCTGTTTCTGGCCGCTCGAAAGATTGCTGCCGCGCTCGCCCACCGGCATGTCGAAACCGCGCGGATGGTTGGCGACGAACTCCTCGACGCCGGTCATCTTCGCGACCTCGAGCAACTCGTCGTCCCTCGCGTCCGGCCGGCCGATCAGCAGGTTTTCCTTCACCGTGCCGGAAAACAGATCGGACGACTGGCCGGCAATGGCAACGGCCGAGCGCACTTCCGCCATGTGATACTGGCGGATATCGACACCATCGATCAGTACCCGGCCTTCGGACGGCAGATAGAGGCCGTCGAGCAGACGCCCGATCGTGGTCTTGCCCGAACCGATGCGGCCGATGATCCCCACCCGCTCACCCGGAGCAACCGTGATCGACAGCTTGTTGATGACGCCGTAATCCGAGCCCGGATAGGCAAACGACACGTCCTGGAAGGAAAAGCCGCCATGCTTGATCTGGCGGTTGACGAAACCGACGGTCGACGGCCGGTCCTCCGGCTGTTCCATCACCTTGTCGAGAATGCGCAGCGACATCATTGCCTGGCGGAAGCGGGCAAGCGCCATGGCGATCTGACCGAGCGGCGCACCGGCGCGGCTCGACAGCATCACGGTGGCGATGATCGCACCCATGGCCAGCCGCCCCTCGGAAAACTCGTAGGTGCCGGCGATGACGATCAGCACGGCAACCATCTGCTGCACGAAGGCCGTGTAGTTCACCGCATTCGAGGAGACCTGCTTGATATCCTCGCTGGTGCGGCTGGAAAGCTTCATCAGCTCCTGCCAGCGGCGCAGCATGCCGGATTCAGCGCGCAGGCTTTTCACCGTCTCGATTGTCGAAATCGTTTCGATCAGCAGCGCCTGGCGGCGCGAGGCCTCATTGGTGGCGGCCGCCATCTTCTGGCCGATCTTGGCCTGTGCATGCAGGCCGATCAGCACGGAGAGAATGAGCGCCACTGCCGGAATGACGACGAGCCAGCCGGCAATCAGATAGATGACGATCAGAAAAATGAACACGAAGGCCGTGTCGATCATCAGGCCGACCGTGTTCGACGTGAAGAACTCACGCACGAATTCGTATTGCGTCACCCGGTTGGCATATTCGCCGGTAGACAGCGGCCGCGATGCCATGGTCGAGTTCAGAACCTTGTCGAAGATCATCTGCGACAGCCGTAGGTCGGCATTGCGCCCCGCATGGTCGATCAATGCAGAACGGGCGGTTTTCAGAAGAAGATCGAAAGTATAGGCAAGCGTTATACCGACAGCCAGAACCCAGAGCGTCGGAAATGCCTTGTTGGGCAATACCCGGTCATAGACGTTCATAGTGAAAAGCGGCGATGCCAGCGCAATCACGTTGATGAAGAACGCCGCCATGATGACGCGCAGATAGGTGCGCCAGTAAGGAACCAGCGCCCGCACCAGCCAGTGCCGCTTTTCGATTTCGGCAGCCGTGCCGACAAGGCTGTCTTCCGACGCATTCTGGTAGAACAGCGTGAAGGCGAACCCGAACTTTGGCCGCAGCGCCGCGATGTCCTGAAAACTGAAGATCGTTTCCGGGCCGGCATTGGCGGCGACATCGGTCACATAATGACCGGCCTCGTTGATCTCCAAAAGCGGCAGAACGCCGCCACTTTCGAAAACGAGGATGGCGGGACAATCGAAATTGCCTTCGCGGCAATCGCGCTCACCATGGCGGATGACGTCGAGACCGATGCGATGCGCAAGGTGTTCGACATCATCGGCTTCCAGCGATTCCACGATCTCGTCGGGAATGCCGGAATAGAGCACGACATCCGAGGCCGGACGACCATAGAAGGTCGCCACGGAGCGGAACGCCGTCTTGAAGGTCTTCAACTCCATCGTATCTGATGTGTCGACCCTGACGTTGAGCATTTTTCTGGCCGATCGGCTTTAGCGGACCGGCGCCAGCAGATCCAACGGCATGCCAGCCTTCTGACGGGACTCGATTTTGGCATAACCGGGATCAACAGCGCCGCCGCCCGGGACAACGAACTCTTTCCGGGCATAGGCCTCAACCTGGGCTACAGGCTTGAGGCTCATGGCATTCAGCAGGCTGCCGGAGGCAGCCAGGATCTTGTATTCGGCAAACAGTGCCGCAAACCGCGCGGTTTCGGCCAGAATGCCGGTGTTGAAGCGGGTGTTCTGCGCATCGAGCACGTCGAGCAGCGAACGCTGGTTCACCTTGAACTGCTCACGATAGGACGACACGAGGCTGGCATTGGTGGACGACTGGCGGCCGAGAATGGCGGAGATTTCGCCACGGCTCTTGCGTTCGTTCCAGGCGGAACGCACCGACTCCTCGACTTCGCGATGGGCATAGGCCAGCGCATAACGCTGCTCGCTGGCGCGGCGGATCTGTTCCTGTTCGCGCGCCTTGTCGATACCGCCGCGATAGAGGTTCCAGCGTGCCACGACACGCACCGACAGGTCGTTGGTATTGCCGTCGTCGCCGTTGATATCGTCGCCGACCTGGGCAACGCCCTGCATGTCGACCTTCGGCAGATAATTGGCGCGGGCGCCACGAACGCCGGCATCGGCCGCATCCACATCCGCATTGGCGGCATGAACGCCCGGATTGTTCTGCTGGGCAACGAGGATCGCGTCGTTGACGGTCTTCGGAATATAGCGGGCCAGCGAAGCCGGCATCTTGACATTGGCGCCGATCGGCTCGCCGACCGTCTTGAGGAAACGGATCTTGGTCGCTTCCAGCTCTTCCTGGGCTTCGCGCAGGCGGGCTTTTGCCGCTTCCATGCGCTCGCGGCCCTGCAAGCGGTCGGCATCCGTCAGCGCGCCGCCGCGGATGCTTTCGGAAATATCACCGACCAGCGCCGTGTGAACGGAAACGTTCTGCTGCGCGATGCCGACGATCTTGGTCTGCAGGATGTATTCGAGATAATCCTGCGTGGCCTGCAAGGCCAGCGATTCCGAACGCTCCAATACGCGGAACGAGGCACCATCGACACGCGAGGCCTGCTGCTCCACCTGCGAGCGACGGCTGCCGCCATCGAACAGTGTCTGGGTGATTGTCAGGCTGGTATCGCTCGGAGAATAGACGTCGTGATCGCGCGTCAGCGTGCCGGACGAGCTATTGGAAAGACGGCGACGACCGACGCCCGCTTCAAGATCCACCGACGGCAGGTAGAGACCGCGTGCCTGACGAAGCTCGAATTCCACGGCCTCGCGGTTTTCCACGGCCTGCATGATCTGCGGGTTTGTCTTGAGAGTCTTTCCAACCGCTTCTTCGAGGCTCATGGCGAAGGACGGTGAAACGAATGCGGCCATCATTGCTGCACTTGCACCGAGAGATGCAATTATTCTTTTATGATTGCTCACCTGAAGTCCCCTACCCTGAATTCCCATTGTGAAAATTCTTATAGAGAGCGCGGATCGAATGGAAGTACTTACCCATAAGATTAGATGGCTTTAGAGAACTTGGTAAATTTCAGAAAATACAGGAAAGACCCAATAATGATAAATCTACAACTATGATTCAAAAGGATAATTGGCGAATTTTAACAACACAACAACTCAACTAAACTTTTTTTGGTAGAGAAAACCGCAGAGATTCATTCCGGATGTGGCAAGGCAACAACAACGCCAAATACATCACTTGATCACAATGAGAATCACTCGGATTCATTGCCGGCGAGCAAATAATGAAAATTAGCAATTAATAAAACAAACAGAAAGAGGCGCTCGTGGCGCCTCCTTCCTATTTTGCCAACGGATCAGCCCATCAATGATGGGAAACGTCGATCGTGTGCTTGTCATCGAACAGGATCTTGACGGCTTCCGTATGGTTCTGCAGCACGGCCACATCCTTCCAGCTGTCGTCCACATGCACGCTGACCGTCATGTCATTGCCGGCAATGGTGGTCTTGATGCTGGCAGCCACGCTCTCTGCCGTCACCGGCGTATCGCCCAGCATGCTGTCGAGCAGCTTGGAGACATCGAGCACATCGCCTTCACCAGCCTTGTAGTCGGTGACCACATCGGCCATGTCGAGCGACTGCAAAGCGGCCGGATCGAGCACGAACGTATCGGCACCCGCGCCGCCGGTGAACTGGGTGAAGCCGGGGCCTCCCACCAGAATATCATCACCGTCACCACCGATCGCCAAGTGATCCGGCTGTCCACCGAACAGCGTATCGAAGCCAACCTCGAGGAAATCGCCGTTGGAACCATCGGCCAGGGTAAAGTGCCCCTGCGAAAGCACCACCTGCCCGTCTTCGGTCGCCTCGGTCGAGGTCGTGTCGAGCGAAATGCTCTTGATCGAATGGTCGAGAAGACCGCTCAACTCGCCATCGTCGCTGACACCGTTATGGTTGGCATCGACCCAGATGGAGAGTTTCGAGAAGGCATCGTCCTCGGCATCGATCTTGCCATCACCATTGCTGTCGAGCGTGGCAAGGGCAGCGATACCGCTGGCATGACCACCACCATTGAAGCTCGGCGTGAAAACTTCCGAACCGTTATCGATTTTGCCATTGCCGTCGAGGTCGTAGGCAAGGATGCCGTCTGCCGAAGTCCAGGCAACCTGATCCTTGTGACCATCGGCATTGATGTCGAACGAGACACCGGTGTCGAGTGAGGAGAAGGCAAAACCGTTATGGTCTAGGTCGAGGATGATGGGGTCGACACCCGACACCCAGCTGCCGCTACCGATGTTGTGGTCCGCATTGCCATAGTAAACGTTGACGGCGGCTACACCGGCGGCTCCGACGAGACGATAGGCCTCGACATAACTATTGCCGCCGCCATTGGTGTCGAGCTTGACCACGAGGTCGCCGTTCTCGACAACGACCCGCACAGAACCGTTCAATGGAGCATTGGCAGCAAGCAGTGCCGAAACATCCAGACGTTCACCGCTCTGGTAATCGGTGATCCGGTCCGCATTGGCTTCCGAAGGTGCCACGCCGGACTGCCAGCGGAAGGTGTCCAGTCCACCCCCACCCGACAGAATGTCCTTGCCGGCACCGCCGATCAGGATATCGGCAGCGGAACTGCCCAGAAGAATGTCGTCGCCGGCATAACCGTTGAGAGTAATACCGCCATCCGAAGCGATCGCGATGGTCTGCACCGTCATCGTCTGGTTGGAAGGCGCGGTTGCGGCAGTAACGCTGGAAGACGCAGTCTCATACGTCTGCTGTCCAAGATAGGCCCGCCCGCTCGCACTGGTAAGCGTTGGCCCCGAGATGGTGAAGGTGTTGCTATTGCTGTTGTAACTCACGTCATATGCCGTGATGCCCGCAGCGAGGTTTGTAGCCGCCCTGTCGAAGGTGTTGTTGGTGTTGCCATTACCCTGGATGACGTAGGCTGTTCCATTGAGGGTAAGAGACAGCGTTGTGTTCGATGCCCAATACACGTTTCCGCTGAAATCGACCGTAGCCGTGCCTTCGGTGCCGACATCGTTCGAGTTATCGACCGAGGCAGCCACCACAAACGCATTGGCGGCACCGTCATTACCGGAAAGCGTCACGGTATTTCCGGTCAGATCGGCCGGCCACGAAACGCCCTTCGCCGTCAGGCTGTTCGCAAGAGAAACACTCTGGAACGTCTTCGATTTCAGCGCATCGTAAACCGCTTCAGGAGACGTTCCGCCATTCACGACCGTATGCGAATACGTCTTTCCATCAACCGTGATCGATACGACATCGCCGATATCGTATTTGCTGGCGAAAGTGATGGTCGTTTCTTGACCTGTCGGCTTCGCGACCGCGACCAGAATATTATTCTGGGCATTGCCATCGAGATCGCCGCTCGTATCCTGCGTCACCGAGACATTCGCAGCAGCAGAAGATAGCTGACCGTCGAAGGCACGATACGTGAAGCTGCCGCCGGCATTGCCGGTATCGGTCACTGTCACATTGCCGGAAGACAACTGCGCGCTGACACCGCTGGTCGTGGAGATGGAACCGACACTGAGCGATGAACTATCGACATCCGTATCGTTGTTGAGCAGAGACCAGCCGGCCACAGTGAACGCATTACCGACACCGGCATTTGTAAAGATGGCGTCACTGGCGGCCACCGGCGCTTCGTTGACATTTGTCACGGCGATCGTGAACGTCTGCGATGCGGTCAGATTGCCGTCGGATGCGCGCACCGTGATCTGGTGAGACGTGGCACTTTCGTAATCCAGCCTCGAGCCGTCCGCCACGGTCACGACACCGGTCGTGGCATTGATGGCAAAGCGGCCGCCCGCGCTGTCCGTCAGGCTGTAGGTAACTGCGCCACCGCTGACATCCATCGAACTTGCGGTAATACCCACCAGGGTACCATTCTGCGCGTTTTCCTCGACGCTGTTCGCGCTACCATTGCCATCCACCGGCAGCGTCGGCGCGACATTGGTCACCGCGATTGTAAATGTCTGCGTCGTGAAGGCGCCACTGGTATCCGCCGCCTTCACCGTGATCTGGTGCGATTGCGCGCTCTCATAGTTCAGGCTGGCACCGTTTGCCACTGTCACCACGCCGGTCGCGGCATTGATCGCGAAGCGACCACCGGCAGTGTCCGTCAGCGAATAGGTGAGAACATCGCCATCGACGTCGGTGCCGCGGGCGCTGATACCGACGACAGTGCCGTTCGCGGCACCTTCGGCAACGGTGTTTGCAGCAGCATTCGTGTCGCTGATCGCCGTCGGCGCGTCATTGACCCCATTCAACGTCACCACGACATTCTGTGTCGTGATGCCGCCATGACCGTCGTTGACGGTCACGACATAGGTCTGCTGCAACGCTTGTCCCCCGGCCAGGAACTGAAGATCGGCATTGCTGGCGACGAAGTTCCACGACACAGAGCCGCTGCCATTGGCCTCGTTGACCGATCCCAGCGTGAATGCGCCGACATAACCGATCCCACCGCCGAGCGCGGCAAAGCTGACGGTGTGGCTGTCGGTTGCTTCGACATCCGCGAAGGACACGACACCATTGGCCGTCTGGTTCTGCGGAACGACCGACCCGGTGCCGGCGACGCTGATGTCGTCAACATAGAAAAAGCTCGGTGCATTCTGGAAGTTGAACTGCAGCACAGTCGATGCTGCGGTCGCGGTGAATTGATAGCTGAATTGCGTGTACTCGAAACCCTGAGCATCGACAGAATGCGCAAGCTCGACGCCGCCGACCTTCAGAGCAAACTCGTTGTCATTACCGCTCAGTTTCATCCAGAAGGACAGGCTGTAGCTCATCCCTGCAATTGTCTGAATCGTCTGACTCATGCTCGGGAAACCCGAAGTTGGGCCCGTTTCGAGCGCCCAGTTTCCGCTGTGAACGGACGACTGATTGCCGGTGGTGCCTGTCCAATTTGCGGCCCCCCACGTCCATCCCGCCAAAGTGCCGGTCTCGAAGCCGCCATTGACGACCAGTTCACCGGTCGAGAAGGCGATAGACGCATCTTCCGTGACGCCGCCATTGGTGGCCGTGACGACGGGCGCATCGTTGATCGGCGTAACATTGATCGTGAAGTCGCGCCCGACGGTCACCAGACCATCGGAAACGTCCAGTCGTGCATCGAGCGGGCCGTTGACGTTCAATCCCGGCTGGAAGCTGAAGCCACCCTGCGGGATAGAGCCACCGGTGAATTGGGACACCAACTGGTTGCCGACATAGACCTTGAACACAAGATCTGCCTTCGGCGTATCGAAATCCGATACCGACCCGTCGATGTAACCCTGGATCACATCACGGCTGACAACCCACGGCGTATCTTCATCGATGAC
The DNA here is from genome assembly GCF_050455485.1 of Neorhizobium sp. BT27B. Classification (NCBI taxonomy): domain Bacteria; kingdom Pseudomonadati; phylum Pseudomonadota; class Alphaproteobacteria; order Hyphomicrobiales; family Rhizobiaceae; genus Neorhizobium; species Neorhizobium sp. BT27B. The sequence goes on along the minus strand of NZ_JBCIYT010000002.1, from coordinate 24,066 downwards.
GAATGTCGCGATTTCTCCCAGCACCGGCGCATCGTTGGTGCCGGTGATATTGATGACAACAGCAGTCTCAGTTCCATCAGCCGACTTTACCGTAAACGTTTCGCTATAGGTTTTTTCAGCTTTGAACTCGTTGTGCGCAGACGCAGCGGAATAGGTCCAGACACCATTCTCGGTGATGGAGAATTTGCCGTACTGACCGGCAACATCGGTCTGCACGACAAATTTTGCGACGCTGTCGACATCGCTGACAGTCAGCTGACCGCTGGTGCTGATGGCCGCAGCGGTATTGCCTTCGGTCAGGGAAACCGTCGCCGATGACAGCACGGCCGCATCATTGGTTCCGGTGACATTGATGGTCAGGGATGCCGTCGATGTCGCGCCATGGAAATCCTTGATCGTGTAGGAAAACACGTCCTTGCCAATGACACCCTGCGCCAGTGCCTGCGTGTCGGCGTCGGCATTGTTCAGTTCGTAGCGATAATCACCATTCGCCCGCACGATGAGCGTGCCGTAGATGCCAGCGATGGCTATCGCACGAACGCCGGAAAAATCCTTGTCGCCGACACTGACCAGTGTCCTGGTATCGACGCTCGTGCCGTTCAGGTTGGTATTGCCGTCCGTATCGTCACCGGTCAGCGAACCGCTGGCTGTCGCGGTACCGGGAGTGGCATTGTTGACGCCACCCGCTTCGACCACCGAACCGGTATTATCCACGGCGATAGGCGCCACATTCACCAGCTTGTCGACAGCAACCGTATAAACGGCCGCCGTGCCATTGCCGGTGAAAGCGAATTGTTCGACGCTCTCGGACGTCGCGATAACCGTGCCGCCCTTCGATACGCTGTAGACGCCATCCGCGAGCGTGAAGACGTAATCGGTCCACAGGCCCGACAGCTTTATCGTATCGCTGCCGCCATTGCCGGCGATTTCCACCTTGGTGCCCACCAGGCCCGTCAGGTCGATCACATCGTCGCCGGAGCCACCGTTGATGACGACGGTCGTCGGCATGATCGCCGTCCCCGTCAGGTCACCGACACTGACCGTATCGCCGGCAGTGCCAAGGTTGAACACCACCCGCTCGATCTCGTCGGCGCGTACAGAGCCGCCGTCATAGCTTACCAGAATGTCGGCCTTGTTTTCCGATGCGGGCGCGATCTCGCTACCGCCCGACACCTTGCCGAGAGTGAACTCGGTTCTCGAGGCTCCGCCATTGATCGTCAGCACATCATAATCAGGATTGCTGGTACCGGTCTCGCTGCCGCCATCGACGATATCGTTGCCGTCACCGACAGTGTGGATGAACGTGTCGTTGCCGTCTTCGCCATAAAGCGTGTCGTTGCCGCCATTGCCCTCGATATAATCGTTGCCGCCACCACCGAAGATGGTGTCGTCGCCGGCATCCCGATCCGGATCGCCGTCATCCTCGCCGTACAGCCAGTCGCCGTCATTGCCACCAAAAATCAGGTCGCTGCCGCCGCCGCCCTTGGCGGTGCCACCGCCATTGCCGAGGATGAGAATGTCGTCGCCGGCACCACCGCCCAGCCAGTCGCCCACATTGTCGTCACCACCGATCAGGAGGTCGTTGCCGGCCCCGCCGATCAACGTGTCGGATCCGGCTCCGCCGATCAGGATATTGGCGCCATCATCGCCGACCAGAATGTCGTTGCCGGCGCCGCCGGTCAGGTTTTCGATGCCGTTCAACGTGTCTGTGCCGACAGCCGTTCCGCCGTTCGCACGATCGGTCGCCGTTCCGGGCGCAATCGATGCCGGCCAGTCGGGATTGGTGTTGCCGATATTGGCAAAGACACCGGTCGTCACATCGGAATAGTCGGCAGTGTCACCGCCCTTGGCAGAGGCGATGATCGACGCAGCCGCATTGGAGGCAACAGTCCGGTTGAAGCTGACAGCCGAATTTGTACCGCCAACCAGTGTGTCGTTGCCACGGCCACCACGCAGCGTGTCATCGCCGTTGCCGCCATCGAGACGATCGTCTCCAAGACCGCCGATCAGCGTGTCGTTGCCGTCTTCGCCGTAAAGCGTGTCGTTGCCGGCGCCACCCTCGATCCAGTCACCGCCTTCGCCGCCCTTGATGACATTGTCGCCATCGCTGCCGTTGATGATGTCGGCAAATTTGGAGCCGGTCACGTTCTCGACGCTGTAAAGCTTGTCGTTATCGACCGTGTCGGCAGCAACAGCCGCTGATACGGATGCATAACCGGCATTCGCTGCCGTGCGCGACGTTGCCCAACCCGAACCGAGCTGTACGTATATCCCTTCGGCATTGCCGGAATAATCGACGGTATCGGTTCCATTGCCGCCGTAGATCTTGTTCTTGCCCGCGCCGCCAACCAGCGTGTCGTCACCATCATCGCCGTAAAGCAGATCGTCGCCGGCGCCACCGTCGATATAATCGTCGTCGCCACCGCCATAAATCGTGTCATTGCCGGCATTGCCGTAGAGCTTGTCCTTGCCCCAGTCGCCGTTGATGCGGTCATTGCCATCGCCACCATAAATGGTGTCCGCGCCGTTGCCGCCGCTGATGAAATCATCGCCGCCGAGGCCGGAGATCAAGTCATCGCCGTCTTCGCCATAAAGGTCGTCGCCCTTGTCGGAACCACCGATGACATCCTTGCCAGCACCGCCCTGAATGGTGATCTTGCCACCATCAGCCACCGTGTTGGCGGCCAGAAGAATGACGTCATCGCCATTCGTTCCGACGATTTTCTCGACGCCGGAAATATAGTCGGGAGCCGAGCGATAGTCGGCCACGAAACCGGCCTTGTCACCGCGTTGCAATTCGATCGTATCATTGCCGGAACCGCCGATCACCTTGTCCGACGTGCCGGCCAGACCCTCGATGCTGACTTCTTGCAGCACGCCGTTGATCTCGATGAAACGTTTGCCCGAACCGGTAACGTCGGCACGCAGGATGAACGTATCATCACCCGCGCCGCCATCGAGAACATCGGCACCGAGGCCGCCGTCGAGATAGTCGTTACCGGCATTGCCAGTCAGCGTATTGGCCTCGCTGCCGCCAATCAGGATATCATTGCCCGAACCGCCCTTGGCATCATTGACGCCCACCATGCCATCGATACCGACGACCTTTGCCGTGACCGATGCCAGATCCGTCGCCGTATCACCGGCAACGGCCTTCCCGTCGAACACGACCTGAGATGAAGACAGGTTGACGATGACGCCGGTGGTCAGCTTCGAATAATCGATCGAACCGATCTCGCCCGCAGCATCGACCTTGACGGTGAAGTTTGCCGTCGCCCTGTCACCATCGGCGTCCGTGGCGACCGCCTGGAAGGTCAGCGCCAGATATTGCTCGCCATTGGTCGGCGAAACATGATCGAGCGGCTGAAGCAGGTTGAACGTATAGGCACCGGTCGCGACATTGACTGCGACGGTGAAGACCACCACGCTGTTCGTGTCATATGTCTGCGTTCCCGTGAAGCCGGTCAGCACCCCGTTGACCATCGCCAGACGGATCTCGGCGCCGTTGGAGGTGATCTTGTCGAGAACGGTGCCGGCCTGCGTCTTGGCATTGATCATGCCGCCGACGGTCAGCGTCTTCAGCGAACCGATATCGCTCTTCCAGTCGATACCGAGGCTTTCGGTTTTCGTCTTGTCACCATCCTCGAACACGGTGGAATTCACCGGTGCCAGAGACGACGCCGTGTCGGTCACGGTGATGTTGAGCTTGCCGGACAGCGCGACGGTGTCGCCGTCGCCATCGGAAACGGTCACCGCAGTGGAAAGGTCCAGCGTCAGTGTGGTCCCGCCAACCGAAGAGAAAGGTGGCTTGTTTTCGATCTTGACGGCGGGGGTATTCGCGACACCCTGGAGATCGAATTCCATACCATTGGCGACCTTGCCGACATTGATATAAACGGATTTGTCGCTGGCGATCGACAGATCGTATTCGCTGCCGCCATTTGTATTGTAAAGCGTCCAGTTGACGGCGTTGCGTCCGTCATTGGTGACCCGAATGATCACGTCGCCATCGTCCGTGCGGCCGATATAGGTGAGACGCGGTCCGGAGACCTCGTTGACAGTGACCCTTTCACCCGCATCGTTGATCGAATTGGCAGCAATCGGCTGGCGGTCAATGGTGTAAGTCTTATTGTGGTCGATCGGGCCCTGCTGCTCGAACGTGTAAGCGCCAGTCGTGGCATCGACCTTGAAGGTGAAGATCGCCGCCGCACCAGCCTTAGCATAAAGCGTATCGCCGACGACGCTGTAGGTGATGGCGACGCCGTTCGATGTCAGCGAGGTCAGCGACGAGGACAACCTGTCCATCTCGACAGTATATGTGCCGGGGCCGTCGGCACCGAACTTCACCAGGTTTGCCAGGTTGCCCACCGCCGTCGGGAAGGCGGCATCGGCATCGCTGAGACCAGCCTCGTTCATTGACTGGCTAATGCTCTGGCCGGATGCTACCGGGACGTCATCGATGATGCGAACGTTGAACTGGCCGGTAACGGTATCGCCGTCGCCGTCCGTCGCCGTGAATTTGACGCCGATATTCAGCGTGTTTTCGCCATTGTCGCCCGGACCGTGGAACGTGTTTTCCAGCAGCGTGAACGTATACCGGCCGTCAGCAGCAACGGTGATCTTCCACGCGCCGCCTTCATCCGTGAGCGTGCTGTCAGCTTTGCTCCAGATCGCATTGGCGGCTTCCAGCTTATATGTGCCACCATCTGCACCAAAGGAGACATTAAGATCGCCGGAGGTGCTAAGGTTTTCCGGCCGCGTGTCATTACCATTTGGCCGCAGGTCGTCTTCGTCCAGCGTCAGGTTGGTCGTCGGCCTTTCAGCCTGGATCGGGCTGTCATCGATGACGTTGACGGCAAAATTGCCGGTGACCTTGTCGCCATCACCGTCACGGGCCGTGTAGGTGAAAGTGAAACTCAATACGTCCTCGTTGGACGCACCAGAATCCTTGACCGGGTGGTCGAGCACGCCTTTCAGCTCGAACGCATAGGAACCCTTGTCCAGATCCGACAGCGTCACGATGAAGATCGTCTTGCCTCCGGCCGTCGCCGTCAGCTTGGTGCCGTTATCGGTCAGCGTATAAGTCAGGCTCTGGCCGCCGGATGTCAGGTCCTTGAGCGCGATGACGTTATCACCGCTTTTAACTGTCAGGAACTGGGCGACGTCCGCGGCCGCGACCGGCGTGATTGCGGCAGCGCTCGAACGCAGCGGTGTTGCAATGTCTCTGGTGAACTCGAACACGATCGAACGGTCACCGGCAACCTGCGTGCCGTTATACCCGCCGTTTCTGTTCTTGTTGCCGTCGTCGCTACCCCATTTGATGTTCAGCGATGCGCCGGCCTCGTCGGTAATCGGGCGGAAGCCGTTGGCAACCACGCCGTCCCATTCGACACCGACAGGGCTGAGGTCCTCGTTACCGCCACGAAGTGCCTCTTCCTCGACATAGCGATCGCCGGCATTGCCGGCGATCGGCACGTCGTCCATGACGCTGACGGTGAACGTATTGGCCGCCGTATCGCCGTCGGAATCCGTCGCCGTATAGCCGAAGGTCAATGTCAGCACGTTCTCGCCGCCACCGACGGCATGATCGAGCGGCTGAACCAGCGTGAAGGAATAGGATCCCACACCATCGTCCGACAGGGTCACACGGAAGACGATATTGTTAGCCGATGGCCTGTTGCCGGTATGGCCGATCAACTCGCCATTGACGAGCGTTGTCGTCACGGCCAGACCATGCGAGGTCAGTGCCGTACCGGTCGCATTCCAGACCTGCACATCCTTGGTCGTGAAGGTGACCGAACGATTGCCTGGGCCGGAAGTGATCGTTTCGACATCCGCCCGATCCGCACCCCATTCGATATTGAGCAGGACATTCTCGACCTTGGCGGAAAGGTTGGGTTCAGCTTCGTTATTGCCGCGGTTGACCGCCTCATCCTCAACGATCGAGGACGTGCCGGTGTATGCAACCGGGCTGTCGTCGATGACTTTGACAGTAAAATCGTTGACGGCGATATCGCCGTCGCCATCACGGGCCGTGAACTTGAAGGTGAAGGACAGGACATCCTCATTGGCCGCACCCGATCCCTTGATGGGATGGTCGAGAACGCCATCGAGGTCAAAGCTGTAGGAGCCGCTACCGGTATCCGAGAGCTTGACCGTGAACACGACATCACCGTTCGCAGTGCCTGCACGGGCTGTCAGCGTCGTGCCGTTATCCGACAGCGTGAACACCAGTGCCTTACCGGCCGAGGTCAGCGTCGAAAGATCGAGCGTGTTGTTGCCGCTCTTGACCGTCAGGAATTGGCCCGCAGCCTGCGCCGTGATGATCGTTGCCGCAACGCTGTTCGAGGTAGCGAACACGACCGACCGGTCGCCGGCCACCTGCGTGCCGGTGAAACCGCCGTCGACGCTGGCATTGCCATCATCACCGCCCCAGGCGATGTTGAGCGGACCACCTGCCTTGTCGGTGGTCAGGTTCCGGTGCCCGACGAAAGGATAGTTCCCGTCAGCATCGGGCGCGATCACGCCCGGCACGTCATCCTCGTTGCCGCCGAAAAGTTCTTCTTCCTCGACATAACGGTCGAGGATCGTGCCGATCGCGATCGGCGTATCATCGATAACACGGACATCGAAGCTGGCTGCGTCCGTCACATCACCATCGCTATCGGTTGCCGTGAACCCGAAGCTCAGCACAAGGCTATCTTCACCCTGCACGGAACCCTGATGATCAAGCGTGTTGAACAGCGTGAATGTGTAAGAACCGTCGCCGCGATCGGACAGCGTGACCGAGAATACGATATTCGCGGAATTTGCATTGGATGGCGGCGCAGTCGGCGCGACCGTTCCGGTATAATAGGCAACCAGAGTCGGCTGGCCGCCGACGGTGATGGTCGTGTAGCTTATCGCCTTGCCGTCCGATGTCAGGTTCTGCGCCTTCAGAGCCTCGATACCGGCCGTTGTGAACGCAACCGAACGATCGCCCGGCTGCCCGTCCGTGTCATTGGCACTGTCGGCACCCCAGTAGATCGCCAGCGTGCCGGTCGCAACATGGGTCGTCGCGTCATCGCGACGGGTGTCCTGATCCCCCTCGCCATCACGGTCCTCATTACCGATTCCGGCAACCTGCTGCTGCTCTTCTTCGACCGTGCCATCAGCGTAAGGCGTACCGATCGTCGCGACATCATCGGCGACGGAAACGATGAACTGGCCGGTAATGGCGTCGCCATCCGAATCCGTGGCCTTGTAATCGAAAGTCAGGGACAAGGAATCCGCACCATTGCCCTTGTCATGGTCGAGCGGCTGAAACAGTTCGAACTTGTAGGAACCGGTGTCGTCGTCTGAGAGCGTCACCGTAAAGACGATCGCCTCCTGAGGTGTTCCCTTGCCAACATAGGCGGTCAGAGTGGCACCGGAGAAAGAGGTCGTGACCTCTCTGCCGAGCGAGGTCAAAGCCGCACCGTGATAGGCACCGGCAACAGTCACTCCCGCACCGTCGAACACGACGGAGCGGTTGCCCGGACCCGACGTGATGTCTTCGTTATCGGCGGCATCCGAACCCCAGCGAATGTTCAACTCGCCTTCCGCGATGGCTGCCGACTCTGGTCCGCCATCCAGCCCATCATCGCTGGCGGAGCCCGGAACTTCCTCGCCGCGAACAGGCGCATCGTCGTTGACATTTACAGAGAAGCGTCCATCGGCACTGTCACCATCGGAATCCGTTGCCCGGAAATCGAAGCTCAGTTCGATATCATCCTCGGAACCGGCTGTGGCATGATCGATCGCCTTGAGCAGGGTGAACGTGTATTCGCCCGTTTTAACCGTATCGTCGAGCGTTACCGTAAAGACCCAGCTTTTCTCTTCCAGCGGATCGGCACCGGTAAAGCCCACCAGTGTCGGCACGCCCTCGATTTCAGTCGCGTAATAGAAAACCGCCTGCCCTGCGGCGGTCAGCGGAGCCGTACCGACCATAACGCTTCTGTAAACCGGTTCGCCTTCCTCGCCGTTGGTCTGGGCACCATAACCGATGAAGGACAACGAGCGCTGTGCGTCACCGGTGTTGTTATCGTCCGCGCCCCAGGAAACGCCGAGCGAACCGATAACGGAACCGGCGCCGGTGATACGGCCACCAGCACCTTCGTTCGGCTCGTAAGTATCGCCGGCATTGCCTTTGAGACCCGGAACATCTTCCTCGTCAATATCCGTCGTCTCCGGCGTACCGATGACCGGGACGTCGTCCACCACCGTCACAGTGAAGGAGGAACCGCCGACATCCCCATCGGAATCGCGGGCGGTGAAGTCGAAACGGATGCCGAAGGAATCGTCACCCAGACGCGGTGTGTGGTCGAGATTGCCCTGCAGTTCGAACGTGAAGGAACCGTTCTCGCCTTCATCGGAAAGCCTGACGGTGAACACGGCTTCGCCCGTGGCGCTGCCCTTGTGAGCGGTCAGCACCGCACCATTGTCGGAAAGCACGTAGACAAGGTCGATACCGTCGGACGTCAGACCCTGATCATAGAGGCCATCGAGATCGTCGTCCGTGAAACCGACGCCACGATCATTCGTACCGTCTTCGCTCAGGCCGGCATTGCCCTGCGCATTGCCGTCGTCGGCGCCCCAGTGAATGCCGAGGCTGCCACCGGTGGTCGTATTTTCCGAGGATACGGCCAGAAGCCGCAACGGAATGATATCGTCATCGCTCGGACCGCCCTCTTCAGGGTTTTCGTTCGTCGGTTCGCCCTCATCGACATCGCCCGTAAGCTTGTCTTCCGAGATCGTCACGCCTTCCTGTGGATCGAAAAATGTCAGCGTGTCGTCCGCAACACGCACGGTAAAGCTGCTGGAGGCGCTGTCACCGTCCGAATCCGTCGCGGTATAACCAAATGTCAGGCTCAGCGAGGCTTCGCCGGTCGCGCCGTTACCGGCCGCATGATCGAGCGGCTTGACCAGTGTGAAGGAATAGCTGCCATTGCCGGCATCCGACAGCGTCGCATAAAAGACGACGTTACCGGCATCGATCGACGATGGCGCAGCACCGGTATACCCAACCAGTGTACCGTTGGTGAGCACGATCGTGCTGACAGCAGCGCCAAGCGATGTGAGGCCGGCGCCATAGGCACCCACAGCCGTCATTGTCGCATCGGTAAAGGCAACAGAGCGGTCATTGCTGCCGCCGATATTGGCATTGTCCGAACCCCAGCTGATGTTCAGCGAGTCGCCGGATGTGGCCGAAAGATTGTCGTCCGTCTCGTTATTGCCGTCTTCCGTTTCAGGATCTCCATCGACGACAGCTTCGTCCTCGACAGTCGCTTCCGCACCGACATTGGCGATCGGTGCATCATCGACGATGCCGACCGTGAAGCTGTTACCAGCGCTATCGCCGTCGGAATCTGTCGCGGTGTAATTGAAGGTCAGCGTCAACGTGTTCTGGCCATTACCGGCAGCATGGTCGAGCGGCTTGACCACCGTGAAGGAATAGGAACCGCTGGCGGCATCGGACAGCGTGGCGTGGAAAACCACGCTGGCGTCTGTTACGGCGCCGGGAACAGTGGTGCCGGTATAGCCGATCAAGGTGCCGTTGACGACCGCAGTGCTGACGGTTGCGCCGAGCGATGTCAGCCCCGCGCCATAGGCGTTGGATGCGCTGACATTCGCATTTGTGAAGGTGACCGTCCGGTCGTTGGTGCCACCGGCATTGGCGGAATCCGCGCCCCAGTCGATGTTCAGCGAGATGCCGGTCACGGATGCCGTCGAGGTGACGCTGTCGACATTGCCGCCGGACAGTGCTTCGTCGTGCACGACGGAAGCATTGCCGGTGATGGCGGTCGGGCCGTCATCGGCGATGTTTATGGTGAAGGAGCCTTCAACCGCCGGGCCGTCCTTGTCCTGAACCGAATAGGTGAACGGCAGGCTGAGCACGTCTGCGGCGCCGATATTGCCGATGCCCGAATGATCGAGCGGCTGCATCAATGTGAAGGTGAATGCACCGGTCTTGACGTCCGTCACGACCAGCGTGAACACGGTCACGCCATTTTCCGCCGTGCCGGTCAGTGTCACCACCGGTTCAGCCGATGTGCCGCCGGTGACCAGCGTTGTGCTGACCAGCAGGCCGCCGGACCGCAGGACATAGGGCAAGGCCGATGCACTGTCTGCAAGTGCGACCGAGACGACGATACCGAACTGGTTACCCTGAGTGAAATTCAGCTGGCCTTGGAGAATGACGGTTTCGAATGCGCCGTCGGCCGTCGTTGCTTCGGCGGCACCCAGCTGGAACGTCGTGCCTGATGTTGTCGGCTGATCCTCGCCGGTCTCGTTCTCGTTGGCCAGAGCAGCGTCATCAAAGGATGTGTCGCCGAGAAGATCGGCAAGCTGGATAGGACCATTCTGGCTTGCGTTGATCGAATCCTCGAAATTGCCGCCCGAGCTGCCCGGCGCCGAACTTGCGGAATAGGATCCGTCGGGACCGGCCGCCACGTTGATGCCGTTGCCTTCCAGCGCCGCAATGAAGGTCTGCTGCGGCAGCTCGACATCGCCCAGAAGAATGGTCGGCACCTTTGTCGCGCCATTGACGATGACGATCTCGGTGCCATCCGCCTGGACGAGAACGAGATTTGCACCCTCGATGCGGATGTCGTCGATGGAAACAGTTGCTGCCAGCCGCACGATATTGGCGGCATCCGGGGTAACCTGCGTGACGGGAGGCGTGACACCCGTCGGCTGCGTCGCCGGCGCCGCGGGCACTGTCGGAAGGCGCTCACCCGTCGGGGTCGCCTGTGCAAGCTCCACTCCGGGGCCCGCCTCGCTTCCATCGTTTTGCGACAGCGCAATCTCCTCGGCGAGGTCGGAACGGAAGTGGTCGGCAGCAGTCTCTTCGGTTGCGGCAGATACGCGCAGATCTTCGATGGACATGGATGAACCCCCAGAATGAATTTGGGACAAGGAGCGCCAATGCCGTCAGAAACGCAATATTTCGTTAACCTTTGGGATATACTCGGTTATGCGGGTGCATCTGTTTATTTAAAGACAGTTAATTTCGCCGGGAAAAATGCTGCCGAAAACCGTTATTGCTTAACGCAACGGTAAGAACGGCAACAGGCGGGCAATCATCCGATGTGCCGACGACAAAAACTTCACGATGTCTTGTGAAAACGCCCAGCGATCGGTTCAATTCGCTTACGATCGCCGGGTTTGCTTTGTCGCGCTGCGACCTGGCGAAACCAACCGAGCTTAAAAATCCGAAACTTACCGTTCTGCGGCATGTGTCAGGTTGGCGGTGAGGCGGTTGATCGTCATCAGCATATCCGCGCCTTCGCTGCGGTCCACCGCCACGGCCTGCGCGATGCACCGCATGACCGCTTCGGACTTCTGTTGCAGAGCAAGCCCCTCGTCGGTCAGAAAGATATCGACACGGCGTTCGTCATCCACACGTCTGACCTTTTTCACCAGCCCCATCGAGGTCAACCGCTTGAGCAATGGCGTTACGGTCCCGGAATCAAGCCCCAGCCGTTCGGATATCTCACCGACCGACAGGCTCCCCTCGTTCCACAACAGGCGCATCGTCAGAAACTGCGGGTAGGTGAGCCCCAGTGGCTCCAAAGCCTGGCGATAGACACGATTAAACGCCTGCTCCGCCTTGTACACGGCAAAACAGAGCATCTGGTCCAGACCGATCGGAGCGGCATTTTCTGCGGGCGTCTTCATGACAAAAAGATAAATCGCGCACAATCGAATTGCAAGTCATTGACATAAGTCGTTTCGCAACTCATATTGCGCACAACACAATTGCTCAAAATAAATAACGACCCAAAACGAGTTCACCCAACCAAGGAGAAGACCTATGTCTGTTGATGCAAAATACAAGACGAGCGCAACGGCCCACGGTGGCGGCCGCGACGGCAAGACGGCGCTTGATGACGGCAGCCTGTCGCTGCAGCTGGTTGTGCCCAAGGAACTCGGTGGTCCGGGCGGTGATGGCGCCAACCCGGAAAAACTCTTTGCGCTCGGTTATTCGGCCTGCTTCCTCGGTGCCCTGCGCGTCGGTGCCCAGCAGCTGAAGACCAAAGTACCGGAAGGTTCGACCGTCGGCGCCACTATCGGCATCGGCCCGCGTTCTGAAGGTGGTTTCGGCATCACCGCAGCCCTCGACGTCTATCTACCGGGTCTGTCGGAAGAAGACGCCCAGAAGCTGGTCGACGTCACGCATGACATTTGCCCCTATTCTAACGCCATCAAGGCCAGCGTCGACGTCGGCTTTACAGTGCGCACCTGAGCCGAAATTTCGCGTCGCCGACACGGCGTGCGAAAACTGCCGGCCCTCTCCCGCCGAGAGGGTCGGCATTTTTATGGGCACTTTTCTGATGAACACCCACACGCAACGGCGCAAACGAGCCTGACAAGGACGACACGGTCCTTGGGCGCGGTCGCCTTCAGCGTTTGATCGGCAATGACTGCGCCCAGGCATGAAGGCAGCCCATCGCAACCAGTACCGTGTACCAGATCGGATTGCTTCGATTGAACAGAATGGCTTCCAGCGATGCGTTCATCATGCCGAAGAGCCACACATTGACCAGAAAACCAGCCAGCGCGGATTCTGTGCCATTGCGAATATAGGGCCGGATGCGATGGATATGCCGCAGCGGCAAGACGACGGTCCAGACCAGCACGAAAAACAACCCGATCAGCCCGACGGACAGGATCACATCGAGAAAGGCGTTATGGGCGTGGTCGAAATTGCCGATCACCGAGGCTGCGACCGCCATGTTATGCGCCATGCCGAGGTCCCAGAAGATCACGTAGCCGTAACCGACCAGCGGTGACTGCCCGATCGCTTCCAGCGCGATCTTCCATGCATCCGTACGGCCGGTGAACGACGGATCCGGCAATATCCCTTCAAAAACCGTCGCCAGATCGGCAGACAGAACCCCACCGAGCGTAAAGAACACGATGGTCACGATCAGGCCGCAGGCCAGCAGCGTGGTCAGGACCATCGATCGCATATGGACGATCAGCAATCCGAAAAACAGCGCGGGGATTGTCAGAAGAGTGGCCGTTTTTCCTTCCGACATGATCAGAAGCACGACGGATGCCAGAACAATTGCAATGCCCCACACACGGCTGTTGGTGCGGGCGACGAGAATGCCGAGAAAGACAAACAGCGCCGCCATCGAGGACAGATCGTTCTTGTGGCCGAAAATGCCGCGCCAGTTTCCGGCCAGGGTCTGCTCGGTCACGTCGCGAACCGCATGAATGGCAAGATCCGGTAAAAACAGCACGCCGAGATAGGATGCGGTGATCAGAATGGTCGCGCACAGGCCAAGCGCATCGATCAACCGCGATGCATCACGAAACAGAAACGGTACGGCATAGGCGACCTGCACCGCAATTGCCGCCAGAACCAGACGGTTCAGGGCGAGTGACGGATTGGCCGATATCAGGCAGGTCAACAGCGCCCAGCCGAACACGGCAACGATGACGGGCGAGCGTGCGACATCGAAAATGCGGCGACCATTTCCGTCAGCCCACAGAAACAGCATGAACAAGCCGGAAATGATCAGTGTCGTGTATTTGCGCAGTTCGTTCGATTGGGTCGTATCCTGAACGGCGCTATAGTCCTGAAGACTTCGGAATGGCTGCATCTGCGTCCAGAATGCCAGCGTTGCAAGGACGCACAGGACAAAACCGAGAACAACGATGGCGTCCGCCTGCGCAAAATTCGCAAGCGGCGACTTCCGTCGGGTCTGGGAATGCTCGATCACGACATGGCCTCAAAAGGAAAAGTGGCGATAACGACGACATGTGACGTCAGATGGGACGATGCTTTCGTCGGACCCTCTCGCCTCAGGAGGCGCGACGCATCGGCCGCTCTTCCATATCCAGCAGAGATGCCGGCGCATCGTTGTCTTCGGCGCGACGTCCACCGCGAACCTGTTGCCGCAAACCGTCATAACCGACACCAAGAGCAAGGCCGAGGCTGCCGCCGAGAGCGACGGAGACCATCAGCAGCAGAGACAGAGAGGGTGGGGATCTCCGGCGAATGGGCGTGGAGGCGCGCGACACGACCTGCGCATTCAGCGTCGTCATCAGGCCCTGTTCACGTGTTTCGCGTGAGCGTGTCAGTGCCTCTTCGTAAACGGCGCGGGCGCTGTCGGCATCACGCTGCAACTGTCGCCACTGAATGCGTGCCGCATCGATCTTCTGGACTTCCGATACCAGCGGATCCATCGATTTTTGCGCCACCGCATATTCGGATCGCGCACGTTCGTAATCGATATCGGCATTCTCGGCGAGACGGACCATTTCCGCATTGATCGACCGCCTGACCGCAGCAAGTCGGGTCGACGCGGTCACGACGCGCGGATGCCGCTGGCCCAATGTCGCCTGAAGAACCGAAAGCTCCGCCTCTGAACGCTCCAGCTCTCCCCTCAACCGCAGGAAATCGGCGGAAGCGGTGGCAACCGGAGACGACAGAAACCTTTCGGGAGAAGACAGCAGTTCGCGCAGCTGGTCGCGCTCCACACGTCTTTTATTGAGGAGATCTTCGGAGGTCGAAACGACGGTATTGTTCTGGTTGAGGCGGCTTTCGGCGAGAAAGATGCCATTGGCGTCGACGATATTGTTGTCGACCTTGAACTTGGCAACCGCGTCCTCGCGCTCCTTCAAGGCAGCCTGCAAGGCAACCAGACGACCTTCGAGTGCGCCGGTCGCGACACTTGCCACTTCCGTCCGGTGCCCGTCGCGTACCTGAAGATATCCGTCGACCACCGCATTGGCAATCTCCGCGGCGCGCGTCGGCGAGTGGCTTCTGGCGTAAACGGAAATCATGTAGGTGCGGTCCTCGCGAACCACATTGACGTTTTTCGACAGACGCTCGATGGCCACCTGCACAGGATCGACATCCGACTGGCCGGATGAACCGAAGGACAGCCGGGATTCTGACGGGCCGCCAAATTCCTCGTCGCCGACCAGACCGAGCTTTTCGACAACAAGCTTCAGAACGGAAGCGGACTGCATGATCCGCACTTGGCTTTCAGCGATCAGGACACCTGAATCACCGCCGGACAGCGCCGGGGTCAGGTCATTTTGCAGAACCTGCAGATTTTGCGGGTCGATGTAGATCTGCGCGCTTGCCTCATAAACCGGCTTGATGAATGGCGTGATCGCAAGGCACAGCACAGCCAGCAGAACGGCACCACCCACGGCCCAGAAACGCGCCGACCAGAACTTTTCGACAAGATCACCGATCGTGATCCGCGGCTTGCGCGGATCTGTCTGCATGTCGTCGCGGGGAAAACTGTTGGCAGATTGAAATATCATGGCCGTTCTCGCGGTAAAATCTTGGGCGCAGGATGTCTGAAACTATGTGTCTGACTGGCAGGACGGCTTGGCCGAGGACTTGTGGCGGGAACTGTAGGGGAAAGTCGTAACCGCGACCTTAAGATCTGACAGCCGAACGGAAAGCCATCCACCGGATTGGCGCGGGGTCAGACGCACCCTTGCGCGTGACGATTTTGGCGAAGCCCCTCCCCTCACACCATCCCCGCCCTTTCATGCTTTTCAGCCCGGAAATGCAAAAAGCTCCTCGGCCTGAAGGCGGAGGAGCTTTGAAGGGGTGACCCTGGGGCCGCAATCTTTCAGCAGTGAACGAGCCATCCGATGCTGACGATGAAGGCCAAAGCGGCTCCCATAGAAATCTGGAATCCTGAAAATGCCATCTTAATCCCTTTCACGAGCGCGCACCCGAGACATCAGTGCACCACCTGTCTGATGAGATTGAGCCCATAGTGCGTCACGACCGCGTATAGACAGACGATCGACCCGTAGTTGACGAAGAATTGAAGCGTGCTCTCGTTAAAATCCCACATGTCGAGCGAGTAGGTCAGCATCAGCTTCGCCCCTAGCGCCATTTCGAATGAGCTTTTCACGCCGCAGGCTGCGATGCCCAGTGCCGACGCCCGAAGAGCCATGGTGCGCAATGGACTCGGCGAAGCGAGACCCAGGGTCGACCGGGCAGTTTTCATGACGACGGTCCAGCGCGTTCCCAGATGGATCGCAATAATGACTAGCGTCCAAGAGCCCGCAAACATATGAATTTCCCGAACCGCGAACGCGCCGTCCAGCGCCATGAACGAGAAGAGATCGCGCGATATCAGCAGGCTCGTCGCCAGCATCACAAGCATCGCGACCGCCAGACAGACGATCGTGAAGATGTTGAAGAGCCGGACGGCGTCGCGCCTGCCTTTTGCGATGTTCCCGTACCATCGTCTGTTGAAGACGTTATGGCCGATCACCAGCGCAAACAGCACTGTGCCGAGAACCTCATGAAACAGGTTGTCGAGCCACCAATAGGCGAGACAGGCGATGATCAGCGCAACAGTCAGAAAATCAAGGAGGAGGCGAACGCGAAATACAGTGGTCATTCGAATTCGAACCGGCGCATTTCGTTGAATGTATACAGGAAATCCCGGTCTGACCGAGACGTATGGCAGCGCTGACAGCGGGCGGTGTTCTCGTCCATGTTGATCGTGCCATCCGGCTTGAACCACTGGAACTGCCAGTCGGCCGTCCGGCGGTTCTCGTCGTAGTCCTGACCCCAGTTTTCGCCCTTCTCCATGATGAAGTAGCGGAAGACCTTGCCGTCGCGATAGTCGACAAGGGCGACATGGGTGCCGTTCGGAATAGGCTGCCCGGCTTTCACCGCCTCGATCGCCTCACGGGTCGTCATGATGTGTTCCGTGACCTCACCACGGTTGACCGTCGTATAGTGGACGAGCTTGTCGATGTCGGGCATCGTCGCCCGTGTCGGCTCGGCATGAACCTGCATGCCGACCATGAGGACGGTGGTGGCGACGAACGCAGCGGCACCGAAGGTTTTGAGGATATTATTCACCGACATCCCCGCGCTTCTGCCCATATTGTTCGTCGCTGACATGCTCCATCCACTCGACGGTCTTGCCGTCCAGGGATTCGGCAATGGCGATATGCGACATGCCGCTGTCGGGGGTGGCACCATGCCAATGCTTGACGCCCGGTGGTATCCAGACGACGTCGCCGGGACCGATCTCCTGCAGCTCGCCTTCCCAGTGCTGGACCAGTCCTGCCCCTTCCGTCACGATCAGCGTCTGACCGAGCGGATGGGTATGCCAGACGGTGCGCGCAGTGGGTTCGAAGGAAACGAGACCTCCGCCGACACGGGCTGGCGCATTCGCCTGGAAGCGGGACTGCACTTTCACGGAACCGGTAAAATATTCCGGTGCGCCGGCGGTCGCCACCTGCGAGGACGCACGCGTTACAGACACCTCACGATCGGGTTCGGCAAAGGCTGTGGTCGCGCCGAACGCCATGGCGGCGGTGATGATGGACTTGGGCGTCATGGCTCAGTTCTCCGCGAACACGTCTTTGGCGATGGCGACGGCCGAAACAGCACTCGGCCAGCCCGAATAGAAGGCCATGTGCGTGATGGTCTCGACGAGCTGCTCCTCGGTCAGGCCATTCGCCTTTGCGCGAACGAGATGCGACCTGAGCTGATCCGGACGATTGAGTGCGATCAGAGCACTGACGGTCACCAGACTGCGGTCACGTTGGGAAAGCTGCGGTCGCTCCCAGACATCGGCGTAAAGAACGTCGTCGGTCAGCTCCGCCAGTTTCGGCGCGATGTCGCCCATCAGTTGCTGCGTCCGGGATTTTGCGGACTCAAGGTTAGATGCGGGTTCCTGTGCCATGGTTGTCTCCAATCCGGATGCAAAGACGATGCCTGCGCCAACAATTCCCGAGATGATTTTCTTCAATGCATTTTCCTCTGTATGTTGTGCCCCTCCGAGGTCTGCCGATCCGGGAGGCCGCGGGCGCCGCTGCGCCCGTCCGAAATGATCGTCAGGCCGAAGCGAGGTGGCGGTCGAAGAACGGCTTCAGCTTCGACAAAGCCGCATCGACATATTCGGGGACCCAGTAGGTCTCGATGTGCTTGGCACCTTCGATCCTGAAGAGTTCCTTGTCCTTGGTGCCGGTGGCCTTCGGGAAAGCGTCCTCGGTCATGTAAAGGGTGTCGGCTTCGCTGCCTGCAATCATCAGCAGCGGCACATCGATCAGCGCGATCTCATCGGTCGCGTCCCAGCGCATCAGGTCCATCAGGCTGCTCGTCGTGTACCGGAAGGTCGAGCCGGGATGGGCATGGGTGCGCCAGTAATATTCATAGCCTTCGCGATAGAGATCGAAGGGCAGTGCCGCGATCTGCGCGTCGGTCAGGTTCGCGTCACCCGAATAGAGCACTTCACCACCGGCCGCTTCCTGAGCACGCGCGGCAGATGCCTGCTGCAGGCGCTGCTGGATCGTGTCCATCTGGCTATCCTGAAAACCGTTGCGACGAACGCGTCCGGAGTTGAACATGCTGAGCGTTGCCAGCGCCTTGAAGCGCTTGTCGGTCTTGGCAACCGCCAGAGAGTAACCGCCGCCGCCGCAGATGCCGAACAGGCCGAGACGCGCGGTATCGACACCAGGGAAGCCGCTGACAAAGTCAGCCATGCCATGGATGTCCTCGATGCGATATTGCGGCTTGTCGGTGCTGCGCGGCGCACCGCCGCTTCCGCCCTGATAGGCGGCATCGGCCGTGATCGTGATAAACCCCTGTTCCGCCAACCGCTGGGCGTAAAGGCCTGTGGTCTGCTCCTTCACACCACCGTTGGGATGCGCGAGCACGATCGTTGGATATTTCTGGGCCGGATCGTAGTTCGCCGGTGTGTAGACATTGGCAACGATGTCGAGGCCATTGAGCTTGTATTTTACCGGATGGATGTTGACCTTGCCCGGTTCATTGCTGGTGATCGCCCCATCATAAACGAGGGTGAAGGGGTTCTGCTTGTAGTCGGCAGCGACGGCTTTCGTCGGCATCGTGGATACTCCTAAAATCGCACCGGAGACGACGAGAGCAGATGCTCCCAGAAATTCACGTCTGTTTGCGTTGATGATATCGGTGGCCATTGTCTGGCTCCTTCTCTGTTCGGGTAACGGCGGTGGAGCTCTTTTTCGCGCCTGCGGCGGTGGATCAGTCGAGCTTCTTGTCGGCGAGGAATTTGGAGATCTGGTCGGCGATCTCGACATTGTTCAGGTCCGACATCAGGAAGTGAGTGCCGCCTTTGATACCGACGTCAGGCAGATGGACGAGCGTCGCATCGCCGCCATGCTTGTTGACCGCTTCTACCCAGAGTCTGGCCATTGCCAGCCGCACACGCCAATTGTCCTGGCCGCGCTCGGTGGTCGGCTCGATCGGGAAATTGTCTCCGTAGTAGATGACGATCGGCAGCTTGGTCAGCTTCTCGAAATCGGCGACGGGCACGGCTTCGCCCTTGAGCGTGCCGGCCGCACTCGGCATGTCGGCCGGAACCTCGCCTTCCGGGAAGATGAAGCCACTGCCGGGCTCAAGCGCCACGATGCCCTTGACGTTGGTGTTTTTGATCGCTGTCAGCCAACCCGGCCCACCTGCCTGCGAATGGGTGAACAGGATACCGGGTCCGGTCTTGTCGAACAGCGCCGACATCGCATCGGAGATCACGTTGGCATCGTAAGGCCCGGTATTCGGAGTGACCGAGCGGAGGAACTGGTCGAGAGCTTCAGGGCTACGGTCGAACTGGACGTTCTGGAAATAGTCGGGCCATTTTCCAAGCCGGAACTGGTCGAAGAAAAGCTGGTCGTAAGGTGTCGGCTCGATCGTGGCAGCCACGGTGGAATTGCCAGCCCGGCCACGTCGCGGCTGATCGACGAGATAGGTGGAGAAGCCCTTGCGAAGGAAGAGGTTCTGGAAACCTTCGCGACCATCCGGTGTCGTCTCCCAGCTTCGCGCCGACTGGAAGGCGCCATGCAGCATGACGATCGGCAGAGGTTTTGGATTTTGGGGGACCTGATAAAAGACATAGGCATGGTCGCCATGCAGTGTCTGGCCTGCAGCGGTCGGCGCATTGTTGTCATAGGTGCCGGGCGTGGCCGATACCCTGCCGCCAACCGCAAAGCTTCCCTGCTCCTGAATTTTCAGGGGCTCCGGCTTTGAAGGCATCTGAGCGTAGGCTGCCCCTGATGTGAGGACCAGCGTGGAAGCCGCAACAGCGGAAAGGGTTTTGGTGAACATGCTCGGAATGCCTGCCTTGCAACATGACGTTGGACAAAGGCTACGCGAGCGTCATTCAGGTGATTAGATACTTATTTCCGATTGAAGGTATTAGCCTGCCTTATCAATCACGTTCCGTTGATTACCCTGTCACCCCCGATACCGCAGCGCGTCCACCACCAGGGCGAAGGCTGGCGAGGCGTGGCGGCGGTTCGGGTAATAGAGGTGATAGCCGGAAAACGGCGCGCACCAATCCTCAAGCACCCGGATCAGTTTTCCCTGCGCGATATCGTCCGCCACGAGATCGTCCGGCATATAGGCAAGGCCGAGACCGCGTCTCGCCGCATCGAGACGCATCGCGATGTTGTTGAACACCATCTGCCCCTCGACCCGCACCTTGAGCTCGTGCCCGTCCTTCTCGAATTCCCATGCAAGGATATTGCCGTAGGTCGGCATCCTGATCTGGATACAGTTATGGTCTGTCAGGTCTTCGGGCACTTCCGGCCAGGGGTGCTGGTGAAAATAGGACGGAGCGCCGACCACGGCCATCCGCATCTCCGGCCCGATCCTGACCGCGATCATGTCCTTGGCAAGTTGCTCCCCCAGACGAACGCCGGCATCGTAACGTTCGGCGACGATATCGGTCAGGCCGTAATCGACGGTGATTTCCACGTTGAGGTCGGGGTTGTCCGGCAGGACCTTGTCGAGTGCGGGCGCCAGAACCGAAATTGCTGCATGTTCGCCAGCCGTGATCCTGACCGTCCCCGCCGGTTTGTCCCGCATCTCGCTGAGCGCCGCAAGCTCGGCCTGAATTTCCTCGAAACGCGGACCTGCCGTCTGGAGAAGACGTTCGCCGGCAACCGTCGGGGATACCCGGCGCGTCGTCCGGGTCAGCAGCCGAAGCCCAAGGCGCTCTTCGAGACCGCGAACCGTCTGGCTAAGCGCGGACTGCGACACACCGAGCTTCACGGCTGCCCGCGTAAAGCTCTCCTCGCGCGCGACAGTGACGAACGCGACCAGATCGTTGAAATTCTCCTGCGCCATTCATTAGGCATCCTTATAGCTTCATCCCGATTACTGCCCCTAATCGACATGGTCGACAAGAGCTATCTTCCGGTCATCACAATGCAGCCTCACCGTGGAGGACGGCCAGGGCCAGCCAAGTCATCAGGATTACAATGCCTCACGAAAACACTGCCACGTCGCCACCGAACAAAGCCGCTATCCTGGCGATCATCCTCATCAGCTACGTGATGATCGTGCTCGACATCTCGGTCGTCCTCACCGGCCTGCCGAAAATCCATACCGAACTCGGTTTCTCCGATGCCGGGCTTGCGTGGGTGCAGAGCGCCTACACATTGACCTTCGGAGGGTTCCTCCTGCTCGGAGCAAGGGCCGGAGACATTCTTGGTCGTCGCCGGATGTTCATCATCGGCATGACGATCTTTACCGTTGCATCCGTTGCCATCGGTGCGTCACAGTCTTCGGCATGGATGCTGTCCTGGCGTGCTGTCCAGGGATTGGGTTCTGCCATCCTCGCGCCCACAACCCTCGCTCTCCTGCAGACCAGTTTTGACGAAGGCGAGGAACGTGTGCGGGCGGTCTCGCTCTACAGTGCGGCGGCGGGCGTATCGGCAACCGTCGGTCTGGTCGTCGGCGGCCTCCTTGCCGACTGGCTCTCATGGCGCATCGGTTTTCTGATCAATCTGCCGATCGGCATCGCCATGGTCATTGCGGCACGCATCTACATTTATGAAACAGACAAACGCCCAGGCACGTTCGACCTGCCCGGCGCAGTAACCTCGACACTGGGCATGGGTGCCTTCGTCTACGGCTTCATCCGGTCCGCGCAGGCAGGCTGGGACACGACGACTTTCGCCACCATTGCCGCAGCCATCATCATGCTTTGTGCGTTTGTGTTGATCGAGCGCCGTGCCAGTCAGCCCATTCTTCCGCTTCGCCTGTTTTCCGACATGGAACGCTCGGGAGCCTATGCGGGTCGTGCCCTTTATATCAGCGCGATGGTTGGCTTCTTTTTCTTCACCACGCTGTACCTGCAGCAGGTTGCTGGTCTGCGTCCCGCGCTGGCAGGACTAGCCTTCGTCCCGGCCACGATGCTGCACGTCCCGATCGCCATCATCGTTCCACGACTTATCCGGCGCTTTGGTCGCAACACGATCCTGATCGCGGGCATGCTGACCGGCATAGTGGCCATGGCATGGCTCAGCCGCGCCGGCGTCGGATCGAACTACTGGACCGCCGTCGCAATGCCGATGATCCTGATCGGTATCAGCCAGGGCCTGACCTTGAGCCCCCTCACCTCGTCCGGTGTGGCGCGTGTCGATCGTGAGGATGCGGGTGCCGCCTCCGGTGCGGTAAACGTCGCACATCAGATCGGCAACTCCGTGGGGCTTAGCGTTCTCATCGCCATAGCGGCGATCGGTTCTTCGGGCCTGACGGGAGCCGACCTGACGGCCTACCGGGTTTCCCACGCTTTCGATGCCGGCACCGTCATGCTGGCGGCGACATTGCTGATCTCGCTTTTCACCATCGTACCAGCCGCGCGGCGACAGGCTTTGTCTGAAGACCAAGCCGCGTCAGCCAAATGCGCGGCCTGACCAAGGAAATGACAATGAAAACCAGAAAACTCGGAAACCTCGAAGTCTCCGCCCTCGGTCTCGGCTGCATGGGCATGAGTTCGGCTTATGGCCATGCAGCCGACAAGGACGAGATGATCAAGCTGATGCGGTTCGCCTATGACGAAGGCCTGACCTTCTTCGATACCGCCGAGGCATACGGCCCCTTCGTCAACGAGGAACTCGTCGGCGCGGCTCTTGCCCCGATCCGCGACAAGGTGGTGATCGCCACCAAGTTCGGGTTCGATATCGATCTGGAAACAGGTGAACGTCGTGGTGGTACCAACAGCCGTCCGGAGCATATCAAGGCCGTCGCCGAAGCAAGCCTGAGGCGGCTCAAGACCGACCGTATCGATCTCTTCTACCAGCATCGCGTCGACCCCGCCGTTTCGATCGAGGATGTGGCGGGTGCGGTAAAGGACCTGATCGCCGAGGGCAAGGTCAAGCATTTTGGCCTCTCGGAGGCAGGCGTCGGCACGATCCGCAAGGCACACGCCGTCCAGCCGGTCGCGGCTGTCCAGAGCGAATACTCGCTCTTCTGGCGTGGCCCGGAAGTCGAACTGCTGCCCACTCTCGAAGAACTGGGGATCGGTTTCGTACCCTTCACCCCGCTCGGCGCAGGTTTCCTGACGGGCAAGATCGACGAAAACACCAAGTTCTACCCGACCGACTTCCGCAACGCCGTTCCGAGGCTGACACCCGAGGCCCGCAAGGCGAATTTTGCGCTGGTCGACGCAATCACGGTTATCGCCGAGAACAAGCGCTCGTCCCCCGCGCAGGTCGCGCTCGCCTGGCTGCTCGCCCAGAAGCCATGGGTCGTGCCGATCCCAGGCACCACGAAGGAACATCGCCTCAAGGAGAATATGGGCAGCGTCGATCTCGAACTGACGCCTGCAGACCTTCAAGAGATCGCGTCAGCGCTCGCGAAGTTCGAAGTCGTTGGCGAGCGCCTGCCCGAAGCTGTCCTGAAGATGACCGGTCTCTGACATGGGGCATATCGTCCGCCAGTTTCGAGTTCGATGCAATGAGCAAGTCCCGGGAGATCGACATCTCCTGCGCCTACTTATCCATTCGAGACCGATTTTTCCTACACGCCCCAGGCTTTGTCGACGGGGCGTTCGATCAACCGCTGAAAGAGTTGTTTCCCAGAACGACAAAAAGCCCCTTACGGGGCTTTTATGGTTGTTTGGAGACACTTGTTTTGACCGCACCCCGTTGCTGTGGTGCGTTTGTATTCTGGCTATTTGTTTTTTGGGAGATTTTATTGGTTGCGGGGGCAGGATTTGAACCTGCGGCCTTCAGGTTATGAGCCTGACGAGCTACCGGGCTGCTCCACCCCGC